>NZ_JAGBLU010000036.1 GCF_017635265.1 Butyrivibrio sp.
AAAAACCGTATCCATGCCGCCGAGAAGAAAGAGTATTACACCGAGCGTGAGAAATACTGGGCGAGACTCGAACAGGAAGCGGATGATGCGGAAGCGATGAAGATCATCAGAAAGAAACATATAACACCTGAGCAGCTTGCACTGTTTAACAGCCTTTCGGAAAAAGAGGTTGCGGACATGATAGCTGCAAGGGATAAGGAATTGAAACAGACCCCGCCTGATGATGGCGGGGTTCATCATGCAGAAAATGAAAAGGAGATAAACGAAAATGCAAAGAAAGTTATCAGTTAGGATCATAGCGTCGCTGATCTTGTCGGTGATGCTTTTTGCAATGCCGGTGGGGGCTTTTCTTGCGAACAGCTCTACGGTAACTCCGGTATATGCGGAGGAGGATGTATCCGGGAATGACAATGGTGATGCATCTGATGCGGGTAATACCGGGGACAGCATACAGGATGATGGAACAACAATAGACGATCCATCTGACAGCGGAAACACAGGAGATTCATCTGACAATGGTGAAACAGGGGATGATTCCGGCGATGAAGGTGGAGAGACCGGCGGCGAGTCGGGAGAGAGTGAAGATGAAACCGAACCTACTCCGGAGCCTGAACCTGTATGTATCTGCACCGATAAGTGCGGTCAGTACGATTACAACAAGGACTGCCCTGTATGCAGTGCGGATTATACCAAGCCCTGTCATAATCCGTAGTATTTATGAAGCAATAGGACAGATGGGATTTGAAAAGGGTAATATCCTTGAGCCTGCTATGGGTGTTGGGAACTTCTTCGGTATGCTGCCGGAAGCCATGCAGGACAGCAAACTTTATGGCGTAGAACTGGATGATCTGACAGGCCGTATCGCAAAACAGCTCTATCCGCAGGCGGATGTCCGTATCAGCGGCTTTGAAAAGACCGATTTTCAGAATGATTTCTTTGATGTGGCGGTCGGAAATGTGCCTTTCGGGAATTATAAGGTCAGCGACAAGCCATATGATAAGCTGAATTTCCAGATTCATGATTATTTCTTTGCAAAGACCCTGGATAAAGTAAGACCTGGTGGTATCGTAGCCTTTGTGACGAGCAAGGGAACCATGGATAAGCAAAGCCCGCAGGTAAGAAAATACCTTGCACAGAGGGCGGAGCTATTAGGAGCGGTGAGACTCCCCAATACAGCCTTTAAGGAGAATGCCGGAACAGAAGTAACGTCCGACATTCTTTTTTTCCAGAAAAGGGACAGGCTCATGGATATAGAGCCGGACTGGGTGCATCTTGGAATGGACGAGAATGGCATCGCCATGAACCAGTATTTTGCCGACCATCCCGAGATGATCGTAGGAAAGATGGAGATGGTATCGGGGCCTTTCGGTATGGAGAGTACCTGTGTGCCGGATGAGTCGAGACCTTTTGAAGAACAGCTTCGTGAAGCTATCAGCAATATCCATGCGGATTATGAAGCGGTAGAGCTTGCGCCGGATGAACTGGGCAAGTCAGATCTTGAAGTGATACCGGCTGATCCGAATGTGAAAAACTACAGCTTCTGTATGGTGGATGATCATGTGTATTATCGTGAGAATTCCATTATGAAGCCTGCGGATGTGTCAGATACCATGGAGGATCGAATTAAGGGCATGATCGGAATCCGTGACTGCACACAGGAGCTTATCCAAATGCAGATGGAGGATTACCCTGATGCGGCGATAACGGCGAAGCAGGCAGAGCTTAATGAACTGTATGATAAGTTTTCAGATAAATACGGACTCATCAGTTCACAGACCAACAAGCGGGCTTTCAACCAGGACAGCAGCTATTGCCTGTTATGCTCGCTTGAGAAGCTGGATGATGAGGGCAAGTTCCTCGGAAAAGCGGATATGTTCACGAAGCGGACGATCAAGCACGCAGAGGTTGTGACGAGCGTTGATACGGCAAGCGAAGCACTGGCGGTATCCCTGGCTGAAAAAGCCAAGGTAGACCTTGACTATATGGCAGAGCTTACCGGAAAGAGTAAAGATGAGATCACAGAGGAGCTTGCAGGTGTTATATTCCAGAATCCTCTGACAGATCAGTGGGAAACTGCCGATGAATATTTATCCGGCAATGTCCGTGAGAAACTTTCTATAGCGAGGAATTATGCGGAAAACCACCCGGAGTATCAGGTAAATGTGGCGCATCTGGAACAGGTGATGCCAAAAGACCTTGAAGCATCGGATATAGAGGTGCGTCTCGGAGCCACATGGATAGACCCGAAATATATAGAAGATTTCATGCGTGAGACCTTCCAGACGGCAGGGTATCTTTTTGACCGTAATGTCATGGGGGTTCAGTATTCGGATGTGACGGGGCTTTGGAATGTTAAGGGCAAGAATGCCGATTGGCAGACTATACAGGAGGATATGGGGCTTAGTAGAAACACAATTTTTAAACTTCTTGATGAGCTTGATGCAGAGGAAGGAATGGGGCTGATAGAACGTATCAAAATGGGAAAAGGAAGACAGTCCCGGATATATGTTATGAGGATTGTCGAAGCAGAAAATAATGTGACCATGGATGAATGTGAATTCCAAGATTTGGATTATATGCAGAATACCAAAACTAGGTATTCATACACGAATGCTTCTGATTTAGAATCCCAAAATTTGGACGAAAATCCAAATTTTGAAGAGGGTATACCAGATTTTGGTAGTTGCAACGACCAAAACTTGGGACGCATTAATAAAAATATTAATAAAAATAGTTATAATAAAAATCTTATCCGTATCTATCCCAGCAATACTATGGCTACAAAGATGTATGTGATGAGATCGGAGGAAGATGAAGCGACAACAAGAGCTTATGTCAAAGAGGATATCGGTACGGATGTATTGTGCGAGCGGTTTCCGGAGGACGCGGGGATTATAAGGGGAATTGAGGACCTTTTGGTTGATGTCCTTACTTCTAGCCGTCCAAAGATATGGATTGGCAGCGAGGAAAGAGACATAAACTCGGTAAAAGGAAGGTTCATGAAGCTTGATAATATGCTGATTGAGGACGTTGTGGCTAGTTGGAAAAGCCTTACTGAGGTTCCCAAGAATCCGAGAGCATATATGCTGACAATGCTGTATAACGTGTCTACTACTCACGTTGCGCAGATAGCGGCTGAAGTCAATCATGGTATGAGATATGGCTTTGGCGTAACAGAAAATGACAATCAAGAATTGATGGAGGGTTGATTATGTTTATCTTAAAGCTTTTACTGAAAATTGCATTGTTTCCGCTGTTTTTGATCATGTGCTTTATCAAGAGCTGGGTAGGTGTTCTGTCCAAGATTGGTTGCGTGATTCTTGGCCTGTTTTACTTGCTGATGCTTGTAATAATCGTGATGTATATCAGCATGAAGATGTGGGATGCAGTGATAATGGGTGTCGCATTCTCTTTTGCGGCATTTCTTGTGACATTTGGCGCAGTAGCAGTGGGTGTTGCGATTGAGGATATCACTGACAAACTCAGCAATATACTTGCATCTTGAAAGAGAGGGGGAGATAGCGATGAATTTATGGGATGTTAAGGGAGTACCGCACAGAGGTTGGAAGTGTGAAGGAGTAATTGATGTTGGGGATGGAGCTTCATCCAGCGATGAAATTGAATATGAGCAGTGTGAGATGTGCGGAAATGAGAAAATCCGGTATGTTCACATCATGAAGAATGAGAGTTATTTCAGAAAACTTAGGGTGGGCTGTGTATGTGCGGAGAAGATGTCCGGAGATTATGAGAATCCAAGGAAAAATGAAAATGCCCTTAAGAACATGCTTCTTCGCAAGAAGAATTATCTGAAAAGGCCCTGGAAATATAATCCGGCAAAGGGTACATACAGCAAGAAATACAAGGGGACTTACATTACTCTTGTGAGAGGGAGATATGACAGCTGGGGGATATATTGTGACAATTACAGATTGTGGCAGGTAAGAGGCCAGAAGATAAAGGACTTCAAGGCTGCAGAGGTTCTTGCATTTGAACTGTACGAGCTCATCCATAAGAGGCAGGAGCCAATAGCAGCATAAAAAATATTATAAATTTTCAAAAGTTGCGCAAAAACGCAACTCCAAAATGATAGCATGGAATTATCAAATATTTTTCTGTCTTGAACCAAATTCAAGTCGTAAGTGTTAGCATTAAAATATAAAACACTTGGAGGTTTCATGATGAAAAAGAAAGATGATTCTGATCTCATGCTATTGAAGATGGTAACAGCCAAAGAGCAGGACTTAAGGAAGGTATGGCCAAAGGCTCTTGCGAATTACATGTTTAGAGAAATAATTGAGGATGCCCATTCTAAGTATGGTATTTCTCAAGAGGATATGAAAGAAATGAACAAGAAAGCTGCTAATAGAGCAAAGGCATTTCTTGATGTTATAGTCCAAGATCCGAAGATGTTCCAGGCATTTGCTTCTTATGCGGCGTTTGTCATGGAGTGGGACGCTGCTGAGATAACAGATGAAGAGCAGGACATAATTGATATACTTGGTGATATGGCAGAATTATTGTAATGATAAAGCGCGGCAATAAGTTATATGGACTTTAATGCCGCGCTCAGTATGGTAAATACAAATCATTGCATGTTTATAATGATATTTTCAATATATGAGTATGCGTTAGGGGCAACGTTTTTGAGCTTTTCGGGTCGTGTGAAATATGCTGCAAATGCCTCTGCAAAGGCTTCGCCTGAACTATATACCTGAGTGGGGCTGTACGGTTGCATTTCCGTCCAACCTTCCCAATTTCTAGAATATCTGTATCCATAATCAAGAACATGCCCTAATTCATGATATAAGGTATACACTGGAGGCATAAAAGAAGATGTGGTTCCGCAAACATAGACATCTGCTGAGATAAAGTTACCACCATCATCCCAGGTTATATAAGAGTAACCTAGGCTCTGCCTGGTATTAACTGTTCCTATATATTCTCGCGTTGCAGCATATATTCTAATATTCTTCTTGTTATAGTAATTTTTTACGTTTTGTGGCAATGCTGAGTAGCCGGCTTGCATATCTGCTTGCTTTTCCGCAGTTTCATCTTTGTTGCCGATAACCAAATCATTTGTCTGCGGAGCTGTTGTTGCAGTGGCATTAGCATATGGGAGTCTTCCTTCTGCTTTGCCAAATGCAAGATAGTGAGCATAGAGTTTTTCTTCATCATATCCATATGCGGCTTTTACATCTGGATATGTGTCTGCGTAGAACTGAGCATCAAATAGCTGTCCATCACTCATGGTTTTTGGTGCGGCATAAACTGTAGTAGACATGAAAGAACATAGCATAATTGTTGCTAAAAGAACTAAAAATGGTCTGTTTTTATTCATAATTAGAGCCTTTTCATTAATTTGCTGCTTTTAACAATATATATATAGGGTCTATTTTGTTTATTATATTACGGTCATGGACAATCGAAGAATATTTCATTTTTGTTTCATTTATTCATTGTGAATGGAATTTCCTAAAAAAAACCTTTGATTTATTATTTTCTTAATCCTAGAGGATGTAATTCGAAAACCATTAAAATGCAGGAGGAAGAAAATATGTTAAAGATCAGGAAAAGATTCTATCAGAAAGAAGTGGAGTTTAAGTGTTTTAGATGTGGAGGCACCGGAGAATTAAAGTACAACACAATCTGCACATACTGTGATGGTAAAGGATATTACTACAAAGAGGTTGATGATTGAAGACGTGAAAAGTGGGCTGATGCCCACTTTTTTCAGTTTGCGCGCCATGGGCGCGCTCTAACGGGTGTAAGTCCCAAACACACCCAGATAGTGGGAAGTGTATAGCCGAACAGCAAGGGTGTCCATCGTGAGGTGGAATCTGAAGGAAGCTGTAAGCAAATCTCTGGTCC
>NZ_JAGBLU010000037.1 GCF_017635265.1 Butyrivibrio sp.
AAAAGTTCCACGGAAACTCCAATTAAGGAAAGAGCATTCAGAAAAGGCCGTACTTACAAAGACTTTCTCGCTTTTATTGAGAAAGAGCATCCGGTAAACATAGTTGAAATGGATACTGTTGAAGGCAGAAAAGGAACCAAGCCCTGTTTTCTGACTATGTTGTTCAGAAGCTGTAACCTTATGCTCATGTTCCTGCTCAAAGAGCAGACTCAGGCGGAGGTTCTAAGAGTTTTTGATTATTTAACTGAAGCACTTGGTATAGAACTGTTTCAAAAACTCTTTGAAGTAATACTTACTGATAACGGCAGTGAATTCCAATATCCTGAAATACTTGAAGCTGACCAGTATGGCGAAATCCGAACAAGAATATATTACTGTGATCCTAATCGCTCAGATCAAAAAGGTGCATTAGAAAAGAATCACGAGTATATCCGGTATGTACTGCCTAAGAAGTCTTCTTTCGAAAAGATGGACGATGCAAAGACGCTGCTACTTCTTAACCACATCAACAGCGAGAAAAGGGATATGTTGAACGGACACAGTCCGTATGAGATATCGCTTTTACTGCTGGATAACAGGCTACACCAAGCATTAGGTCTCAAGGAGATACCTGCAGATGATGTAACCCTGATACCAGCATTAGTAAAATAAAACCATAGATCACACAGGCAAGTTTCACTGCATAGAATTTAGTCTTTCACCAAAGGCATGTGGAATTTAGTCCTGCACACTTTTTTCCAGATGCCTGTTAGGTATGCAGAAAAACTTAAAAAATGTGACTATGAAGGCATTATATACTAATTTTTAACTATTGATAAGAGAGAAAAAGTAGAATTAAAATCTGCATAATTCCTAGGTTTTCGCTATGTAGAATTTAGTTTTACTATCAAGCAGCGTGTCTACAAATGTGATTGTGGCCTCACCATTGACCGAGATCTTAACGCTGCCATTAATATCAAAAACGAAGGCCTTCGTATATTACAATTAGCGTAGGCTATATAATACTGTAGGGTGGGAACCACCCGAACATAACACCTGTGGACATTGTGTAAGACGCATCGTTACAGTAAATTTGTAGCCTGCGCAGTAGTGGTTGAAGCAGGAAGCCACGTACCTTTAGGTGCGTGGTAGTTCACGTGAATAGGTAAAACATAGAAATATAGTGACAAAGGCTTCCGGCCATAACAAAGAGGTGGAAGATCTCGTGTGAACCCCATAGTGAATTCCGGGAGTTGAACTTTATCAGCTTAAGTGCATAGATTACTCCACCGATGGTGTACATTATTCCACCTGCCAGGAGCCAGGAAAAACAAGTTAAGTTCACGTTTGTAATCAGCTGTGGCAAAGCGAATACAACAATCCAGCCAATACTGATATACATCACAGAAGACAGCCATTTTGGACATGTCACCCAGAACAGCTTAAATATCATTCCTGCAAAGGCCAATATCCAGACGGTGGTCAGCATATATTTCCCGGTGCTCCCAAGAGCGCAGATGCAGACTGGTGTATAACTGCCAGCTATGAGTACAAAGATCATCATGTGGTCAATGCGCTTAAAGACCATCCCGGCTTCACCCTCAAACCATACAGCATGATAGGTAGCACTGGCTCCGTAGAGTAGGATCATGCTGAGCATGAATATTGCCAAAGAGATAAGCTTTCCTTGACCGGCCATGTGACCTGCAGCATGAATAAGAAGAGCAGGAGATGCAAATACAGCTGCAACACAGGCAATGGCATGGGTAAGACAGCTAACAGGTTCCTTTAACAGTTGGCAAGGATCGATTCTATCAATATTAAGTGATGGGTTTGTGGTTACGCTAACCATAATATCGACCTCCTAATATCCTCACATCGGATTTTGAAAAACCGATTAAGAACATGATAGAGATATTCGGATAACTTGTCAAGAGTTTTTCGAAAACTCGTCGCAACATATTGAATACTCATCATGGAATATGATATTATATTCATGGTTTTTTAAGGACCGCATGATGTATCGATGTTTTGATTTTACAAGGAGAATAATTTGATGGATATAGATTTTTCACTGCCACAGTATAGCGAGATACCTGGTGTTGGGCTTTTTCTTGAACAGGTTTCAAAGTATATAAATGAGGTGCTTGCACCTTTAGGAGAAGCAGATTTAACCGGATCCATGATCAGTAATTATGTAAAAAAGGGAATTGTGGACAATCCTGTGAGGAAGCAGTACAGCCGCGACCAGATTGCCTGCCTTATCTATATAGCCATGGCAAAAAACGTTCTCTCACTTGATGACGTAGCAGTTATGATAAGGCTGCTGAAGGAGAGCTGTGATGTTAAGACTGCGTATGAATACTTTCGGGAGGAGTTTCCTTCTGTGCTCAAGGCAGTATTTGAGAACAGGGAGATTGCGGCAAAAACTTCCGGGTCTGAGCTAAAGCAGATTTCGAGGAATATCTCCATAACCATTGCGCATAAGATCTATTTGGACAAGATATTTAAGCAGCTTACAACGGAAGACGGAAAGCTTTTGAAATGACTCGAAGCAAACCCGCCATATCAAAAAAGTACCGCCACCGGGAGCCTGCCGCAGTGACGGTACTTCATCTTTTTGGAAGATTATTCATCGGATATCTTCCTCCTTTCTACTATCTATATCGGATTATAGGATGTTTTACATTAGAAGAAAACCATTAGCTTCGCCAAATAAGCAGTGCTATTTCATAGCAGTTGGCGACAGCATCAAAAAAGTAAGACAAAAGCCCCTGACTAAAGAGCTTTTATTTTTGTGCTTATTTGACAATAGTAGTCCTGCCAGAATGGTTACTGGTACTGCCAATACAGATATAAGTGCAGTTGCACCAGCATAGAGTTTACCCTTATCGTCGTGATTGTTTTTGCTTTCAGAACTCATATCAGATTATCCCCTTTTATCGGAAGCTGAATCACATTTGGAATCAACTTTATCACTTTCATTTTGGGGTACAAAGCTGCTTCCACAGTGGAGGCAGATATACCCGGTCATTCCTTTATCTGTGATTTTCGTCATTTCTTCACCGCATTTTTTGCAATTCATAAAAAATCCCTCTCGTACAAATTTTAGAAAATGATGATGCCTCCAATGGCAGCAAGTCCGCCGGCAAATGCCGTCGCAGTAAGGATGTTTCTTATTTTCGATTTTAAAATATCTGCATCTATATATTTCCCGCGGAATCTTATAGTATTTATAGTTTTTGGAGTTCGCCTAATAAATTGGCATTTCTTTATTCTTCATTTGGGACCCTCCTGGATATCATTCAACCTTTTCCGATTATGTTAGTACAAAAATGTGTCTTATAACTGTTCATGATATAAAGAAATGATAAAAAGAGTATTAAGGATATAAGACATAGTGGTAGGCGGCTGACTAAGATTAAAAAAGTATGAACTTCTGCCTGAAAAGACACAGTATATTCAAGGATTCTCCGGGCTAAAAGATTAATCAATAAATAATATAGCGTTTATCGCGTGTTTATATTCCGTTGATATAATGCTTTTGGAGTCTTATGTAAGAGGGAATGAGAGTGAGAAGAATCACAGAAAAGAATATATATAAAGAAAGAGCGATTGAGACATGTGGCTTCTGCAACAGGACATACTGGGCTCTTCGAAGAAGTAATATAACCGATGTTTTCGCCTTAATACACACATACAACAGGGGTACACTTGGAAGTGTAAAGGGAATTGGCGAAAAGGGATATGCTGAAATTGAGAAGTATATCTCAGAAGTATACTTGGATCCGCAGGAAGACTGATTGCAAGGTGAGCTTATGGCAAGTGTGATTATTGTTGACGATTCTCCGGTTAATCGCAAATTGCTTAGAAATATACTGGAAACTGAAGGTTTCGAAGTGATTGGCGAAGCTGTAAATGGCAAAGAAGGCTATGAAGAATTTCAAAAAACAGCTCCTGATGTCGTCACTCTAGATGTTTCTATGCCTCAAATGAATGGAATAGAGGCATTAAAGCTGATGAAAGAGCACAATCCTGAAGTTAAGGTGATAATTCTATCGGCTGAAGGACAGAAAGAAATGAGGGATGAAGCTGAAAAGTATGGAGCTGATGGCTTTGTTACCAAGCCATATCAAAAATCTGAGATTCTAAGTGCAATAAAAAGTTGCACAGAAGACCGTAAGTCATGAAGCAGCTATCAACAATAAATTTACTCCTCCGCTGTTTTGAAGCGGGGGAGTTTTTTATTGACAAATACCGGGTTTTAGTTGTTAAATAATGAACGTTGCCCTTGAAATGCTTATTGGAGAGGTATAGTGCATGAAAATCATTGATTTTATAAACCTACAGTCTGATTCCGAGATTAAAGAGATTCTTATTGAAGTATATAAAACAATCAGAGAAGCCATACCTGATGCAGAAGAGTGTATTTCCTGGAATATGCCGACATTCAGAAAGGGAAAAAACATAATACACTTTGCGCCTGCAAAGAGTCATCTTGGCATTTATCCTGGCCCTGAGGCAATCGAAGCATTCGAAGACAGACTTGCTGCTTATAATACCAGCAAAGGCGCAATCCAGTTTCCATATAATAAAGACATTCCTTATGAACTTATTGCAGATATTGCAAAGTGGAGCTACGAGAAAAATGCTGTGGAATAAAAGAGAAAGGGCTTAAAAGCCCCCTCACCTACTTGCCTGCATTGTAATGAGCTGAAGATTACCCGTTCCAAAGAACAGTGAGTTCCTGATCATGCCAATCCTATATAGGCTTAAAACATAAAACATCACGTACATGATATGTAAGACTCCAAAGGTGTTTATAAGTTCCTCTACAGTCGGAGGAAAGCCGTGTTTGCGCGTATAATTCCCAACATACTCTGCAATTTGTGATTCTAATTTTTTCATCTGCGTAATCCCCTTCAAATACAAAATTATAGTAAAACAAATTAAAGCATTCTCTTTAGGTCGTTGCGTATTTTTGTGACCTGAGAGATTGCGTTTTCGCATTCCCTCTTGGCCTTCCCAATCTGGGACTGGACTATTACATCCATTAAAAAGCCATCGCAAAAGAGATCTCCAAAGGTAAGGAATCCGTTAATGTGAACTGATGAATAACCATCCACGTCGCGAAGTTCCTTTGAAAATCTGGATAATGCCTTCTTTGCTTCATTTATCTCATGTTCGGCATCGCTCATTTTGCCATGCTTAATAAGACCACTGATAAATCCGCCGCCGAGAGTATCAAATAATCCCCATCCGCTTGCGCTGGAAAGGCTTCTTTTTGCCCTTTCGAGATGGTTAAGTGCCACATCAGCAGCTCCAATCGCTTCCTGAATTTCTCTTGTTCTTACATCATACATAATTGTTCCTCCGTAAACATCCAGGGTGGACTCTTGCTAATATCATAGTAGAACAAGGGAAATTGAAAATATATGACAGATGCAGTGTGATAAGCTAGCTTATTTTCCTTTTTTAGCGAATACGTGAAGGATATTGTCCTTATATTAAAAATGAATAAATACACCATCTTGTATTATAACAATGATGGTACTACAATATTATGTATAAGAAACCCGTAAACCTTATTTATTCCAATGGAGAGTGATCATGATCACACAGTTTCCGGAAGTAATAACTATTGATGGTTTCATTTACAAAAAGATGTCCCAAAGGGCAAGTGGCGGAGCATATTATGACTCTAAAGATAATCCTTCTGAGATAACATCGAAGTCGATCTGCCTTTATCCGAATGGTGAACTCACTTACAGCTGGAGAGGTGTAGAGCAGAAGTGGAATAAAAGCTACAGGATAGTAGGAAGGCAGGCATTTAACTAAATATGGACTAATAGGCTTCACTGCAGAAATGTAGTGAAGCTTTTTTATTGAAGGCTCATAGTTGCAGTTCAATGTTCATCGATATGTTATTCATAATTAATCAAATTTTTATATAAAAAATGTTAGAATTAAGTATGGATACCTCTAAAGTATAATAATATTGGTAAGGCATGTGTATTATGAATTCTCAAAGGATCTATACTTCTATCAGCATAGCTATCCTTTTCCTGGTGATATCTCTAGGTGTTTTTATCATGCCTGTTCTTGCATCGTCTGATTCCCCTGATAAAGAACTTACAATAGGTGTGCCTATAGACAGATGTCCTATGTTTTATATAAACAAAGACACCGGGGAGATTGTTGGAATCGGCGTTGATCTTATGGAATCCGCTGCCAAGGAAGCTGGTTTCAATGTCACATTTAAAGCAATAAGTGAATCAAATCTTAAGGAAGCTCTTGATAATACTGAGTACGATCTTGTTATGCCCTTTGGAAGTGCTGTTTCAAGCGCATCTGGTCAGGCAACCATCGTATCAGACAATCTCATCCAGACCCCATTTACCATTGTAACTACAGACAAGCACTCTATTTCAGACATAAATACTATAAGAGTAGGTATGCTCAAATCACAGGGCGGAGTAGCAGAAACTGTAAAGCAGTTATACCCTGGAATAACGATATCTCTTTACGATTCCATGGCTGATTGCATTAAGGCACTTAGAAATGAAGAGGTAGATGCACTTTTACATAACTCATATACGTGGAGCTATGTGCTTCAAAAGCCATCCTATAAAGACCTTAAAGTACAGCCTTCTGCCATGTTTTCAATGGATTTTCGTGCCGGAACTCTTGAAACCCCCGAGGGAAGAAAACGCATTGAACTTCTAAACGAAGGAATAGCGGCTATTCCTGAAACCAAAAAGCAGGCTATAGCCCTTGATTATACTAC
>NZ_JAGBLU010000006.1 GCF_017635265.1 Butyrivibrio sp.
ACTACAAAAGCTGCCTGATATCTAATTTGTCATTTTCAATGTGCTATAAATGAATTAGCTTTATTAAGGTTACCCAAAATGCAGGTAATGGCTAATTTCTAACATTTTCAATTTACTCCTTGACATTTCTTAGCTGGACTGTTATGCAAATAATTATTTTTGGTTTTGATATAATATTTGTGAAACAGCAAAACGAACAGTCTTATGCCTCCTTCCTATATATGTGGCTGTTTCACGGATCATTTTTGTTACAATTTCAATCTACCACTGCCTATTTGGTGGATATAGGTGAGAAAAAATATAACCCTAAGGAGAACTATTAAATGAAAACAGAGTTTGACGAGACGATGAATAAAAAGTTAGTCAATCAATCCGGTCTTTCATCTGAAGAGTTTAATGATCTATATGAAATGCTTTCTAATGATAATAGACGGATTGTATCTGCAGTAATACAAAATCTCACATTTCCCAAAAATCTAAAACCATTTGTGGAATTCATATTCAAAAAAAGACTGAAAGAAGAGGGAATGTCAATTTACGCATTAAAGAAGAAAATAAAGGAGTTAGACATCAATAATGACTTGGTAGACGAAACAATTGATAGTTGGGCAAAAAAATATGGGGAGTGAAAGTTTGGCAAGGATAATTGGCGCTGAAATTTTAAATATCGACCTGAAAGCAATAAGTGCAATTGCAGATAAACATTCAGTGCCGAAAGAATACCGTGAGGATTGGGGAACGTTTTTTGAAATGTACTATTCAGATATCGAGAATAGTTACAACTATTTGACACCAGCTGAACAAACAACCAAATATAATTTGGCGCGTGATCTAAAAAATACTTATCAACATAATTAGGATTGTATTAAGGATTTGAATATGGAAAATAGTTTATTATCCAAAAGACCAGATATTGCAAAAGAATGGAATTATAAAAAGAATAATGGTTTATCACCTGACTCTATAGGATATGCTAGCAAGAAAAAAGTTTGGTGGATTGGGAAATGTGGACATGAATGGGATATGGTAGTAGGAAACAGAACCCTTCAGGGACAGGGCTGTCCATATTGTTCTGGAAGAAGAACTTTAAAAGGTTTTAATGACTTTGAAAGCCAAGCTGGAGATTTACTTAGTGAATGGAACTATGAAAAAAATAAAGACATTCAACCAAGTGAAATAACTTATGCTAGTAATAAAAAAGTCTGGTGGATTGGAAAATGTGGTCATGAATGGGATATGGCAGTTGAAAGCAGAACTCTTCAGAAGCAAGGTTGTCCATTTTGTTCGGGAAATAGGGTTTTGAAAGGCTTTAATGATTTTGAAAGTCAAGCAGGCGCTTTACTTGGTGAATGGGACTATGAGAGGAATACAGACATATCACCAGATGCCATTAGTTGCGGTTCAAGGAGGAAAGTATGGTGGAAATGTAAAAATGATCATACATGGCAAGCTGCAATAAATAATAGAGTAAACCAAAAAAGTGGCTGCCCATATTGTTCGGGGATGTATGTTTGGAAGGGGTTTAATGATTTAGAAACTGTAGCAGCTGAGTATTTAAAGTATTGGGATTATGACAAAAATGAAATTACTCCTGATTCTGTCAGCATTGGTTCACATAAAAAAGTATGGTGGAAATGTGAATTCGGTCATTCATGGCGGACAACAATTAAAAGTGTAACAATAAGTCAAACAGGTTGCCCTACTTGTGCATTGTGGCAGCATTCTTCAGTAGCTGAACAAGTGGTGTTTTATTATATTAAGGGACTTTTTCCGTCAGCTATAAATGGATATCGTCCTGACTATCTTGACAGAACTACTGAGATAGACGTATATATTCCGGAATATAAAATTGGAATTGAATACGATGGCAAACAATGGCATACAGCTAAGACAAAAGAAAGGGATAAAGGGAAGACACTTCTATTAAAACAAAATGGTGTTATTTTGTACCGCATAAGAGAACTTGGTTGTGAGCCATTAAACGATTCATCGGTAGAAATCTATACTGATAATCCCAGAAGCAACTATTCATACATGGAAAAAGCTGTTAAACAGCTGATACAAATGATTTGTAACAGAGTTGGTGTTGTACAAGATGATCCTGAATATGTTGACATATCTAGGGATATATTGAAAATACGTGCGCAGTTTAGCTCTATAATGCTTGAACAATCGTTGGCTTCTGTTTATCCGAATATAGCCGAGGAATGGGATTATGATAAAAATGAGGGGCTATTGCCTCAGAATATTACTCCGAATTCATCTATTAGTGTTTGGTGGAAATGTAAACTAGGACATTCATATAAGACCACCCCTGATTCTAGGTGTTCATCAGGTGTTGGATGCCCATATTGTTCGTATCATAAGGTACTTAAAGGCTTCAATGATTTGGAATCTCAATATCCTCATTTGATGCAACAATGGAGTGTGTCTAAGAATACAGTTCCACCTTCAAAAGTGTCCTGTAAATCACAAAAGTCATATTGGTGGAAATGTGACAGGGGTCATAGCTACAAGATGGCTGTAAGCAGCAAAACGGAGGGCGTTGGAGAATGCCCATACTGTTCAGGTCGATTGCCAATAGAGGGGGAAAATGATTTAGCTACCGTTTTTCCTGATGTTGTAAAAGAATGGGATGAGGAAAAAAATGGGAACAAGAGACCCTATGAGTATTTGCCATATTCAAGCCAAAAAATATGGTGGAAATGTTCTAAATGTGGATTCTCGTGGAATACCGCAATCAGTAATAGAACTATGCAAAAGAGTGGATGCCCTAAATGCTTAGGAAGAGTAGTTGACGAATCTGATAATTTAGAAGTTACAAATCCTGAAGTTGCAATAGAATGGGATTATGATAGAAATGCTCCGCTAACACCTTCTGAAGTGAAAAAGGGGAGCCATTCAAAGGTATGGTGGAAATGTCAGACCTGTGGATTCAGTTGGGAATCATCAATCAATAATAGAGTTAGGGGGACTGGCTGTCCTTCTTGTGTTATAAAGAACAGAAGAAAAACCGAGTATTTAGAGCAATATCCAGAGCTATATAATGAGTGGGATGTGGAAAAAAACGGATGCTCTTATGTGGGTATTGCTACAAAAAGCAATATGAAAAGATGGTGGAAATGCTCAAAGTGTGGATATAGTTGGCAAGCACCGCCTTCTACACGTGCTAATGGAAGAGGGTGTCCTGCTTGCAAGGGAAGAGTTGCTAGCGAAAATAATAACATAGGCATTCTGTTCCCAGAGCTATGTAAAGAATGGGATTTTAGTAAAAATGGAGAAGACACTCCTGAAAATACTTTACCTAAAAGTAGAAAAAAAATATGGTGGAAGTGTTCAAAGTGTGGTCATAGTTGGCAATCTCCACCATATGCAAGAACTATAGGATCAGGTTGTCCAAACTGTTTCAAGAAAAAACAAACAAAAAAGGATCAATAGGCATACAACAAAAGCGGCTTTCAAAGCCGCTTTTGAATTTTGTAGTTAAGCATCTTTATTCTGTTTTCCATATGTTTGGGGCATAACTATATAGTTCATCTATTCTCTTCTTAATTGATGTTTCGTCCCATTTTTTGTATTTTGCAATTTTTGAATTGGGTTCTATTTTTGAGTCTTTGTACCTTTGCTTTTTTTCTGGAAAAACTTTATTTGATATCTCTTGATTAAATTTACCTTTTAAGAGGCAAAGATTTCCCAAACTCCATAGGCACTTATATATTCTTGTATTGGTAAATTTAAGAATGTATATTATTATGAGGTGGAATCTATTTAAGGTCGGGTGAAGGCAATATGCCATTTTTATATGTAATAAATGTAAGTAAAAAAGACAGTCATAAGTTTGCAGAGATTACAGGATTTGAGGGAAGTGTCAGAGAGCTGGTTGTGCCGGATAGGATTGATGGCTATGTGGTAGAGGCCGTAGGGAATCATGCTTTTTCAGGAAGAGATGATATTGAAAGTGTTGTTCTTCCGAATACGATAAAGACTCTTTTCGGGTTTGCTTTTCATAACTGTAGGAAACTAAGGAAAATAAGCCTTTTTGACAGTATTGATGACTATTATGACGGAGTATGCAGGCAGTGCGACTCTTTGTCTGATATTGAGATACATATAGAGAGGAACTGGTACGAGGTCATCCGAAACTTTCTTGCGGATAATGACAGGACTCTCAGATTTATGATCAAAAGAGATGGATTTACATCTTGTCTTGTTTTTCCTGAGTATGTCTACGATTTTTCTGAAAACACCATGGCAAGGACAATCCAGTTTTCCATTGGTGGCAGCGGGATGATCTACAGGGAATGCGTTGACCGAAAGGACGTGAACTACAGGGAGTATGACAAGCTTTTTGAAAAGGCTGTTATAGATGGAAACGCTGTTTCCGAAGATATAGCCATAGGAAGAGTTCTTTTCCCTTATGAGCTTGCTCCTGGGTACCGGGAAAGGTACGAGATGTTTATTAAGAAAAATGGCAGGAGCATTGTGGAAAGACTCATAAAAAATATTGAAAATAGTGGAGAAAATGCTTCTTTGGATGAAGATGAAGTTTCTCCCATGAATCTGATAAAAAGGCTGATTCCTTTTTTTGATGATGAGGCCATGGATCATGCTATAAAGCTAGCTTCAGAAAAGGGACTTACTTTATTGAGCGCAGTTTTGATAGGGAGTAAGAAGCCACCTGTGGCCAGTGTTTCAAGATTTGAATTCTAGTGAAAATGTTGAGGGTAAAGGGTGTTTGAAAAAGTATCTGTAGAAAAGTGTACATCATACGATAAAGAACTGGTGAAAAATAGCCTTGATAAGGCGATTGATGAGATAGATGGTCTTTCTTTTGTTAAGGAAGGCATGACTGTTGGACTTAAGCTTAACCTGGTAGGGGCAGCAGCGCCGGAAAAGGCGGTGACAACGCATCCTATGATTGCCAGAAGGCTCTGTGAGCGCCTGACAGAAATGGGGGCAAAGGTTGTCATTGGAGATAGCCCGGGAGGTGTGTTTAACAAAAGCTACGTCTTTGGAATTTATAAGGCATGCGGGCTTCTTGAACTTGAAAAGGATTTTGACGGAAAGGTGAAGCTTAATGAAGACTTTTCGGAAAAAGATGCAGAGTTTGCAGATGCAGTCAGCATAAAGACTTTTACCTATACAGGCTGGCTTGATGATGTGGATGCTATCATAAATATATCAAAGCTTAAGACTCATGCCATGATGGGTATGAGCTGTGCTGTTAAAAATATGTTTGGGACAATTCCCGGAGTAATGAAGCCTCAGTATCACATGAGATTTCCGGATGAAATGGCATTTGCCAATGTCATGGTGGACCTAAATGAGTATTTTAAGCCGCAGCTTTATATCGTTGATGCCATAGACGGAATGGAGGGCAATGGTCCTATAGCAGGAGACAAAAGACATATTGGGGCGGTTCTGGCTTCTAAAAAGCCCTATGCTCTTGACGTGGTCTGTGCTGATATAATTGGAATGGGTATCAGGGATGTTCCCACAATAATGGCGGCCTTTGAAAGGGGCCTTGGACCTGAAAGCATTGCAGATGCTGATATTGTTTCTTCATCTGATGGAGAGCATATTAAGATAGCTGATTTTAAGAGAGCAACTATACATCAGTCGATTGACTTTAGCGGAGACGGATTTGGCAATAAGATGAAAGCCGCTTTGGTAAAGCTCTTTTTACAGACAAGACCACAGGTAAAGGCGTCAGAATGCATTGGCTGCAAGAAATGCTATGAGACATGTCCTGCAAAGGCTATCACAATGGTAGAAAGAAATGTGAAGGGGAAGGCTTTACTGGTCCCTGAGATTGACAGAAGCAAGTGCATTAAGTGCTTTTGCTGTCAGGAGTTTTGCCCAAAGGGAGCTATGAAAGTACATGAAAACCCGCTAGGCAGATTTGTCAGCACAATATAATGAGAATGATAATAAGCTTATGTTACAAGAGGAGATAAGTTACAGAGAAAAACTTGAAAAGATAGGAAGGCAGGTTCTTGAAGCCTCAAGGACTGAGCTTTATGTAGCCATGAGATTTATGGGAGAAGCTCTTTCTTCACTCTCTTATGAGATGGACCTTTCAACGACTACAGTAGGTACTGATGCTGTGTCCATCAGGTATAACCCGACATACGTGTCATCTCTGTTTGTGGAAGAGCCGGGGAAATTAAACAGAACCTATCTTCACATGATACTTCACTGCATTTTCAGGCACATGTACACCTCGGCCAAATATGAGGATGTGGACCTTTTTGACCTGTGCGCTGATATAGTGGTGGAGATGATCCTTGATGGGATGGACTATCAGTGCATTTACAGGGTTACATCGGACTATCGCGAAAGGTGGTATGAGCGCCTTGAAAAAGAGCTGAAGGTCCTGACGGTAGAAAAGCTGTACAAGTTCTTTTCTGATCCTGAAAATGACATAGATATTTTGGAAATAGAAAAGCTCTCAAGAGAGTTTAAGATGGATGACCACAGCTTTTGGCAGAGACTTCCAAAAGACGACCAAAAGCCTGATGATAATGAGAAAGAAAAGCCTCCGCTCGATGAGGATTTTGATGGGCCTTCAGGTAAAAATGAAGATCAGAAGACCACAGAAAAGTATGTAAATCCCAGACGCCTTAAGGCTATTCAGAACAAAGAAAAAGACTGGGAAAAGTCAGCAAAGCGTATGGAAACCGAGATAGAAACTATCGGCAAAAGACATAGCGACAAGCTCGGAAAACTTGCATGGATACTGAAGTATGAGAACACTTCACGGACTGATTACAGGGAGTTTTTGAACCGCTTTAAGGTGATCCGTGAAGAGGGCGGCATTGACATGGACAGCTTTGACTATGGCATGTACAGCTTTGGAATAGAGCACTATGGAAATATGCCTCTGATCGAGGAGAATGAGTTTAAGGAAGTTCGTAAGGTAAAAGAGCTGGTAATAGCCATCGACACTTCGGCGTCCTGTAAGGATGAGCTTGTTCAGCGTTTTCTTAATGAGACAGCAAGACTTCTTTTTACAGAGGAATCTTTTTTTCAAAAGATTAAAATACATGTTATCCAGTGCGATGATCAGGTTCAGAGGGATGAGCTTATTGACAGCGTAGATGCAATGAAGAAATATGCCACCGGTATACATGTTGAAGGTGGCTATGGAACGGATTTCAGGCCTGTCTTTGACTATGTGGATAAGTTGCAGTCGGCCGGAGAGTTTGAAAATCTCAAGGGCCTTGTCTATTTTACTGATGGCTACGGCATCTATCCGGAAAAAGAAACTGCTTATGATACCGCATTTGTTTTTCCACAGGATGGCGACTATGAGGATGAAAAAGTGCCTGTTTGGGCAATGAAATTGTATGTATGATTAAAGAGGAAGCAGATCATGAATATAGATGAAGCAAAAGTTGAAGTCAAAAATGCAGTGAGAGCCTATCTTGAAAAAGATGAGGTGGGACAATATGAGATTCCTGTGGAGAGGCAAAGACCAATCCTTCTCATGGGACCTCCCGGAATAGGTAAAACTGCAGTTATGGAGCAGATAGCTCATGAGCTGGGAATCGGCCTTGTGTCATATACGATAACCCACCACACAAGGCAGAGCGCAATTGGCCTTCCCAAGATCACGGAAAAGAGCTTTGGTGGAAAAGAGTATTCTGTGACTGAGTACACCATGAGTGAGATCATTGGGGCTGTCTACGAGCAGATTGAAAAGTCAGGGGTAAAAGAGGGAATTCTTTTCCTCGATGAGATAAACTGCGTATCTGAGACGCTTGCGCCTACTATGCTTCAGTTTTTGCAGTACAAGGCCTTTGGATCACATAAGCTTCCTGAAGGCTACATAATTGTTACCGCAGGCAATCCGCCTCAGTACAATAAGTCAGTCAGGGACTTTGATATCGTAACTTTGGACAGAGTGCGTCAGATCAATATAGAAGAGGATTTTGAAGCCTGGAAGGATTACGCCTACAAGGCGGGAGTTCATGGCTCTATTTTGGCTTATCTTGAGATTAAAAAAGATAATTTCTACAACATAAGTACAGATGTAAATGGCAGGAGCTTTGTGACAGCCAGGGGCTGGGAAGATTTATCGAGGATAATCAAGGTTTATGAGAAACTTGGTATTGGTGTTGATGAGAACCTTACTGCCCAGTATCTGCAGAATAAGGAAATAGCGAGGGATTTTGCAACATATTACGAGCTGTACAGAAGATACAATGAGCTTTACAAGATTCCTGATATTTTGGAGGGAAGATTTCCTGAGGATAAGGAGACTTTACGAAAAGGATCTTTCGATGAGAAGCTCAGTATCATAGGTCTTTTGTCTGATAAGCTCATGGAAGAGTTCAGAGATTATGCCCAGGACGAGGCTGTCCAAAAGGAGCTCTTTGAAATCATCAAGGCAGCAGGGAAGCTTCAGGCAGAGAATGCAGAAGGTGTGCGCGATTATCTGGATAACAAGGCTGCTTTGTTGGAAAAAGAGACTGAGGATCAGCTTTCTATAGGCATGATCAGCAGAGAGGATGAGCGAACAAGGCGACTTGTTGTTACTATTTTAAAAGAGCTTGTGGAAAAACTAACGTTAACTGATTGTGATCAGTTTGAAACCTCAAAGAGCTGGTTCAAAGAAAGAGAAGACGCAAGACAGGCAAGGATTGTGGAGACTGGGAAACATCTTACAAACAGCTTTGAGTTTTTGGAGCAGACCTTTGGAGATAAGGAGTCTTTGTCAGGAAGCCAGGAAATGGTTATTTTCCTTACGGAGCTATCAAGCGCTTACCACAGTCTTAAATTTGTCCGAGAGACCGGAAATGATGCCTACTATAAATACAATAAACTCCTGCTTCTAAACGACAGAAAGCAGGAGCTTAAGGATATTGTAAAAGAACTTGTTTTGTAATCTGGTTATTTTGCGTTGTTTTTCCTAAAAGTACTTGGTGATATGCCAACGATTTTTTTGAAGGTTTTAAAGAAGTGAGCATAGCTTGAATACCCTAGTTTTTCCTGTACCTCTTTAACGGAGAAACCTTGTTTTAAAAGGTTTTGAGCTGCACTCATTTTTGATAGGCTTATATATTTACCCAGGGAAGCATGGGCATACCGCTTGAACAACCTGGAAATATAGTCAGGATTTAGGTAGAAATGGTCAGCGATAGATGAAACGGATATTTCATCGCATATATGGTCGTTTATGTAGCTGATCATTTCGCTGACCTTTTCCTGAGTTTTATTTGTGTTGTACACATCTTTATTCTTAGAGACAGTTTCAGATACTGCCTCGTCGATCTTGGCCATCAGAAGAAAGAATTCTGAAAATGACCTTGAGTTAAATTCATTCCCCAAAACTATCATTTTTCGTATTTGATTTATTATTTCTTTTAACTGATCATCAGATAGAGATATCAAAACAGGAGCTGAGCTCTGGCCTAAGTAGTGCAGGGAATCATCTGTCCCTGAAAATACATCATCAAGCCATTTCATCTGAATGTTGATGACAAAACGTTCATAGAATACATCACTGTTGTGGTAAAGCTGATGAAGGCAGAAGGGTGGAATTACTATCAAAGTTCCAGCCGGTACCCTCAGGACTTTATCCTCAAGGATCACATCCTCTAAATCTGTTAATGTGAGATAAAGCTCTGCTGCGTCATGCGAATGGATTGCAACCGGGTTTTGAGGCTTGTTTTTTCTGTATGCAATTGTATAGGGCTGCCCCTGCGTGAAAATCGGATGTTTCATACGCTCTCAGTAAAGATCTTAGTTATCTGCAGATTATACTAGCTGCAAAAAAAGTCGGAAATATACATATAAATAGTTTTTTATGTATATATCATATCATGAACCACTGGACTAAAATAGTGAAAAATAAAGTATTCCTAAATACATGTTTTGATTGATTTTATGGGGAATATACATGGAAAGGAGTCGGTAAATAATTACTGACAAGGTGGTTACATGGAGAAGGTAAGACTTGGGATTATCGGTATTGGAGGAATGGGGACCAACCATGCACGCAGCATTTTGGAAGGCAAAGTGCCAAATATGGTTTTGACTGCGGTGTCTGATACCAGGCCAGAAAGGCTTTCATTTGCAGAAAAAGAACTGTCAAAGGATCTGGCTCTTTTTTCTGATGGAAAGGAACTGATCGACTCAGGAAACGTTGATGCTGTACTTGTTGCAACGCCGCATTATATGCATCCTGATTATGTGATCTATGCACTCTCTCACGGAGTTCATGCCATCACTGAAAAGCCTGCGGGTGTTTATACAAGGCAGGTAAAAGAGATGAATGAGGCAGCAGGAAAGAGCGATAAAGTTTTTGCCATTATGCTCAATCAGCGCACAAACTGTGTATACAGAAAGCTCCACGAGATGATAGAAAGTGGAGAACTTGGTGCGCTAAAACGCATGAACTGGATAATTACTGACTGGTACAGAACTCAGAGTTATTATGATGCAGCCGGGTGGAAGGCGACATGGGCAGGCGAAGGCGGCGGAGTGCTTATCAATCAGTGCCCTCACCAGCTTGATCTGTTGCAGTGGCTCTGCGGCATGCCTGTAAAAGTGAGAGCTTTTTGTCACAATGCAAAATGGCATGACATTGAAGTTGAAGATGATGTTACAGCCTATATGGAGTTTGAAAATGGCGCTACAGGAGTATTTGTCACTACAACAGGTGATGCTCCCGGAACAAACAGGCTTGAACTTACTTTTGAAATGGGCAAGATAGTTTGTGAAGACGACAAGCTTATTTTTGACAAGCTTTCAGAGAGCGTTTTTGAGCATTGCAAACATGAAAAAGAGGGATTTAAAAAGCCGGATTGCACCAGAGTGGAGATTGAGACAGATGGACTCAATGAACAGCATGTTGGAGTATTAAAGGCATTTGCGGATAAAATCCTTGGAAAAGGAGAGCTTGTTGCAGAAGGAGTAGAGGGAATCAACGGGCTTACTCTTTCAAATGCGATGTACCTTTCATCCTGGCTTGATGAGACTATTGAGCTTCCTTTTGATGAAGACCTTTTTTTTCGAGAATTGGACAAAAGGAGAGCAACATCGAAGCTGAAGGAAGATAAGGGAATAGTTTTTGATACTACAGGAACATACTAAAAGCGTATTGAAGATAGGCAAATGTTGGGTATAAGAAATCAAAAAATAGGGAGACAGATCATGAATAAAAAATACATTCTTACAGGCTTTGCAGATGAAATTGCACCTGAACTTGATAAACAGATAGAAGGAATAAAGGGACTTGGCATGAAGCATATTGAAATGCGCGGTGCTGACGGTAACAACCTTATTTTCCACAGCAACGAGAAGGTAAAAGAAATTAAGGAAAAACTGGATGCAAATGGAATAGTCCTTTCGGCTCTTGGATCACCTCTTGGCAAGATCCAGATAGCAGATCCTTTTGAAAAACATTTTGAAGAGTTCAAAAGGGCTGTGGAGATTGCGCATATGATGGAAACACCAAGGATCAGAATGTTCAGTTTTTATGTTCCTGAAGATAAACATGAAATGTATAAGGGAGAGGTCTTTGATCGCCTTGGGAAATTTGTAGACTATGCAAAGTCAGAAGAAATCCTACTCCTTCATGAAAATGAAAAAGGAATCTATGGCGACAAGGCAGCAGAATGCCGTGAGCTTATGGATGAGTTCTATGGGGATAATTTCAAGGCTATATTTGATTTTGCGAATTTTGTTCAGGTAGGCCAGGATACGCTGGAAGCTTATGAGCTTTTGAAAGATTTCATTGTTTATGTTCACGTCAAGGACGCGCTTTCAAAAGACGGCAGTGTTGTTCCTGCAGGTCTTGGGGATGGAAATGTAAAGATGATACTGACAAAACTTTTCGAAAAGGGATTTGATGGATTTTTATCTCTCGAACCACACCTTTTTGATTTTGTTGGATTTGCAGATCTTGAGCAGAACAATGTATCAATTGCGTCAGGCAAAGGCAGGAAACTGTCAGGAATCGAAGCCTTTACCCTTGCTCATGATGCACTTATTAAGGTTTTGGAAGAGATATAAACAAAAAATAAAAAAATTTTAAAAAAGTGTTTGACAAACGTGTTAGACAATGCTAACATACATATTGTTAGCGAAGGCTAACGTCAAATGACATACATAGTCATAAGAAATCTCCTACCTATTTCAGCCACGTCTTGCCAACGTGGCTGATTCTTTTTTATTTAATTGCTTCGCAATAACGTTCAGATGCGAAGAGTCGCGAGCTACTAATTGTTTTAAATCCTACATTAATTTTAATCAATAAAAGTGATTAAATTCACCATGATGTAATTGTACAAAATTGTGCTAACATAATATTTATCAATAAAACAGAGAAATATTAATCTCTTTTGCAAAAAAATATCAATAAAGATGAACATATTTAATACTACTATAATAAAAAGCATCAAGAGGAGTACGATATGAACAATGTTAACAAGTATCAGCGCCAATATTTCATGCCACCTAAAGTTTCCTATGAATGGGTAAAAAAAGATTACCTTGATCACCCGCCAATCTGGTGCAGTGTAGATCTAAGAGATGGTAATCAGGCACTTATTGAACCAATGAGTCTTGATGAAAAATTGGAATTCTTTACGATGCTTGTCAAGCTTGGATTCAAGGAAATCGAGATTGGATTTCCTGCTGCTTCTGAGACTGAGTTTGAGTTTGCCAGAACTCTTATTGAGAAGAACATGATTCCTGATGACGTAACGGTTCAGGTTCTTACTCAGGCAAGAGAGCATATCATAAAGAGAACCTTCGAAGCTGTTAAGGGAGCGCCAAGGGCTATTATCCATCTTTATAACTCCACATCTGTTGCCCAGCGTGAACAGGTGTTTAAAAAGAGTAAAGAAGAGGTTATGAAGATTGCTGTGGATGGGGCAAAGCTTCTTGATAAGCTTGCAAAAGAGACTACAGGTAATTTTTCTTTTGAATATTCACCTGAGAGCTTTCCGGGAACAGAAGTTGATTATGCAGTTGATGTCTGCAATGCGGTATTGGATGTCTGGAAGCCGACTGTTCAAAATAAAGTGGTGATCAATATTCCTACAACTGTCGAGATTGCAATGCCGCATGTATTTGCAACTCAGGTTGAGTATATCAGCAAGAATCTTAAGTACCGTGATGCGGTTGTTCTTTCTCTTCATCCGCACAATGACAGAGGCACAGGCATCAGTGATGCAGAGCTTGGCTGTCTTGCCGGTGCGGACAGAATAGAGGGTACACTTTTTGGAAACGGTGAGAGAACCGGAAATGTTGATATTGTAACTCTTGCTATCAATATGTATTCTCACGGCGTTGATCCCAAACTTGATTTCAGCCATATCACTGAGATTGGCGAAACATATGAGAGACTTACAAGAATGCGTATCTATGAGAGACAGCCTTATGCCGGACAGCTTGTGTTTACAGCTTTTTCAGGATCACATCAGGATGCAATTTCAAAGGGATTTGCATGGCATGAACAGGGAAAAGACGGAGGAATCTGGTCCGTACCTTATCTTCCTATTGACCCCAAAGATCTTGGCAGAGAATATGACGGTGATGTTATCAGAATTAACAGCCAGTCAGGAAAAGGCGGCGTAAGCTACATACTTAAGACCAACTACGGTATGATGGTTCCAAAGGAAATGCAGGCAGATGTCAGCTACACTATTAAGGATATTTCTGACAGAGAGCATGCTGAACTGTCACCTGCCAGAATCTATCAGATATTTGAGGATAAGTACGTTCACAACGACAATGTGTTCAAGATTCCGGCTGTTCATTTTAAACAGATTGACGGAATTCTTGCAGAAGTTACAATTTCACATGCAGATAAGGAGCATATTGTTGAGGCAAACGGTAATGGACGTCTTGATGCCGTAAGCAATGCCATAAAACAATATTTTAATGTCAGCTACGAGCTTTCAACCTATGAAGAGCACGCTCTTTCAAGAGGATCATCTTCCAAGGCCTGCACATATGTTGGCATAACATATAATGGCAAGAAGTTCTGGGGAGTTGGAATTGATGAAGATATCATCAAGTCTTCTATCAATGCTCTTGTAATAGCAGTCAACCAGCTCGATTCGGTAAAAGATATAAAGAATAGCAAGGATGAGAGGATAAACTCAATTATCAACTACATTCAGGAGAATTACCTGACAGTTACTCTTGATGACTTATCAAAGCAGTTCTATCTTTCAAAGCCGTACCTTTCCAAGTATATTAAGGAAAAATCCGGTATGACCTTTGGAGAGAATGTAAAGAGGATAAGGCTTAACAAGGCAAGTACTCTTCTTCGAAACGGAAACATGAAAGTCGAGAAAGTAGCAGAGGCTGCAGGATACCAAAATGTTGAGCATTTCAACAGACTCTTTAAAAAGAAATACGGTATGACACCTGTTCAATATCGCAGTTCCCGCTAAAAATTATGCATTCTTAAATTTTTAATTTAAGAATGCATAATTTTGTGTGAGGCTATGGTATAATTGAGTGCTTACATGATTTAGGAGGGGATTTTATGGCAAAGTACTCAGATTATGATGTAGTGATTATTGGCGCGGGACCGGGCGGTATTTTCTGCGCATATGAACTGATGGAAAAACGACCGGATCTTAAGGTTTTGATGATAGAAAAAGGACGTTCCATCGAAAAAAGAAATTGTCCCAAAAGAGTTACAAAGACCTGCGCAGGATGCAAGCCTTGTTCTATAACCACAGGCTTTGCGGGAGCAGGAGCTTTTTCTGACGGTAAGCTATCACTTTCTCCTGATGTGGGAGGAACGCTGCCGGATATTCTGGGATATGATGAAGCAACAAAGCTTATACACGAGTCGGATGAAATATATTTAAAATTTGGTGCTGATACAAATGTATACGGTGTTGATAAAGAGGCAGAACTTCGTGAGATCAGAAGAAAAGCTATAAACGCAAACCTTAAGCTTGTGGAGTGTCCTATCAGACACCTTGGGACAGAGGAAGGCTACAAGATTTACTCAAGGCTCCAGCAGTATATATTGGACAAGGGAGTTGAGATAGAGTTTAATACTTTTGTTTCTGACATAATTGCCCAAAATGGAGTTGCAACAGGTGTCAAAACCGATAAGGGCGATGTTTATACGGCAAAAGAGATTGTGTCTGCGGTTGGCAGAGAGGGCGCTGACTGGTTCAAGGACAAGTGTGTTGAGATCGGAATTGAGACAAGGCCCGGAACGGTTGATGTAGGAGTTCGCGTTGAAGTAAGAGATGAAGTTATGCAGTTTCTCAATGAGAACCTCTATGAGGCCAAGCTTATTTATCATACACCTACATTTGATGATAAGGTTCGTACTTTTTGTACCAATCCATCAGGTGAAGTTGCCACAGAGTATTACGAGGGAGGCCTTGCAGTAGTCAACGGGCATGCTTATAAGGGAAAAGAGTTTAAGACAAATAATACAAACTTTGCTCTTTTAGTGTCCAAGAACTTTACCAAGCCTTTCAAGACACCTATAGAATATGGTAAAAAGATTGCAGAGCTCTCAAACATGCTTTGCGGCGGTAAGATACTTGTACAGACTTACGGTGATTTCAAGAGAGGCCGTAGAACAACTGAAGAGAGACTTTGCAGGAATAATCTTATTCCAACCCTTAAGGATGCTGTACCCGGTGATCTTTCGCTGGTATTTCCGCACAGAATAATGGTAGACCTTGATGAGATGATACAGGCTCTTGATAAAGTTACACCGGGAATTGCTTCGGATGAAACACTTCTTTACGGAGTGGAAGTAAAGTTTTATTCTAATAAGGTAATTGTAAATAAGGACTTCGAGACAAGCATTAAGGGACTTCGCGCCATCGGAGACGGGGCAGGAGTTACAAGAGGTCTGCAGCAGGCCAGTGCCAATGGGTTGTCGGTTGCCAGAAGTATCATAAAAACAATGACTCTATGAACTGAATTTTTAATTTAAGAATACATGAGATAAAGGTTATTATTCAGGAACCAAACAGAATATCATGGTAATAAAAAAACATAAAACACATAATCTTAAACTGAATATATGTAAAGCTATTATTGCTCTGGCAATGTCGCTTTCATTGACCGGATGCGGTCTTAACCTTTCGGAAACAAGAATTGTTTTTACCACTGGGTTTTCCAAAAATGAAGTATTTACGATAGAGGATAAGACGTGTTCATTATCAGAGGCATTGGTTTATCTGGTTAATACCCAGGAAGGATATGAACAGGCCTTTGGAAGTCAGATTTGGGAAAAAGAAACTGATATGGGTACAGTTGAAGACAGACTTAAAGAATCAGTTCTTGCCAAGATTGCACAGATAAAGACCATGAATCTGCTGGCCAAAGAAAATGGTATAGTTCTGGATGATTCGGAGATTCTGCTATCTTCTCAGGCTGCTGAAGAATATTACAGTAAGCTTACAGAAAGTGATATAGCTGCCATGGGCGGGGTTACACTTTCTGACATAACTTCTATTTATCAGGAGAGGGCTCTGGCTGATAAGCTGTATGACTACATTATCAGGGACATAAATCCCGAAATAAGTGATGATGAAGCAAGAACCATAACTGTTGAGCAGATTGTTTTAAAGACTTATACTCTGGATGAAAGTGGAGAGAAAAAGTCTGTAAGTGATTCGGAGAAAGCAGCTATCTATACCAGGATGAAAAGCATTGTCAGTGAGTTAAATGATGGCAAGACCTTTGAAGAACTTATGACTCAGTATAATGAAGCTGATGAGAGCACAATTTCTTTTGGTAAAGGAGATATGGAGTCAGTGTACGGCACTACTGCATTTAATCTGGGAACCGGGGAAGTAAGTGATATTATCGAGACTTCAGAAGGGTATGTCATAATCAAGTGTATCACTACATTTAACAGGGAAGAGACTGAAGCTAATAAAGAAAAGATAGTTGCAGAGAGAAAACGTGAGGTATTCGGAGAACAGTATGATGCTTTTGTGGCGACCTTGAATAAACAGCTTAATGAGAAATTGTGGAATTCGGTTACTTTAGTGACTGATGAAAATGTTACAGCATCCAATTTGATGGAAATATATCAAAAATATTTTAAATAATAGTGCAAATCCCACAGACAAATTATTGTCATGTGGGATTTTTTTGTCTAATTAGTAAAAAATATGCTTAATAAAGTCAAAATATTCCATTAAATTTCTATGAACAATCAGATATATTTAAACCATGAAGGGAAGGAAAAGGGGTATGAAAAAATTAAAATATTTCCTGGTATCTGCGGCAATATTGTCCATATCTTTGCAGCTTTTGGGCTGTGGGAAAAAGGCTGAAAAAACTGAGAGCTGGGCGTACAGCCATGAACCGGGCGAGGAAATCCTATCCTTTTATGATGACGGAGAGGCCTTTTATAAGGGTGAAAAATATTCATATTCAAAGGACGACTCCTACATAACGCTGGATGATGATAATGGGGATCATCTTGGTCTGCGATATGTAATGGAAGGCGATACGATGCTTCTGTATGAGAAATCGACTTATGAGTATGATGGTCAAAAAAATACTGATGGAATAGTCGGTGTATGGAAGCAGGATAATGGCTGGGAATATCAGTTTACAGATGACGGCAGGTTTTCGGAAGAGAATATTTTTTTTGGCAGATATACAGTTGATGAAGAAAACTGCTGCATAAGGCTGATGTATGACGATCCGATTGAGGATGCGTATCTTTATTACGAGCTTGATGGAAAAGAGCTGACGATTGACTATCCATGGCCTATGGTAAGAACAGAGGTCAAAAGTTAAAGAATCTTAAGCTGCATGCGCTTTAGATAAAAGAAACAGGCAAAAAGCCAAAACAATTTAATAATGGGAGGATAGAAATGCAAAAAAAACGTGTTGTTTCGATGTTTATGGCGGGGCTTATGACATTGTCTCTCATCGGATGCGGAAGTGCTTCTCAGCCGGCTGCTGATACCGGATCAGCTTCTGAACCGGCCAAACAGGAGGCTACCACAGAAGCCAAGGCAGAAGAGAAAACCGAGGCAGTAACAGAAACTTCTTCCGAAGAACCTATTTCTCTTAATATGTGGTGTATTGCAACAGAGAGTGATTCAAACCGTCATTCTTATGAAGCAGCTATCGCTGATATGCAGGAGAAATATCCTGAGATAAACTTCACATGGGAAGCATTCGAAAATCAGTCCTACAAGACCAAGATCAAAGCTGCTGTTTCAGCCAATGAAATGCCTGACATTTTCTTTACATGGTCATGCGCATTCCTTGGGGATTTCGTGGAAGCCGGCAAGGTTTACTGTCTTGATGATGCTTATGAAAATTATAAGTCAGAACTTCCTGAGGTTATGCTTGGAAACTCAACTTACGATGGAAAGCACTATGGTGTGCCTCTTACGATGAATATTGTAGGCCTTTTCGCTAACATGGATCTTCTTAAAGAAGTTGGTTATGAAGAGATTCCGGGCACATATGACGAGTTTATTGCCTGCTGTGACGCACTTAAGGCAAAGGGAATCATACCTTTCGGATGCGCAGGAAAAGAGACATGGTGCGTAACAGAGTACCTTGAGTCAGTTATAGAAAAGAGTGCCGGAGCAGATACACTTAACGATATTTTCCTTGGTAAGGCAACATGGAATAACCCGGACGTAGCAGCTGCTGTTGATACATTCCAGGGACTTGTAACTAATGGCTACTTTGATCCTTCAGGAATCGGCCTTACAAACGATGAAGTTAAAAATAACTTCATGGCAGGTAAATATGCATTCTACATGAACGGCACATGGAACTGTGCAGACTTCGCAGCAAATGAAGAGTTCTTCCCTAAAGTAAAGGTAGGAGAGTTCCCTGTTATTAACGCTGAAAAGTCAAAACTCGGACAGCTTATCGGCGGACCTTCAGATACACTTGCTGTTTCAGCATCTTCACCTAACGCAGAGAGAGCTGCTGACTATGCATTTGAGCTTGGAAAGCTTATTTGCCACTATGGCTACCTTGATGGCTGCGGACTTCCGGCCTGGACACCTTATGGCGACACAAGTTCAGTTAACGAACTTACACAGACTGTAGCAGGAATCGTTGCAGGAGCCGATTCAATGGTTCTTTTCGGAGATACAGCTATGAGTGCTGATTCTGCCAACACATATCTTTCATATGTAGATCAGGTTTATGGATGTCTCCTCGACGGAAATCAGTTCATCGAAGGCTTGGCAAAAGATATTCAGTAATACTTTTTAAATAATTCATAACCGGTTTTATAAAGGTCCTTCCTGTTTCCTTACTAAGAGAGAGGGAGGGCCTTTTTTTAAAAGAATATAGGGGAAGGATTTCGTATGGAAAAAGATAAAAATGCAGAAAGGGAGAGAAGAAAAAAAGAGCTGAAAAAAGCTTTTACAATCTTTGTTTTTTTGCTTCCCGGACTGCTTCTTTTTGTAAGCATTTTGATTGCTCCTATCGCAGTGTCCGTCTATAGGAGTTTATACGATTGGAATGGCTTTTCAGAAGGCACATTCATCGGTTTTAACAATTACATTGAGCTTTTTACCAATGGCTCTATCAAGTTTATGACTTCGCTGAAAAATTCTTTGATACTTGCGTTCTTTTCTGTTTTTGTGCAGCTTCCTTTCGCTCTTTTACTGGCTCTTTTGCTGGGAAGAGGAAGAAGGAGAGAGAGAACCTTTCTATCAATTTTCTTTATGCCTGTGCTGATATCAACTGTGGTAATCGGTCAGCTGTGGCTTAAAATCTACAATCCGGATTACGGTCTTTTAAACAGATTCCTTGATGCTGTTAATCTTGGTAATTTAAAGCATGTATGGGTAGGAGATGTGAAAACAGCCCTTGGAAGCATTATAGTTCCTACAGTATGGCAGTATATCGGATATCATATGCTTCTTATGTATGCAGGAGTAAAGGGAGTGTCAATAGATCTGAGGGAAGCAGCAATGCTTGACGGCGCAACCAAGTGGCAGGTGGACAGATATGTGGTTATTCCCATTATCAAGCCTATTATAAGGGTAAGTGTTATCTTTGCTGTAACCGGTTCTCTTAAGACCTATGACCTTGTAAGGATTCTTACGGAAGGCGGACCATTCCAGTCCACAGAAGTTCCAAGTACACTTCTTGAAAATATGTTGTTCCTTCGAAACAGATACGGAATGGGAAGTACAATTTCAGTAATGCTGATTATTTTGTGCTTTGCCTTTGCTCTTTTGATAACTGCAGCATTTAAAGAAAAGTCCAGCTAAGAAATGTCAAGGAGTAAATTGAAAATGTTAGAAATTAGCCATTACCTGCATTTTGGGTAACCTTAATAAAGCTAATTCATTTATAGCACATTGAAAATGACAAATTAGATATCAGGCAGCTTTTGTAGTGCGGTTGAGTAGATCAAACTGCTTTCTGTGTTCTTCAGGAGTAATCATCTCATAGGGTTTGTTATCCCGAAGCATAGCAAAGATGATATTACACACTTTGTGCATTACAGCACCTATAGCAACGTTCTTCTTTTTGGATTTGCATTTCAAGGTGTAGAACTCATGAATGACTGGATTTACGGGGATTTTTGATCCCTTACTGACTTTGAGATTGTTGAGCGCAACCATATGCAGAATGCGCCTTGCAAGACTTGAGCCACGTTTAGACATGTGAACCCTATCACCTTTTAACTTACCGGAGTCGTTTACACCGGGATCCATGCCAAAGTAAGCGTAAAGCTTTTTGGGACTGTCAAAAAGGTCAAATGAGCCCATTTCAGCCAGGAGTACTACAGAGCTAAGGAAGCCGATGCCTCTAAGAGATTGCAACAGTTCTATGCGGTCATAAACGGTCTTGTTTGAGGATTCCATGGCATCAACACAGTCATGTAACGAATTCATGATTTCATCAAGATGAGTCTGATATTCCTTGAACATCTTCACATATGTTGTTATCCGCGTTGCATTGCTGGGAAGAGATCTTCCAAACACAATAGCATCATTAGCAGCAGAAATAAGGCAATTGTATTTTTCAATAGCATACTTTTCACCGAATCTTGCAGTACTGTGGATAAGGTCAATAATCTCGTCTTTTGGAGCATCAAGGATTTCACTCGCCAGAGGATACATCTCAAGAAGCTTTAAAGAGCATTGCGTTGTGATCTTGCTAAATACCTTGCAGTATTCAGGAAAAGACATTTTAAGTTCTGCAGTAAGCTTTAGCACAATAGCTGATTGAAGATCTTTGAAATAGTAATAATCGCGCACAAGATTCCTAAGATCAATAACATCATCTTCAGGTAAGAGTGATACTTTAAGATCCGCTTTTAAGCCTACAAGAGCAATCTTTTTTGAATCAAATCTGTCATTATGAAGTTTTCTAACGTTCATATTTGTGCTACTCTTAGTGATGATAGGATTTATGGTGTGGCAATCAAATCCATTATCACGAAGGAAGCACAAGAGCGGGATGTGGTAGATCCCAGTGGACTCAAGGAAGCAACGACTTTCAAGAGAGTACATCTCCTGTGCTTCCTTTATTTTTTGGATAGCGAGATTTCTCGACTGAGGATCGGAATGGATGACTTTGAAAGGCTTCCCAACGAACGTTTGATTTGGGAGAGCTATGGACATCCAGGAGAAGTCAGCAGCGACATCAAATCCGACCGAAAGGTATGCGGAGCTGTTAAGCAGAGCAATAACCTGTTTGTTTTTCATAATAGTTCCTTTCCGGCAGGCATCCATTTCCCCACAGGGTGGATACGCAACCTAGCGGCTCATACAGGTATAGCCTGAGGCTCCCAACCAGCCAAAACATAAATCACCACCGAATGGACTGACAGACTTTTTTCGAGGTATCACCAACCGAAGCTGGCTCCCAAGGAGGAACCGTCAATGATCCTGCCTCGATGATTATATACCTTATGATCTGTCTGGAGTATATGGGAGCTACAGACATGTATAACTGTTAGTAAAGCTCCTTGATGATATCTGATGAGAGGGGAATCCTCCCTTCAATCATTACTTAGATTTGGAAATAGAAACTATTAACTGTAGTCCTTAATGACTACATCATTACTATACTAGGAGG
>NZ_JAGBLU010000038.1 GCF_017635265.1 Butyrivibrio sp.
AATAGGCCGCGAAGCGGCCGCAGATTTTGGAGGGTTTGTCAACCCCTATTTTTAAAATTTTATGGGAAATTGGGGGGATTTGGAAAAAAGAAAAAAAGAAAAAGCCCTTGGAATCTGGGCTAGAGATTCCGAGAGCCTATTAATCATTCGGGGGGGGTACACTATAAGGAGAAAATGCAGATGGATAGGGCACTTTGGGAGTTCTTCTTTGCTTGATTCTGACACAATATAAGGAGGTCATTACATGATTTTAGGTAAGAAGGTATTTAAGCATTTTGCAGCTATTATGTTGGCAGGAGCTGTTCTTGGGACTCCGGTGATTTCTTTTGCAGGAGCAGATGATACGTTTCAGTATCTGATCACAACCCAGGAAAGCGATGAGGAGTGGGACGGCACATCAGGAACAGTGAAAACAACTGATGACTTGGAGCAGGAAAAAAAAGACGAGGAGGCACATCTTGCAGAATATAATGAACGGAAGGCTGCGTGGGATGCGACAGAAGCTGCAAAGGTTATAGCGGCACAAGCGGAGGGTGAGACCTATATTCCTAGTGATTTTTACGAAGAATATATGTCATTATATAAAATCAATGGAGTTGCTGCCAATGATTCGAATGTTACAGTTCCATTAGGTGCTACAATAGTTGATGAAGAAAATGGTAGTTCATCTGCTTACATATTGCGAGAGGGTGTAACAACTCAAATTGATATATACAACATCACCCGAACCTTTTATACCGGAGCACCTTCCTCAGATTCAAGCTCTTCCTCCGAAAGCGCAGCTATCAACACCTCTGACTCATCAGATTCAAGTGATGATGATAACGATAATGATGAAAACAGAGCAGAAACAACCTTTGAAGAAAAGGCAGAGGCAAGAGCCAGGAGAATGGCTTTCTATACTGTAAATAAAAGTGCAGAAGCAGCGATTTTAGCGGCAGGAAGTGGAATGGCCGTAAACATAAATACAGGTAATTACTACAGCTTCCACAGGTCAGTATACGAAGCCCTCGCTCAAAGACCCGACGTCACACTTATCGTAGATTACAAATACAAGGGAAAAGCCTATGAACTCACCATCCCTGCCGGGGCAGTCACAACAGACGGAACAGTAACACCCGATACCTTATGTGGAGATACAGACTATGCAGGCTTTTTGTATGTAGGGACATTCTTTGAAAATAAGGAAAGATAAATAAAGATAGTTAAAGACAAAAAGAAGCAGGAGAGTGTAAATAGTACATTCTCCTGCTGTTTTTAAAATGTCACCACAATTCCGCCATCTCCTGCATAGGTGGTGGCAACACCTGCGGCGTCCACAATTATGGCATCCTTAAAAGGAACTTTCTTTAGTATCAGATCGCGCACGACACAGGCTCTTTCGTAGCAGTTTACATGGGTAATCATAAGGCGCTTTTCCTGTGAATTTTTTATTTCGGAAGCTACAATGTCAGTCATTTTGACAAGAGCCTTTCTTATACCGATGCCTTGGCTTTTCTGAAGGATTTCTCCCTTTGAGCCGATACATACAGGCTTAATATTCAGTGTGGTTGCCACAAGAGCCTTCATACCTGATAGACGACCGTTTTTTCTAAGGGTTTCAAGAGAATCAAGTACAAAATATGTAGCCATTTCGTCGCGGTATTTTTCTACTTCCTCAACTACTTTTTCAAAAGAAAGACCGGACTCTGCAAGCTCCATTGCCTTGAGGGCTATATTTGTTTCTCCGCAGCAGGCAGAAAGTGAATCAAATATATGTATGTTCTTTTCGCCTTTTTCTTCATGGTAAAGATCTTTGCCTAAAAGTGCGCTGTTGTAGCTGCCGCTGAGCTTGGATGAGAGTGTGACAACATAAACATCATCGGCCTGGCAATCATAAGCCTCCATGTAAAGTTCAGGTGAAGGGCATGCTGTTTTGGCACAGGACTTAGAAGCAGCAACCTTGGCTAAATAATCTGCCTGGTCAAAAGTATCGTCATCTACAATTACATTATCGTCAATCTGTAAAATAAGAGGAACTACCTCAAAGTTTGGATTTTTTCTATATTCAACCGGCAGGTCGCAACAACTATCCACTACAATTTTATAACTCATATAACCTCCAAAAAATGTTCATAATACAATATGTAGTTTTTATTACTACATAATGATGATACCACGTGCTGCCTTGCCAGTAAATAAACGGATTTAAAACTTGTTTTCTTTTGACAATCGATCACATATTTCTCTTGCCTGCTTAATGGCATTTATGTAGGTGAAAGAAATAGGAAAAGAATTACCGGTATCCATAGTCACTCTTTTAAATGATGTCCTGGAAATGTGGTTTATATTAATAAGTGTAGTATCGGTAATTGGGCATATTTGTGGAAAAATAGCACACTGATCATAAAAATTGTAAATATCATCCATTATGACCTGAATGCGGCCATCAGCCAAATATATGCTAAGCTCGGCACCCTTTTTTAGTACATAAACAATATCGTCGCCTTTGGCGTAGATTGTTCCATGTTGTCCCCGTAACTCCAAAGTCTGAATCGGATCACCCATGAAGCGTTTTATTTCATCCATAATAGCTGTGAGATCCGCTACTTTAATTGGTTTATCAAGGAAAAGAATATTTGGCTCATTCAGGCCTTCTTCACTTATTCTTTTTCTGTAGTCGATAGAAGAAGAGCAGAGAATTATAGGACTGGTTACGCCGTCTGCTATGAGCATTTTTGCCAGCTGACATCCATCAACATCTCCGCTTACCATATCGACAAATAAGCCGTGATACATCTGCGGATGCTGCATAAATGCATCTATGTTTCCAAAGGAATCTATATACAGCCTTTCTCCGATTTCTTTAAAAAATCTGTCTGATTGGCGACCAAGAAGCCTTTCTGTCTGCTTTCTGTCCGCAATGTTGTCGTCACATACTGCTATATGCATTTTTGCCTCCCCATACCCCGAAAAAATTAAATGAAATCTATCCCAATAGGACCTACAACTAACAATACCGCAATCAATACCTGAAGAATAAAAATAACAGGCATACCGATTTTAAATGAGAGATGCTTGGTTTTGTGTCTGAATAACTGCATACCAAGTATAGAACCAAGGCTTCCGCCTATTACAGCAACCGAAAAAAGGGTTGCCTCAGGAATACGAAAGGCGTTTTTACGCGCCTTTCGTTTATCTATTCCCATTAAGGCAAACCCTAATATGTTTACTAATATGATATAACAGATCAAAATGCTAAATGAGTTCATTAATTTTTATTTTTTTCGGCTTCCTGCATCTTCATGGCACGAACCTTTGAAGAAAGACCAAACAGGTTTATGAAGCCTTCTGCATCGTGATGATCATAGAGATCACCTGTCTTAAATGATGCAATGCTCTCATTGTAAAGTGAGTATGGCGAAGTTGTTCCTGCCTTTATGATATTGCCTTTATAAAGCTTAAAAGTAACCTCACCTGTAACATATTTCTGAGTGGATTCAATAAATGCCTGTTCAGCTTCACGAAGAGGAGTAAACCATTTCCCTTCATAAACTATATCAGCAAACTTGTTGCCCATATCTTTCTTCATTGTATAGGTATCGCGATCTAAAATCAACTCCTCAAGCTGTTGGTGTGCTTCATAAAGAATTGTTCCGCCAGGTGTCTCATATACGCCACGGGACTTCATTCCAACTACACGGTTCTCAACAATATCAACGATTCCGATACCGTTTTCTCCGCCAAGCTTGTTGAGAGTGCGGATGATGTCTGAAACCTTCATTTCTTTTCCGTTAACAGACTTTGGAACACCTGCTTCAAATGTCATTGTTACAGTTGTTGGTGTGTCGGGAGCCTCTTCAGGAGTTTTGCCGAGTACTAAGAGATGCTTGTAGTTTGGCTCTAAAGAAGGATCTTCGAGTTCAAGACCTTCGTGTGAAATGTGCCAGAGGTTTCTGTCACGGCTGTAGCTTGAATCTGCAGAGAATGGAAGATTGATGCCATGAGCTTTGCAGTATTCAATCTCAGATTCACGTGAATCCATTGTCCACTTATCATTTCTCCAGGCTGCGATGATCTTTATATCAGGAGCAAGAGCCTTTATTCCCAATTCAAAACGAATCTGGTCATTGCCCTTTCCTGTTGCTCCGTGGCAGATAGCTACAGCGCCTTCCTTTCTTGCTACTTCAACGAGCTTTTTAGCAATGAGAGGACGAGCCATTGATGTGCCAAGAAGGTACTTGTTCTCATAAACTGCGTGAGCCATTACACATGGAACTATGTACTCATCACAAAATTCATCAACAACATCTAATATATAGAGTTTGCTTGCTCCGCAACTTAAAGCTCTTTCATTCAGACCATCAAGTTCCTCTTCCTGACCGCAATCTATGCAGACGCATACAACTTCATAATCGAAGTTTTCCTTAAGCCAGGGTATGATAGCAGTAGTGTCCAAACCGCCTGAATATGCAAGAATAACCTTTTCTTTTGCCATTTTTTCTCTCCTCGTCTTTCTTTTATGTTTTCACGAATTTGTTTTATCATAATATAAACCCTTTATGCACAAAATGCAACCAAAAATGTATAAATATTTAAAAATAATTAAAAATATGCATAAATATTTATATTTTCTGTTGCATATTTTTTTTATAGGTCGTATACTGAAAAAAGTTTATAGGAGGTTTCAAGAAGATGATAAAAGTAGGAATCATTGGTGCAACCGGATATGCAGGCGCAGAAATTGTGAGATTACTGCAGGGACATCCTGAAGCAGAAGTTGTTTGGTATGGGTCCAGAAGCTACATAGATGAGAAGTACAGTAGTATATATGGAAACCTTTTTAAATTGGTAGATGCAAAATGCATGGACGACAACATGGATAAGCTTTCAGATGAGGTGGATGTTATTTTCACAGCAACTCCTCAGGGGCTTTGTGCATCACTGATCAATGAAACTATATTAAATAAGGTGAAGGTAATAGATCTGTCAGCTGATTTCAGGTTAAAAGATGTATCTATATATGAGAAATGGTACAAGATAGAACATAAAGCTCCTGAATATATAAATGAAGCTGTATATGGTCTGTGCGAAATAAATCGGGATAAGATAAAAAATGCAAGGATAATTGCAAATCCGGGATGCTATACGACCTGTTCGATCCTTACAGCATATCCTCTTATTAAAGAAGGACTTATTGATCCGGATTCTCTGATAATTGATGCCTTAAGTGGAGTTTCTGGAGCTGGAAGGGGCGCTAAGGTTGCAAATCTCTACTGTGAAGCCAATGAGAGCTGCAAGCCATATGGAGTTGCTACTCACAGACATACTCCTGAGATAGAAGAGCAGTTGGGATACGCTGCGGGAAAAGAGCTTGTGTTAAACTTCACACCTCACCTTGTTCCTATGAACAGAGGAATACTTGCAACAGAGTACGCATCTCTTATAAAGAAGGACGGCAAGCTTCCAAGCGCTATGGATATTAGAGCTGCATATGAAAAGTATTATAAAGATGAGTATTTTATAAGACTTCTTGAGGATGGCGTTTATCCTGAAACAAGATGGGTAGAATGCAGTAATTTTGTAGATATTGGATTTAAGATCGATGAGCGCACCGGAAGAATAATCATGATGGGGGCCATCGACAACCTTGTAAAGGGTGCTGCAGGGCAGGCAGTTCAGAATATGAATATTGCCTTTGGTCTTAAAGAAAGTATGGGACTTGAGATTGTTCCCTGCTTCCCATAATAAATAAAAAGAAAAGCTGGTGAAACTATGGTTCGTACAATGACGATTGATGATTACGATGAAGTATACGCGCTCTGGATGTCGATACATGGTTTTGGTATCCGTTCAATTGACGATACTAAAGAAGGCGTAGAGATGTTTTTAAAAAGAAATCCCACCACAAGCGCAGTTGATGTGGAGGATGGAAAGATAGTCGGTGCTATTTTATGTGGACATGATGGAAGAAGGGCCTGTCTTTATCATGTATGCGTAAGTGAAGAGTACAGAATGCATGGAATCGGCAAAAAGATGGTTGAATTTTGCTGTGAGCAGCTAAAAAAAGAAAAGATCAATAAGGTCTGCCTGAATGCTTTTGTTACAAATACAGTCGGCAATAAGTTCTGGCAGAAAATGGGATGGACATTCAGAACTGATCTCAATTATTACGATTTTGCTTTAAATGAAGGTAATCTGACTATATTTAATAAATGAGCTGGTTACCGTTAGCGACCGTATTTTGGTCGGTTACGGTATCCGCATCCGAGCAGATATAGTCAGATAATAAAATATCGTTATTAGAGGTGGAGCAGATATATGAAAGAGATAACAGGTGGTATTACAGCAGCAAAAGGATTTAAGGCGGCAAGCTGCGAAGCAGGTATCAAGTATAAAGACAGGACTGATATGGCACTTATATATTCCACAGAGCCCTGTGTGTGTGCAGGAACCTTTACTTCCAATGTAGTAAAGGCTGCATGTGTCCAGTGGGATAAAAAAATAGTTGAATCCGGTAGTACAATGCAGGCAGTTGTGATCAATTCAGGAATTGCCAATGCATGTACGGGAAAAGAGGGATTTGACGCATGCGAGGCAGTGGCAAAGGCAGTGGAAAAGAGCCTTGGAGTTGCTTATTTGTCAGTTGGCGTCGCATCTACCGGTGTAATTGGAATGCAGCTTCCTGTAGATAAGATGACACTTGGCGTATCTAAGATGAGTGAAAGCCTTGATGACAGTATTGAAGCAGGGACAGCAGCTTCAAAGGCCATTATGACAACTGATACGGTTAACAAAGAGATTGCCGTAACCTTTGATATTGATGGAAAAGAGATCACTCTTGGAGGCATGAGCAAGGGCTCAGGAATGATCCATCCTAATATGTGCACCATGCTTGCTTTTTTATCTACCGATCTTAAGATTGAGAAATCTCTGCTTCAGGAAGCGGTAAAAGACGTAGTAGCAGACTCTTTTAATATGATAACAGTTGATGGTGATACCTCAACCAACGATACTCTCTTGTGTATGGCAAATGGTCTTGCAGGAAATGACTGCATTAGCGAGAAAAACGATAATTATAAAAAGTTTAAAGAAGCTCTTTCCTACGTTTGCACATTTCTTGCCAAGAAGATGGCTTCCGATGGCGAGGGAGCAACAAAGCTTTTTGAAGCAAAAGTTGTAAATGCAAAAAGTAAAGCAGACGCAAGAACTCTTTCGAGAGCAATTGTTGGATCAAATCTTTCAAAAGCAGCTATCTACGGCTGCGACGCCAATTTCGGAAGATTTCTTTGTGCCATGGGATATTCCGGCGCTATCTTTGATCAGAACGATGTGGAACTTTTCTTTGAAAGCGCAAATGGCAAGATAGAAGTTTTCCATATGGGAACACCTCTTGATTTTGATGAGGCTAAGGCACTTGAAATAATGAAGGCAGATGCTGTAACAGTACTTGTGGACATGCATGAGGGCGATGAGTCGGCGACAGCATGGGGATGTGATCTTACATATGACTATGTGAAGATTAATGCTGATTACAGGTCATGATTGGAAGAGGAGGTCTATTATGGATAAGGATATGGAAAGTGTGTTAAAAAAAGCAGAGGTTCTGGTTGAGGCTCTTCCGTACATTCAGAAATTCAACAAAAAGGTTATTGTGGTTAAATATGGCGGAAGTGCCATGAGTAACGAAGAACTTCAAAAAAGTGTAATAACGGACGTTACTCTTTTGAAACTTGTAGGACTTAAACCAATAATTGTTCATGGTGGCGGAAAAGCTATCAGCTCATGGGTCTCAAAGGTCGGAAAAGAGGCAGAGTTTGTAAACGGGCTTAGGGTAACAGATGCTGAGACTATGGAAATTGCAGAAATGGTCCTCGGAAGGGTTAATAAGCAGCTTGTTACAATGGTTCAGGAGCTTGGGGTAAAAGCTGTAGGAATCAGCGGAAAAGATTCAGGCCTTTTGCATGTTAAAAAGAAGTTTTCAGACGGTAAAGATATAGGATACGTTGGGGAAATTGATAAGGTGGATCCAAAGGTGTTGTTTGACCTTATTGATAATGACTATCTTCCTGTGATAGCGCCTGTAGGATTTGATGATAATTTTGATACATATAATATCAATGCAGATGATGCGGCTTGTGCAATAGCCAAGGCTGTTGGTGCAGATAAGCTGGCTTTTTTGACGGATATTGAAGGCGTTTATAAGGATATAAATGATCCATCTTCCTTCCTTTCAAAGCTTACATGTTCAGAAGCACAAGAGCTTATTGACAGCGGAAATATAGGTGGTGGAATGCTTCCCAAGCTTGGAAATTGTATTGACGCCATAAAAGAAGGTGTTAACAGTGTCCATATTCTGGATGGAAGAATAGCACATTGTCTGCTTTTGGAAATCTTTACCAACAAGGGTGTTGGAACCATGTTTACAGCAGATGACGAAAACGAAGCAGTATAAACAGTACATTTACAGAGGAGAATTATTGTCATGAGCGAGATGATGGAGACTTATATCAAGGAAGCGGAAAATGCTCTTTTGCACACATACAACAGATACCAGATTGTTCTTGATAAAGGAGACGGAGTTTATTTATATGATATAGACGGAAAAGAGTATCTGGATTTTGTTGCCGGTATTGCGGTGTTTGCCCTTGGATATAATAACAAGGAATATAATGATGCACTTAAAGCACAGATAGATAAAGTACTTCATACATCCAACTACTATTATAATGTTCCGGCCATCGAAGCTGCCAAAAAGATTAAAGAAGTCTCAGGTATGGACAGAGTCTTTTTTACCAACAGCGGTGCCGAGGCTATAGAGGGGGCTCTTAAAGCAGCCAGAAAATACGCCTTCCTTAAAGACGGGAAGACTGACCATGAAATAATTGCGATGAATCATTCCTTCCACGGAAGAACTTTCGGAGCTCTTTCGGTTACAGGCAATCCTCATTACAGAGAAGCCTTTGGACCAATGATAGGAAATATCAGATTTGCAGATTTAAATGATTTTGAAAGTGTTCTTTCTCAGGTTAATGAAAAAACATGTGCTATCATAATGGAAACAGTGCAGGGTGAAGGCGGAATTTTTCCTGCAGAAAAGGAGTTTCTTGAACAGATCAGAAAGCTCTGTGATGAAAGAGATATTCTTCTTATTTTGGACGAGATACAATGCGGAATGGGGCGCTGCGGTGCTATGTTTGCCTGGCAGAAATACGGCGTAAAGCCGGATATAATGACAACAGCAAAGGCTCTTGGCTGCGGAGTTCCTGTAGGAGCATTTCTTTTAAATGAAAAAGTGGCTGCAAATTCCCTTGTTGCCGGAGATCATGGCACTACATACGGAGGCAATCCTTTGGCGTGTGCGGCAATTAACAAAGTTCTTGATTTATTTAAGCAGGACAATATAATAGAGAATGTGAATGAGGTGGCACCTTATTTAGAGGAACGCTTAAACGAGCTTGTAGAGCGTTATGACTTCATTTTATTCAGAAGAGGAATGGGACTGATGCAGGGACTTGTTTTTGACAGGCCGGTCGCAGAGGTCATTAACAAGGCACTTGACAAGGGACTTATTTTGATCAATGCAGGCTCTGATATAATCCGCTTTGTACCTCCTCTTGTTATAACCAGGAAGAATGTGGATGACATGATCAGTATACTTGATTCGTGTCTAGGGAGTTTATGAGACTGAGAATTAAAATTTTTTCTATCCTTTTAGTATTATGCATGTTATCAGGGACGATTCTTTATGCGCAGTCTAAACAGAGCGCTTTTGAGGATCGTTCCCTCTTTTCGTTAAATAAGACCACAGTTAGAATATGGTATACGGATGATGCCCTTACTCCTTATCTACAGAACAAGGCAGTAGCCTTTTCAGAGTCAAGGAACAGGATACGTATTGAGCCGGTTCTGGTGTCAGGTCTTGAATATCTCGAAGCAATTAACAAAGCTTCTCTTGAAGAAGACAATTATCCCGACCTGTATATAATAACAAATGATTCGCTTGAAAAGGCTTATCTTGCTGGACTTGCGCTTGAAATAGACAATGGGGTTGACTTTCTTGATGAGGAAACTTTCCCTGCCTCAGCCATCAATTCAGTAACTTACAATGACAGACTGGTTGCTTATCCTTTTTACTATGAGACCAGTTCTCTTATATATAACAAGACTTATCTTGAAAATATGATAGCTGACGAGGAGCTTGACATAGAAGTAGAAGACCTTATTCCTCATACAATTGCTGATATTCTGAAATTCGCTCAAAGTTACAATGCTCCCGATCAGGTTGAAGCTGTATTCAAGTGGGATGTAACTGATATTTTTTACAATTATTTCTTTGTGGGAAATTACATGAATGTAGGCGGTAAGGCCGGAGATGATGTTAGTCTTATCGATATTTATAACTCAGACACCATCAGCTGTATGAAGATATATCAGCAGCTTAATCAGTTTTTTGCCATTGATGCCAAGGAAATTGATTACGACAGCGTGGTACAGGACTTTATTGACGGAAAAATAGTATTTACAGTAGCTACGACTGATGTTCTTTCCAAGATTGAGGCTGCAAAAGCGGCAGGTGAATGCGACTATGAGTTTGCGGTAGCTGATATTCCCGATATCACTCAGAATTATAAAACAAGAACAATGTCTGTAACTGATTGTATTGTAGTTAACGGTTACAGCGAGCATATTTCTGAAGCTAATTCTTTTGCCCGGTATCTTCTTAATGATAACTCCGGTGATATCTATAGCTTAAGCGGTAAAATGGCTGCTCATTTTGGAGTAAACTACGGAAACAGCAATCTGGATACTTTTACTGATGTATATGCGGATTCTGTTCCGATGCCCAAAACTATTGAGACAAGTAATCTATGGATGGAGCTTGAAATAGCATTTACCAGGATTTGGAACGGAGAAGATTGTAATACAACACTCAAAAATGTTTCTGAGAGTATTATGACGCAGGTTACGGGAGAGGCTTTTGAAGAAGAGACTATTCCTGATCCTACAGATTTGGATATTACGGATGGGCTTACGGAAGACAGTGATTAATTGTTACTGCCAGGTTTACGACCTGCAATGATTATTTTTCTATTTCCGGCTTGCGTAAATTTTTTTTATCGACTAGAATAAGAAAGCATGGCGGGGTTCCTCTTTGGAGGAAAACATGCGTAAGATATTATTTCTTTTTTGTTGTCTGATGGGAGTTTTTCTGGCAGGGTGTACCAATGTCGGATCTGATTCAGATATTGTTCTAAATGATACTTTGGATGTTGAGGGGTCTAAAGGTATTTCTGATGAGAATTGTAGCACGGGGTATGACATCACAACCGCTTTGCCCGAGCAGGAAAATGTTGTGGTGTATGTTTGTGGTGCAGTTGTATGTCCGGGTGTTTATGAACTACCTCCCTCTTCGCGAGTGGGTGATGCGGTAGATGCGGCTGGTGGTTTTGCTGAAGGCGCAGATGAAACTTTTGTAAATCTGGCTGCCAAAGCTGAAGATGGCACCAAACTCATGATTCCAACAAAAGATGAAGTTATGAATGGCATTGCAGATGAGTTTAGTGGCGCTGCAGCCGGCTCTTCGGGTAATGGCCTGGTCAATATTAATACTGCCACAAAGGAGGAACTTAAGACTATTCCGGGGATTGGGGAGAAAGTTGCTGGAAAGATCGTGGATTTCCGAACACAAAATGGTAAGTTTACTTGTATTGAAGATATTATGAAAGTGTCGGGAATTAAGGATAAGCTCTTTTCCAAGATTAAGGAATTTATTACAGTTTAATAGTTTTAGAAAGCGGAGAAGTAATGAGTAAAAAAGCACTTGTAGTAGACGATGAAAAAGCAATAGTTAAAGGAATTAAGTTTAGTCTGGAGCAGGATGACATAGTTTGTGACTGTGCATATGATGGACAGACTGCTCTTGATATGGCTAAGGCAGGTGACTATGACATTATTTTACTTGATGTGATGCTTCCGGGACTTAATGGTTTTGAGGTTTGTCAGCAGATTCGTGAGTTTTCCAATGTTCCTATCATTATGCTTACAGCTAAAGGTGATGATATGGATAAGATTCTCGGACTGGAATATGGCGCAGATGATTATATGACCAAGCCTTTTAATATTTTGGAGGTCAAGGCCAGAATCAAAGCGATTATACGAAGAACCAGCAGAACAACAACTACTGAGAGAACGCTTTCTTTCGGAGAGCTGAAGCTTAATGAGGCTTATAGAAGAGTGTTTGTAAAAGATAGGGAAATAAATGTTACCAGCAGGGAATATGAACTGCTGGAACTGCTCGCATCCAACGCCGGCAGGGTTTATTCCAGAGAAGAGCTTTTGCATACGATATGGGGGACAGATTATCCGGGTGATGAAAGGACAGTTGATGTTCACATCAGAAGACTTCGTGAAAAGCTTGAGAGTAACCCTAGTGAGCCAAGATATGTAAGAACCAAATGGGGCAGTGGCTATTATTTCCAAGGATAAAATAAAAAGTATAATATGAACCTTTTTGTATCAAAAATAAGAGATTTAGCTATTCAGCTAAAAATAAGAAATATATTCAAAAGTCTAAGAGTACGATTTTTCATAGTTGTTTCTGTTACGGGACTCCTTTCCTGTCTGGTTATGCATGCCCTGATTTTGCAAAGCTATGAAGATCGTGCTGTCAACGTTAAATCAACGGAAGTTCAGACTCAGCTAAGGATATTGGCCAATCACCTGATAACATATAATTATTTGCAGGATACCTCTTCGGAGCTTATCAACGCAGAAATTGATATGTTGGCAAATCTTTATGACGGTCGTGTTATGGTCATAAATGATGATTTGAAAGTTGTAAAAGATACCTACAACATTAGTCAGGGAAAGACAATTATTTCCGAAGAAGTTGTCAATTGTCTAAAGACCGGATCAAAGGGCGCTATATCAAAATATGACAGTGCAAATGGATATATTGAAATGATAACCCCCATTGTTACGTCGGAAGTAATCGAGGAGGGCGACATCTCAATGGGGAGGAATTCCAATGAAGTTGTCAGGGGAGTTCTTTTGACAAGCGTTTCGACGGAGACTATTGATAATACACTTGATATTCTAAGTCAGAGAGCTACAACTTTAGAAACTCTTATTGTACTTATCATTCTTGTTTTTGCAGCATTGGTTTCATATGCACTTCTTAAGCCATTTGACAGGATTACATCTGCTATAAATGATGTTAAAGAGGGATATACCGATAAACCGGTTGTTGGTCCGAATTATCTGGAAACCGAGCAGATCATAAATGCCTTTAATGCTCTTTTGAGACGAATGAAGGTACTTGATGACTCAAGACAGGAATTTGTTTCCAATGTGTCACATGAACTTAAAACTCCTATCACATCAATCAAGGTTCTGGCTGATTCACTGCTGTCTCAGGAAGATGTACCTAATGAAGTGTACAGAGAGTTTATGACAGACATTGGTGAAGAAATAGACAGAGAGGATAAGATTATCAATGACCTTCTGGCTCTTGTTAAGATGGATAAAAAAGCTTCCGGACTTACAATCACTTCTGTAGATGTTGTTAGTCTTACCGAAGTGGTACTTAAGAGAATGAGACCGATTGCCAGAAAGCATAACATTGACCTTACACTTGAAAGTAACAGAGCGATTACAGCCGAAATTGATGAGGTTAAAATATCACTTGTGATCATGAACCTTGTTGAGAATGCCATTAAGTATAACAAGGAAAATGGTACTGTCAAAGTTGAACTTGATGCGGATCATCAGTACTTCTCCATAAAAGTTATTGATACCGGAATAGGTATTCCGCAGGATAGTCTTGATCATATATATGAGAGGTTTTACAGAGTCGATAAGTCAAGATCACGTGAAATAGGTGGTACAGGGCTAGGTCTTTCTATTGCGAGAAATGCAGTGCTTATGCACAGAGGATCAATAGATGTTCAGAGCACCTTGGGAGAAGGTACGATTTTTACGGTCAGAATTCCACTTATCAGTATAGGTACAAAATGATTAGAATTATTAAAAAAGTGTTATTGTTGAAAAATAGAATAATTCCGGTTTTATCGGTTTTACTGCTAATTGCTGCATTAGTGGGATGCGAAAAGAAATCTCAGGCTGATTCCGGTGCATTTAAGGTTTACTATGTAAATACTTCAGAAACCGGGATTATCTCAGAAAACTATGCTCTTGAGTCTGATTTATCGGATAGCAGAGCGGTAATAGATGAACTTTTACAGGTTCTTGCAACTATTCCCGACAGACTTCAGTATGAAGCTCCGATTGCCGGCGACATAAAGCTGCTGAATTATACGCTTAAGGATAAGCTGTTGACGCTTAACTTTGATGGCAAGTACAGTGAGCTTGGAAGGACGATAGAGATACTTGACAGAGCAGCTATCGTAAGGACATTTTCTCAGCTTGAAGATGTTGATTACGTTACTTTTCAGGTAGAAGGGGCACCGCTTACAGACCATTATGGAAATGTTATCGGTAATATGTCTGCAGATACTTTTATCTATAATGTCGGTAAAGAAATCAGTACATATGAAAAAATAGAGTTAAAGCTGTATTTTGCCAATGAAACCGGAGATAAGCTTATTCCTGTATACAGGTCAGTTGTTTATAACAGTAATATTTCAATGGAAAGGCTTGCGGTTGAACAGATAATAAGCGGACCAAATACGGACATTGCTTTTCCTACAATCAACAAGGATACCAAGGTTAAAAGTGTGAATATTAAAGACGGGGTATGCTATGTTGATTTTGATCAGACTATTTTAAATCAGACGCAAAATGTTTCGGCTGAAGTTGCACTTTACTCCATAGTAAACACTATTACCGAGTTTTCGGATGTAAATAAAGTAGTACTTTCGGTAGAGGGAGAGACTGCTTTTACATTTATGGATTTCGTAATTTCAGGTTCTTACGAGAGAAATCTTGATATTATTGAATAATAAGAGGAAATTATATTATGAAGAGGCCGCTGTGTGTGTTAGCACTTTTTATGGCGGCGATTGTCTATATTTATCTGGAGTTTTTTTATTCTGAAATCATAGTATATGAGCCCGAAGAGAGTCCTAAGGAAGTTACTTCTGTTTTTGGAGTAGTGGTCCAAAAGGAACAAAAACAGAACTCTTTGGGCGAAGTATACACAGTTCTTTACCTTGTTCCCGGAAAGAAATTAAAAGGAAATTTTAAGTATATCGAATGTTATTTATCTGCTGACTCATATGAGCCATCTATAGGTGAAACTATTCTTATTGCGGGGAAAACTGTTACTTTTTCAGCCCCCGGAAATCCCGGTGAATTTGACTCTCGCTGCTATTATTCCACATTGAAAATTGCATATAGGTTAAAAAATGCTTCTGTCAAAAAAGCAGACGGAAAAACAGATTATTTCAAAGAGGGCTTATATGACATAAAGTTTATTTTTGAAAAAAATCTTGATAAATGCATGCCTGAAGAAGACGCATCGATTATGAAAGCAATGCTTCTTGGGGATAAGTCCTTTATGGATGAAGAAATAAAGGATCTGTATAAAGACTCCGGAATCATGCATATTCTCGCGGTGAGTGGGCTTCATATCTCTATAATTGGTATGGGGATTTATCGCTTGCTCAAAAAGGTAAGATTACCTGAAGTATTTATTGTGGCTGTTTGTATTGTTATTATGTTTAGCTATGGCGCAATGTGTGGCATGAACACATCTGCATTTAGAGCTATCATGATGTTTACTTTAAGACTTATGGCTCCGGTGTTTGGAAGAACTTATGATATTTATACCGGGCTTTCTTTTGCTTTTATTCTTCTTTTGCCAGATCAGCCATTATATTTGTATAACAGCGGATTTTTGTTTTCTTTTGGAGCAATAGTTGGGATCACACTGCTTAAACCGAGCTTAAGGCCATTTTTTCTTAACTGCCGGAACTATGATATGAAGTTTGCAGATGAAAAGAAAGATAAAAATCTGTTAAGTGATGTGCTAAGGAAAAGTCTGGATTCCGTAATTACCTGTATTTCAATAATGATTATTACTCTTCCTGTGTATGCGTCATTTTACTATACTTATCCCCTTGGATCCATTATATTGAATCTTCTTGTATTACCACTCATGGGAGTTCTTATGAGTGCAGGTGTTATCTGCATGTCCATGGGAACTGTTGGTATTATAGGGAAAAGCCTGGGGGCTTTTGTACACATTATTTTACTTTTTTATAAGCTGTCATGCGATGTTACAAAGTTTTCCGGGAGACTTACATGGTACATGGGGCATTCTTCGAAAATTCAGGTCTTTATATATGCAATCATGATTGCTGCTTTCATATCGGGGACTTATTATATTGGAGTATATATATCCGGTAAAAGAATTTCCCAAAACAAACTATTAAAGCTGGATGTTTTAAAATATCTTTTTATTGTTATTGCTGTGTTTGTTCTTACTTTCAGGATTTTGCCTGAACTTGAAATTAATATGATTGATGTGGGGCAGGGAGATGGCATCTTAATATCTTCAGGAAGAAACAATATTCTTATTGATGGCGGAAGCACCAGTAAGAAAAAGGTCGGAAAATATCAGATGATACCTTTTTTTAAATATAAAGGGGTTGGGACTTTAGATGTAGTAGTTCTTACTCATGAAGATACGGATCATATTAGCGGAATACTTGATATATTGGATGATATGGAAGATGGTGGCATCTTTATAAAAAAGATGATACTTCCTGAAGTTGATCGCAGTTGCCGCGGGGATAACTACCGAAGATTGCAGGATAGGGCAGGGGAGCTTGGAATTCCCGTTTTTTATATAAATTCCGGTGAGTCATTCAGGGTTGGAGAAATAGAATTTTTTTGCCTTAATCCTGATTTGAATATGATTGTTGACGGAGCCAACGCGTATTCTACAGTTCTTTTTATGAAATATAATGATTTCAAAGCTCTTTTTACCGGGGATGTAGAAAAAAACGGACAGGAAAACATAAAAGAAATAATGAAGCAAAGACCTGAGATCTTTGACAATCTGACACTTCTTAAAGTTGCGCACCATGGTTCAATGTACACAACTGACATGGATTTTTTGAATATGATAAATCCTAAGATAGCTCTTATAAGCTGTGGCCTTGAAAACTCCTATGGACACCCGCATAAAGAGCTGTTAGAAAGACTTGATATAATTGGTGCGAAAACCTATAGAACAGATATATGCGGCGAAATCGGGGTGGAGCTTCATAAGGGCAGAATTTCGGTGCATAAATTCAGATGATCGGTGTGTTATGGCTTTTTTCAATAGCTTCTGATAGAATAAACTTCGGAGTGTGATTTTATGGCAACAAAGACTACAGACTTTCCTGTTAAGCAGAGGCAACTTAATGATGATATAAAAAACGGAACCTTTAAACAGTGTTATCTGATTTACGGGGATGAAGCTTATTTGAGACTTCAAAACAGAGACAAGCTTGTAAAGGCCCTTGGTGGTGATTCATCTTCCATGAATTTCACCAGGTACGAAGGTGATCAGATAAATCCTGCTGAAGTTATAGATATGGCCGAAACGATGCCATTTTTGTCCGATAAGAGGGTGATTCTTATTGAAAACAGCGGCTTTTTTAAAAACGGCTGTCCGCTCCTTGCAGATTATTTAAAGTCAAAAATTGAGACTACTTACTTTATTTTTATAGAAAAAGAAGTAGATAAGAGAAAAGATATTTTTAAGGCTGTCAGTAAGATAGGTCTTGAAATGAACTGCGACACGCAGGATGAAGATACTTTAAAAAGATGGATAGCAGGTAAGCTTTCGGCTGAAGGAAAAAAAATAACTTCAAGAGCTGCGACATTCTTTTTGGAGAGAGTCGGCACAGATATGTCCAATATCAGTACAGAGATTGAAAAACTTGTGTGCTATTGTATGGACAGAGAGGAAGTAACTGAAGAAGATATAAATGCTGTATGTGCAGGGTGGCTTACCAGCAGAATATTTGCCATGACGGATGCCATAGCTTCTCAGGAACAAAAAAAGGCCATTGATCTGTATTATGACCTTTTGGCATTAAAAGAGCCGCCTGCCAAGATACTTGCACTTATAACCAGACAGTTTAATATTATGCTTCAGGTCAAGGAAATGAGTTCCAACCATAAGGATAGAGCACAGATAGCTTCCGGAGCGGGTATAGCTCCGTTTTTGGTTGGCAAATATGAAAACTGGGCAAGGGGCTATACTTTTGAGCAGCTGCGTGATGCGTTGGAACTGTGTGCATCCAATGACGAAGCTGTAAAAACAGGTAAACTTGACTATGTAATTAGTGTTGAAATGGTGATCATAGGAACGACCAGAAAGTGAAAATTTGAAAAAACAGGGTTTTCGGGTTATACTATACAACATATTGGCTGGATACAATACTGATAGGACTATATTTAGATAATTGCTTTATGCATTTTATTGTATCGGCATCCGGGTGGTGCAGCCAGACAATAAAGTTTGTGTTGTCGGAGGAAAGAGAGAATGGATAGACAAAGACCTGTGCCTTATGAGTTATTCAGGCATTTTAAGGGGAATATGTATCAGATTGTTTCTATAGCAATCCATTCTGAAACAAGGGAAGAGATGGTTGTCTATCAGGCTCTTTATGGTGATTATAAAGTATATGTAAGGCCGCTTGATATGTTTATGTCTGAGGTTGATCATGATAAATATCCTAATGTAAAGCAGAAGTACCGCTTTGAGAGAGTAAAAAAAGACTCAGAAAGTACAGAAGATAAAGTAGTAAGTTCTGAAAAGGTTGAAACTTCCGGTTTTTCAGATAAAAAGAATGAAGTAGTCCGAACTGAAGCAAAAGCTGAAAAGGAAACTACTAAAAGAGATGAAATCCGAAAACAGTTCAGGAGCGAACCATATAAGAGATCTGAAGTTATGGATAAATCTATAGATTCCGAGGCAGAAGAGTTGAATCTTAATCCTCTTGTAATAGAGTTTATGGATGCAGATCTTGCAGTTGATAAAAATGACATTTTAACCAAACTTCGTCCCGTGATAACAAATGATATGATTGACATCATGGCGATGTCACTTGGCGTAGTTGTTAAAGAGGGAGATGTTTATGACAGGTACAATGATCTTCGAACCTGTCTTACGACAATTGAAAAATTTGAGAGTACCAGATTAAGGAGTTAATAAAAATGAAATTACTTTCTGTTGCAATTCCGTGCTACAATTCTGAAAACTATATGGACAAATGTATAGAATCCCTTCTTGTAGGCGGCGAAGATGTAGAAATTCTCATAGTAGATGACGGTTCTAAGGATAGAACAGCAGAGATTGCTGATGAATATGCCAAAAAGTATCCTACAATCTGTAAGGCTATTCACAAACCAAACGGTGGGCATGGCAGTGCCGTTAACGCAGGTCTGCAGGCTGCTACAGGTCTTTTCTTCAAGGTAGTTGATTCAGATGACTGGGTAAAGGAAATTGCATATAGGAAAATTCTTTCTACTTTGGAGGAACTGGCAGGAGGAGACAGACAGCTTGATCTTCTGATTAGTAACTTTGTCTATAACAAAGTCGGTGAAAAACGTCATAAAGTAATGCGCTATAATACAATGTTCCCTATTGAAGAGCTTTTTACATGGAAAGACATAAAGAGAACTCCCAAGGGACATTACCTTTTAATGCATTCTGTAATCTTTAGAACAAAACTATTGAAGGATTGTGGATTAAAGCTTCCGGAGCACACTTTTTATGTGGATAACATCTATGTGTTCAATCCGCTTCCTTTTGTTAAGACAATGTATTATCTTGACATCAATTTCTATTATTACTATATTGGCAGAGAGGATCAGTCTGTAAATCAGAAGATAATGCTTTCGCGTATCGATCAGCAGCTTCGTGTGAATAAGCTAATGATAGATTATTACGTAGAAAACTATGGAATGATCCGTTCTCAAAGAGAAAGACATAAATATATGTTCAATTATCTTGAGATTGTTACAGCTATTTCATCTGTTCTTCTTATAACCGAAGATACTAAAGAGAATCTGGCCAAGAGAAAAGAACTGCTTGAATATATCAAAGAAAAGAACTTCTGGCTGTATTTAAAGATCAGGTACAGCATTGAGGGAACATATATTTATCTTCCGGGAAAAGGTGGGAGAAAGATTACTCTGGCAGGGTACAGACTTTTGCAGAAAATATTCCATTTCAATTAATTTGATGAGCTTTTTATCGCCGGGAAACAAACAGTAGTATGACTTAACAGATTCTTTATAATTTGTTCGGCTTGTAATACAGAAATAAAGTGATACAATAATACGGTGTCGAAGGTTTTTTCTATTTTGAGGAGTTTATGAAAACATGAAAGAAAAGTTCGAAAAGTGGGTAGGAAGGCCGCTGAACAGGGATTATTGGCGCGATATGCTGAAGCTTTCAACGCCGATTTTAGTTTATGGGCCGATATATCTGCTGTGGTTTATCTGCATTGAGAAGCATAGATTTTCCCATTATGCGGTTATCCATACTGCAATAGATGATGTAATTCCTTTTGTTGAAGCTTTTGTTATTCCGTATTATATGTGGTTTTTGTATGTGTCACTTACGCTTTTGTTCTTCATGTTTTCTTACGAAGTAGAGGACTACTACAAAAATTTTGCTTTTTTAGCAACCGGAATGACCATATTTCTTATTATTTCAACTTTGTTTCCGAATATGCATCAGCTCAGACCTGCTGTTATGCCAAGGGATAATGTTTTTACACATTTAGTGGCTATTATATACAGGAGTGATACATCTGCCAATTTATGGCCGAGTATTCATGTATATAATTCAATCGGATCTATGATAGCAATCCATCGCAGCAGACGCTTTAATAAGACAGGGAAAACAGTCAGTGATATCATTGGTGTTTCGATAATCCTTTCTACTTTGTTTATCAAGCAGCATTCTATGTATGATGTTATAACTGCTTTTATTATGGCTATTATTTTTTATCTTGTTGTGTATCATACTTCCATATTGGAAGCCTTTTGTAAAAGACGAGAAGAAGAACTGGCCGTCAGATATAATTAAAATTTGACCTCAATTTCCAAAAATGTGTTGGTAATTGAGGTCTTTTTTAAATAATGTGTTGGGAGGCAAAAAATGATTTTTACTGATGAAAATGGGGCATTAGTGGCAAAAAGGCAAGGGGAAACGCTTAAGATTGAAGGATGGGGAAAAGATGCTTTTAGAGTAAGAAGCACAATGTATCCGGATTTCACAGGTAATGACTGGGCATTGGAGAAAAAAGAGACAAAGTCAGTGGTTGTCATTTCTGAAAGAGATGGTTGTCCCTTTGCGTCAATCACAAATGGTCGTATTAAGGCAACAGTAAATTTTGCCGGTGTGATCACCTTTTATAGAGATGATTCCATGATTCTTAGGGAGTACTTTAGATTTTATGGTGGAACAGAGTCCAAAGAGTCCAGGTGCCTAAAATATGCAAATCGTGATTACAGACCAATTGTTGGCGGCGATTATCATCTTGCAATTAAGTTTGAAAGCAATGACAATGAAAAAATATTTGGTATGGGACAGTACCAGCATCCTTATACCAATTTAAAGGGATGTATCCTTAATTTGGAACAGAGAAATTCTCAGGTTTCTGTGCCGTTTGAAGTTTCAAGTCTTGGCTACGGTTTTTTGTGGAATAATCCGGCTGTGGGAAGAGCAACTTTCGGGATGAACTATACTGAATGGGTTGCTGAAGCTACAAAGGAAATGGATTATTGGATAACTGTTTCTGATACTCCTAAGGGCCTTATTGAAAATTACACCTCGGTGACCGGAAGAAGTCCGCAAATGCCCGAAGACCTTATGGGGCTTTGGCAGTGTAAGCTTCGCTACCGCACACAGAAGGAAGTCCTAGAGGTTGCTCATAAGTGTAAAGATGAGGGTGTTCCTATAGATTGCATAGTTATCGACTTTTTCCATTGGACAGTGCAGGGGGATTGGAAATTTGACAAGACCTACTGGCCTGATCCTAAGGCTATGATCGATGAACTTCATAGTATGGGAATAAAGGTTGTGGTTTCGGTATGGCCTACTGTAGATAAGAGAAGTGAGCATTTTTATGAAATGCAGGAGAGAGGTCTGTTTGTAAGAAATGAACGCGGCGGATTACAAAACTATGACTATCAGGGAGACTGCAGTGTTTTGGATGCAACAAATCCTGAAACCAGAGAGTATGTTTGGCAGGTTTGTAAAAAGAATTACTATGACCTTGGAATAGATATGTTCTGGCTTGATAATTCGGAACCGGATCTTGTTAAATATGATTTTGACAACTTGAGGTATTATCTGGGTCAGGGACTTGAGGTCAGCAATATTTATCCTCAGTATTATAGCAGGCTCTTTTATGAAAACATGAGAAAAGAGCAGGATAAACCTGTGGTAAATCTTTTGAGGTCAGCCTGGGCAGGAAGCCAAAAATATGGAAACGTAGTATGGTCCGGGGATGTTCCGAGCACATTTGAATCTCTGAAAGATCAGATTGCTGCAGGACTTAATATGGGGCTTTGCGGAATATCATGGTGGACCACAGATATTGGCGGCTTTATGACTGATGATGCAAGTGATCCTGATTTTAAACAGCTTTTGGTAAGGTGGTTTGAATTTGCAGTTTTCTCCCCTGTCCTTCGAATGCATGGCGACAGAGGACCATACGATACAGAGCCTCTTGATAACAGAGACTTTGGTGGTGGGTATATGCATACAGGGTATCCTAATGAATTGTGGAGCTATGGACAGGAAGTATATGAAATCCTGAAAAAACAGCTTCGCCTTCGTCTTGAACTTAAGCCTTATATCAGGGAATTATATGAAGAAACAAGTAAAAACGGTTCGCCTCTTTTGAGGACTCTTTTTTATGAATTTCCAGAAGATGCAAAGTGCTGGGATACATATGACGAGTACATGTTTGGCTCCAGATATCTGGTGGCACCTGTAACGAATCTTAATCAATATGAAAGAGAAGTATATCTTCCGGAAGGTAAGTGGCGTGATATCCGCGATGATGTAGTTTATGATGGTGGTCAGGTGATAACTTCGAAAGCACCTATCGATTCAATCCCTGTGTTCTGCAAACTTTAATTTTCTGAAATCTATATAAAAACTTCCAATATGTGGTTATATGCCAGATATTGGAAGTTTTTTTATATAGATTTTTTATGGGTTATATGTTATGATATGCCATGTGTTTTGCTTTAACACATTAAATTGCAAAAATGTTTAGGAGGAGCGAAAAATGTATTCACTGGAAGAAGTCAGAAAAGTTGACCCGGAGATTGCATCACTCATTGAAAAAGAGGTTGCAAGACAGAATGATCACATTGAACTTATTGCGTCAGAAAACTGGACAAGCAAAGCTGTTATGGCAGCTATGGGTAGCCCGTTAACTAATAAATATGCTGAGGGACTTCCCGGAAAAAGATATTATGGTGGATGTTTTGTGGTAGATGAAGTAGAAAAGCTTGCAATTGAGAGAGCAAAAGAGCTTTTTGGGTGTGACTACGCAAATGTTCAGCCACATTCAGGTGCTCAGGCAAACCTTGCTGTTCAGTTTGCACTTTTACAGCCCGGTGACACTATCATGGGAATGAACCTGAATCAGGGCGGACATCTCACACATGGTAGCCCGGCAAATATTTCCGGTACATATTTTAATGTTGTTCCTTATGGAGTTGATGAAAACGGCTTCCTTGATTATGACCAGATGTACAAGCTCGCTGTAGAACATAAACCTAAACTTATTATAGCCGGAGCATCAGCATATTGCAGAACAATTGATTTTAAAAAGTTCAGAGAGGCTGCTGATGCATGTGGAGCAATTCTTATGGTTGATATGGCACATATTGCAGGTCTTGTTGCGGCAGGTGTTCATCCAAGTCCATTCCCATATGCAGATGTTGTAACCACAACAACTCACAAGACACTTCGTGGACCAAGAGGCGGACTTATTCTCTGGAATCAGTCAGCTCAGGATAAGTTTAAGATCAACAAGGCTGTATTCCCTGGAATTCAGGGTGGCCCGCTTGAGCACGTTATTGCAGCTAAGGCAGTATGTTTTAAAGAAGCTCTTTCTCCTGAATTTAAGAAATATGCAACAGATGTAGTAGAAAACTGCAAGGCTCTTTGTGATGGACTTATGCAGAGAGGAATCAAGATTGTTTCAGGTGGAACAGACAATCATCTTATGCTTGTTGACCTGACAAACTTTGGGCTTACAGGAAAAGAAGTTGAGACATGGCTTGATGATGCACATATAACAGCCAATAAAAATACCATTCCTAACGAGCAGCAGTCTCCATTCGTAACAAGTGGTATTCGTTTAGGAACAGCCGCAGTTACTACAAGGGGAATGAACAAAGAGGATATGGATAAGATTGCTGAGGCTATCGCCATTGTTATTAAGAATAAGGGCGAAAAGAATGATGAAGCCAGAGCTATCATCAAGAGCCTTACTGACAAATATCCACTTGACTGATGTTATAATGATGCATGAAGGGGATGGATTATGGAATAGATAAAGATAAAACGTTCAAATATCTATTCCTTAATCCATCCCCCTTCATGCTGTTCTATAAAAAAACTATATTTACAGAGATAGAAGAATTCTTATAAAGTCTGCCCGGTGATTATGGGAATTTAACACATAAGCTGCAGCTTTTCTTTCAGACATTCAAGAGTTATGTTATCTGATTTTACAGACACTTCTCCGTCGGTGTGTACCCACATGGGGAGCATGGTTTTTATAGTTACTTTCCCGGCAACATGATGTCCTATGCCTTTTATCCAATAGTAATTACCAAAGAAAGAGAAGGGGAGTGCAAATATCATTCGTAGTTTGGGCATATCACCGGCGTAGACAAGATCAAATTTTCCGTCACTTAAGTCTGCCTTTGGAGCAAAGTTAAAGCCTCCGCCTTCATAATGATGAATCATAGCGGCAATGAATATGAAATGTTTCAAATGAACTGTCTGACCGTTATCCAGCTCAATATCACAGGGAATTCTGTCAGCTTTAAGGAGCTGTCTTATAGCTATTAGACCATATGTAAGTTTCCCAAGTCCTATTTTGTTAAGAAAATTTTTTGTTCCTGATGATAATGCTTCTTCGCAAACTGCGGCATCAAATCCAATCCCACAGCTTACATCGAATATTCTTGTATTAGAAACTTCTGTTTCATGTAAACGTGACAAAGGCTTTGTCATGGTGTTAAAGGTGAGTTTTCCAAGGTCAAGTTTTCTGACTGTTTTGCCTTGTAAAACAGTATCAAGCAGAGTATCAGTGTCTTTGGGATATGAAAGGTCTCTGGCGAAATCATTGGAAGAGCCGATTGGAATATAACCTACCAGTGTTTTGTTAAAGTCCGCTATTCCGTTTATGACCTCATTTAATGTGCCATCTCCACCAAGAACAACAAGCTTTACAGGCGCATTACCTGCTGTACTTTTATCAGATTCAGATGAACTGTGTTTATTGTTATTTGAAGTTATTATATTCGCAATACTGGTTCCGTCCCCCGGTCCTTTAGTTAAATATGTCGTGTATTCGATACCTTTATTGAGGAACTTTTGTTCAAGCTTTTCCCATATCTCTTTTCCTTTGCCAGAACGGGCAGATGGATTAACTATGCAGTAATACATATCGGTCTCCTTGTTTAAAGATGATATATGTATTCTACTACAATTAGGCTATAACCACACCATCTTCATATTCTATAGGTCTGCAGAGGAATGCTGATATAATCTTGATAAATAAATTGCGAAATATAGCAAACAAAGCTTTAATCGGACAGTTAAATCTACTAGAATAAATACATAAACAAGTAATGAGACTATGCAATAATGCAAAAACGGATGTGTGAATTTATATTGTTTAATTTAGGAGGCACATAATGATTCTATTCGTAAATGCTTGTGTAAGGGAGAATTCAAGAACCAAAAGAATTGCTGATAAGCTTATAGAAAAGCTTGGTAAAAAAGCATCTGAAGAAAATAAGGATGCTGAGATTTTGGAAGTGAAGCTTGAAGATATTCCTTTTCCTAAAACAGATGAGAAATTCCTTATATACAGAGACGATTGCATTGCAAGTTCCAACTTCCGGGATGAATATTTCAGCCTTGCCGGGAACTTTGCAAAGGCGGATATAATTGTGATTGCAGCTCCCTGCTATGACTTATCATTTCCGGCCTTACTTAAGCAGTATGTAGAGCATATCAATGTTAGAGGCATAACTTTTGAGTATACGGAAGAAGGATATCCCAGAGGGCTTTGTAATGCTCATAAGCTTTATTATGTTACAACAGCAGGAGGCGCCTTTGTACCTGAAGAACTTGGATATGGATACATTAAGGCTCTGGCCCAAAATTTCTATGGCATTTCGGATTGCGAGAAGATTGAGGCAGTAGGACTTGACATAGTCGGAGCAGATATCGATGGTATTGTTAACGACTGCATAGATAAAATCACAGTTATGTAGTTTCAGACCACAATATGTAGGTGTTCTTTGGTATAGGAGAGTAATGTGCAGAATTGTGTGAAAAGAATATACAATTACAATAATATGCAGAATAATTTACAATTATAAATGAAAATTCAAAATAAATAAAAGGTATTTGGAAAATGTATTGACAAATTACGTGGGTATAAATATAATAAAAGCATGAAATGAAACATAAATAAATACTTCTCCAATCAATATGTAGTCAGATCGTGATGGGGAGAAAGAAAGGCAGGTACGGTCCAAAGGGATAGTTAGTTAAAATATTCAGAGAAAGGATGGTACGGTCCACCAGCATACTAAGTTTAGTTTTTTAAAAAAAGTTTTAAGTTCGAAGTTCAAAGAAGTAAAAGTGACAGCAATTCAAGTACATGATTGGTGGTCAGGGCATATTTAAATTTTGCAACCACAGCATATGAATGCAAAAGTAAATGGAAAGATGAGCTGGGAATTGGAGGAAAGGTCCATTGGACGCAGAAAATTTTAATTTAGATGATGAGTACTCGGTATGAGGGCAGAAGCAGGTAATAAGATGAAGCTTCTGCCCTTGATTTTTATGCTTTTTTTCTGAATTTTTTGTGAATAGTAGGACTCTGTAGGTATTAATTATTCATTGGGAGTGCAAATTATGATAAAATAGGGCATAGAAATAGTTTTGTATCATACGGGGAATATATGAGTAGATTAGATGAACAGGATTTTGATGAGAAGAGATTGGCTCGAAGAAACAGAAGGAAAAAGAGCCAGCTCATAGCATATATCTCACTGGCAGTTGCGATAATAGTAATTGTAGTGGCAGTGGTTTTTGGAATTTTCTTTTTAAAGAGCTTATTTGGTGCAGGAAAGTCTGTTGAGACATCGGACGTGGAGTCAGAGGCGGCAACTCTTGAAAGTTCGCAGGAAATAGTTATCGAAACACCGGAAACAGTTGAAGAACCTGAAGAAATGACTGAAGAAGATATTCTGGATGAAGTTGTGTCCGGGGTTATTAATGAAATGCCTATAGAAGATAAAGTGGCAGCACTTTTTATCATTACACCGGAACAGCTTACAGGTGTGGAAACAGCCGTGAAGGCCGGGAGTGGTACTCAGGATGCGCTTTCAAAATATGCGGTTGGCGGAATAGTTTATTCTGCCAAGAATATCAAGTCTGAAGATCAGATAACAGAGATGCTTTCAACCACTTCGTCCATGAGTAAGTATCCTGTTTTTACTGTTGTTTCTGAATGGGGCAAGGGATCAATCAGTTCTTCTATAGGGCTTGATGGGATAAAAGATTTTACGGATTCTGAGTCGGCATCGGAAAATGGTGTGACTGTTGCCGGTACGTTATATAAATATGGTTTTAATTTTGATCTAACACCCAATATGGATATTTCAGAAAACGGAATATTCGGAGCTGATATAGATGCGGCAAAAGAGATTGCATCTTCATTTACAGGAGCGCTTCAGGGTGAAGGAGTCCTTGCATGTGCGTATCCGTTTCCAAAACAAGGGGATACATCAAGTGGTATGGAACAGCTTGATGATACGGCAGAAACACTTGCAACCGGCGAATATTCTCTGTTTAAGACTGTAATTGATGATGGAAACGTTACAGCAATCATGCTTTCCAATTCGTCATTTCCAAATGTAATTGGGGATAACACTCCTGCTTCTTTATCGTCGGTAATGATAGAAGATGAGCTTAGAGGAGTTCTTGGATTTGATGGAATTGTAATAACAGGTGCTCTTGATGATGGGGCTATTACAGAGTACTATACATCTGATCAGGCTGCCATAGAAGCTATAGAGGCCGGAGCAGATATGATTTATTTACCTGAAGACTTTGAAACTGCTTATAACGGTCTTTTAGAGGCTGTAAACAGCGGCGAAATATCTGAAGACAGGATAGATGAATCTCTTTACAGAATTTGCAGAGTAAAATATGTAGACAGGGTTGAGGAGATAACAAAAGGCGAATAGTAGATTGGGAAAAGGTATTATTAGGAGAAAAACCGTAATGGATACGCTTGTAGTAGGCAGTAATGGTTATTTTTCAAAGGAATCCCTTGAACTTGCTTTTGGAAAAGACAATATAATACTATGTGGCAATGATCTTGAGAGTAAGAAAGATGGTACTGTCAGGTGGTTTGGTAAATCTATAATCGGGGAAGAATTTAAGACGCTCTTTCTTACTTATGGTTTTGAGCGGGTAGTGTTTTTGTCACATTTCTTAAATAAAGATAGTTTTGATGTGGGAGAAATTGAGCAGCTTCGAAATGTTCTTTCTCTTTGCAGAAAAGCTAATGTCAGACAGTTTGTTTATATAACTTCAGATGAGGCGCTGCTTGATGTGGAAAACAGTGACTCTATCATATATCGTTCTGTGGAATCAATCTGCAGGTATTATGCAGAACATTATCAAATTTCAGTTAAAATTATATATTCTCCTCATTTGATAAGCGGACACTATAAAGAAGATTTCTGGTGTCGTGTTTTTGCTGCTTTTGAAAAGGGAGATGCTGTGGAAATAAAGGCTTCGGCTGATGAAATAGCGGATTTTTTATGTATTGAAGATCTTGCGGCGTTTTTAAGCAGAATGTTTGACTCCTGGAATGAAAATGATGCAGATGATTTTTACGAGACAATATACTTAAGGAGCGGAGCCAGGACAACCTATAAAGAGGCCTTTGAGATAATAAAAAAGATATATAAGAATTCCAAGGTATCATTTGCCGGATCTACTATAAAAGGGCGACCGGAATACGGACAGGATATTGCAAGAGAAAACTATGGATGGTTTGCCAAAAAGGATGCGGTTTCTGAAATTGACAGATATGTAGAGGAATATCAGTCTGTTTTCCATGTTAAAAGAAAAATATCAGATTTTTTAAGAGAAAAACTTAGGATAAACGGAAAAGTAATGATGGTAGTTGAACTCATATTAGGAGCATTTTTGGTTGAGGTATTCAACTACTATTCCAATGGCAGTGTTCAGTTCAGGATGATTGACGCAAGACTTCTTTTTGTTGTACTCATGTCATCTGTTTATGGAACGGGAATTGGCGGAATTACTGCATTTATCGAGATAGTTTCACTTGTTGCGGCGTATTACAGGCAGGGGACCAATGGGATACTTTTGTTTTATGATCCAAGTAACTGGATTCCATTTATTCTTTTGATGGTTGCGGCAGCTGTTTGTGGGTACATTAAACAGAGTAAGGATGAAAATCTTGCATTTATTAACGATGAAAATAAGATTCTTAAGGAAGAGAAGAATTTTGTAAGCAGGCTCTATGAAGAAGCAATGGAATACAAAAATCAATACAAACAGGATCTTATTGGCAGCAGAGACGGCTTTGGAAGAATATTTGATGTCGTAAAGAAGCTCAGTACCACAGTTCCGGAGGAAATATTTGCAGAGTCTATTCCTGTAATGGAAGAAGTTCTCAATAACAAATCAATTGCTATTTATACGATAAATGATAAGGGCGCAAGATTTGCAAGACTTAACGTGGCATCGGAGCAGATTAGTAATTCTCTGAAAAAATCCATAAATCTGGATGATTACAGACAGGTGATAGAAACGGTATCGGATGGAGAAATCTGGTTTAATAAAGATGTCAAAGAAGGTTTTCCTACCTATGTGGCAGGCATCAAATCAGATGGTGTTTTAAATGTTTTGATCATGATATATCACGTTGAATATATTCAGATAAGCACATACTATACAAACCTTATAAGAATCCTCAGCGGACTTATGGAAAACTTTATCATCAAAGCGTGGGAATATCAAAAGGCTGTTGCAGACAAAACCTATGTAAGCGGCACCCAGATTGCCAAAACAGAATATTTCCTTCAGCAATATGAGATTCAAAAAGAAATGGCGGAAAATAAGCTGACTGACTTTAGATTGTTCAGGATAATGCGCGATAACAGATCTTTGTCTGAACTTGATGAGATGCTTCAGACCAAAATTCGTAATAACGATATTATCGGTCTTGGAAGCGATGGCAATATATATCTTCTGGCATCTCAGGTGGATGAGAGCAGTGAATCCATAGTACTTAAGAGGTTTACCAATATGGGACTTAGGTGCGATATAGTGGAGAATGTAGGATGATAGTACATGTTTTTCTGCTTATTCACTTAGCTGTTTGCCTGTTAGTCTTTATTCTTATGAAAATGGGCGTGCTTAAAGTGGATAGTCTTATGATGATTATAGTAATATGCATTCCGTTATGGGGGGCTCTTTGTGCTGTCATTATAACTTTGATGATAAGACTGGGGAAAGATGGCAATAAAAATAGCGAATTGGAGCTTATGCGTAGTAATTTGCTTGATCAGTCTCTTTTGCCCAGACAGGAGGCGGAGTCCGAAAATATTGTTCCCCTTGAGGACGCACTTATCATGAATGATCCAACCGTTAGGCGGTCAGTCATGATGGATGTTTTGATGACAGATGTAAAAAAATATATTCCTGTCATCAATCAGGCCAGAATGAATGATGATGTGGAGGTTGTTCATTATGCAACAACTGCTATGGTGGAGTTGTCAAAAGAATATGAATTAAAGCTTCAGGAGTACAGCAGTGAATATGCAAGCAATCCGGGAAGAAAAGGGCTTCTTGATGAGTATACTTCTTTCCTTTCCCAGTACATATCAAGTGGAATGGTGCAGGGACAGCTTCTTGAGATACATAAAAATACCTACCATCAGCTTTTGATAACCAAGCTGACTCTTAATCCTAATATTGATGACTACGCAAGCCTTGTAAAGAGTCTTTTGGATTCCAAACTTTATATAAGGGCAGATGTAGCACTTTCTACCATGGAAGAAAACTGGCCAACGGATGAAAGAAACTGGCTTCTTCGTTTCAGATATTATTATGAGACCGGTGCCGGCAGCAAAATAAAAGAGATGATAAAGACTACATCCGAGAGTGGAAGGTATTATTCAAGAGAAATCAGAGAGATAGTGGAAATGTGGGAAAAAGAGGAGATGGATGCATGAAAAAGAAACGCTTTTATGTATTGGGAAATGTTTCCATCGGTTTTTTAGCTGTTTTTCTGCTTCTGTTTATTGAAAGAGTGGGAATTCTATACAAAGGGAGCGGGGATAATGTAACACTGCTTCCGGCTGATAATGTTGTCCATATGAAAGAGCTTTCTGATAATAAGAAATGTCTTTTGATATCAGATGATGACAATGATACAAGCGCACTTGTGACTCCTGAGTATGAGCAGATACTTACCGACATGAGAGTAGCATATGATTTATTTGATATTTCTAAATATTCTACAGACAGTCAGAACTTTGACCAATACCTCCAAAAATATGAAACAGCAATTATTGCTACAAATGACTATGATGTTTTTGGCGAAAATATTCTTAGTTTAACAAATTGGGTTAAAAATGGAGGAAGACTTTTAATCGGTATAACACCTGTAAGATCAGAAAGCTTTGATCTTATATGTTCCAAGCTGGGCATTATGGAAATGGACGATAGTTTTATTACTGTAGATGATTTTGTATCAGACGAAAACTATATGCTTGGAGCCGGCAAGACATACAAAATAGATGATCCCTATGAGTCTTCACTTGCAGTTCAGCTTGCTTCATCTGCAACCGTATTTGCACATACTTCAGATAATGCACCTTTAGTGTGGAGTCAGATATACGGAACCGGAAAGTTTGTTGTATGTAATTTCAGCTATGTTTCAAAGGCTTACAGAGGTATATATTCAAGTGCTTACACGCTTTTGGAAGATATTTTTGTATATCCTGTAATTAATGCTTCGGTTTTTTATCTGGATGACTTTCCGTCACCGACTCCTTCAGGGGACGGTAAATATATAAAAAGAGACTATGGAATGGGCATTGCTCAGTTTTACTCGGCTGTCTGGTGGCCCAAGGTTCTTTCATTGGGAGACAAACATAACATTCCGTTTACAGGTCTGATAATCGAGACATATGAAGATGATACAGGTGAAGATCTCCCCACTAATAAAAGTACTGCGGATTATTACTATTATGGGAATATGCTTCTTAATAAGGGAGGTGAAATAGGCTACCACGGATATAATCATCAGCCCTTGTGCGGACCTGACTATGTTTACCAGGAAGATCTGGGATATAAGGTTTGGGAAAGCTATGAAGCCATGTATAACTCTCTGGATGAGCTAACAAAGTTTTCTACCGGTATTTTCTCAAATACCGAACTTTCAGTTTATGTACCTCCTTCGGATGTTTTGTCAAAAGAGGGAAGAGACCTTATTGGCGAGGAATTTCCTAATATAAAAACAATTGCCAGTATTTATTTTGAAGGTCCTGATGCCTATTCTCAGGAATTTGAAGTATCCGGGGACGGAATTGTAGAGACACCCAGAATAGTATCGAGCTGTATTATTGATGATTACATGAAGCTTGCGGCTTTTTCCGAGCTGAATTTTCACTTTGTTGCATCGCATTTCATGCATCCGGATGATCTTTTGGATGAAGATAGAGGAGCGGCTATCGGATGGGAGCAGCTTAGTAAAAATCTTGATGAGTACATGACATGGATTGATGATTCTGCACCTGATATAAGACACCTGACAGGTTCTGGAATGGCTGGAGCTGTACAGCGTTATGTCAATGTTATGCCGGATGCTTATGTTTCTGATTCGCAGCTTACAATCGAAACTGATGGGCTGATTGATGAGGCTTATTACTTTATAAGAGTCTCCGAGGGAGAGCTTGTAGATGTGAGCGGTGGGAAACTCACAAAACTCAATGAAACACTATATCTTCTAAAAGCGCAAAATGACACAGTAACTATCACAAGGAAATAGTATATGAAAATCTGTCTTATTCTTGAGGGAAGTTATCCTTACACATATGGAGGAGTTGCCACCTGGATGCACGGTTACATCCAGGCTCTTCCTGAGCATACTTTTATTTTGTGGGTAATAGGTGCTCATGCCAGGGATAAGGGACACTACAAATATGAACTTCCGCCTAATGTTGAAGAAGTTCATGAAGTTTTTTTGGATGATGCTTTAAAGGTAAGAGCCGGTAAAAAGGATAAGTTTAAGCTTACTGAGGATGAAAAAGAGACCATAGAAAGGCTGATTGACTGTGAAAGTCCAAACTGGGAAATACTTTTTGATATGTATCAGAGGCGCCGCTACAATCCTGCAAGCTTTCTTATGAGTGAGGAATTTCTTAATATACTTACCAGACTTTGTAAAGAGAAATATCCTTATGTGGCATTTGCGGAAACCTTTCACACTATCAGATCAATGCTTTTACCTGTGCTATATCTGCTGGGAAGAGAAGTTCCCGAGGCTGATATATATCATACAATCTGCACAGGGTATGGAGGGCTTTTGGCGTCCCTTGCCAGTTACGTTACCGGACATCCTATAATGCTATCTGAACATGGTATTTATTCAAGAGAAAGAGAAGAGGAAATAATAAGAGCCCAGTGGGTTATTCCGGCATTTAAAAGACAGTGGATCAGGTTTTTTTACATGCTTTCCGATGCGGTGTATAAAAGGGCAACTTTTGTCACCTGTCTTTTTGAAAATGCCAATAAGATACAGATAGAATTGGGAGCAGATCCTTCAAAGTGCAAGGTTATTCCAAATGGAATAAGATATGAGAGATTTTGTAATATTCCCTATAAAGAAGATGACGGATTTGTTGATATAGGCGCAGTTATAAGACTTGCTCAGATAAAAGACGTAAAGACACTAATATACTCTTTTCATGAACTGACAGGAATGCGGGATAATGTGAGATTACATATTCTTGGAGGAGTTGATGATGAAGAGTATGCACAGGAGTGTTATCAGCTTGTTGAGAATCTTGATATAAAAGGAATTAAATTTGTAGGGCAGGTAGATGTGGTGAAATATATGGAAAAGCTTGATTTTACTATCCTTACAAGTATTTCTGAAGGTCAGCCCCTGTCTGTTTTGGAATCATTTGCGGCAGGAAGACCTGTTGTAACTACGGATGTTGGATGCTGCCGCGAACTTATTGAGGGTGCCAGCGGTGATTTTTTTGGAACCGCGGGGTATATTGCACCTCCTATGCATAGGGAAGGCCTTGCCAAGGCTATGAACAGGATGTGCAGCGACAGAAAAAAGCGTATTGAAATGGGACAAAACGGGAAAAGGAGAGTAGAAAAATTTTTTCGTCATCCGCAGATGATGAGTAGATATAATCAGTTGTACAATGAGATTTATTATGGAGTTAAGTGGTAAATGGCAGGTATAGGTTTTGAATTAAAAAAGCTCTTTAGAGCTACAGGCGTCCTGTCCATGTTGAAGGCCTATGGCTATACAGGCATGGTTACAGCAGGCCCCATGCTTCTTGGGGTGATTTTTCTTCTTAGTATCAATTACATAGGAAAAATGGCAGGACTTAATAAGTCAGACCAGGATTTACTGGTGTGCATGATAACCTATTGCCTTTTGGGATCTATGATGTTAAACAGTATATTTTCCATGGTAATGACAAGATATGTGGCAGATCTTTTGTATGAGGAAAAAGAAAAGGATGTAATTCCGTCTATGGAAGGAATTCTGGGAATTATGCTGCCATTGGGAGGTATATTTTGGATAATCTTCCTTGGATTTGCCGGAATTGACCTCATGCTATGCATTCTCAATTTTATACTTTTTATGGAGCTTATTGTTGCATGGACACAGATGAATTATCTTACGGCGGTAAAAGATTATAAAGGAATTCTTTTATCATATGTTTACGCAATTATTTTGTCGGTTCTGACAGCACTTTTTGGATGTGCTTATTTTGGAGCATCTTTGTATGTTCTCATGTTAAGTGTAAGCGCCGGATACGGAGTTATGATTGTTTATGACATGATCCTTTTGTATGAATATTTTCCCAATTCAATGGAAAATCATTTTGCTTTCCTGCCGTGGTTTGATGAATATAGAGATCTTATGTTTATAGGCTTTTTTACTAATTTAGGTCTTTTTTCACACATAGTAATTGCGTGGATGAGCGATGTCGGTGTCAATATAAAAGGGCTTTACTACGGAGCGCCGCAGCATGATGTTGCAGCACTTTTTGCCTTTATTACCATACTTATAACAACTATAAATTTTGTGGCTTCAGTAGAAGTTAATTTCTATCCCAAATACAGGAAATATTATGATCTGTTCAACGGAACAGGTTCTATCATAGAGATTGAAGCAGCTGAAAATGAAATGATAACTGTGTTGGAGCATGAACTTGCATATACGGCCAGAATACAGTTCTATGCAACAGCGCTTATTTTATCAATCGGTCTGGTCTTTTTGGAAAGGCTTCCGTTGGGATTTGATTCATTGATGGAAGGGTATTTCAGAATACTTAGTGTTGGATATGGTGCATATGCTGTAGGAAATGTATTAATGCTGATTTTGATGTATTTTACTGATTATGCGGATGCCAGAAGAAGCGCTTTTGTTTTTGGAACTCTTTCAACTGTTCTTAGTGCTGTTTCACTTATGTTTGAATCAAAATATTACGGTTTTGCATTTGCCATAAGCAGTATTGTTTATCTTGTTTTTACATTAAGCAGACTTATGGACTACACAAAAAAGCTCCCTTATCATATATTGAGCTCTCAGCCTATTGTTGCAGAAAGAAAATATGGATTTGGAAGCAGACTTTACGAATTCATGGAAAAGCATGCTAAATAGCGTTGCATCCTTCGTATTATAAATCTTCATAAGGAAGGTATTTATTTATGAGAAAGAAAACAGGTATATGGATATTTGGGGCATTTATTCTGGCTATGGCTGCAATTGCCGGAAGTAATTTGTACAATTATTATTTTGATGAGGATAATCAGGCGCAGACAGAAACAAATACGCTGATTCAGGTAATTGATAATAAGGTGACTTCTGAAGATGGAGCTGCCGGAAGTCATATTCGGGATATTGATGCACTTTATGAAGAGGACGGAATGGACGTTGTTACAATGTATCTTACTGTCAGGAAGGGGAATTCGTCTGAAGGAACAGACCACACCTGGGAAGAGGTAAATACTCACTCTGCATATTATTATGATGAGCTTGGAATACCAAGGTATAAGGTGGAAGCTCTTTTGCAGGTGGGAAATGAAGAGGGAATCCCCGCAGGTAATCTGGGATATGGAAGGACTGCTCCCAATGCGACTGTTCAGATAAGAGGACAGACATCCAGCAGAAACTCTCAAAAGAACTATAAGATTGAACTAAAAGAAAATCAGGGGAATTGGAGAGGGCAAACCACTATTGCTCTTAACAAGCATCAGACTGATGGGCTTAGGTTTAGAAATAAACTTGGATTTGATATTCTGAAAAATGTTGATCAGCTGATGAGTCTAAGAACCCAGTTTGTTCATCTGTATGTTAATGATCTTACCGATGGATATGATGACGGCTTTGAAGATTATGGTCTTTATACGCAGGTTGAACAGCTTAATAAGAAGGCATTAAGAGCCCATGGCCTAGATAGATATGGTCAGCTGTATAAAGTCAATTTTTTTGAATTTTACAGATATGAAGATGTAATTATGCCTGAGACTGATCCTGAATATGATGCTGCTAAATTTCAGCAGTATCTTGAAATTAAAGGTGACACTGACCATACGAAGCTTATAGATATGCTTGAGGATGTAAATGATTACAGCATTTCTATTGATGAGGTGCTGGATAAGCATTTTGACAGGGAAAACCTTACATATTGGCTCGCTTTTAATATTTTGACCGGAAACGTAGATACTCAGAGTAGAAATTGTTATCTTTACAGCCCCAAGAATGAGAATCTGTGGTATTTTATTAGTTGGGATCTGGATGGCTCTTTCAGAACCTATGAAAACGAAATTTTAAGCATTTCCGACTATAGCAGCTGGGAGTCCGGAGTCAGCAACTATTGGGGAAATGTATTATTCAAGAGATGTTTAAAGTCAGAGAGCTTTAGAAAAGAGCTTGATGATGCAATCATAGATCTTAAGGAAAATGTCCTGACTGTTGACAGGTTGACAGATATGGTATCGGGGTACAGTGAAGTGGTAGATAAGTATCTTTGGCAGGCACCTGATATCACTTATGAGCGTCTTACACCTGATGAGTATGAGAGTGTGGCTTTGGAACTGCCGGAGCAGATTGAAGAAAACTATGAAAAGTATCTTAGTTCTCTGGAAAAGCCTTTACCGTTCTTTGTTGGAACACCGACAGTAGAAGATGGTAAACTCGTGATGGGATGGGATACTTCCTATGATTTTCAAAATGAAGATATTACTTACAAGGCTGTACTTTCCAAAAATGACGATGGGATAAACGTTGTGGATACCTATGAGGGAATATGGTCGCAGTTCAGCACGGATATGCCTGAACCGGGAAAATATTTTCTTGGGGTAGAGGCTTATGATGAAAGCGGCAATTCTCAAGATTGTTTTGATTATTACACAGATGATGCTTCGGGGAAAATTTATGGAGTGATGTGTTTTTATATTAACGAAGATGGTACAATAGACGAGTATACTGTCGTAGAGTGACCGGTATTAAAAGTGGTGTTTATATGAAAAAGAATTTTAGACATGAATGGAAGTATTTGATAAGCTACGGAGAATTTGAAGCTTTAAAGCCAAGGCTTCATCCGTATTTTAAGCTTGATTCCAATGCTGTAAACGGTGAGTACGTAATACGAAGCCTGTATTTTGACGATTATTTTAACAGTGCCTATGAAGAAAAAGATATGGGTGTGTATTTTAGAAAAAAGTACAGAATCAGGATTTACAATTATTCTGACAGCAGTATTAAGCTTGAACGAAAAATAAAAAACGATAAATATATTTATAAAGAAGCTGCAGGCCTTACCAGAGATGAAGTGTATAAAATCCTTGAAGGTGACATAGACTTCCTTTTGCAAAAAGACAATAATCTTTTAAAGGAGTTCTATTTTGAGTGTGTGAGCAACGTGATGCGTCCCAGAGTTATTGTCGATTATGACAGAACCCCATACATCCTTGATGAAGGTACTGTAAGAGTTACCTTTGATAAAAAAGTAAGAGCGGCTGTAGGTGGCTTTGATATTTTTGACAAGGATCTGCCTATATTAAATGCACTTCCTGCGGATAAACTTATAATGGAAGTTAAGTATACGGAGTTTTTGCCACAGCTTGTCAGGGATTTATGTCCGCCGGCTACAAGTGAGTTTACAGCGGCATCCAAATATGTTTTGTGTTGTGATAAGACCGCTTACCTTAACGGAAGCGATAATTATGTAGATGAGAGGTACATTATATGAGCGTTAAAGACATGATAAAAAAATCAATTTTAAATTCCGATGCGTATTCAACTTACGACGTTGGAAGCATTGCAATAGCACTTTTTATTGCACTTTTACTTGGAATTCTTATTTATCTTGTTTATAGAAGGTTTTATGCAGGTGTTATTTTTTCCAAGAGTTTTGCTGTTACATTAATTGGTATGTGTGTATTAACGTGCATGGTTACACTGGCAATCAGCACTAACGTGGTTATTTCTCTTGGTATGGTAGGTGCCCTTTCTATCGTGAGATTCAGAACTGCCGTAAAAGATCCGCTGGATCTGCTGTATTTGTTTTGGTCAATAACCACAGGTATTACAGCAGGTGCCGGAATGTATGCACTTACATTGGCAGCAGCTGTTATCATGATAATAATGATTGCTATTTTTTATTCAAAATCATCAAATGGCAGGATTTACATTGCTGTTATTCATTATGAGGGAACAGAGGCCGGTGATGAAATTTTAAGAGCACTTGGTAAAAAGAAATACTTTGTTAAGTCAAAAACTATGAGAGGCGATGTGACAGAGCTTGCAGTTGAAGTTAATGTCAAAGGTGATGATTTCTTCTTTGAAGAGAAGATAAGAAATATCGACAAAGTAAAAGATGTAACACTCATTCAGTATAATGGGGAATATAATGCGTAAAATCAAGCTGATACCATTGCTGATTACACTATTGGCAGCGATGGTTTTAGTTGGAGCATGTTATATGTTCTTTTGTTTCGGAAAAGGAAAAGTTTATACATATAAGGCAGATGAAGGTGTATATCCCAACCCGTATGTGGGTTTTGCGCCTGATTGTGACAGTGTGCAATTATGCAGTGACAGCACGCTTGTTTACATGAACATCAAGTGGCGGGATCTTGAGCCTTTAGAAGGTGTCTATGACTGGGATAAAATAGAAAGTGAGGGACATCTGTATGACTACAGAGCTTTAGGCAAGCACCTTGTCCTTAGGTTTGTATGCGATTATCCCGGGGAAGAAGAGCATATGGATATTCCGGACTGGCTCTATGAAAAAACAAGAGACGGTGAGTTTTATGAAATAGAGTATGGATGTGGTTACTGTCCTGATTATAACAATGAGGATTTTATCAGTGCACATGAGAATGTGTTAAATGAGATAGGAAGACATTTTTCCGATGATGATTTTCTTTCTTATGTAGAACTTGGAAGCCTTGGACACTGGGGAGAATGGCATACTTATTATCCGGCGGGGATACCCAAAATGCCCCTTGAAGAAACAAGAAGAATTTATGTTAAGCAGTATGCAAAAGCTTTTCCCTATGCCAGACTTTTGATGAGAAGGCCTTTTGCTGAAATGCCGGAAGAGTTCGGTGTGTTCAATGATATGACCGGGGCAGAGGAAGATACTAATACATGGCTTGAATGGATAGAACAGGGCGGCATCTACAATGAGACCAAGGAAGAAAACGGACTTAGAAGTGCTAAAGACATTTGGAATATAGCACCGGTTGGCGGCGAGTTTACCAGTTCAATTCCTATGAGCACAATGCTTGGAAGTGATCTTGATAAAACACTTGAGCTATTGGAAAAATCTCATATGAGCTTTATTGGCCCTATGGTTCCTGAATGCAATAGGGCAGGAGATGTGACTGAAGGCATACAGGAAGTATTGAAAAGAGTGGGCTATAGATATAGAGTTAGCTCTTTTAGTATGAAAAATGCAGGTTTTGGAACTACTGAAATTACTGTGACTATGGTAAATGACGGTGTTGCTCCTGTGTATTTTGATCTGATGCCGTACATTTATATAGAAGATGAAAATGGCAATCTTTTGGAGAAACACTTAATCTCTATAGATTTAAAGAAGCTTTGTCAGGACCGGGAAGAGCAGTTTAGCGTAAAAATTTCCGGGGATATGCTAAAAGAAAGTGGAACAAAAATATATGTCGGAATAGAAGAGCCGGGGGAAGATGAACCATCGGTTTATCTGACAATGCAGGCTGAGAGGGAAGAAACCAAATCTCTTTTATGGAGTAAGTAAATTAAAACAGCTCACATTTTTTCGTGTGAGCTGTTTTTTTAATCCCTTGGCCTCATATAGAAATTTCCCATTATTTCCTCTGTTCTTATGGAATTGATAAAGGCATTTGGATCAATTTCTTTTATTTTTGGAATGAGCTTTCTGGTATCAGATGCACTTACAATTGAATAAACAATTTTCTTGTTTTTGTGGGCATATGAGCCTTCACCATCAATAAGTGTTGCACCGTGACTACATGTTGCATAGATCATTGAACATACCTTATCAGGCATATCTGTTATGATGAACAGTGTTCTTTGCTGATATGTTCTGTAAAGAACATGCAGTGTCTGAGTTGAAACATACTGGAAAATCATGGAATAAAGAGCTTTTTCCCATCCAAACATAGCACCGGCTATAGTAAGAACAATAACGTTTCCCGCAAGGATAATGGGAAATGTGTCGATTCCTTTTCTCTGGGACAAAAATATAGAGATAAAGTCGGTTCCGCCGCTTGTAGCATCAACTTCAAGACACATTGTTATAGCAACGGCATTTAATATGCCGCCGAAAACAGCAACCAAAAGAGTATCATGAGTTACTGCATGAATTGGAATGAGATCTACAAATATACCGTTTGCAAGAACCATAACCATAGAGAACATGGTGAATTTTTTGCCTATAAAGCGGAATCCGATATAAACAGGAATTGCATTTAAACAAATATTAATAGGAGTATAGGCAATCTGAAGATTAAAATACTTAATGGCAGCTCTCTGGATGACAATTGTAAGTCCCTGGGCGCCTCCCGGTATAAGCTCTCCTCCGTTGATGAAAGTCTGGATGTTTACAGCCATTAGAAATGCTGCAAGAAGCACCACAACAAGTCTGATAAAGTCCCATTTTAAAGTGGAAACAATTTTCTTTTTTTTCTCTGCCATGAAAGAAATCCCTTTACGTATATTATTATGTAGCAAAATAGATTTATGAATTTGGTTTACATAACATTGCCATAGATAGTATATACATAAAAATCTACGAGTTCAACCTGAAATCTCTTGGACTACACCCAAAATTTCTCCTAAAGAGCCTGTGAAAAAAACTTGTGTTGTCATATCCGACCATTACTGAAATGTCCGCAATGGAAATATCGGTATTTTTTAAAAGCTCCTTTGCCTTATTTAATCTTTTTGATTGAAGAAGCTCTTTGAAAGTGCTCTCTGTGTTTTTCTTTATTATGCGGCTTAAAACATAAGGGTCTTCACCTACGGTTTTTGAAAATTTTGTCAGAGAAGCTTCCCTGTAATCTGTGTCGATATAGCTTAAGAGCCTGAACATTATTTCCTGATCGTAGGAACTTCTTGATACACCGATGGATTCAGTATGTTTTAGAAGATTTAAAAACAAAAGACCGATAGTCACCTGATTGATATTTTGAAAATCAAGGCTGTCTGTTCTTAGCATGTTCCAAATCATGTTTTCCATTATATTCTGTATCTGAGGAATGTCGGATACTTTGAAATACAGAAAGTTGCCATCCATATCTTTTTTGGTAAGGCAGCTTATCAAAAAATCTCTTAAAGGACTTTTGCTTTGCTCCATCATGGAAAAAGCAGTGGTGAAAAACTCAGGTAATATCATGAAGTTCACTGCTATATCATTCTCGCCGGCCGGAAGGATTTCCTGTCTGGCATGCTGGTTCATGAAAAGGAGGTCTCCTTCTTTTAGGACAATTCGCTGACCGTCAATTATATGGGTTGTTTCACCCTGACACATATAAATAAATTCCACATAATTATGAGTGTGGAGCGGGAAATGAATAAAGCGCACATGAGGACGCATATCTATTAATTTTCCGTCCTGCAGAACTCTGGAGGAATCTATTTCGTTATGTGGGGAAGAAGTCTTTTCGTCGCTGTAATATAAATTGCGGTTGATATGCTCTTCACCGCTTAAAATAGCCTGCTCTTCTTCTGTTATCTTACTTAGGGTTTCAATCAGTTTTTTATCCATAGTTACACTTTAAAACAAAAGACGGTTATTTGCAACAAAGGACGTATTTTTTGTTTTATGACGACCTTATTTTTAAAATGGATTACGTGTATCGTAATATTAGTGTAAATGTTGTGCTAAAGCGGTATTGAAACAATAAATTCAATATCGAAACAGCACTTTTAAAAGAGCAAAAAGGAGAAGGGGAAATGACAGTAAAAGAAAGATATGAAGAAGCAAAAATGCGCTATTCAAAAATTGGCGTGGATACAGAAAAAGCAATTGATGAGCTATCAAAGATAAAGCTTTCAATGCACTGCTGGCAGGGAGATGATGTTATCGGTTTTGATCAGAAGGGACCTCTTACAGGAGGAATCCAGACAACAGGTAACTATCCTTACAAGGCAACAACACCTGAGGAACTTATGGCTGATATAGACAAGACATTAAGCCTTGTTCCCGGTAAGCACAAGATTAATCTTCATGCTTCTTATGCAATTTTTGAAGACGGAGAGTGGGCTGACAGAGATGCTCTTGAACCAAAGCATTTCAAAAAATGGGCTGAATTTGCAAAAGAAAGAGGACTTGGAATTGACTTTAACCCAACATATTTCAGTCATCCAAAGTCTGACAACGGAACACTTTCAGCTGCAGATGAGGACGTAAGAAAATTCTGGATAAGACACGGTCAGGCCTGCCTTAAGATTTCAGAGTATCTTGCTTCTGAAACCGGTCAGGTATGTATGATGAACATCTGGATTCCCGACGGACTTAAGGATGTTCCGGGAGACAGAAAAGCTCCAAGAGAAAGACTTAAAGCATCTCTTGATGAAATCCTTGCAACACCATATGACAAGAATAAGGTCGCTGTTGCCGTTGAGTCAAAGGTGTTTGGAATTGGCGCAGAGTCCTATACAGTTGGAAGCCATGAATTCTATATGAATTATGCTGCCAAAAATAATGTAATGTGCCTTATTGATACAGGACATTTCCATCCGACAGAAAATGTAGCGGATAAGCTCAGCTCAATGCTTCTTTTCTATGATAAGATGGCTCTTCACGTATCACGTCCTGTTCGCTGGGATTCAGATCATGTAGTTATCTTCAATGATGATGCAAGAGATCTTGCTCAGGAAATCGTAAGAAACGGTGCTGACAGATTCTACATCGGAATGGACTATTTTGATGCAAGCATTAACCGTATTTCTGCATGGACAAATGGTATGAGAAACTTCCTGAAGGCACTTTTATATGCTGAACTTCAGCCAACGGAGAAGTTTACAGAACTTCAAAATGCCGGAAACTTCACAGAACTTATGTCTCTTACAGAGCAGATCAAGATGCTTCCTGTTGGCGATGTATGGAATTATTACTGCGAGAAAAACGGTGTGGCTCTTGAAGAAGACTGGTTTGAAGACTGCATGGAATATGAGAAAAATGTTCTTTCTAAGAGAGCATAAGTAAATATTTGAATTAAGGAGATTTTAGAAATGAAAGTATTGGATGCTAAATTTGCCAAAGGATTCTGCCGCATGTGCGTAGACGGTTTTTATCAGGGATGGCATGAGAGAAACGGCGGTAATTTAAGCTACAGAATCAAGGATGAAGAAATTGAATCTGTAAAGGAAGAACTCGATGAGTCTTCAGAGTGGAAGCCTATCGGAACAACAGTAAAGGATCTTGCAGGTGAGTACTTCATGGTTACAGGATCAGGCAAGTATTTCAGAAATGTTGAGATTGATCCTGCAGCTAATGTTTGCATTATCAAGGTTGACGATAAGGGTGAGAATTACAAAATCCTGTGGGGACTTGTGGAAGGCGGAAGACCTACATCAGAGCTTCCTTCACATCTTATGAATCTGGAAGTATGCAAGAAAAGAAATCCTGAAATCAGAGTGGTATACCATTGCCATCCTGCAAATACGATTGCACTTACATATGTACTTCCTCTCGATGGAAAAGTATTTACAAGAGAAATCTGGGAAATGGCAACCGAATGTCCGGTAGTATTCCCTGATGGAATCGGTGTTGTGCCGTGGATGGTTCCGGGCGGAAAAGAGATTGCCGTTGCAACTTCTGAGATCATGAAAAAGCAGGATGTTGCTATCTGGGCTCATCATGGAATGTTTGCCTGCGGAACAGATTTTGACATTGCCTTTGGACTTATGCACACAGTTGAAAAGGCTGCAGAGGTTCTTGTTAAAGTTATGTCCATGACAGATAAAAAGAGACAGACAATTGAACCTGATGATTTCAGAGCATTAAATGAACCCTTTGGAATCAAGGTTAATGAAGAATGTCTTTATACTAAAAAGAGCAATATAATCGGCGAAGTTTAATGGAGACTTACTATGAAATACTATTTAGCAGTTGATATCGGAGCGTCATCCGGAAGGCATATTCTGGCGCACATGGAAAACGGCAGGATAGTACTTGAAGAGGTGTACCGTTTTTACAATGGAATGGAAGATAAAAATGGTCATAAAGTCTGGAATGCGGAGAAATTGTTTGAAGACATTCTGGAGGGAATGAAGAAGTGTAAAGAAATCGGAAAGATTCCTGCAACTATGGGAATCGATACCTGGGGTGTGGATTTTTGTCTTTTGGATAAAGATGACAAAAGAATCGGAGACCTTGTAGCTTACCGTGATGACAGGACATCCGGAATGGATGAGGAAGTATACAAGATCATTTCAGAAGATGAGCTCTATGAACGAACAGGAATTCAGAAAGCGATTTTCAACACTATCTACCAGCTGATGGCTATTAAGACCAAAGAGCCGGAAAAATTAAAAGAAGCAAGAACACTTCTGATGGTTCCTGATTATTTCCATTTCCTTTTGACAGGCGTAAGAAAACAGGAATATACCAATGCATCAACAACCCAGCTTCTTGATGCGACCACCGGTGATTGGGATCATGACCTGATAAAAAAGCTTGGATTTCCCGATGAGCTTTTTGGAGAACTCTCAATGCCCGGAACAGTTGTAGGACCTCTGAAAAAAGATATTGCAGAAAAGGTGGGCTATGACCTTAAAGTAGTACTTCCTGCGACTCATGACACAGGATCCGCAGTAATGAGCGTTCCCTGCACAGAAGAGAATACTCTTTATATTTCATCCGGAACATGGTCTCTTATGGGATGCGAACTTTCCAAGGCGAATTGTTCAAAAGAAGCCAAAGAAGCCAACTTTACCAATGAGGGTGGCTATGAAAAAAGGTACAGATTCCTCAAAAACATCATGGGTCTTTGGATGATACAGTCTGTGAAAAAAGAGTTCGAAGCAGGATTCGAGTATCCGGGAAAGCAGCCGGATGATGATTACTCTTTTGCAAATCTTTGTGACAGAGCAAAAAATGAAAAGATATCATCACTTGTTCAGGCCAATGATAACAGGTTTTTAAATCCCGCTTCCATGACAGGCGAGATACAAAACGCCTGCAAAGAAGCCAATATGCAGGTTCCGCAGACTCCATGGGAGATAGCAAGAGTAATTTACAGAAGCCTTGCTGTTTGCTATAAAGAGACTACTGAAGAGATAGAAAAAATAACAGGTAAGAAATTTGAATCTGTAAATATAGTCGGAGGTGGATCCAATGCAGTTTATCTCAATGAACTTACAGCTGCAGAAACAGGGCGAAAGGTTAATGCCGGCCCCGGAGAAGCCACTGCTATAGGTAACATTGGTGCACAGATGCTTTCAGATGGTGTATTTACAAGCCTTTCAGAGTTTAGGAAGTGTGTATATCAGTCCTTTGGCGTAACTAAATATCAATGATCAATTTTTTTCAAAGCCCATCAGCTTTTATGATGGGCTTTAAATTTGCCACTAAATATTTTTTTAATTTTTTATTAATAAAGTTTTTATTTTTATAGGTTTTAATGTATAATGAAAGGCTGCACTGTAAATTTAGTTTAATTAGGGTAGGTAGAAATGGATATTAGAATTGAAAACTTAACAAAAACATATGGCAACCTTAATGCTGTAGATCACATGAATTTAAGCATTAATGACGGTGAACTCGTAGGTCTTTTAGGACCATCAGGCTGCGGTAAGTCAACAACTCTTTTCATGCTCTCCGGACTTACAACTCCAACAGAAGGAAAAATATATTTTGGTGATAAGGATGTTACATCAATTCCTCCGGAGGATCGTGAAATTGGTCTGGTGTTCCAGAACTATGCATTGTATCCGCATATGACAGTAGAGGATAATATCACATTTCCTTTAATAAACAGAGGCATGAAAAAAGCTCAGGCCCGCGAAGAGGCTTTTGAGATTGCCAAGGTTGTTAAAATTGAACAGTATATGAAGAGACGTCCAAGTGAGCTTTCAGGTGGACAGCAGCAGAGAGTTGCTATTGCAAGAGCTCTTGTTAAGAAACCACAGGTTCTGCTTTTGGATGAGCCTTTATCCAATCTTGACGCTAAACTTCGTGTTGCTACCAGAGAAGAAATCAGACGTATTCAGCAGGAAGTTAAGATAACAACAATTTTCGTTACACATGATCAGGAAGAGGCTATGAGTATTTCAGACCGTATTGCCGTTATGAAGGAAGGAGTCCTTCAGCAGTACGAAGTTCCTCAGACAATGTATTTAAATCCTGCTAATACTTTTGTTGCTAATTTCCTTGGTATGCCTGAGATCAACAATATAGAGATTGATGTTAAGGGTGGAGTAATTTCAGCAGACGGAAATATTCTCAGAAAAGGTGCATCTTTAGCTGATGGGCATTACAAAGCAGGCATCAGACCTGAATCATTCTATGTAGATGAAAACGGAGCGGCGCTTGAAGTCAGCAACATTCGTATGACAGGTCGTGATCTTCTTCTTTTTACAAAGCTTGGAAGCACAGATGTAAGAGTATTGGTGCATTCATATATGCAGATCGGTGTTGGTGATAAACTCGGTGTATCTGTTCGTGATGAGCATATCCTTGTATTTGACGATAAAGAAGTACTTATTGGCAGATTCTGATTTGGAGAAGGGAGAATATCAATATCATGGACAAAAAGAGTTTTAAGGGGTATCTCTATCTCCTTCCGTCAATAATCATTATGGTTTGCTTTACTTTATATCCATTGGTAAGAGCAATCATCATGAGCTTTTTGGGCGATTACAGTATTATTAATGACAGCTATAATTCAATTGGCTTTGAAAATTACAAGGCTCTGTTTTCAGATCCTGATTTTGGCAAGTCACTTATAAATACAGCAATTTATGTTGTATGCGTAGTGCCTGCTTCAATTATTTTATCACTTCTTTTTGCAGTTCTTATTAACAGCTGTAAAAAGCTTAAGGCATTATTTCAGACTATCTATTTCCTTCCGTATGTTACAAGCGTTATTGCCATAGGTATTGTATGGAGATGGATGTTTAACAGTAACTACGGTCTTATCAATTATGTACTTAGCATTTTTGGAGTTGAACCTATCCAATGGCTCAATCTTCCCGAATATGCGATGCCTGCCCTTATAATCTTTGCTATTTGGAAGAGCATGGCATTTAACATTCTGATATTCCTTGCGGGGCTTCAGACAATTCCGGAAGATCTCTACAGGGCAGCCAGAATAGATTCAACACCACGTCTTCGTGTATTTACCAGAATTACAGTTCCTTCACTTGCGCCTATGATCGTTTATTCAAGTGTTATTGGAATGATTGGTGCATTTAAAGTTTACAATGAAGTATTTTCACTCTTCCAGGGAAAAGCAGGTCCTGCGAACAGTGCGATGACAATTGTTTACTACATTTACGATAAGTTTTACAACAGCTATAAATATGGCGTTGCTGCCGCAGGTAGTGTTGTATTGTTCCTGATAATACTTGCACTTACGCAGATCCAGCTCAAAGTAACCGGTGGACGTAAGAAATAATTTTAAGGAGGACGCCATGAAGAGTAATAGAAAAATAGCAAATATAATAGCTGAAGTTCTTAAGTATGTAATCCTGATTGCCGGCTCGGTTTTTACAATTCTTCCATTCGTATGGATGATTTCATCATCACTTAAGACACCTGCTGAACTTGTTCAGGTTCCACCGGCTCTTTTCCCTGAGGTACCGCAGTGGCTTAACTATAAATCTGCCTGGGAAGCAGCACCATTTGCCAGATACCTTGTAAATACAATTATCGTTACAATCTGCACAACTGCGGGAGTACTTGTGACAACAGTTCTTTCTGCATTTGCATTTTCAAGACTTAATTTTCCGGGAAAGAAAACAGTATTTTCACTGTTTTTGGCTACACTTATGATTCCCGGTGAAATGCTTATTATCACAAACTACGAAACAATCATTAAACTTAAATGGATTGATTCATACAGAGCGATGATAGTGCCTTGGATTTCAAGTGCTTTCTATATTTATCTGCTTACAAGATTCTTTATGCAGGTACCTGAATCACTTTATCTTGCAGCAAAGGTTGATAAGTGTTCAGATTTCAAATACATGATAAAGATTATGGTTCCTATGAACAAACAGGCGATTTTCTCTATTGCCATCCTTAATATCATCAGTTCATGGAATGCATTTTTATGGCCACTGCTTGTAACTAACTCACAGGAAATGAGAGTCCTTTCCAATGGTCTTGTTCGTTTCCAGACTGAAGCAGGATCATCTACAGAGCTTATTATGGCAGCGTCATGTATTTTGGTAATGCCTATTATTATTATTTACCTGTTCCTTAGAAAGTACATTATCGAGGGCGTAACTCGAAGCGGACTTAAGGGATAAAACCGGTCAACCTGGCAAAAGCCGTTGATGATAACATTCTGAGTCAGGATTCAGAATGTTACATATATTTTTAAGCGCCCGTATGGGCAAAGAAGGGAGAATTTTCTAATGAAAATGAAAAAGTTAGGTGCAAGTATTCTTGCTACTATCATGGCAGCTTCAATGCTTGCTGGCTGCGGACAGAGCAGCAACCAGACAGCTGAAACTTCAGCAGATGCACAGGCTTCAGAGACTACAGAGGTAGCTGCTGATGCTTCTACAGCCGCTGGTGAAACAGCCGGCGAGAAGACAATTGAGCCTACAGAGATCACATTTTGGCATTACATGACAGGTAATCTGGAAGAGACTCTTACAGCTCTTACAGATGAGTTCAACTCTACAAATGAGTATGGCATCACAGTAACATTGGTAAATCAGGGATATGCAAGTGATCTTCAGACAAAGCTTCAGGCAAGTGCTGCAGCAGATGCACTTCCGGATCTTACACAGGCATATAACAACTGGCTTACACCATACCTTGATAAGATTGTTCACCTTGATGATTTTGTAGCAAATGATTTCGATAACTGGGATGACATAGTAGAAGCATATCGTGGCGAGTGCTCAGAATTCGGATTCGTACATGCAGTACCTTTCAACAAGTCAACATATGTTCTTTTCTACAACAAGACTCTTTTCGATGAACTTGGAATCGAAGCTCCTAAGACATGGGCTGATGTAGAAGCAGACGCCAAGATTGTAAGCGATGCAAAGGGAATTGCTTTCATCGGATATGATGACAGCACAGGTGCAATCGAAGCTACTCTTAAGCAGAATGGTGAGAGCTTTGTAGATGAGACAGGCGCTTTATTCGATACAGACGGTGGACGTGAGGCATTTGAGTACCTTTCAAACCTTTACAGCAACGGCTACGCTCGTCTTGTTGGTGAGGACGGATATTTTTCAAATGTAATCAGCAACCAGAACATTGCCAGCTACGTTGGATCTTCAGCAGGTGTTTCTTACATTACAGCTGAAGGCTGGGAACTTGGAGTTGCTCCACTTCCTGGAAACAAAGTAAATGCTGCAAACATGGCAGGAACAAACATTGTTATGTTCTCACAGGATACAAACAAGCAGCTTGCAGCTTGGGAATACCTCAAGTTCCTTACAAGCACAGAGTCAACATCAAAGTGGGCTGTTTCAACAGGATACCTTCCTGTAAGACAGTCAGCTTACGAGACAGCTGAGTACAAGGCTTACATGGAAGAAAATATCTGTGCTGCAGCTTGTTATGAGCAGTCTAAGGACTTCTTCTATTCACCTACATTTGATGCATCAAACGATATCAGAAACAGTGTTTCTCCTGCATTTGAGCAGCTTGTTCTTGATAAGGCCGATGCACAGACATGGTTTGACACAATCCTTAGCACAATCAACGCACAGTATTAATGATATTTGGTCATAAGTCACAAGCGAGGCAAACTTGTTTGCTTTTCGCTTAGTGACTTCATGACCATAACAAGAATGAGTAAAAAAGATATGCGAGCGGAGCGAGCATATCGATTTACGAATTCTTGTAGCCTTGGCGTTAGCCAAGGCGCATATCATTAATGGGATTGCCTGCAGAATGAGTAAAAAAGATATGCGAACGAAAGTGAGCATATCGATTTACGAATTCTTGTAGCCTTGGCGATAGCCAAGGCGCATATCATTAATGGGATTGCCTGGAAATAAATTGCAGATGATTACATGATCAACAAGGCCTTCTACTTTGTAGTAGGAGGCTTTTCTTATCTGATGGAATTGCTTCCACCGGGTAAGAAAGGCTTTCTTTAGAGAGCGCCTTCGTGGAGTATAAGCGCCATGTATAAAGGGTAAGGAGTAAGTGGTATGACGAAACTTAAGTTTTATAGCGGATTACGTGAGATAGGCGGTACTGTTGTTGCTGTTGAGACCAAAAAGGCAATTTGTATCTTTGATTTTGGTTATGCTCATGCGGACAGAATAGATGACAAGGTTAAAGTCAGACCCGGAAAGGAAACTACTGATCTGGTAAACCTTGGGGTACTTGACAGAGTTGACGGAATATATGAAGAAAAAGATGCTCATGAACTGGGACTCAAAGCTTATGGGGAGACAGAAAGGGAAGTCTTTGTAATAATATCTCATATGCACATTGATCATATGGGCGGATTGGGGAGCCTTGCCAATAATCTTCCTGTTTATATGAGCAGAGAATCAAAGATACTTTACCATGAACTTGGTGTTATGGGAGAACTTGAACTCAGGGAACATGAGAATGTACTTCCTATAGATTATGATGCCTCTGTAACAGTTGGAGACATTAAGGTTACATGCATTCAGGTTGACCATGACGTAAAAGGCGCATGTGGATTTTTGATTGAAACCGAGGACGGAACTCTGTGCTATACAGGTGATTACAGGTATCATGGATATCACCCTGAAATAAGCAGGGAATTTGCAAGGAAATGCAAAGGCGCTGATTACATGATAACCGAAGGTGTTACCATAAGCTTTGGTGATGTAGATATGCTTTCTCTTGAGGGATCTGTAAGGGAAACAAGTGAATGGACATTACTTGAGGACATGAAGATGCATGCTGCCGAGGAAGAGGGACTTATTGTAATCAATAATTACAACCGCAACGTGGAAAGAGTGCATCACATGATCACAGAGCTTAAAGACCGCGGTAGGACTCTTGCTCTTGAACCGGAGCAGGGAGACTATGTAGCTGCGTTTTATCCTGAAGATTATTTTGAAGTATATCTTCCTGAAGGCGGCGAGCTTAAAGCACCTTTATTAAAGGGGAAAAAGGTTGTTACCAGAAAAGAAATAAAGGAATCACCTAAAAAATATATTCTTCAGCAGGATTATAAGAACGTATATGAACTTTTTGAGCTTAAAGAGTGCATTTCTTTATATCTGCATATGGATGGAGCACCACTTGGAGATTACGATCCTTCATTTAAAAAATTCTATGATCTTTTATCTGTTCTTGGACTAAAAAGTATAAAGTGTGGTCTTGGTGGACATGCGGAGCCTTATTACCTTAGAAAAACTGTAGATGAGATTGCACCAAAGACATTGATACCACTCCACAGCTTCAGACCTGAACAGTTTAAGTCAGCGAGTGTAGGACAGATTATACTTCCAAATGAAGGAGACACGATAGAATTCTGACAATTTTGGAGTTATTATCAAAAACTTCCAGCTGGCTGTTTTGGGAGTAGTGCTCCCTACATGCTCCGGAAAGATGGCGTAAGGAACTAATTTGTTTCCTTACGCCATGATTTTTGAGCTCTTTGTCTGTAACGTATGAATGCAGTTACACCAACAATAGTCCATGTAACACCTGTAGCAACCCATAGTCCCCAGGCTCCAAGAAATGGAAGGGAGCAAAACAAAGCAGGGAAAACAATTCGTCCGACCATTTCAGATATTCCTGAAATAAGTGGGAATTTGGCATCCCCTGTACCGTTAAGTATTCCGCGGCAAACATATATAGTCCCAAGCGGAAGATAGAAACTTGAAAGAATCCTCATGGCTGTTTTTCCAAAGGCTATTACTTCAGGTTCATTGACAAAGACTCTCATCAGGAAATCTCCGAATATCCACATAAGAGGAATCATAAGAAGTGCATATACTCCCATCATGGTCATTCCGATTTTGTAGCCTTTTTTTACTCTGTCTACCTTTTGGGCGCCTATGTTCTGACCTGAGTAAGTTGACAGGGAATCTCCCAGAGCTTTAAATTGCATATTTACAAGGTTTTCAATTTTACTGGTGGTAGTAAAGGCTGCGATAACAACTGCTCCAAAGGAGTTTATGACTCTTTGCAGGATAACGAAAGACAGTGCGATAAGTCCGCTTTGAAGCGCCATTGAACCGCCTAAAGTGTAGCATTTTATAATGATGTCTTTGTCCAATGTGAAATCTTTTTTCTCAAATTTAAAGACGGGATTTTTTAAAAGAGCATATCCTATTGACAAAGCAGCAGATAAAGCCTGAGCTGTAATAGTTGCTATGGCGAGCCCTTTTACACCAAGATTAAAGTAAAGTACAAAAACAAGATCCATGATTATATTAAGAAAACTTGAGATAATCAAAAAATACAAAGGGGTTTTGGAGTCACCAATCCCTCTCATAATATAAGAAATTGTATTGTAAAGTGCTGTTCCTATAAAGCCTATGCATGTTACAGACATGTAGACTACAGAATCTTCAAGAATCTCATCAGGTGTTTTCAACCCGTAAGCCAAAACCGGGCGGGATAAAAATGCACCAAGAAATCCTACAAAAAGAGAAGTTGCGCTTACCATGAAAAAAGCGTTGGTTATAGTCTTTCTCACTCCTTTGTGGTCTCCGGACCCAAAAAACTGAGAAACAATTATACCGATTCCTGTGGCCAGTCCGTTACCCAAGGCAAAAAATAAATTGGTAATATGTCCGGTTGAACCAACTGCGGCAAGGGCATTGGCATCAATAAACTTACCGGCGATGATAGTATCTACAATGTTGTAAAACTGCTGAAAAATATTTCCTATCATCATTGGAATCATGAAGGTTATCAGAAGACTAAAGGTATCGCCTGAAGTCATATCTTTTGCATACTTTTTAGAAATAGTCTGAGCCATTTATATGTACTCCCAAATTAAGTAAAACGGAATAAATTCTACAAATTCCGGTGAGAAAACGCTGCCGTGGGGAAAGAAAGAAAAACCCAGGCAGCGTATTTAGTATAGTAAAAGAATTGAAAGAAATCTACTTGAAATGTACGAATTCTCAGCTGAAAATTATGATTTCTTGTGGTGCGGATAATATTTTACCAAGTGACAGTTTTTATTACTTGCCTTTTTTTGAGGATTTTAACTGATATATCTTTGGCGCGATTTTTATCTTAATATAAAAATCGGCGTATTGCGAAGCACTTAAATCTTCAATGTAATTTTGTTGATAATTTTTATTTACTCCGTTCTTTTTCAGAATATCAGCTGCTTTATTATAGGCAATGGCAGCTTCAGCTTCGGAATCATATACACCCACAACGTAATTACTTTTTATATGAATATAGGTTTTGTATTTTATAAAGCCTTTATGGGCAAATTGTCTTACTCCGTGGTATCTGTTTAAAACAATAATGTTTTCATAACGAAGATCGTTTGGATCGTCATTGGCGAATCTATAGTCTCTTCCGGGGACAGCGTAGCTTTTAATCCCATATCTTTGGAGGACAGAAAGCTGACTTCCGTAATCTGCCACAAATAAATGACTTCCTCTTTGCATTATTTTATGAGAGGAGTAGTAAAATAAATCATCAATATCAAATTTAAGAATTTTGTCAGTGGATAAATAATACAGAAAGTATTTTTTTTCAAGATAAATAGGAGTAGGTATATATATGCCTTTATCCCTGAAATTTATGAGTATAACACATTTTTCAAAGGGGATATTCATTCCCTTTTTATATGATGTAATAGAAAAATTATCACTGTGAAGAATGTAGTAGCTCTCATCATAAACTGCACTGGCTTTTTTTAGAGTGTCATAGGAACCAAGTGAGATATGTTTTCCATTGTAAACTATTGAAGTTCTGTAAGATATCGTGCCGTTTTTTAAAGCTGTTTTATACACTCCTGTGTGTGCTTCTTGCTTCAAAACTAGTCCCCCGCTATTTACTTTACTAATTCAAAGTGTTAAATTACTATGGATATACTGTTTGGCAGTATGTTATACTATAAATCACATAACTATTTTACCAACAATTAAGGAGTGAAGGCAATGGCAAAGGAAGTTTTGTACAGTAGTACCAGGGGAGAGCAGGGGAATATTCACGCGTCTGAAGCAATCCTTAGAGGTCTTGCGGGTGATGGAGGTCTATATGTTCCGGATCATATTCCACATCTTGAAAAAACGCTTAGAGAAATCGCAGCATTAAGCTATCAGGAAACAGCTTATGAGGTAATGAAACTGTTTTTATCCGATTATTCAGAGGAAGAGCTTAAATATTGCATTTCACATGCATATGATTCTAAATTTGATACCGAAGAGATAGCTCCTTTATCTGAATCTGACGGGGCTTTTTATCTTGAGTTGTATCATGGCTCAACTATAGCATTTAAAGATATGGCGTTATCAATTTTACCTTATCTTATGGTAACAGCAGCCAAAAAGAATAATGTCAAAAATGAGATCGTTATTCTTACAGCAACAAGTGGAGATACAGGTAAAGCAGCCCTTGCCGGATTTGCAGATGTTCCCGGTACAAAGATTATTGTTTTTTATCCTAAACATGGCGTAAGCCCTATTCAGGAAAAGCAGATGGTAACTCAAAAGGGTGCAAACACTTGTGTTATTGGTATTGAGGGTAACTTTGACGATGCACAGACAGGCGTAAAAAAGATATTTACCGATCCTGAGCTTGCTAAAGTGATGGATGGAAAGGGATTTCAGTTTTCTTCAGCAAATTCTATCAATATTGGACGACTTGTTCCGCAGATTGTATATTATGTTTACTCATATGCAAAACTCCTTAAAGAGGGCAGAATTGCAGATGGTGACTGCATAAATGTAGTGGTTCCAACAGGTAACTTTGGAAATATCCTTGCTGCTTACTATGCTAAAAATATGGGTGTGCCGATTGCAAAACTGATATGTGCATCTAATTCAAATAAGGTACTTTTCGATTTCTTTAAGACAGGTGAGTATGACAGAAATCGTGATTTTGTACTTACAGCTTCGCCTTCAATGGATATTCTTATTTCATCAAATTTGGAGAGACTTATCTATCATATTTCAGGTGATGATGCAGTAAAAGATGCAGAGTTTATGGACAGACTCTCAAAGGATGGAAAATATGATATAACTGATGAGATGAGAGACAGACTTGTAGATTTCTTTGGCGGATATGCAACAGAAGAAGAGACCTTTGAAACAATCAAAAATCTTTTTGATAAGACAGGATATCTCATTGATACTCACACGGCAGTTGCAAGCTGTGTATATAATAAATATGTAAAGGAGACAGGAGATAAGACAGTTACAGTTATAGCTTCTACTGCCAGCCCTTACAAATTTACCAGAAGTGTCATGAATGCTCTTTCTATGGGAGATGACAGCAAAGATGATTTTGAACTTGCAGATAAATTGTCTGAAGTATCTAAGGTAGAAATACCTGAAGCTGTTACATCCATCAGAACAGCAGAAGTTTTACATAATACAGTAGTAGACAAAACAGAAATGGAGAAGGCTGTAAAGGATTTCCTTGGCCTGTAAGAAAATGGATTCATTTAGCAATATTTTTGATATTTTGATTATTTTTGGCGGGGCGATGATTATTTACTACGCTGAGCAGATGAGGGCCAATGATCTTATCAAAGTTGGGATAATGGTGCCACCTTCAGTTAATGTAAAGAAAATGAAGGATAGGGAAGGCTTTAAAAACTATGCTTTCCCAAGACATTTTTTGCAGGGACTTGTACTCGTTGTCCTTGGTATGGTTGGAATAGGGTGCGATCTGTATGGAAGAGCAGATCTTCATGCGATTGTTTACATCATTGTTCTCGCCTTTTATATCATTGGTAATCTTTTCATTGAGAAAGGAAAAAAGAAATTTTATTAAAATAATTATATAATATAATAGGAGCTGGTTACCGCTTGAGCATGTATTTCTTGCCTTTGCGGTATCCGCATCCGACTAGAATAAGACAAATAATATAATTGCGTTATTAGAGGAGGTGCGGATGGATTTAGGAAAAGGATATTACGCAGAAAACACACCGGAGATTATTGAATTATCTAAGCTTTCGAAAACAGCGGACATGATCGAGAATGATCTTTTCATCAAATATGATGTAAAAAGAGGCCTTCGAGATTTAAACGGAAAAGGCGTGCTTACCGGTCTTACACGAATTTCAGAGATTGTTGCCAAGGAGGTAGTAGATGGAAAAGAGGTTCCAAAAGACGGCGAGATTTATTTTAGAGGATATGATGTCCATGAACTGATAAATGCAGCAGTAAAAGAGAACAGATTTGCATTTGAGGAATGTACTTATCTGCTGCTTTTTGATAAGCTTCCGTCAGGAAAAGAGCTCTTTGAATTTGAAAAACTATTGGGAATATATAAGAGCCTTCCACCAAGCTTTGTTCGAGATGTCATAATGAAGGCGCCAAGCCGTGATATGATGAACACCCTTGCAAGAAGCGTTTTGACTTTGTATTCCTACGACGACCTTGCTGATGATGTATCACTTCCCAATGTGCTTAGGCAGTCACTTCAGCTGATCAGTATGTTCCCGCTTTTATCAATTTACGGGTATCATGCCTATAATCATTATCATGAGGGGAATTCCCTCATTATCCATCCGCCGAAGGAGGAACTTTCTACTGCAGAGACGATCCTTTATCTCCTTAGACCTGACAGCAAGTATACAGAGCTTGAAGCAAAGCTTTTGGATATTTGTCTGGTGCTCCATATGGAGCATGGCGGTGGTAACAATTCATCTTTTACAACACACGTAGTGAGCTCAAGTCTTACAGATACTTACTCTGTTATTGCAGCTGCCATCGGTTCTTTAAAGGGACCTCGTCACGGCGGAGCTAATGTTAAGGTGGTTCATATGTTTGACGATATAGAGGCAAATGTTAAAGATTGGAAAGATGAAGAAGAGGTAGTAGCATATCTTGATAAAATACTAAATAAAGAAGCTTTTGACAGATCGGGGCTTATTTATGGTATTGGACACGCTATCTATTCTAAGTCCGATCCGAGAGCCATGATTCTAAAGGGCTTTGTTGAAAAACTTGCCGCTGAGAAGGGCAAAGAGGATGAGCTTGCTCTTTATGAAATGGTAGAACGTCTTGCACCAAGGATCATTAGTGGTGAGAGAACGATGTACAAGGGCGTAAGTGCCAATGTGGACTTTTATTCAGGCTTTGTATACAGAATGCTTGAGCTTCCGGAAGAACTTTATCCGACAATTTTTGCCATTGCCAGAATTGTCGGTTGGAGCGCTCACAGAATGGAAGAGCTTGCCAATAACGGCAAGATAATCAGACCTGCCTACATGGCAATAGAACCCCGAAAAGATTATGTTCCTATGTCTGAAAGAAAATAAAGAGTCGCAAGCGACTCTTTATTTTTATGCTTAAAAAGTATCAAAGACCATATTTTGCAGCAATCAGTGGAGCAACCTTTGAAGAACCGATACGGCTGCAACCGGCATTTGCATAAGCGAGGGCATCCTCTATTGTGCGGATTCCACCGGCAGCTTTTATCTTAACATCCGGACCAATGTGCTTTTTGAAGAGTTCAATGTCCTCAAGAGTAGCACCGGCGCTGCCAAAGCCTGTTGAAGTCTTGATGTAATCAGCCTTAACTTCGGTAACAATCTTGCACAGCTCAATCTTTTCTTCCTCTGTGAGATAGCAGGTTTCGATGATAACCTTAAGGAGTTTGTCACCGCAAGCCTCACGAATCATCTTAAGTTCTTTTCTTACTTCATCATATCTGTGATTTTTGACATCGCTGATATTAACAACGGTATCAATTTCCTCAGCTCCGTCTGCAATTGAATCTTTTGCTTCGACAACCTTGGAAGATGCTGAATTGTAGCCGAGAGGGAAACCTATAACTGTGCAAAGCTTAAGGCTTTCTCCATATTTTTCATGAACTCTCTTAAGATAAGTCTGCGGTATACATACGGTAGCAGTTCCGTATTTAACTGCCTCATCACAAAGCGAAACAATCTGTTCCCATGTGGCATCAGCCTGTAAAAGTGTGTGGTCAATAAGTTTTAATATATCCTTTTCTTCCATAACAACATCCTTTCTCATTACTAAGTATTGATAATTATATACTTAAATCATAAAATATAAAATAGTGTTTTGCAGGAGGATTTGTATATGACACAGGAAAATACAGTAATTAAGGAAAGACTTAAAAAATTGCGTAAAGCAATGTCTGAAAACGGCATTGATTACTATATAATGCCTACTTCAGATTTTCATAATTCAGAGTATTCTGCAGACTTTTTTAAAGTCAGAGAATATTTTTGCGGATTTGACGGTTCTAACGGAACTTTGGTAGTATCTAAAAATTTTGCGGGAATGTGGACAGACGGAAGATATTTCATTCAGGCTGAGAACCAGATGAAAGGCACCGGTGTAGAACTTTTTAAAATGTTAAATCCTGGAGTTCCTACAATTCCGGAGTTTTTATTTGATAATATGGCTGATGGTGAGACTTTAGGCTTTGATGGAAGGGTTATATCCACCAGCGTCGGAGAGAATATTGAAAATAAGCTTAGCGGAAAATTTGTAAAGTACAAAATTGACAAGGATCTTGCTGATCAGGTTTGGACAGACAGACCCAAGCTCCCTCTCAACGATATGTATGTTTTATCGGACGAGCTTTGCGGCAAATCTTTTAAAGAAAAATTATCACAGGTCAGAATCAAAATGAGAGAGTATGGAACAACTGCTTATCTTTTGAGTAAGCTTGATGATATTATGTGGCTTACAAACCTTAGAGGAAGTGATGTTGAGTGCAATCCGGTAGCTCTTTCATATGCATATATTACTCATGACAGTTTTGTTCTTTTTGTTCAGGAAAAAGAGGTCACAGATGAGGTAAGAGAATATTGTAACCGTCAGGGAATTGAACTTAAGGATTATAATCAGCTCATGGAATTTATTGCAGATGTTAAGATAGATGGCAATGTTCTGTGTGATAAGAGAAATACTAATTTCCTTACCTACAAGACCTTACTTGATAAAACGGCAGAAGCAGGTGTCCTGTTAAAAAATGAAAAAGATCCTACTGAGATCATGAAAGCTGTCAAAAATGATACTGAACTTAAAAATATCAGAGAAGTATATTTGAGAGACAGTGTTGCTCTTACCAGGTTCATTTATTGGGTAAAAACAAACGTCGGTAAAATACCTATGACGGAATATACAGCTGCCCAAAAGCTTGATGGAATGAGAGCGGCTCTTCCGGGATTTATTGAGCTTTCTTTCCCGACTATCAGCGCATATAAGGCCAATGCGGCAATGGCGCACTATGAAGCTACCAAAGATAATGCAGCGGAAGTTAAAGCTGACGGAATGCTGCTGGTGGACTCTGGTGCGACATACATGGGCGGAACAACTGATGTTACCAGAACTATAGTTGTGGGAAAAATTTCTGATGAGATAAAAAAGCATTACACAGCAACTGTTATGGGAATGCTTAATCTGGCATCATCCAAGTTTATGGAAGGCTGCACAGGCAGAAACGTAGATACTTTTGCCAGAATGGCTCTATGGGAAATGGGAATAGATTACAACCATGGAACAGGTCACGGCATTGGATATATGCTCAATGTTCATGAAGGACCTCACAGCATCAGATGGAGATTTTCGGAAGGTATGCAGGAAGCTGTACTTCAGCCCGGAATGATAGTATCGGATGAACCCGGCGTGTATATAGAGGGAAGCCACGGAATTCGTATCGAGAATATTGTCGAAGTTGTTGAGAGAGAAAAAAATCAATATGGCAGATTCCTTGGATTTGAGCATCTTACTTATGCACCAATTGATCTTGAAGCAATAGACAAGCAATATATGCAGCCTAAAGATATTGAAAAACTCAATAATTATCACAAGATGGTATTTGACAAGGTGTCTCCTTTCATTGAGGATGAAGAGATACTTGCATGGCTAAAAGAGGCTACAAGAGCTATTTAATTTATTGAAGTTTTCATAAAATAACTGTAAAAAAAAGCGTTGACCCTTGAAAAATAAGGCACTTTGAATATAATAAGAATAGAAGTACATAAGTGCTTCTCCTGGGGTGTCCGACATCTCCTGTGTAATTTGAACCTACATTACTTTAAACGGGACTCCTACATCACCATTTTTTATGTCACGCCTTCGGCTCTGCGCATGCGCAGGTTTAGCTTTGGGAGAGGAAGACAGAGATTGTGGTTGCGGTAACCCACCTAGCGCTGTCTAGGAGTCAAATAACAGGAAACGGCATTTTGGGGTTTATTTGGAATCAAAAGCAGCCATGAAAATTGGCTGCTTTTTCCATATGTGTATCATATTGGACTGGGAGTATAAGTTATGAATGTAAAGGCTGCGCTTGTAGCAGTTGTCATGGATTTTGCTACGAAAATGCAAAAAAAGAATATTGCAGCATTTGCAAGTAGTGCAGCTTTTTTTCTTATTCTTTCAATCATTCCGTTGCTTCTTTTAATAACTTCAATTCTTCCATATACAACAGTTACAGAGGAGGATCTTATCAGGGCGTTTGTCCAGACAACACCGGATTTTGCCAATGATATTATGATACGGCTTGTGGATGAGGCATATATGCAGTCGACTGCGATTTTGTCTTTTACAGCTGTAATTACCATATGGGCTGGATCACTTGGAATGTTGGCACTTATCAGAGGGCTTAACTGTATCTATGATATAGATGAGCGGAGAAACTATTTTTATTTGCGCCTTATTGCATCGGCCTATACGGTTGTCATGATTATTATAATGTTTCTGATGCTGGTACTTATGGTTTTTGGTAATCTTATAGAAGGCTTTTTTATAAAAATGTATTCTCCGGCTTCATATATTTTTACTTTTTTGGTGAATTTTAGGTTTATACTTGTTATAGGCATAGCATTTCTTATGTTTGCCTTGATATATACATATGTTCCAAGTGGCAAATTTAAGTTTGTTTATCAGCTGCCCGGTGCTGTGTTCTCTGCTGTTGTATGGTATGTTTTTTCGTGGATATTTTCAATTTACGTGGAAAAGACTGATAACTACTCGCTTTATGGAAGCCTGGCAACACCTGTAATCATGATGTTTTGGTTATATTCATGTATGTACATATTTTTTATAGGGGCATTTATAAACAGATTTTTTCATCCTGCTGTAAAAGTGTTATATCAGGATCATCATAAAAAGACAGTTAGAAAAAACGCAAAAAGAAAAAGTACAAAGCGGTTAAGAAAACCCGGAAAATTCAATGAATTTGGCTGATATGTGCCTTTGAGGAGGTGTTTATGAAGTTTAACAACAAATGGTTCAAAAAAAGATGGGTCTCTTATACGATTGCGACATGCTCAGCAGTTCTGTTCTATATGTTATTGTCGCATCTTCCGCAGATTTTGGGCGGATTTAGTACATTTTACGGCTTTATAAAGCCTGTGGTTGTGGGAGCGGTTATAGCATACATATTTGATCCATTGGCAAGAACCTTTAACAGCTCAGTGTTCAGGAAGATAAAAAACGAAAAAACGAAGTGGAAGCTATCTGTAGCAACCACTATAGTAGTAATATTAGCTGCAATAATTCTTTTATTCGTGGCGCTTATACCTCAGATTGTAGACAGTATAACTACATTTGTATCTAATCTTGGTTCATATGTTGATTCATCTCAGGAACTGCTTGCAGGGTTTGAAACTCAGTCCGGAAACAAAATCTTTGGAATTGACGTAAGCGGAATAGCAGATTTAGGCGAAAGGGCTTTGGATAATCTTAGCAGGACATTTACAGATAAAGAAAACGTGCAGAATATTTTAAGCGGTTCTGTAAGTGCGGGAAAAGGTGTTTTTGATATAGTCATAGCCTTTATTCTGGCAATATATCTTTTGCTTGACAAGCATAGACTGATAAACGGTGTTTCAAGACTTATGAGTCTTATTTTAAAAGACAAGAACTACGTAAATGCGGGAGAATTCCTTTCAAAATGCAATCAGATACTTATCAGATATATAAGCTTTGATATTATTGATGGTGTCATAGTCGGAGTTGTCAATTTCATTTTCATGTTGATTACAGATATGAATTATTCAGTACTTATTTCTGTGATAGTCGGAGTAACAAATCTGGCTCCGACATTTGGACCGATTGTGGGTGCTGTTATAGGAGGCTTTATCCTTGTGCTTGTAAAACCATGGCATGCGGTTTGGTTTTTGATATTTACGATTATCCTTCAGACTCTTGATGGATATGTTCTTAAACCCAAGCTTTTCGGAGAGAGTCTTGGAGTATCGCCGCTGATGATTCTTATCTCCATTATCTTGGGCGGCAGGCTCTTCGGAGTTGTAGGTATTCTTTTGGCGATCCCGTTTGCAGCAATTTGGGATTTTGTGTGGAAAGACTTTGTTCTTAAAAAACTTGAGGAAAGAAAATTAAAGAGTTACAATAAAAGAGTAGAAGATAAAGATGTATAGGAGGGGAACTATGACAGAATTTCTGGATGCAGCTGTGACCTTTGCAAAGGAAAAAATTGATCGTGCAATGGAAATATGGGATAGCTTTGATGAAGAAAAAAAGAAAATGCTTATAGGCTGTGCTGCTGTGTGCGTGGGCGTTATAGTTCTGGCTTCGGTATTTTATGGACTCGGGAAAGCCAGAGGCAAAAAAATTGCCCTTATGGATGAAGATTTTTAAAAAAGTGATTTGAGTAACTTCCGGTTGCCAGATATTTTTGGACTGTCTGGTGTCGGAAGTTTCTTTGATTTTAGGAGGATTTGTGAGAAAAATACTTAAACCGCTGATAATTACAATTTGTTCAGCACTGGCATTTTTGCTGCTTTTATTTCTTACTGTGCTTGGATATTTGACACTGGATGAGTATAAGCCCGACGATATTGAGAAAATAGAAGTAGAAAACTACGGCAGCAAAATCCTTAAGCTTGATAAGGCAATAAGAATAATGACTTGGAATATAGGATATGGAGCCCTTGGTGATAATGCTGATTTCTTTATGGATGGTGGCAAAATGGTAAATACAGCCACAGCCAAAAGAGTCAGGTACAATCTTGATGGTATCATTGACAGGATAGATGAGATAAATCCGGATATTCTTATGATTCAGGAGATGGATAGAAATTCTGCAAGATCTCATTTTATTGACGAGTACGAGTACATTAAAAAGAATTCTACCAGTTATGTTGCCAATAATCAGAGTATATTTGCTTATAATTATAAAGTTTCGTTCGTGCCTTATCCTATCCCTCCAATCGGAAAGGTTGAGGCTGGCCTTGCGACATATAGTGCATTCAGGATTGATGATGCAAGGAGGATTCAGCTTCCGTGTCCCTTTAGCTGGCCACTTAGGACAGGCAATTTAAAAAGGTGTCTTGAAGTATCAAGAATTCAAATTGAGAATTCTGAAAAAGAGCTTGTGCTTATAAATCTTCATCTGGAAGCCTATGACGACGGTGAGGGTAAGATTGCACAGACCAATATGTTAAAAGAGCTTTTGAATCAGGAGCTGAAAAAGGGAAATTACGTAATAGCCGGAGGAGACTTTAATCAGGTATTCTCAAATATTGACGTGAGTAAATATCCTGTTCTTGAGGGCAACTGGGAGGCAGGAGTTATAGACGTGGATAGTTTCGATGATGCTCTTCAATTTGTAACAGATACTACAAATCCCACCTGCAGATCCCTTGACAAGGTGTATGCAGATGCAGAGGATACGGATCCGGACTCTTTTCAATATTATGTAATTGATGGCTTTATAGTTTCCGATAATATTGAAATTTTAAGTCTCAGAACTCATAACACGGTATTTCAGTATTCGGACCACAATCCACTCAGCATGGATGTAGTACTTTTGCCGGAAACATAGTATTATCGATATTACACATAAATAGTGACAGTTGACGTTTTTTTGAATATAATAATATTAATGATATTTCGTGAAAGGGGACTGGAGGAAATGGTACAGAAAAAGAAACGTAACGTTATTGTTGGACAGTCGGGAGGTCCTACAGCAGCTATTAATTCGTCACTTGCCGGAGTTTACAGAACTGCTAAGGATCGTGGATACAACAAGGTTTATGGAATGATCCACGGCGTTCAGGGATTAATGGAAGGAAGATATGTAGACCTTTCAGATCACATTCAGAGCGGACTTGATATTGAGCTTTTGAAAAGAACTCCCTCTGCATACCTTGGATCTTGCAGATATAAACTCCCTGAAATTTTTGAAAACAAAGAAATTTACGAGAAAATATTTGAAATTCTTGCTAAACTTGAGATTGATTGTTTCATCTATATTGGTGGTAATGACTCCATGGATACAATCAAAAAGCTTTCTGACTATGCTATTATTTCCGGATCAGATGTAAGATTTGTTGGTTGTCCCAAGACAATTGACAATGATCTTGCTCTTACCGATCATACACCGGGGTATGGCTCGGCAGCCAAATATATCGGTACCTCTGTCAAAGAAATAATCAGAGACAGCTGGTCACTTGAGACCAGTCACGGTCAGGTTATTATTGTTGAAGTAATGGGAAGAAATGCCGGATGGCTTACAGGAGCTACTGCTCTTGCAAGAGGCGAGGACTGTGACGGTCCTGATGCTATTTACCTTCCGGAAATTCCATTTGATATGGATGCGTTCCTTAAGAAGATCAAGTCTCTTCTTAAGAGTAAGGCGTCAATAGTTGTTGCAGTATCAGAAGGTATCAGAACCAAGGATGGAAAGTATGTCAGCGATATGGACAATAACGTTGAGTATGTTGATGCTTTCGGTCACAAGCAGCTTACAGGTACTGCAAGATATTTGTGTAACGTTGTAGCTAATGAATGTGGATGTAAAACTCGTGCCATCGAGCTTTCAACTCTTCAGAGGGCAGCAAGCCACTGCGCATCACGTGTTGACATTCTTGAAGCGTATGAAGTTGGAGGAGCTGCAATGAAAGCAGCTGATGAAGGCGACAGCGGAAAGATGGTTGTTATTGAGAGACTCTCTGATGATCCTTATCAGGCAGGAACAGAAGTAAAAGACGTTCATAAGATTGCCAATGATGAGAGAACTGTTCCAAGAGAGTGGATCAATAAGGAAGGCACATATGTAACCAATGAGTTTATTACATATGTAAGACCTCTTATCCAGGGCGATGTAGGTCCTATCATGGTTGATGGTATTCCGAGACATCTTTACAGACCAGGATTCCAGGATATCTTATAATTAGGAGCATTTATGATCGCTTATAATGCAGGAATTGCGATAGTTGATGAAGAATTAAATATTATCGACACTGATTTTGCTTTTTCTGATTATGTTTCGGATTCGGAACCAAAAAGCTTTCTGTCAAATGTATTTCCGGATGATTGGCATCTTTTGCATGAAATGGTGGAGCATCTTGCTGCGAAAAACAGCGAGACGCTCTGCTTTCGTGTTTTTAGGGAAGATTCAGGTGTTTCATGGGTCGTGGCGAATTGCCAAAAAACTGATGGAAATCAGGGGAATATTTCCATTTCCATGAGAGATGTAGATACTTTGGATGGGAGAAACAGGTTTTCTATTGATTATGGAACAGGACTGTTAGACAAGCAGGCGATTATTGATTATGCCAAGCAAAGAATTGCAGATTCAGATGAAGGATTTGCTTTATGCATCATGGATATTGATAATTTCAAGAAGATCAATGATACTATGGGACATTCTTTTGGAGACAAAATTCTTGGTGAGGTTGGCAAAATAGTTCTAAAAGCCTTGGGAAATGATGGAAAAGCCGGGAGAATCGGCGGTGATGAGGTAATGCTTATCATTAACGGCAAGACAGATAAAACCGGTCTTAGGAAGTATCTTAAAGAAATAAGGGAAAAAGTGGAATGCATGAAAAAGGACAAGGACGGTTATCCCCTTGTTACGGTATCTATAGGAAGCGGAAACTTTCCCCAGGATGTGGACACATACGATAAACTCTTTAACCTTGCGGATAAGATGCTCTACAGGGCAAAAAACAGGGGCAGGAACAGATATGTAATGTATAATTCTGAGGTTCACGGACCGATTATTGACGGAGAGCTTGAAACTACCGGCGGAATAGTTGGAGATGCCAAGCCTCAGGATAAGACAAAGCTTGTTTTGGGAACACTTGAGGGCTTTTTTGGAGATGAAAACAAAACTATACTGACCTCTTTCATGCAGCTTGTAGCAACTTATGAAATGGATGAAGGCTATATATTTTTTAAAAATATAAAAAGCAGTTTCATTGGATTTAAAAGAGTAGTTGATCATGAAAAACCAAATGATTACAAGCTCGGACGTATTGTAGAAAATATAAGCGCAATGCCATTTGCGGCAGATGTTAAGTTTGATAAAAAATTCAATGATAATGGAGTGTTTGTGGTGGATACTCCTCAAAATCAGCTCAAGGGTACAAAGGCAGATGCGTTCTTTTCTGAACATGGAATTAAACATGCTTTCTTCTATAAGATGAATAAAAGTAAACGTGACTGTTATGTTGCGCTTTACAACACAAGAGATAATTCAAGAAAAATACCGCAATCTGACATTATTGACTTTACATATTTGAGTAAAATGATAGAAATCGCCTTAAAATCTAGATAAAATCGATGAAAAAATTGAAAAAGCTAGCATTTTTCTGCATTTTACTGTTGTTATGAGTGCATATTAGTGGTAAAATGGGCTTTATAATAAATAATTTCTTTTTGGAGGGAATATTAGAATGAACAAGACAGAACTTATCGATGCAATCGCTAAGGAAGCAGGACTTTCAAAGAAGGATGCTGCAGCAGCACTTAATGCATTCACAGACACAGTAACAAAGGAGCTTAAGAAGAAGGGTAAGGTTCAGCTTGTTGGTTTCGGTACATTCGAGACAACAAAGAGAGCTGCCAGAACAGGTAAGAATCCTCAGACTGGCGCAGCAATCAAGATTCCTGCATCTGTAGCACCTAAGTTCAAGGCTGGTAAGGCTCTTAAGGATCTTGTAAACAAGAAATAATTTAATTTACGAAGTTAAAGGCTATGCCATATTGGCATGGCCTTTTTCTATGTGTAACAAAATTTCATATTTATGTTTTTTTAAATTGTGTATGATTGAAAAAAGTATTTTTTTTAATAAAATTATATTGTGTCACATTTTTAATATAAACTTATGAGGTTGATTTATGACGTTCGAAAGAAGCTTTGAAAATTACGTGCAGATTCTTTCAGAAGAGGATGTAACTCCTGAAATATCGCCGGGGGCATTGTCAGATCTGGCAAAGGATTTTTCTTTGCGTTCAATCGTTGCAATAGTTTCGGATTCGAAGGATTCTGATAGAGCAGGGGAACCTGATACGGTAATTTCATTATTTGGTCCGGTTCCGGAAAAGGAAGCACCTGCCTATTTATTTAAGCATAAGATGGCAGGACGCAAGGAGGTTACGTACAACATATATCTTTATGGTGATAAATCATGGTCTGAGGAAGAGTATAAGTCCTTTGCTGTTATCATCGATATACTTTCCTTTCACATGGAAAGATTTCTTTTATCGAAGGCAATTGAAAAAAGTGCTCTTACTCAGTATTTGACGGGGCTTCCCAATTCAGGCGGATTTGTGCAGTATGCGGCAAAGCTTTTTGAAAGTAAAGCAATTTATGAATATGATTCGTTTTATTTTAATTTAAAGAGTTTTGGCCTTATCAGCAGGCGGTATGGACTTGCTGAAGGCGACGAAATAATGAAGCGCTACGCGAAAAAGCTTAGAGAGTTTTGCGGGGAGGGCGAGATAGTAGCTCATTTTGGCGGAGATAACTACACTGCTCTTATGAAAAAAGAGCATACTAAGGAGTTTTTGAAGTTTTTGTCTGCTGTTCCGGTTTATGGTGAAAAGAATGGAAAAAGAGATGATTTTACCATTGCTGCAGTGATAGGTGTGTACGCTATAGATGAGTCACTTAAGGAAACGGGGCAACTGATTTCAAGGGCTATAATGGCATGTAACTATGCTAAAAATGTAGCAAATAAGCCTTATGTCTTTGTAAATAAGGCAATGAGTACCAGAATATACAGACAAAAGCAGATTGAAGACAGATATGAAGAAGCTCTTGCAAGTGATGAATTTAGAATTTATCTCCAGCCCAAGGTTGATACGATCACAGGTGAGATAATAGGTGGCGAGTCCCTGGCAAGATGGTTTTGCAACGGAGTGGTACTTTATCCCACAGAGTTTGTACCTATACTTGAGCAGGAAGGAATGGTGGCATCTCTTGATTTATACGTATTAAAAAAGACCTGTGAATATATAGGCGACTGGAAAAAAAGAGGATTAAATCCTGTTCCTGTTTCTGTGAATTTTTCAAGGAAAGACCTAAGTTATAAGCAACTGGCAAAAGAAATTGCAAAAATTATTGATGAGAGTGGCATAGAGAGAAAGCTTATTCAAATTGAAGTCACAGAAACATCCAGTGAAGATGAAAGAATCCTTATGACAGCCTTTTTGAAGAAACTTAAGGAATATGGAATTGCAACTTCAATAGATGATTTCGGAACGGGATTCTCATCACTTTCTACACTTAGAGATTTTCCTGTGTCAGAGATAAAAATCGACAGATCGTTCATAAATAATGATACTTTGAACAAGAATGACGAAATAGTGCTAAGAAATATTATTGTTATGGCAAAGGAACTTGGTATAAGTGTTATCACGGAAGGAGTAGAAAGAGAAGATCAGATTGAACTTTTAAAACATGTTGGATGTCATGTGGTTCAGGGATTTTTATATGATAATCCGATGCCGAAATCAGACTTTGAAAAACGTTTAGAAAAGAGATTTTATTCGTGATTTTATATTTTATACTTTTTTAATTCTTTTTCTGTTCACATTTTAGACACAAAGTGATATCATAAATTCTGTTGTTGCTTTATATGAGGCTGCGGCGTACTTATGAGAAAAAGGGGAAGAGGAATGAAGAAAGAAGTTAAGGTTTCACTAGGGTGTAAGTCACAAATTGTTCAGTTTATCAACATGAACTCAAAGTCAGCATGTGAGATCGATGTGCAGGATGGACACAGTTACATCGATGGGAAGTCAATTGTTGGTTTGTTATCACTTAATCTGTTCAGACCACTTGATGTAACACTTATTGGCGACGACAAAAAAATCACTAATCTTATCAATGATTACGATACGCATCACTTGCTTTTGGCAGAATAAAACTTGGAGCAGATGCACGGGTAATTAAAAAAAGGTCATGGTAAAAAATACCATGGCCTTAATTTTTGCATTAATCAATTCGCTTTTTTCCCCAGAAGAAGAGTGCAACTGTTCCGGGACCTGTGTGGCTTCCTATAGTGGTTCCGATGCTGAATATCTTTACACGTCCTTTTAACTTGGGGAATTTTTCTTCTATCATATCTGCTACAGTTTTTGCATCTTCGTAGCAATCTGAATTGGAGATATAGCATTCTCCGTCATAATCCGTTCCGTTTTCTGCAAGTTCAACCATTTTTTGAACCTGAGCCTTCATTACTGCTCCTTTACCACGAATCTTTGATCTTACAATAAGATGTCCCTGATAATCAACATTCATGAGAGGGCAGATGTTTAATACATTTCCGATTGTGCCGGCAACCTTGGAAACACGGCCGCCTCTTACAAGGTACTTAAGGTCAGATACGAAGAACCAATGCTGACAGTCAAGTCTGTGTTCAATAACCCATTCGTAAAGACTGTCTATTGAATTGCCTTCATCTCTTAGATCAGCAAGCTTATTCATTAAAAGACCATATCCTGCTGAGGCAGCAAGGGAATCTACAACGTAGATTTTTCTGTCAGGATATTTTTCTTTTAACTGATCTCTTGCAATGGCTGCGGAGTTGAGAGTTCCGGAGATACCGGAGCTAAGGGCTAAGTGAAGAATGTCTTTTCCGTCTCTCAGGAATTTTTCAAAGTATTCCACATATTCGCCAACACTGACCTGTGATGTCTTGGTCATGGAGCCGTTGGCCATCATTGTGTAGAACTCTTTGAAAGGAATTGATTTTCCTAAATCATCCGGAAATTCGGTTCCGTCAATTTCAAAATGAAAACAGATATAACTGATATCTCTTTTCATAAAATGCTCGTTTGTTAAATCAGCTGTTGAGCAGCAGCTCAATATGTAATTGCTCATAGGCGTCCTTTCAAAATAAAAATAATCTACAAACATAATACATTATTATCTTTGAGGTATCAAATAATTTAGAATAAAAAAATGGATAAGTTAAATTCACTACTTGAATTGTGTATAGATATTAGCAGGTTTTGTCTTAATTGTCTGAAAATAGACTAAAATTCATAAAAGATATTGACATATTTACATGCAGATGTTATATTATATATACAATCACATAGTAAATAAAACCTATGTAGTCCAAGTGGCTTAAGCTTCACGGAAGACGAGCGAAGGTTTTCGAAGCGGCTGACATTCACAGCGAGGGTGGCGTGTGCTTCACATTAGCCAAGGAGTGTCAAGGAGTCGCTAAAGGATGTGATTAACATAGATTAGCAAAATAATAATTGCAGAAAGAAGAGGAATAGTCCCTTGGAAATCTCAGAGTAAGGGCGGGCGTTCATAAGAGTATGGATGCCCGCCTATTTCATTGAGCAGAGCACTTAATGAGGTATTATCGAATTTAGTGCGAGCCTAGTGAGAATCCCAGAGCACTTTTTGTAGTAATAGAAGTTGCATAGTGTTATAATAGTCAAATATTCGGTTTGGAGAGAATATTATGGCTAAATATTTTCTATTTTTATTTAACAGTATTTTATTGGGATTTGGACTTGCTATGGATGCTTTTTCGGTATCCATGGCTAATGGTTTTATCGAACCCAGAATGAAAAAAGGCAGAATGGCATTTATGGCCGGAATATATGCGGGATTTCAGTTTCTAATGCCTGTCATAGGCTGGTTTCTGGTTCATAATGCGGCACATTTTTTTAGCGGATTTCAGATGTTTATTCCGTGGATAGCGCTTATTCTTTTAGCTTATATTGGTGGAAAAATGCTTCTTGAGGGCATTAAGGAAAAGAAGTGTGACAGGGACGGAAAGTGTGATGGCTGCACCAATAAAGAATGCCCTAAATTCGGAAATGTTGTGGGAGAGACTTCTCTTTCTTTAAAGCTTTTATTGGTTCAGGGCATTGCAACATCTATTGATGCTCTGTCTGTCGGATTTACGATTGCTGACTATAATGCTTTGATGGCTATCGGAAGTGCTACAATAATTGCTGTTGTGACTTATGTTGTATGTTATATCGGAATAGGACTTGGTAAGACATTTGGAACAAGGCTTGCCTCAAATGCCAAGATATTAGGCGGAGTTATTCTGGTCGCTATTGGTCTTGAGATTTTTATAAATAGCTTTTTGGGTTAGTTTATATAGAAAATTTAAGTCACTTACTTGACTTTTATTATATCGAAACATAGAATAGTTAAGAGTATTTTTAATTAAATAATTTAAATGCAATGATGGTGTCAGATTTTTATCTGAAGATGTCATATTATCCTTTGAGAGAGCTAGGGTCGCTGGCTGAGAGCCCTGCAGGCTATGATATGTACGGAAGTTTCGCACCGGAGCAGTTTTGGTGAAGGCGTTATGCTTGTAGTCAGGATCGTAAGTCTACGTTACAGATAAAACCATTATGGTTGAGAGCCTTATTTAAGGAACTTGGGTGGTACCGCGGTGTTTAATCGTCCCTTGTATAGTTTTATGACTATGCAAGGGCTTTTTGTTTTATAAAAAAAGCTTTTTGCGGTGGAAGTTACACTTTTAATAACAGGAGGAAGAAATTTTGGAAAACAGCGTATTACGTCAGCAAATTGAAGCAATTCGTGATGAAATCAGAGAAAATTCAAAGTTGCTTGAAAGCTCAAAGAATGTCTACGAGCAGAGAAAGGTCTTTTTGGATAACAAAAGCGGCAAGATCTCAGCACTGATGAAAGAGATGAAAAACATTGCTGCAGAGGATCGTGCTGAATATGGTAAGAATGTAAATGAACTTAAGCAATGGGCTCTTGAACAGTTTGATGAACTTGACAAAAAGATGAAAGAAAAAGAGCTTAAGGCAAGATATGAAAGAGAAAAACAGGACGTTACGGAGCCTCCAAAAATGCGTTATCAGGGCAATCTTCATCCTGTAACACAGATGAGAGAGACTCTTATCGATATCTTTGAAGGAATGGGTTTTGAAATATATGAAGGCACTGAGATTGAGAATGACTACTACAATTTCACTGCACTTAATACTCCTGCAGATCACCCTGCAAGAGATATGCAGGATACATTCTATCTCAGCCCTGAGTTCCTTTTAAGAACTCAGACTTCATCAGGTCAGATCCATGTAATGGAAAACAAGAAACCACCGATCAAGATTCTTTCACCTGGTAAGGTTTTCCGTTCAGATGATGATGCAACTCATTCACCTATGTTCTCACAGATGGAAGGACTCGTAGTTGATAAGAATGTTACACTTTGTGACCTTAAGGGAGCTTTGGAGACCTTTGCACAGAAGATCTTCGGCGAGGGAACAACAACAAGACTTCGTCCTTCATACTTCCCATTCACAGAGCCTTCTGTAGAGGTTGACTGCAGCTGCTTTGCATGTGGCGGCAAGGGATGTAATCTCTGCAAGGGTACAGGCTGGATCGAGGTTCTTGGTGCCGGTGTTGTTAACAAGAAGGTTTTAGAGAACTGTGGAATTGATTCAGAAGAGTACAGCGGATTTGCATTTGGTATCGGTATCGAGCGTGCAACAATGCTCAAATACGGCATTAACAACATCAAGCTCTTATATGAGTCAGACCTTGATGTCCTTAAGCAGATCGATCACTACGAATAATTCAGGAGGAGAATGAAATGTTAGTACCTTTAAGTTGGCTTAAAGATTTTGTTGATATAGATTTAGAACCAAAGGAACTTGAGAAAAAGCTCTTTGACTGCGGCTTCGAAGTAGAAGAGTGCTGGGAAGTAGGAAAAGACATATCAAATGTCGTAGTTGGACAGGTAGAAACCTGTGAAGCAATCCCTGATACTCACCTTCATGCATGTACAGTAAATGCCGGAGAGCATGGTACATTTAAGGTTGTCTGCGGCGCAGACAACGTTCAGGCAGGAGGAAAATATCCACTGGCCCTTGTTGGAGCAACAGTAATTGAAACAGAGAGAGACCATGTAACAGTTATCGGTGTTGCTACTATCAAAAAGGGTAAACTTCGCGGCTTTGATTCAGAGGGTATGCTCTGCTCAGGTGTTGAGCTTGGTGTAACAGAGGATATGTACCCGGGAGCAGGCTACAACGGACTTTTGGTATTCCCTGAGGATACAGAGGTAGGTGCTGATGTTAAGCCTATACTTGGTCTTGATGACTGGATCTTTGATGTTTCAATCACTGCTAACAGACCTGACTGCCAGAGTATTTACGGCCTTGCAAGAGAGGTTGCAGCTGCACTTGATAAGCCATTAAAAGAGATTGATCTTAGCTACACAGAGACAGATGTTGAGAACGAAGGATTTAGTGTAACTGTAGAAGATCCTGATCTTTGCCCAAGATATATCGGTCACTATGTATATGATGTAAAGCTTGGTGAGAGCCCTCTTTGGATGAAGAGAAGACTTGCCATGGTTGGTAATAACTCAATCAATAATATCGTTGATATCACTAACTATATTATGAGAGAGCTTGGACAGCCAATGCACGCATTTGACGGCAAATTCCTTGAAGGTAACAAGATTGTTGTAAGACGTGCCAAGGCAGGAGAAAAGATAGTTACTCTTGATGAAAATGAGTTTGAGCTTACAACAGACAACCTTGTTATCTGTGATGGAGCAAAGCCTGTAGCTCTTGCAGGTATCATGGGCGGCCTCAATTCAGAGATCCGTGATACAACAACTACTGTTACATTTGAAGCTGCTAAGTTCATGCGTGACAACATCCGTAAGAGTTCAAGAGCTCTTGGTCAGTCATCTGATTCATCAGCTGCTTTCGCAAAGGGCGTTTACGAATATACAACTGTTATAGCTATGAAGAGAGCTCTTCATCTTATTGAACAGCTTGGAGCAGGTAAGGTTTCCAAGACTCATGTTGATATAAATACAGGAAACAGCCTCGATAAAAAGGAAATGAAGGCATCCATAAAGAAGGTTAACGGAGTACTTGGTATCGAAGTTCCTACTGATGAGATCAAGAGAATTCTTACAAATCTTAATTTTGAGCCTGAAATAAATGGTGATGAACTTACAATCAAGATTCCTGCATATCGTGAGGATATGGAAGATTATCCTGACATTGCAGAAGAACTTATCCGCATGTACGGATATGAGCATGTTGAGCCTACATTCCTTAAGAATTGCAGCGTTACTGTTGGTGGCAGAAACCTTAAGCAGAAGACAGAGCTCAGGATAAAGAGAGCTCTTTGCGCGCAGGGAGCATATGAGTGCATGCACTACTCATTCTTCTCACCAAGTGACCTTGACCTTTTAGGATTTGCTGAGGATGCACAGGAGAGAAAGGCTATCAGGATCCTTAATCCTATAAATGAAGATCTTTCGCTTATGAGAACAACACTTGCGGCACAGATGATCCATGCTATTGCAAGAAACCAGAAGAAAGGCACTCTCGAGGGAAGATTATTCGAGCTTGGTAACAGATTTATTCCAAAGGCTCTTCCGCTTACAGAATATCCTGATGAGAAAGCTACTCTTTGCATCGGTATTTTTGGCGAGGACGAGGACATATATACATTAAAGGGACTTGCTGAGAACGTAGCAGATGCTCTTCATATAAACTTTAAATATGAGCCTGCAACCAAAACTTTCTTACATCCTTACAGAACTGCAAAGATCGTATGTGAGGGAGAAGAGGTTGGATATCTTGGACAGATCACATATGAGATCCAGGATGAGACTGATATGAGAATACCGGCTTATATCTGCGAGATAGATCTTTCAGCACTTGATAAGTGGTATGGCAAGACTCCTACATTTACACCACTTTCAAAGTTCGCAGCTGTTAAGCGTGATCTTGCGCTTATTATGGATAAGACCGTTACTTGTGGAGAAGTTGAGGATGCAATCTATGGATCCTGCAAGTATGTAACTGATGTACATCTCTTTGATGTATACGAGGGACTTCCTATTCCTCCTACAAAGAAGAGTATGGCTTTCACAATTACATTCACTCCTAAGGACGAGGAGCTTACTGATGAAGCTATAAGCGGATATGTAGATAAGATGCTCAGAAAACTTTCATTTACTATGGGAATTGAAATTCGTTCTTGATTTGCCTGATGGCACAGTAGGTGTTAAAATAGTCATTGCTTTAGTTAGCAATGGCTATTTTTTTCTCGAAAGGAGCTTAAATATGAATAGAAAAAATGTTTGGGCAAACTACAATGCTACTCAGCTCAAAGCTGTAGATAAGTTTGCTGAGGATTACAAGAAATTCCTTGATAATTCAAAAACCGAGCGTGAAGCAATTGATACAATTGTTAACGAGATTGAGGAAGCAGGATACAGAGAACTCAATACTTTGATCGGCACAAAGACAAAGCTTAAAAAGGGAGATAAGGTATATAGCGTATGGATGAACAAGTCAATCGCTATCTTCCAGATCGGTTCAGACCCTATCGAGGCCGGTCTTAATATCCTTGGTGCTCACATCGATTCTCCAAGACTTGATGTTAAGCAGAATCCTCTTTATGAAGACAACGGATTTGCTTACCTTGATACACATTACTATGGCGGAATCAAGAAATATCAGTATGTTGCTATGCCACTTGCTATTCACGGTGTAGTTGTTAAGAAGGATGGCACAACAGTACAGCTCAATGTTGGTGAGGATGAGGACGATCCAGTATTCTTCGTTTCTGATCTTCTTATCCATCTTGCTGCAGATCAGATGAGCAAGAAGGCTTCAAATGTAATTGAAGGTGAAGCTCTTGACCTTATTGTTGGTCACAGACCATTCGTTGTGGAGAGCAAGGAAAAAGAGAAGGCTGAAAAGGCTGACAGTAAGCTTTCCGCAGGCGAGAAGTACGCAATTGCTGCTGAGAAAGAAGAAAAGGCAGAGAGCGGAAAGCTTTCAGGAGCAGTTCGCCGTGGAGTAGTAGCTCTTTTAAATGATCTTTACGGAATCGAAGAAGAAGACTTCATTTCAGCAGAACTTGAGATCGTACCTGCAGGTAAGGCTAGAGATGCCGGATTTGACAGATCAATGATCCTTGGCTATGGTCATGACGACAGAGTATGCGCATATCCTTCAATGCGCGCTATTCTTGAAGCAAAGAACTTAAAGAGAACAGCTTGCTGTATCCTCGTTGATAAAGAAGAAATCGGAAGCGTTGGAGCAACAGGTATGCGTAGCCACTTCTTTGAGAATGCTGTTGCAGAGCTCATGAACCTTACAAAGGAAGGCTACAATGACCTTTCACTTAGAAGATGTCTTGCAAACTCATGCATGCTTTCTTCAGACGTAAGCGCCGGCTTTGATCCTACATATGCATCAAGCTTTGAGAAGAAGAACGCTGCATTCCTTGGAGAAGGACTTGTATTCAATAAGTTTACAGGTTCAAGAGGAAAATCAGGCTCTAACGATGCAAATGCAGAATTTATCGCCGAGATCAGAAGAGCATTTGAAAAGGACGGCATCATCTATCAGACAGCAGAACTTGGTAAAGTAGATGTTGGCGGTGGCGGAACTATCGCTTATATCCTTGCTCTTTACGGAATGAACGTTATCGATTCAGGCGTAGCAGTACTTAACATGCATGCACCATGGGAAGCAATCGATAAGGCTGACCTTTACGAAGCTAAGAGAGGCTATGTATCATTCCTTCAGAATATCGATTTTAGAAATGAGTAATAATATATAGAGTTACGCTGTAAAATAGGGAGGGTATTTTGGCAAAGCGCTTTGTTTACGCCAAAATACTCTCCCTTTGTATATGCGTAAGTAAGTGGAAAGTCAGGGGATTGTTTTTATGACTTGATTTTTGTTACGAATGCGTACGCCACCATTGACTGAGCCTGAGGAAAATGCCGTCTATACCTCGCCGACGGTGAGGATGATGGGAACAGTAGTTAGATTCATGCACCGTCGAATTCAGCATTTTAGCGTTTTCCTCAGAACCCGTCAATGGCAAGCACCTTC
>NZ_JAGBLU010000039.1 GCF_017635265.1 Butyrivibrio sp.
AGGCGGATTTCCATCCGTCTATTTGTTGTGTAAATAACCATGGAAAAAGAGGATGATGGAACAATTCCAACATCCTCTTTAAAACTTTTCCCTCGTGTTACAATGCTAACTTAATGACATTGGGCTTTACGCCTGAGGCTTTTTCGTATAATCACTGCGGAAGATGGGACTTGAACCCACACGATGTAAGCATCACAAGATCCTTAGTCTTGCTCGTCTGCCAATTCCGACACTTCCGCATTCCATCGCAAATAGCTTGTTGCCAATTATCTTTCTGCACTGTCTTTGCTTACATCCACAATCTCTGCATCAACATCAATGGCTTCAGACTCCTGCTTTGCTGCCTCAAAGGCCTTTCCGTACTTGCCAAGTCTTGATGCTGTCCAGAGGTTTGAAACACCATCATAGGCAAGGAATCCACCAATAAGTCTTACTATCAGCTCATTAGCCTGTGATGCTTTGAAGATAAGTCCTGCACCAAGTCCAACTGTTGCCAGCGCAAATATCAGTGACAGCCACCAAAGGCCGTATTTATACCTCACAAGAGAAAAAGTCTGGCCCAGATTTCTGATTCCGCTAAGAAGAATGAAAGCTCCGAAGATCTTAGGTATAAAATCCGTGAATGCAACAGGGTTAAGAAAAATCCACACACCGACTGCTGCCACGATAATTCCGAAAGCAAAAGAACCGGAATCAACAAAGCCTCTTTCTTTTTTAAAGAAGTATGAAAGCACAAACACAACTCCGACAACAAAGAGTAGTGCTGCCAGAATCCTTGCCATAAGCGGAATAACTGCCGGTGCCCATGCAATGAGCACGATGCCTATTGCGATAATTACAAGTGACTGTACAACATACTCCATCTTAACTTTCTTGAAAAAATCCTTCACAGCTCTGCCTCCGGATAATATTAGATTTAGGTCATACTACCTATAGTCAAGTATACCATCAGTAGAGCACCAGGCAATAGTAATCCTTTTTTCAGATGCATCATTCAAGAAACGAATGATGCATCCTCGCTGTTAACATCTATGATCATGACCTTGCGGTTCTTGGCTGCATTCTCTTCAATCCAGTTACCGTTTCCGTCAATGTCTTCGACATGCCAGTGGTCTGTAAAGCCAAGTCCGACAGGAATCATACGTCCTTCATCTATTCCCATTTCCTTAAGCACTTCCACAACAGCTTTTGCACGTCTCTCAGAAAGGTCCTGGCAGAAAGCTTCGTCATTACGTCCACTTGCAGTGGTTCCAATAACATAAACCTGATTATCAGGGTGTTCATTGAGCAGATGTGCTACTTCTTCTATTTTCTCTCTTGCTATAACCTCATCAAGGAAAATATCCTTATCCCCAACAAACTGAACGCTGGCATTATCAAGGACAACTGTTTCGATGGGATCAGTGACATTTATCACAGGAGCCTTTGCTCTTAAGTCAGCATTCACCTCGATCTTCTCTTCCCCTACTTCTACCGTGCTGACAAGAGGCATTCCCTGATAAGCTTCAGCAGATGAGAAATCATTTGTAAATGTGACAGTATTAGCTCCACCCTTCAATAAAACTGCTTCCCAAATCTTCTTTAAGTTATCTCTCTCATCAACAGTAAGCTCCTTCTGTGGACTTGCAACATCTCCGCAGAATGACCATGTCACATCAACGCCTGAGAGATTAGGAATTGCGTTCACTTCTTCAAGTGCAGCGACAACATCCTGAGGATCTGCATAAAGCATTCCTGAAGTAAAATCCATGTATCCTGATGTTGAAAGGCCGCTGTCGAGAATCAACAGATCCTTGTCGTAGTCAGCTCCATCAAGGCCGCCAAGTCCCTGAGCTGCCTTCTGGATTGCCTTTAATGTATCAACTTCAGAAGAATCCGGTGTAGCCTGACCAATTATTTCAGTAAGCTGCTTAACATAACTCTCAGCTATTCTCTTCTGCTTCTCCGCTGAAAGATTCTTGACAGAAGATTCCGGAATCTTGGTCTGGAAATAAGGCTCAGGATCCCTGTCGCAGTTAATAAATGTTACATAAGCATGACGGTAGCTGATATATGTAAGTGCATTCTGTACTGTTTCACTGTTGAACGGAATAACTCTTCCGTTGGAGTGTGCTCCTACAACAATGGCATAACCTGCATTGTCTTTGGCCTGACTGTCTGACGCACATCCGCTTGCAAGGATAAATACCAACAATATTGATGTAATTACAAAGGCTCTTTTTACTAATCTCTTAATCATGTTCATAGCGCACCTCCCAATTTATTAGCCTGTCACTGCATGGATACTTTCTGTTCCTGCAGGATACTCATAAAGATTGGATTTTCCCTGTGGTTCTTCGAAACTGAGCTGGAAGCTCAACTTTGATATTGACTCCGGATCTCTGAGGGCCATTGCAAGGATTTCCCTCGCTCTTGCCTTCAATGCTTCGCCCTTTGCTATTACGGTGTTTTTCTCGCCTGCCAGTATTTCTTCATCAAGTGCCAGCTCGAGATTCAGTCTTGTATCCTTATCTTTCATAGATGCAATTCCTGCCTTCTTCCAGGCAATCTCATATTCAAGATCAGCTATCTGTACCTCAAGAATTTCGATCTCTCGCTCCAACTCATCGTCAGAAAGGAATGAAAGAACAAATCCACAGATTGATGTGGCTAAAGGTTCGATGGCAAGCAGAACAACAATTGCTCTGCTTCTTGCTTCTTTCCCATTATCTTCCTCAACATCCTGTGTATCATCTGATGTAAGAGTATTTGTAATGCTGGTTTCTTCCACATCACCATACATATCCTGATATGCAAATCTGAGATATACAGTAGCTCCATAGAGGATAAGGAATGCAGCAATTGCAGTCCCGGCCAAAAGCTTCGCATGCTTGTGAGTCTTATAAATGGCTCTGTGAACGAATTTACTCACAAAGATGGGAATCAGATTCAGCACAACTGAAATGCCGAATGCCATTACAATTCCCATATACCAGGACTGCATCATAGCCTTGTCAAAGACTGAGTACAGGACTAATCCGTCCATGACAGACATTACCAGCGTGAGCATGATGATAAATTTGTTTCTGGACCACCAGGAATACTTTGATTCAAGGAACTCCTTCACTCTCGCCTTTGTTGTGTTTGGAACTGCATCATTATGATATATGCTATTATTCTTCATCACTTTCACCTCCCATTACTGTTTCAAAAGCTGTTCCCTTGTGGCAAATCTTCTTATATGCCTCAAGTTTCTTCTTGAGCTTTTTCAGCTCTTCCTCAGTACTCTTCAGGTTTTCTTCGCTAAATACCCTGTCACCTTTATGCATTTCTTCCAGCGGCAGCAGGATCAGCCTTCTATGCATCGAGTGTTCCTTGTCCAGCTCTTTAATAGCTTTGTTGACTTCGCTGTCGATTCCCTGATCCATATATGCGCCGTTGTCCGAATCCATGTTTTCGGCTTTTGAGATGAATTCAACGCACATCTTGTCAAAGACCTCTGCGTAGCTATCCAATATCTTTCCACCCCTGTAATTAGCAGGTGTAATAGTCGAATTGGAAAAATATGTTGGAACAACGATAATCTCATTGTCCTTATCTCTGTCTGTTCCCGGCTTAGGTAAGCTCAATCCCTTATTCTTCATAGTTTCCACCTCCTAAAGAAATCGCATTCTCCATCTTTTTGTAAAAATCATTGCGACTATCTTCATACTGTTTTCTGCCGCCGTAATGCTTAGCTATAACCAGTGGTTCTACATTAACTTCACCTCTGCCTGAGGCTTTTAATATGCCTCTCCAATAATTGGAAACATGTACACCAAAAAGGTCTCCGGCTGCTTCAATATGATGTATGAGCATCTCGTCAACAGAACTTACAAATGACCTGATTTCTGCAAGTCTCTTTACGATCTCTGCTACCCTCTCTTCATTCTGCCTGGCCTTTTCAGCTGCCAGTCTGTTAGCTCTGGATACTTCCTCGGGATTTCCGGAAGGTGTATCAGCATGATAATTCTTTATTAAGTTCAGCTCTGTATAAAGCTTTTCTGCTTCTTCAACAGGCTTTTCCGTAGCCTTGCCGGCTACAAGATACATTGAATTAATATAGTTCTCGTAAGATTTGTATCTAGCATCAACATATGGAGTTGTCTGACCATCTCCATTGTTACAGAGCTGGTTTTCCTTGCTGTCTTTTACCCCTGCCCTCTTTTCAACAAATGCCAGTCTCTTGATAAGGATAAGTCCGGTTACTGCTTTTGCCTTTGGCTTTCTTTCGAGTATTCCGTGATAATTTTTCATAGCGCACCTCCTTGCTTGTTAATATAGATAGACGCAAGTGCGCAAAAAAAATCCAAGAAAAACAAAAAAGTTTTTCTTGGATTAAAGAATTTTATTAAATTCCCTGATTTCCGACTCAACATTCAGGATTTCTCTGGTATACACCCCCGGAAAATCCTCTTCAAGTTTCCTGTTAAGGCTAAGAGACCTGTTAAGCAGATCTTCTATCACTTGAGGATTATCGCCTATGCTTCGCAAAAACCTTGCATATGTGAGACATACTGCTGCTTCCGATCCTATATGCTGATCAGGGAATTCTTCATTTAGTTTTTGGTGTATTAGAATTGACTCCTCCAGTGCCTGCTTTACTTCGTCCGTCTTAGTCGGATCAGAAGATAATATCTTTGCCAGATAATGCAACGTCCAGGCTATTTCTATCAGATCTCCCAATTTTCTTCTGATCTCTAAAGCTATTTTAATACTCTCTATAGCAGCCTTGCGCTCTCTTACAACTTCTTCATAAGAAAGGATGTGATACTTTTTTCCGGTTTTCTTACAAGAGTAATCTATCTTGTCCGGGTCAATATCTGCATACATGCTTCCGAGATTATCCAAACTCCAGGCATAATCATGAAGCATTTTAGTATCATCAGGATGTTCCATGGCAAGTTTCTGCCTTATCTTAACCGCACAATTAAGGCAATAATCTGCTTCACTTATCCTGTCTATCTGATTGTCCGCTCTTCTACAGATGATATATCCCAGATGATCATAACTCATGGAGAGATTCTTCATATCTTCATCGGTTGGCTGTTTTGCATTTATGCTTTCCTTAGCCAGATTGAGCGATTTCCTGACCAGCTCCTCAGCCTTTTCATATCCCGCCATGGAATACGACAGCACGTATCCATAGAAATACGTACTCTTCCAAAGAAGATAATCATAATCAGCTTCTTTATCATCAGTGGTCTGAATATTCCGATAAGCCTTTTCGTAATACTCAAGTGCTATTGGTCTTATACCGATTTTCCTTGCAAAGTCAGCAACATACAAGAGGTCTTTAACAGAAAGAGCTTTTCCACCATAAGTAAGACCGTCCACAAACACAAGCTTCCTTACATTAGTTCTAAACGGATCCTCTTTGGAAAAGAGCCTGCCATCAAAAAGGAGTGATACAATGTCCTTTTTAACCGCTCTTCTTTCCTGTGCTTTCTCCAGATAATACTCAATTCCAGTATCATCACATATTATTGTCTGACGCACCAGCGGATGAACATAAAAGAATCCGCCATCGCTTTTGATCCAGCCTTCATCAACAAGTTTATTGAGCTCCCTTATTGAAAAACCCATCCACTCTTTGAGTTCTGTTTTCGATACTCTCTCAGCTTCGGGAATATTTGCAAAATCCCATAGTATAAGCCTCTCAGTGTCAGATCTGTGTCCCAGGTAAAAGAGCTTTCCCAGCTGGCTTGCAGCTGTCTCTTCTCCAAGGTTATAAAAAGGTTTTCCACTGCCCTCTTTCTTAGTCAGATCATGTTCTGTGCTTACAGGCACATCATCTACGTACTTGAAGTGTTTATGCAAAAGCCCTTTATAAAAGTCTTCCAGGTCCGGGGCTTCATACTTGCATGCCTTCGCAAGAAGCTCAATGACCATGGTGTTATAGCCTGCCAGAGCACACAGTTTTTCGACCACTTTCTCATTAACATCTCTATTCCTGGCCATTGTCATATTATAATGGTAAAAGAGCTCCAGACACTTTGTAACGTCTCTCTTGCTTCCAAGATTTTCTATTCTGCAAATATCCGAAAGCCCCTCCAGATACGGAAGACGGGTGGTTACGATAAAAGTGGCGTTTTCCCATCCTGAAAGTCCCAAAAGGTCAATGTCTTTTGTAGGGTCTTGAATAAAACTCTCACTAAATACATAATCTACGTTATCAATAACAAAGAGCTTTTTTTCTTTGCTGTTATTTATAAGCTTTCTTATGTACACCCACTTTTTATCTGTCTTATCATCAGGAATGGAGTTGAACTTTTCATCATCAATCCGCAAACTCTTGATAATGCTCTGCTTAAAGTCTATGGAATAATTTATCCATCCGTAACAATCGTATTTCGCCTTCAATTCCTCAAACAGAAGTCTTACGATACTGGTTTTTCCAACTCCACCCATTCCGGAAAGGACAACAACTTTTTTGCCCTGTTCGAGCATGGTTCGTATTTCACTTAATTCTCTTTCACGGAACAGAAGATTTTCCTTAGACAGGCCCTGGATGTTTGAGCAGGTTATATCGCCGATAAGCTCATAGTCAGCGTTTCCATACTCTCTTTTATACCTTTCTACATACTTGCGATCTATCTTAATCTTCCAGCTTCCCGGTTCAATTCCTTTATCTATGTTGTCCCGAAAATATTCATTCTTTTTCTTGATTCTGCTTATAAGGCCACGTATAGCCTGATTTACGTCTGTAGGTCCTCCGGCCTCACTAAAGCCCCATAATTCTGAAAAGATCTTTCCCTGTGTCACAACTATATTTGCATTATCAACAAGGAGCTTAAGAAGTATACCTTCCTGCCCCGTAAGCTTTGCAATTTCTTCTTCATTTTCAAGCAGTGCATGCGAATTAAAATTCACACACAAACTGTCTGTAAAGAAGAACAGTGCCTTATTTCCTTCAGAATCAACGTAAGCGGTAATACAACGGCGTCTTTTTGAAGCTCTCTCAAATTGATAGGATTCCCTTAGAGAATTCTATAGATTTGGGAGGGCTTTTGTTATGGACAAAAAAGTAATGGATCTTAGGGCAGCCAACTGGATCTCGGTCTTCGAGGCTCAGGCCAAGAGCGGCCTTAGTAAACACAACTTCTGCAAGCAGAACGGCATCCCTGAGACTGCATTCTACAAATGGCAGCGTAAGCTAAGAAGCGAGCTCATCGAGCAGCAAGAATTATCTCAGACCACCACCGATTCCAGGACAAGGGACAAAACATCCGATCACAAGACACCGACTTTCTTTGAGCTCACTCCTGCAGCCCCGTCTGCGCTGGCCACACCTGTTGAAGATGACGGCCTTGAGTACGACTATCCGCCAGAGATAAATATTCCGCCGTCTGTCAGCATCAGCTATGACAGGTTCGACATCAGACTTTCAGGCAGCATTACTCCGGCTGCACTGTCAGCAGTTCTCAAGGCGGTGAAGGATGCTTAACGAAAAAGGTATTCTCTTTTCAAAGATAGTGATTCTGGTTGGCAGGTGTGATCTCAGGAAGGGGATCGACGGGCTCTGTGCCATAATAAAAGCCTACTATGGACATGAGCCACTGGAGAAAGGAACACTGTTCCTGTTCTGCGGGACAAGGAGGGACAGGCTAAAGGGAGTCATGTGGACTGGGGACAGGTACATCCTGATCTACATACGACTTTCCGAAGGTGCATTCAAATGGCCCCGTAACGAGGCCGAGGCCCGAGAACTTTCCGGAGAGGAATTCATGAGGCTGATGGATGGTTTTGACATCGACCCGTCCATTGGGAAAAAGCATGTCCCAGAGCCTATCTCGATAAAAAGAAAGCATTAAAAAACCTAGTGGTATTTTATAAATAATTACCACTAGCCAATTGACACTAGTATAGGTATGTGGTAAACTATCACTATGGAGGACAAAAAGATGTCAATCGTAAAGCATACTGACAAACGCTCTGGCGTGACCTATGTCTACGAATCAGAATCCTACTGGGACAAAGAGAAGAAACAGCCAAGGTCCAAAAGGACTCTCATCGGCAAGATCGATGATTCCACAGGCGAGATCATCCCCACAGGAAAGAGCGGGAAGAAGAAAGCAGACAAAGTCGCTGCGGAGCCAGTAAGTGCCCCCGAAGCCATCACAGACCATGTGAAGCTGCTTGCCGAAAAGGACGAGCTGATCAGCCAGCTGAAGGCCGAGAACAGACGCCTTTTAAAGGAGAAGCAGGAAATACTTGATTCACTTGAAATACTGATGAAGAAATGGTCTTGATGCAAGGGGGAAGATGTAAAAATGAGGGCAGATACCGAAAAGTTCTATGATTCAATAAAGGATCTGGGACGGGATACTCTGCTCTCTTTTTGCGTTGACCTCTATGAAGAAAAACATGATCTCCAGGTAAGTCTGAAGGAAAAAGATCGGATATCCACGGAAATGGCGATCCAGTTTCAAAAAGTACTTCATGAGCGCGATGAATCGCGGGCAGAGCTTTCGGAATGCCATAAGATAATAAAGAAACTCTCAGAACAGAACGACTTAAAGACCAGGACCATCTTTGGCAGGGCCACTGAAAAGATGCTGGACATGCTCGATGAAGCAGTCAATCCTGCAGAAGAGTTCGAGGATGAGAGCCAAACTGAGGATAATGGTACATCTCAGGAAGACAGCAGCAAAGTCACAAACTTTGAAGATTATCTGAGGCGTAAGGAAAGGGAAGCCCAGGCTGAAGAAGCTAAAAATAACAACAGTGGAAAAGTCAAAGGTGATAAAGGCTCCAAAAAGAGCCGGAACATGAGGCTTAAGAAATCCATAGACGGACTGCCTTCATGTACAGAGTACGACATGGATGTCGAGCTGCTCAATGCGTTGTACGGCGAATACAACTGGCGCATTGCCAACTGGCATGAACACTGCGTCATAGAAAAAGTTGAGTGTCCCATCTATGTAAGAAAGATCTATACACCGGTCATATCCTACGGTCTGGAGCATCTGCTTGAAACTGTCCCCTATCAGAACCTTCTCCTTGACAGGAGTTACCTGTCGTCTTCTTTTGTTGCAGATTTTTTCTACAGAAAATATGCGCTCAGCCTTCCAATGAACAGGCAGGCTGCAGACTACCAGATGCAGGGGCTTGATGTATCAAAACAGGACCTTATCGTCTGGACAAACAAGATTGCGCCAAAGGTGATGTGGCCTGTATGGAATTACCTGCAAAAAGAGCAGCAGACATACGGCTATGAGAACATCGACGAGAGCCCGATCCAGGTAAACCGGGATGGCAGGGCTCCGGGAAGCAAGAGCTATATGTGGGTTCATGTATCAGGTGCTCTTCTTGACCGTCCGCCTATAATCCTTTTCTGTTATGAGCCAACAAGAGGAACTGACCATCTGCGCATCATGCTTGCTGAATTCAAGGGGTATATCACCTGTGATGCATATATCTCGTATCAGGTAGTTGAGCAGGAAAGCGACGGGAGTATCACAACAACTGGCTGCATGATGCACTGCAGACGGTACTTTGCGATCGCTCTATTTATAAATGACCTCAAGTCCATGACCGAGGAGCAGATCATGGATCTTCCTGAGACAAAGGTCCTTATCCTCATCAGGGAGATATACCGCGAAGAGAACCAGTTAAAAGACATGCCTGCTGATGACAGGCTTAAAGCCAGAGAGCAGTTTGTGGCTCCAAAGGTGAATGCTCTCTTTGCATATATCCATGAACTTCTGGACTCAGGGGAAGTATTCTCTGACAAGCTCCAGAAGGCAATAAGCTATGCGATCAACCAGGAGGAGTGCCTTCGCAGGTTCCTTACAGACGGCAACATCCCGATCGATAACGGCAGCGCGGAACGCGCTATAAGAAGTTTTTCTGTAGGGCGCTCCAACTGGCTTTTTGTCGACACCATAAAGGGAGCGGAAGTCACAGCCCTCATGTACAGCATTGTTGAGACAGCCAAGGCCAACAGTGTAAATGTCTATCTATATCTAAAGTACCTTTTTGAGGAAGTCCCCAAGCATCTTAATGCAGATGGTTCCTTGAAGGACGAGGACTTCCTTCCTGACATGATGCCCTGGTCAGATGCCTACCACAGATATGAGGCAGGCAGCCTAGAGAACAGGGCTCAGATGTATAGGAGCATGTTCCCTGTGCCCGAAGCACCCAAGGCGCCACGGAAGAAACAGGCATCCCCGCCCAAAGATACCTGGCAAAACTCAGCATAAACAAGACACTCATATGGCACCTTACCCTGGGGACTTATGTCTGCAGGGATAAAAGTGTCTGACTATCAAAACTGCCGAAACTCTCGAAAGTTTTGGCAGTTTTGATTTATACAGTAACTCATGAAATACGTTCTCTTAAAATCAAAATCAGCATGGCTATTATCAGACTATAGAAAATTCCCATGAACGGTAATGCAAGATTAGGTCCAAAATATCCGGAATTATTGTAGTCCGATATCCAATTGATCAAATGCACCATAGTAGCAAAAGCACCAGAGCTTAGTACTGCCTTAATTGCAAATGTAGCTGACTTTATTGCATCCTGCACTTCGTTTTCATTTTGTTCTCCAACTATATTTACTTTTAGCAGCTTCATAAAGCCTTCAAGTCTCCTTGTGAGAACGAGCATAATCAATGGTAGAATGATAACGATTGTCAGTGCTACAGCGTTCATGTATGAATGCGATGACATGAACTCCGGGAATACCTTTTTTACGATCCATATGCAACATACGAACAAAAAAACACAGATCATTGCTCGTATAATAGAAAATTTCCTGTAGGTAGATCTTTGTTCGTCTATTAACATTTCTATGTTTTCCTCCGCTTTTTCGTTATATTCGTCAGAAGAAAGCCTTTCACCAGACAACAGTTCATTTATCGTTATATTCAGAACGCTACAGAGCTCTTTTAAGAGTTGATTATCAGGAAGAGACCTTCCGCATTCCCATTTTGAGACAGCTTTATCTGTGATATGTAACATTTCAGCCAGCTGCTTTTGCGTTAAATCTTTTTCTTTTCGTAGTGTTGCAATAAACTGACCTATTTTTTTCTGATCCATGCTATCCTCCGTGTATACTAGTTATTCTAGTTGCTGCAGCAAGCAACTTTATTATCACTTTTGGATGCTGGATGGTCAACCTACTGTTGGTATACCAGCGGTAGAGTCACAAAAACCCTCATAAATTCAATAGGTTCTCTTTAAAATACTACTGAATTTATGAAGGTTTATCTATACGCTTTTATATTACCGCTTACGAATCAACAACTTTTTTCATATTTCTCCTGGATCGTTCAAAATTTCTACGGCAATTCTACAACCGTTTTCTATTATGACTCCATCAAACAAACGGAGGCAAATAACATGAAGACAAAATTTGATGAGTCATATCTGCCAAGCATTTTAGATCATTTCGCCAGCTGTGGTCTGACTTCCACTGCCTTATTAAAGGAAGATCAGGCTGAATACTCAACCTGGTGGAAAGTAGCTAATGCGCTAGCGCAAAACAGAGCCGGCGTTATCAATCGTTTTACTGTTTACTATGACCTAAGCACTCTGACAGGTAACAGCTGCGAGGATCTCATTTCCGAGATAACCATGCATATAGCCCGCTCGTACAATATGATCATTCGTGTCTGCCTTAATAACTCCGAATCTGCCGAAAACGAACGCGTCAAAATTCTTTGCAAATACATTAATAAGCTCACCCTAAGCAGGCTTATGGATATCTATAAAAAAGTAAGCCATGAGGAAAAATCAAATGATCCCAATGAGCATGGCAAAACAAAGAGAGTGCCTAATTTTCCTAACCTTTGCCATCTTGATGCCACAACAGATGACTCAGATGTAAGCGAGGCAGACAAAGGAGTTTATCTTGGCGGTGCTTATAGCAAAGCCAATGCTGAAGAACACTGCATCAATGTAGATTTACTCCTTAGTGCTCTAAAAAAGCTGGACAATCCCCTGGAACTGTATTGCCTTCTCTCCAAGGGATGTGACTACAGCCCACAGGATCTTTGCAGATTAGAGCACTCATATAGCCGTAAGGAGATATTTGAGCATATCATCAAACTGCTCAGCACAGACATCGGTTCACAGGAACTGCTCGAATCTTTCTATGATATTTATGATGAGAGGGCCTTTGAATATCAAGGAACCATGTCTACTGAAAGACTCATCACCAAATATAGGAATATAGCAAGGAACAGAATTACTGTCCGCTAGAACCTGTCGAGACCATTATCAAAAGCACTACGATAACCAAAACCGCAATCCCTGCTATCAACGAAAGATCCATCTTTTCCTTTGGCTCTGTACTAATTTCCTCTGTCTCATGAAAGACACTGCCTCCACTTATTCGTAGTGGTTTTGGTGTCTCAAACGATACACCTGATGACAAACCGCCTATGGCATCACCAATCGCTGATGGCAGACAATCATAGTTACCACTTCGGAGGTTAGATTGGAGGGAATTTATCTCCTGCGTTAATCTGTCTATTTCACCCCGAATGGAATTGGCACGATCATGCAGAGCGTTCACATTTTGTATGTATTTCTCACAGATGGAACGGTCATCGTTCAATGCTTCAAACAGATGAATCAGCCTTATGTAACGTCGGGAAGTCTCAATTTTCCTATTGTTGTCATCATATTCCCGCTGCTTACTGTTTAATTCAGAATCTTTTTCGTTAATGAATCTCTGAAGTCTTTCTCTCTTCTCAGCCTGAATACTATCCAGTCTGATTCTATTATTAGTACTGTCTTTTTCACCTTCTTTTCGCCCCCATGAATATCCGACAGCACCGAAGATTGCATGGAGAATGAACCATCCAAAATCAAAGCCAATAGAGCCAGCCACGCCTTCATTTTGTGCAAATCCGATGAACATGATCATAAAATAGGCTACCAATATCATCACTGTATATTTTATGTTTTCATGACTATCAGATCCATCTTCATAAACTCCGACTGAATTATCATAGCCCAGCCTAAATCCCATAAAGATACTGAAGCCAACAATGACAGCGAACATTAGCAAGGCAAACTTTATGGCCGCAGAAAAAACAAATAGCACTGCGCATACGATAGACACACCGATTGTCATTATGTTTTTATCTTGTGATGAACTATTCATATTAGTATTTGTCCCTCCATGATCTCAATACGCTTTCTTTTTGCATAACTGATAACCAGGCCTCAAACGCAGGCGTTACATCATCATGTGTATCCAAAAGCTTATCACAAGTTAAAGTAAATTTTCCGGTATCTCCTTTTCCAATCTCATCCATATGATTAAGAAATACTGAGATACTATCATATAGTTTTCCGCCAAACATAAATGTCTTTTCTTCGGATAACAGATATGCCAAAGTCCATTCGATTAGCAGGTGTTCCTGATAATCGGACTGCTTGCTGATATATTGCTCTTCAAGATCACTGATCCACTCATAGCGGATGTCTTCTTCATTCTCTTTTATGCGATCCCAATAATACGATAAGCATCTCTGTTTTAATAAGCTGCCGGAGTATGAAACAGCATTGCTCTCATTCTTTCTGAGCTCTGATAACAAATCCTTTCCAAATGACTGAAGTGAATCGTGTTTTCTTCCCTTCCATATAAACTCTTTTAACGTGGGATCCAACCTATATAGTGTTTTGAAGAAGCATCCATCTTCGTCTATCTCCCTTTTGGCAACTGCTTCCTCAGCATCCATGCATATGCCTGCAAGTGTAGTATCCAAGTAATTTCCGGATTTAAAGTGATTTGCCAAAAGGCCTCTGAACAGTTCCTTTTTTCCGGCTTCCCAGTTAAGAGCTAAAGCCTCTGTCAGGCTTTTTATATCCAGATACTCTTTATCAAGGAACCAATATGAGAACTTATTCCGGTTTCTGGCTGAAGTACTTCCGGGAATTATTTGTTCCTTTCTTTCGCACCATGCTTTTACTTCCTCATACATCCATCTTCTATCAGGATTATCCTTTTTATTACTGTTCTCATCATACGGATATGTCACTGCAATTATTAGGTTTTTCAGATCTTCCGGCATTGATGGAGGAAAAGTTAACTTTCTCTGAGAAGCATATCTTCTTCTCTCACCTTCAGACGGTGATAGCAACGGATTATATCCGGTAAATAATTCAAATATTGTAATTCCAAGTGAATAATAATCTCCTTCTTTAGAAGCATATCCTGCCATAGTTTCAAGATCTGAATACGATGCAGTAAACCCTGACCTGGTTTCTATAAAAGATTTTTCAGTCGTATTTACCGAGCTGATGCCAAAGTCGATTATTGCCACATCAATTTCATTATCACAAAGCATGATATTTGATGGTTTTAAATCTTTGTGATAAATATCATTGTCATGAAGTACCTTAAGGCTTTCATTTATTCCGGGGATAATACTCTGTCTTAATTCAATATATGAAAACTTTCTTCCCTGCAGACTTCCGTTTTTATAATATGGCATAATAGTCACCGGGAATCCGTCCCATTCTGTGATGTCACATACTCTGGCAACCCTGTCTGATTTTATGCTCAGCAATTTATTGACTACTTCATCTTTTACAGCATCTTTTCTTCTATAAATTTTCGCAACAAACTTTTTTCCGTCATATTCGCACAGATACAAATCTGCTTCACCTGATTGAACTCTCATTTTCTCAAGTACAACATATTTGCCGCAAAATACAGTTCCAGGACCAATTGATATACTCCCTGATATCTCCGGATTTATAATTGTTTCATTGGAGATTGAAGAATTCACAAGAGTCTTATCTCCTGTAATATCAATATTTAAAAGAGTTATATTTCCGTCCATTGTTATCCCCCCATAACAGTAAAATCATTGCTGCATCATAATGATTGACATATCATCTTTTGAGCCGTTCTTTCTTGCCTCATCACATATATCTCTCATCACTGCCAAATCATCAGCATCAGAGTCAAGCAGTTCTTCAAGTCTGTCCACATCAAGGTGGTCATGAATCCCATCACTTGTCAGAATGCACTTCTGAGGAAGATCATCAGATGAAATCAGCGATATCTCCAATGGTAATAAAAGATTCTCATCCGCTCCACCAAAACATCCATAGATCATGTTTGACGCAATCTGATTTGACGTGTGATCATGCGTGAGCTGTTTGAGATATTTACCCTGTACCACATAAAGCCTTGTGTTTCCAACATGTACCACAAAGTAGCCCTGCTCGTTTTTGAAAATAGCAGTAAGAGTAGTTGCCATTCTCTCTTCACCGGGAAGCTCAGCTGCATAGTTAATAAGATTGCGATTCGCTTTTTCCAGATTTGCTTTTACTTCTTTCACATCGCTCTTTAATGACACTTCGGAAATCAGCTTGGATATATAACGACTAGCTTTCTTTCCTCCGGGGTTACCTCCTACTCCATCTGCAACACCCATCACCCCCGGAAAGTCCCCGTCATATACAAATGAGTCATCACTTTTGATAGTATCCCCAATGAAGATGGTATCTTCACACTGATCTTTAATTGACCCTTTCACACTCAATGCAGTTATTCTCATATATTATTCCTCTTCGCTTAAGCACTCTAAAGAATACGGCATACTGTCTGCGTTTATCTTTGTCACTACAATCTTGGAATTATCTTTAATGTCCTTGTCAAACAAGTATCTGGACAATGGATTGATAAACGCACATTCAACTATATTTCCAATTCCTCTACCACCGTTTTCGAGGTTACCGGCAGCCAATTCCTTAAGCGTCTTTTTTGCCTCAGGCAAAACTGTAACATCGATATTTCTTGATGCCTTAAGACCATTCTCAATTTTTTCAATCTGGGCATTCAGTATTTCTTCTGCTACAGTATCCCTGATAAAATCGAAAACAACTATATTCTCGCCTATCCTGTTAAGAATCTCCGGCCTTCCCAGGTAAAGCTTAAAGTAATCCTCTATCCCCTTTCTTACGTTCTTTTGTACTTCCTCATAATTCATCGAAGGGAATACTTTTTGCACTCTCTCTTTATAGTCATTTATCTCATAAATACCAAGGTTGCTGGTGAAAATGATAATGCATTCCGAAAAATATACCGTATTGCCCTGGCCATCGGTCATTCTGCCATCTTCCAGAATCTGCAAAAACTTATCAAGGATTGATGGATCAGCCTTTTCTATCTCATCGAACAGCAGTATAGAAAACGGGTTCTTCTTAACTGCATTAGTCAGCTGTCCTCCTGCCTCGTAGCCCACATATCCGGGAGGCGCACCAAGAAGTTTCTGGTCACTTTGTGGCTGTCCATATTCACTCATATCAAATCTGATACAGTTTTTTTCATCACCAAAGAGTATTTCTGCCAGTGTCTTTGCTGTTTCAGTCTTTCCTGTTCCGGTTGGTCCCGCAAAGAAAAGTACACCTTTAGGGCGTGATTCCGAAGATGATTGCAGTCCTGACATTCCTGTAACGGCTCTTTTAATCACATCCATAGTCTTGGTGATGGCAACATCCTGTCCCTTGACTCTCTTTTTGAATTGCTCATAGGCTTTCTTTATCTTTTCATGATCCAAAGATTTCCAGGGATTGTCTTTTACTCCAAACTTGTAAAGATCGGTCACATCACACATATGTGCTATATCCAGTCCCTGATTTTTTGTTAATTCCTTTAATTCATTAAGCTCAATAAAGGTAAAACCTTCTGTCAATCCCACAAACTTATCCTGTACTTTTTCAAGTTCTGCAGGATTATCCTTATAAAGTTCAATACTCTCCCGATATACTTCTTCATTAAAGAAATCAGCAAAATTATCGCCTTTTACAAACTGTTCACGCTCCTCTTTCGAGGGAGTTCGAAGCACTATGCTTTTTACACTTGGATTATCGATATAAAACCATGTCGGAAGATCATTGATCTTATTGACAATGATAACCATAAGATTATTAAGCAAGACCCTCTGTTCATTGAGTGCAGCTGATGCTTCAAGGCTTGCCTGCGTCAGAATAGTGAAACTGTCTATTTCTTTCTGTTCCATATTTTCAGGTGATGAAATATATCTGGAAGCAAACTCCATAACGACCACAGTAGGCTGCTTTGTCTGAGTAATGGCTTCCTTTATACGTTTCGACGCGGTATTGTCATGATTTGAAAATTCAGCTTTTATTACACCTTCACACGGTGTAGCGCCTGTCAGAAGAGCAAAGCGATCAACATTTGTATTATCAAAATCATTGTAAAAACCACGAATTGCATCATAAAAGACGATATTGGTATATCCTCTGCTACTGAAATAGTCATTCAAGTACTGCGAAAGTCCTACAGGAATTCCTCCATCCTCGGGATATTGGAACACGTCAAAAACATTACCCTCCATGATAATAACAGGCTTAACCTTATCAAATATCTCCAATTCGCGATGCCACTTTGAAACATAATCACTCATCTTTCAAAAGCCCCTTTCCAATAAGTACTCTGTTTAGGTCACTTTCATATCCCGGCTTGTGAATTCCAACGGATATAGCCGAGTTTAAAGTAAAAAAGTTCTGAATCTGATTTCCGCTATGATTTATGTATTGCGAATAACTGCTATTGAACTTTTCTTTGAGGATTATTATATTTTGATTCTGAGATCCCCTGAGCGGTTCTTCATGATTTTCTTTTTCTATATACTTTCCATCGATCAGAACCGAAATCTCCGATAATACTTCCGGGCACTTTTCTCGTACCTGGTCTATGGTATATCCGGTATAGCAAAGGATGTCATCTGAAATGGTACGCAATTTTTTCAAAAGAGTCACCAGTTCTCTGTGCTGTTCGATCGGATCTCCACCTGTTAGTGTAAATCCATCAACCTTATGTGTATCTGAAACTGATTCTATCAGCTGCATTACATCATTTAATGTTGTCGAATATTTCTCTGAAAAGTCCCATAACTCAGGATTACTGCATCCCTGACAGTGATGTTTACAACCCGCAAACCATATTCCTATTCTTAACCCCGGGCCAAGAACCTTTACGGGGTAAAGGATTCTCGCTATATACATTAGTCACACGCTTTCACTATAAAATATGCAGCCTTACTTTGTCTGTTACCACCAACAACTTTTCCGCCTATACCTATCTCATCGCCTACATGCACTTCATATTGTTTTTCTACCGGTATTTCCTCATTATTAACATAAACATGATTCGTACTATGCAGGTCTCTGATAAAAAGCTGATCTTCTGTCTTTATTAATTCTGCGTGAATTCTCCCAACATATCTCTTTCCGGCAAAATACTCCTTCATGCCCTCTTCACGTCCGATTTTCGTATTACCCTCAGGAGGAATAAAGCGATAATCCCCGTCTATCGACTCGAGGGAAAAACCATTGATTGCTTTTTCTTCTGAAGCACTACTTGCTTTTACTACTGTAAAAGTAGATATATCTTCTCCACAGGAATCACACTTTCTTGCATTGGGTGGATTATGCTTACCACATATGCAAATCCTCACATGTTTTTCCTCTAAAATTTCATCTTCGTGTATTTTCTCCTTCGACATATGCGTGTTTCCACAAGCACAACATGTGACATTAGCAGGATTCTTAGCTTTACATATAGGACATATACGATACTTAGGCATAATCAGACTCCTTTTCTCATACGTTTTTGAGATAATACAGTACGCTTTCTTTTCTTAGTTTCATACATATCCGTCGTATCTTTCATACTATACTCAGATACATTTATCACTTGAGCGAACTCTGCCGTCGCAGGCATATGATGTACCAGTTTTGAGCACACTCCCTTGTTTAAAAGAATTCTTTCCAGCTCAGTATACTTCGAACAGAATACCTCCATATCTTCTACCAAGCATTCAGCTTCCCGATAGGTAGGAAGTCTGTCTACGGCATCTGCTGCTCCAAGTTCCATTGTTATTTTTTCATTATCAGAAAACGAAACATTCACAACTGTGCCATCCCCAACCTTATACAACTCATTTTTAAACACTCTGCCATCTGCTCTGGTAAAAGACCTGTCTCCTATCACATTGTATCCCAGCTCTTTCATTGCATCGTTTATACTGTCATGGATATATGCTTTTTCTCTTTCCGCTAAAGCCTGCTCATCTACAAAATCTTTTGCATTTTTTTCAGCTGCAGCCCTGGCTGCACTTCTTGCCCTTTCAAACACACTTGCAATATTGTTGCCTCTGATCTTCCTGCCACATTTTTCATTATGTTTATTTATTCTTTCTTCAAGTTCCCTGGCATTTCCAAATGTATCTGACAACTCAGATTCTTTGAGTCCTAACGCATCGTTACTGTCACTTTCCCAGAAAGTAAAACTTTGTATATATGAGGTGATCCTACGAAGTTCGGCTTTACATGAGTCAAACTCAGATTTATCAAATTGATTGTTATCGATGATGGTCTCCAACTCATTAAGTTCCTGCTCAAGATACTTCACCATTTCTTTGCATCTGGAAAGCTCATCACCTATCAGCTTGAGAAGCTCCGTATGCCTACGCTTTTCTGCTTCCATTATAAGCTGTTGTGCCAGCCTCTCTCTTGCCTCTCTAGTCAATGTGTACTCTGAGGTTTTAGGACCACTCATACCGTTTCATCCCCCTTTTTATCCGCATTTGATGGCCATTTACATTTATAATCTCACAACAGAAACTGCTATGCAATGGCCATCAAACGCTGTTTAGTTATTTATCGCATCAATTCAGATATTCATCTTGTCCAAAATGAATTCAGGTCAGAGTAATACCTATTTCCATCAACCTCTGCATAGAATTTGTAATAATATAAAGACCCTGCATTCAGCGTTCCAAAGTCGCTTGATGTATACCACATATCAAAGGACTTACGAAGATTACTGGGTTCAGAATATGACCAGATCAGATTACCGTCTGAGTTGTATAGTTCAACACCAACAGAAGGAACTAATTCTCCATTTGGATTATTTACCCTACCTATAATCTTTGCCCCTGTAGATGAAATATTTTCTGCCCTCAGATTTGACAGATATACTCCGGAAGTCTTTGTTGCCTGCTCTGTAAAAAAAGCATAAGTATCGGAGTATACCTTTTTGCCATTTGCTTCTGCCCAGAATCTATAGCTGTAAAGTGTTCCCGGATTCAACTTCCTAAAATCTGACTTCAGGTTGTACCACATGTCAAAGTTTCTGCTAAGGCCTGAGTTCTCAGAGTATGTCCAAACAGTATTGCCGTTCTCATATAAAGCCACACCAACCCTTGATATACGGGTATTTGTGTTCACCCTGCCGATGATTTTTGCATCACAATCCGTAACACCTTCTACACGAAGATCTGTGAAATACACATTATATGTCTGGCCACTTTGCTGCGATCCGTTGCTACCATCCAAGTATACATACCCCATAAATGAACCATTACCCTCAATTGTTGCTTTAGATACAGTCCTGATCACACAATATGAGTTATTGGGATAGTCTTTGTTTCCACCCTCTGAGATTGTAATATTGTCGCCGTCTACCATCTCTACTATGCTCACATGAGAGTTGAAGCACGCGAGAGCTTTACCTGTAGGTGTTTGCTTTCCTGTCGTAAATCCATATGATGATGCATTTCTGAACCAGGCAGATCCGGTTCTTATTGAAGATCCTTTCCCTGTCAACTGATAGAGACGTGCACTTGCAAACCATGCGCAGCCCTGATCTGTATATGCAAACTGCCCATAGCTTCTATTTGCATAATCTGTATAGGGTGATGCGTTAATGTCAATGTATATTCCGTTGTGACCATTGTTTGCAATCTCATTTGCTGCATTTACTCTTGTCCCGGGTATCACGACAGAAATAATCATTATTACTGTTGCAATCAGCCATCCTAACGCCAGAGCTTTTTTCTTTCCTACACTTAACATAACTTGTTTCCTCCTTTTTGATAAAAGCCAAAGGTATTATTGGTTACATTAATGTAGAATGCTTTTCCTGAGAAAATGTTCCAAAATAGGGGTATTCAAAGTTTTTGAGGGTCAATCATTTTGAGGGTCTAGTTTGAGGGTCTGTCGTGAGGGGCTACTTTGAGGGTCTGGTTTGAGGGTCTGGTTTGAGGGTCTCTTGTGAGAATAAACAAAACCAGGGTTAATCAGTTATTGAAACTGACTAATCCTGGTCTTTTTAATGTAGGGATCATTCCCTGCACTTCCTCCTTCTCTTATGATGTTTCTTGGACTAAATATCAAAGGAGCTTCCTGTATGATGTAAATGTACAAGATATAGTGGTTCCACAAGAAAGAGGGTGAAAATATAGATACCT
>NZ_JAGBLU010000040.1 GCF_017635265.1 Butyrivibrio sp.
GGTTCAGTCAAGGGTGGCGGACGTTGCCAGGTCCTATGGCTATATCATAAAAATGGATGATCATATAAAATTGTAAATGCAAGAATGCTTACGCTATCCGCGTAAGCATTCGTAACCATAATCAATTCTATTTTATTTCCTCTCCCTAATCTACAATGACAACAATTTGTACTATATCACATAAAACAAAGTCATTTTTTATAACCTTAATCTTTTTTATGAATACTACTTTGTTTTATAGTACATTTATGCGTACACTACCCAGATGAATAAATATCCCACAATAACTGCAGTTAATGTAAATGGAACACCAATCTTCATGAAATCTCCAAAGCCAACTTCGTAGCCTTCTTTCCTAAGCATTCCAACGCCTGCAATGTTGGCTGATGCACCGATAGGAGTGAGATTTCCACCAAGAGTTGCTCCGATCAAAAGACCAAAATATAAAAGAAGTGGGTTAATCGACATAACTGTTGACAAGCTTGCAAGTACCGGAAGCATTGTTGCAACGTATGGAATATTGTCTATAAATGCAGATATAATTACTGAACCAAAAACAATAAGCGTATAAAGAAGAAATACGTTGTCTTTTCCGGCGCCTGCTATGATCTGAGCAAGATCATCAATGACACCAACATTTGTAATTCCCGCAATTACACAGAACAATCCCGCAAGAAGAAGCATCGTATCATAATCTATTGCTTTAAGAGAATGCCACATGCTATCTGTTCCTTTAGAAACAATAATCTCCCAAACTATATTTATAATGCCCCATACCATACAGATTATACCGTTTGTAAGTTCCGGCTTATTAGGGAAGAATGAAGCTGCTACAAGGAATACTACATGTCCCAGCATTGTGATGGTAGGAATATAGTCAGTTACAACTGTGTGTTCATCAGAATGAACCGGCTCTTTATCCTTGCGGAAAAGAAACATCATGATAGGTACTGTTGCTATTGCGCCAAGCTCAACAGCAAAGAAAATACCCGGTTTTCCCTGCATCCAGAAAAAGTCATTGAAGTCCATCTTGGCTGCGCCTGCAAGCATAATAGAGGTTGTATCACCAACAAGTGTAGCTGCTCCCTGAAGATTTGAAGAAACCGCAATACATATTATCATTGAAACCGGTGAAATTTTAAGTTTCTTACAAATAGCAAGTCCGACAGGAGCCACCATCAAAAGTGTAGCCACATTGTCAATAAATGCTGAAATTATACCTGCAAAAAGTGACATTAAAATGGTCACCCACATTACGTTAGGTGCCAGATCAAGAAGCTTATCCGCTATAAGATTCGGCATCTTGGATTCTATGAAATAATCAACGATTACCATAGTACCAAACAGCATAAGCAGGATATTCCAGTCTATCGCACCAAAGACTTCAGTGTATGGAAGTATCCCGGTAATAACAAAAAGAATTGCAGTACCAATCGCAATCTTAGCACGTTGTTTTTTGAATATTATCAAAAGAACATACATGAGAATAAAAAGAATAATAGCTAATGTTTTCATAATAAATCTCCCTTCATTGATAATTGACAGTAACCGGAAAAGATCCATTTTGCAGGCATAAAAATAGACCCTTACCATAGCAAGCAGCTATGATAAAAGTCTTGCTGTCAGTTAAATTCGCTCTGCGAATCAGTAACCTTATGCCAGATTCGGATGCTCACGCATCGTCTTGACGGATCTGACAGCCATCAGATAATCGGCCAGCTACTCCCTCTTATCAATTAACTGTATTAAGTTTACGAAAATATATATACCTTGTCAAATAAAACATACTTCTATCTTTGCAGAAATTTTTCAGCTTCATGAATACCATCAGAAAAAAATGCCTGCTCCATTTTATTACCACGGGTAAATAACATAATTGCAAACAAAAGTTGTCACTTTCTTAAGGATATATACGAATTTGTATATTTTCATTTTTCCTGCATATATCACTAATTAACTTTTCTAAGCAACTAAAATAATTTCCCGACTTTTGTTTAAAATCTTCCGAATTGTAAAAAATAATATCCCATTCATCAGAAATACCCGTCAGAACGTCATGCAAAGCATCAAGATTACAGCCATAATATTCAGGAAGGGGAAGCTCCCTTTTTAATACTTCGTGAAAATCTTCTTTACTTTCAATTCCGGTTAAATCTATATAGAATACCTTTTCCACAGTAACCCCTCAAAACCAAATGGATTAAATATTTTATCTACAGATGCATTCTCAAATTAAAAATTCAAGAATACATGACTTCTTGAACTGACTTTCAGAAATCCGCATATACTGCGGATTTCGTGAGAATATGAGTGAAGAGTCAACCAAGCCTCATCGACGAAGTCGATTTAAATTGGCTTGGTTGATGCATTCTTGAATTGTTGATTCAAGAATACATACATCCATAAAATTACAACACATAAATCTCTTTATGGCTCATACAAAAGCTCAAACGTTTCATAATGATCTTCTGTATAGTAAATGTACCCGTCATCCGAATAAACCAAGCGCTTGGCACCTCTGCTCTTTTTACCAAGAGTGTCAATATCACACTCATGATACTCATTATCTTCCGGAAGATTTCCCTCATAGTTTCCAAAATAGTCTCCGCCAATACACTTACCCGGAGCATATTCTTCAAGAGAACCACCGCTCCATCCAAGCTTTTTGGCCTCCTTCTTGGTGATATAGTTAGAGGGAAGCCTGTCATAAGTCACAATATAAAGAGCTACATCTTCCTTGCTGTCGTATACTCCGTATTCATCAAGTATATCCTGTGATGTATCTGATGAAGCGTACTCAACATCATATTTTTCAGATGAAGCATCATTTATATAGTTTTCAGTCCAATCCTCAGATTCAGTTTCTAAAGAGTTGCCTTCATCACCCGCTTCAGCTAATGGTTCAATTAAACGTTCTTCGGTATATAACTCTGCAGCCGGTTCAATTGCCGAAGTTTCAGACTCTGACCTGACAACTTTATTATTTCCGCATCCGTATGTTAGTAATAATACCAGCGACAAAAAAACCGATACCAGGCACTTTTTTAAATGGTTCATTTATCATTGACTCCCCAAAGTCACGATTACATATATTTCAAATCTTCAAGGTCACTACTCTCAACGCCAATCAGCTCAGGCTCTTTATCAACGCTTCCCGAAATCGACATGTTCTTAAGAATCAGTGACTTAACATTCTTGGCATAGATGCTTCTGCCACTCATCTCATCAAAGTTGTCCATCATGACAGGACGATCAGGAGTGCGCTCATTTTCAGGCAGGAAGCTTGCGCTTATATTTTCAAAACGAAGCTCACCGATCGGACGTTCCGGAAGACCAACCGCACACAGAACACATGCAGATACACCTTCGCAATTAATATTCCTTCCAATAATTGAGCCAATTACAGGAGTCATCTCGTCAACCGGTGCCGGCGCCTGATTCTGTACATAATCGCTATGTCCGTCAGGATCGCAGAAATAAAACATGTTAACGGTAAATGGCATATGTACACCGTTCATATTGATATTCTCAAAAATAATATCATCGAGAACCGACCTTTCTCCGCGTCCTCTTCTGGTCTTTATACGAAGTCCTCTGTCTGTTCCTTCAAAAATGCACTGTGAAACCCGTACATTTTTCACACCGCCTGCTGCCTCAGAACCTACTGTAACACTTCCGTGTCCTCTCTCAAACTTACAGTTTCTGATAATGCAATTCTCAGTTACTTTGTGATGTTCAAGGCTCATGTAGTACTTACCGCTCTTAATGGCCATGCAATCATCTCCGACGGAAATAACCGTTCCAAGAACAAGAGTATTCTTGCAGCTCTCGGGATCAAGTCCGTCTGTGTTAGGCGAATCTGACGGATTATTAATAAACAGATTAAGGAATGATATATCTTCGCAGTAATATGGATGAACAGTCCACGCAGGAGAATTCTTAACAGTAATATTTTGAACTCTCACATTTTTACATCTGCATAAATACAGAGTATTTGGTCTCCATGCAATCCTCTTTATCTTGGGATTAACCCACCAGTCAGAGTTTGAGGCATTTCCATCAAGTGTGCCGGGGCCTATAATATCAAGATTTTCAGCATCAATAGCTGTAACAAGAGAAGCAAAACTTGTAAGCGGATTCCCTTCCCAGCTTGATAAATTGTACTCATCTTTCTCATCAGTAGAAAGAGTCATTCCCGGCAGAATCGGATAATTCTCTCTCTGTGTATCTCCCAAAAGTACTGCTTCTTCATCCAGCCATAAGGTCATATTGCTCTTTAGGAAAAGAGGAGTTGAAAAATAAACTCCTTTTGGCAGATATACTGTTCCATCTTTCGGGCATGAACATATAGCAGCCTGAATTGCAGCTGTATCAAGAGTTTTTCCATCACCCTTTGCACCGAATTTTGTCACATTAAGAAGTACCGACTCATGACCTGTTGTAAAATTCTTCTCTACAACTTCGCCATCTGCTCTGACAGCCAGCTTATAATCTGTATCCGGTAAAAGACCTGTGACAGAAAACACGTTTCTGTCTGTTTCAAGTTCTTTTTCACCGTTTACAAGAACCTCAAAGCATTTCTCCTGCTTAAAAACATCATCCGAAACAAGCTCAATAGTCACACTTCTGTTAAATACTTCTACAATGTTAAAATCCATACTCTTCTCCTCTGCCTTTGTTCAACCGTCAATCCAGTTTTCTATAATGTCTGCGGTTTTTATAATCTGTTCTTCATTGGAAATCTGCGGCGTTCCATCCCCGCTTTGAATTCCATAACATCCAAAATAAGAATGAATTCCGCCATCAATAACATGCTCTTCGAAATCTTTTGGCCAAAAAGCCTTGCTTTCCTCATATTTTTCAAGGTTAAGAACCTTATCTTCCGAACCGTAAACAGACAAAAGTCTGATATTTTTTCCGGACAAATCTGCATTTGGATACGAAGCACACAGAATTATCCCGGCATATTCATCAGACGTTTTTTCAAGATATAAAGAAGCTGCTACTCCGCCCAAAGAATGACCTGCAATGTACCAGTCCAGATCCTCCACCATATCTACCTGATCCATATATCCGGAAGTAATGACATCTACTGCATTAATCCTAAAAAATGCAAGATTTTCAGGCATTCTGGGTAAAAGACATATATATCCGCGGCTTGCAATTTCATACATTAGTCCGCTGTAGGCACTGTACTCCACCTTGCCTCCCGGATAAAAAACTATCACAGCCCTTGGCGTTTCTTCTTCAGGAAGAAACACCATTCCCCGGTCATCTGCATATGAATTAACCTTTATATCAAGTCTGGTCTCAATACCCGATATCGTATCTTCATCAGCCCTATAATATTTACTTGTATAAATCTTAAATCCAATAGCTATGGCAACAACTGCCAACGCTACAACCAAGCCGATCCACCTGGCTATTTTCTTAAATTTTTTCATAAAAGCCTTTACTTATCACTCATGGCTTTGTCCATAATATCCACAAGTTCCATAGCACTTTCAAAATCTGTTCTGGTGTTAGATTCTGAGTGGATTACTGTACCCTGCCATGTAGCATTTTGTCTGAACTTGACCTGCACCATAAATGTGGCAAGAGTTCCCTTTTTATTCTGAACATTCTTTATTCCTGATGCCGCCTGAACCTTGTCAATCACAAGTTCATCAGTATTACCATTCATAAGTTCCGGTTCTTTTGACTTATTAAACTCTCTCTTATCAAGCCCTCTCTGTGGAAAATCCCATTCATCAAAGAGATCATCCATAAGCATCAGCATATCACTGACTCCGTTAAACTCTATTGGAGCATACGAGTATTGATGCCACAGAAGTCCAATATAATCCCCGCCTTCTTTTTTTTCAATACAAATACATATCACATTTCTTGCAAATAACATCTGTTTTGCTTCGCTCATGATCAAAATCCCCCTGAAATGTAAACAATGTCTCAATTTAACTCTATCGGCTTTTTACCTTTTAGTCAAATAATCTATCAGTATTGTTATATTAAACCAAATGTTTTTCTATCTGCTATGACAAAAAAGGAGTTGCTTCAAAAACTGTGTTTTCGAAGCAACTCCAAATATTACTGCCCATGAAGTTAACGAATTGTAAATTTATCCAGATTTCCGTTAATGGTGTCAACCGCTTCAGATACTGATGAAGCCGCATTGGCAACAAGTTCCGAAGATGTAGCTACGCCCTTGGCGGCCTCTGTTACTTTTTCCACATTATCTGCTATTTCCTGAGTGGATGCTGACTGCTCTTCGGATACGGAAGCCATGTTCGTTGCAACATCATTTACCTTCTCCATCTGCTCAGCCATAGTTGTCAAAGTAGCATTGGCGTCAGACAACTGCTGCGTGATTTCCTTAAATGTGGTAGCAGCGGTGTTGATTGATTCAGCGCTGGAATCAATAAGCTGCGTATTGGTTTCTGACTTTTCCGAAAGAAGCTGAACTCTTGCTGACATATCCCTGATAATATCTGCAATCTGCTTTGTAGCATCCGCAGAATTCTGTGCAAGCTGTCCAATCTCCTGAGCAACAACCGCAAAGCCTTTTCCTGCCTCACCTGCCCTTGCAGCCTCAATGCTGGCATTAAGTGAGAGAAGATTGGTCTGCGAAGAAATTGAATTGATAAGGTCAACAATCTGATTAATCTTATCTGCTGCTTCATCAACGCTTGAAACTGCATCTGCCATATCCTTCATGGAATCAACAATATCATTCATTCCGTTTGCAACACTTGCCATTTCATGCTGACCGGAATCAGCCTTTGCAACGAGCTCATTCATGGTCTCTTCAATCTGCTGCTCCTGCTCTGTTACAGTTGCAACTGTCTGTGCAAGAACTGTTGCATTTTCAGCAACTTCGTTAACGGCCTTTGCCATATTATCGATATTTTCACGAACCTGAGACATGCTGGCTGACTGTTCGCTGGCTGCTCCTTCAAGATCCTCTGCAGTACTCTTGGAAGTCTGTGCATCTCCAAGAAGTCGTCCGGATACGTCCTTGATCTCACTTAAGGATAATCTCATTCCGCTAACAAATTCTCCCATGGCATTGTTCATAAATGCGATTTCATCATTGCCATCGGAAGAAATATCAACAGTGAAGTCTCCACCTGAAATTTTTTCAATATTGTCTGTAAGATTAGTTACAGGAGTCTTAATAAGCTTCTTAAGAACCCTGTTCATTACGATGATGACTGCCAAAACAGCTACAACCGCCACAATAATCAAAATAACAACAAGTCTAAAGAGCTGTGCCAGTACTTCACTTTGCTTTGCGTACGTAATTACGTACCAGTCTGTGCCACTTACCGGTGATGCTACAAGATAGTACTTCTGCCCTCCTATATTATAACTTACAACTTCATGTGTCTCTTTTCCTGATTCCTCAGCCACATATTTTCCGATAGCTGTAAGGAAAGCATTGTCTTTAATATCAGCAATACTGCTTCCACAAAGTTCAGGATTATCTCTGTAAGTCAATAAAAGTCCCTGACTTGTCACCATCATTGCTCCGCCTGTTTCGTATAGCTGAACGCTGTTAAGCTCTTCCTGGGCAATTGACAAAAACAGATCAGCTGCAAAAACACCCTCACGTCCATCCTGTAGATGCACATGTCTTATAACAGATGCACACAGCGCGCCGGTAACCTTATCAAAATAAGGTACATCATAATAGTAAAACCAGCTGTTAGTGTACTGCATGGCAGCCTTGTACATGACATTTTCCGTGCAGTCTTCAATCTTATAAGTAGGATCTGCTGCATAAAGAAATGTCTTATCATTTAACATTACATAAGCTCCGGTAGGAATCAGGTCATATCTGCCGACTGTTCCTGACAGATACTGCATGATATCGGAATTTGAATCAAATTTGTTCTGCTCTATTGCATCAGCAACTCCGTTCAAATAATAAAATGTTGAATTAAGTTCCCTGTTTACCTTATTTGCATCTACAGATACTTCACTTTGAAGTGATGTATAGATAAGCCCCTTAATCATGGAATAACCAAGGGAAAAAGTTATTGCCTCTGACACCAGTATTGTCACCAGAAGCATTGCCACGAACAAAACCGATAGTTTTGTACTTATCGCCTTCGGCGATGTATTGCCTGATTTTTCAGACTGTCTACTCATAAGAAACCTCCTTGTAACGGAAAATTTATTCCCACTAGCAATAAGTATATCCAATAATAATTAAAATAAAATTAAGTTTATATTTAATCGTTATTAAATATGCGGTAAATTTAAAATATTGTCAGGAGTATGATTAATATGCTGCGTTAAAAGAGCTATCGACCACTGGTGATCAATAGCTCTTTTGTTATGAATTCACTTTATTTTTCTTGCTGTATCTGCCTAATCTTTGGTTTTTTGCCGTTTAAATTTCTCAGGTCTCGTCTTCCTCTTTTTTACCAAAGAACATAAGTGACATTGCAACTGCTGCCGCTATTATAACTGCGAAGAGCCTTCCGACATCATTGGTAGCATCTTCTGTTATTCCTCTTCTTGCTCCGAGAACTGCTGCCTGATTGGCCGGTCTTTGTTCTCCAAGAACTGCTGCATCAGGTGCACCTGTAAGTATTGGTGCAGGAGCAGGTGCCGGTGCTGTTGGAGTTGGTGTATCATCGATAGCTGTAGGTGTATCGTCTCCACCTGTCGGAGTATCATCTCCGCCCGGTGTTGGAGTTGGTGTAGGTGTAGGTGTTGGTGCCGGAGGAACTATAGCATCAGTTATTGTCAGTTTTCCGTAAGCTTTAGTTACTATATAGTTCTTTTCAAGATTTGTGTTACCTGCGCCTATGATATCAAATGTATTGTCGCTTTCGCCAACCTCTATCTGTCTTCCTGTAATATTGTATCCAACTGCGTCGCCTTCGCCCCATGCCCTATCTGTTGTTATCTCACTGTTAGTAAGAGCTGTTCCATCATAAGTCTTGCTTGAGCTTCCTGATGTTACTGTGATAGGCATTGGAGTGATAGTAAGAGTTCCTTCCTTCTTTGTAGCTTCTGCAAACTGATCTGTTACATCATTTCCGGCTTCATCAAGAATTACCATATCGCCGCTGATTGTAAGTGGATACTTGCCTGCATCTCTTTCTGCTACATCTACTGAAAGTCCGGTTACTTTAAAGGTTACTCCGTCGATCGTGATATCAGGATCTGAAGAAGTTCCATCTGCTGCTCCTGCTGATATTGGTGTAATAATTCCGCTTATGAAATCTACTACTCTGTTAACAGCTGCTGCCGCTGCGTTTACACTCTTGCCGCCTTCTGCGTGATATCCAAATCCGCTGTAAACCTGGCCTGTGTATGGTCTTTCAACATCATCGGTAATGAGAGTTACAAGGAATTTCTCGCCTTCACCTCTGCCTTTGATTGTCAGATAACCATCTACTATTTCAAAGGTTGCATTGAAGTTAGTATCGGTATTTGTGAACTGCTCTGCCTTAAGTCCCATGTTGTATGTTCCAACAAGTGTTCCTTTAGCAAGTGCCTGGCCAGTCATATTAACCTTTGAAAGCTGGTACAGTTCATTATTAGCCTTTGTTTCGTATCCTGTTACCTCCTTCTCTTTTCCGTCGTAGGTCTCTTCCTTGGTATTACCTGTTACAGTAATTACTACTTCCAGAGGAGTTATTGTAACGGATCCATCTTTTTCAATTACGAATGTAACATCATTGAAGTTAGTATCTGTGTTTTCGAATAATCCAGCATTCAGGTTCATTGGAGTTGTACCAACGTCTGTGCGCTTAGCTGTGGCTTCTCCCTTGTAGAGTACGCTGTCTACGCTGTAAAGCTCATTGTCAGCTTTTGCCTCATATCCTTCTGCAGCCTGCGCACTTCCGTTATATACGTAAGTGTTGTTATTTCCTGTGATCGTTACTGTTACTGCTATTGGATTGATAGTAATATATCCGTCTGTTACTAAAAAGGTTACTTTCGTGAAGTTCTCACTTATGTTAGTGAAATCTTCTTCTGTAAGTCCCATGTAATCAGTTCCTGCATCAATCCTTGTTACACTGTCATTTCCTTCGAAAGTGAAGTCTTTTTCTGTGTAAAGAGGATCACTTGCTGTAAATGTATATCCGGTTACTTCATGCTCGGTTCCGTCGTAGTCAAAGGTGTTATTGTTACCAGTAATTGTTACTACAACCTCTCCTACAGGAACGATCGTGATATAACCATCAACAATCACAAACTCTACAGTTTCAAAGTTTTTAGTATTCAGGTTAACGAACATCTCCGGCTTAAGTTCCATATTTGTTGTGCCTGCTTCAGTTCTTTTAGCTACTGCTGTTCCGTCAAATCTAAAGTCGCTTCTCTTGTAGAGTGGAGTGCTGTATTTGATACTCTCAAATCCGCTTACTTCATGCTCTGCTCCGTCATAGGTTACTGCATTGTGATTACCTGTGATGGTCACTGTTGCCGTGATAGGAGTTATCTTAAGCCAGCCGTCATTTACTACAAACTCTACATCTGTAAAGTTAGCGCTTGTGTTGGAGAACTGCTCTTTTGCAAGTCCCATCTGGTATGTATCAGCATCAGTTCCGGCTGCCTTGGCAGTTCCTTTAAATTCTATGCTGTCTTCTGTATAAAGAGCGTTGTTACTTGCAAATGTGTATCCTGTTACCTCCTGTTCACTTCCGTTATAAGGCGTTGTTAATGTGTTACCTGTAATTGTAACTGTTACCTTTTCTGTTACAGGAGTGATCTTAATCTCTCCGTCAGTTACTTCAAATGTTACATCGAAGTTTGTATTTGTGTTAGTGAACTGAGCTGCTTCAAGTCCCATACCTGTCGTTCCAACTTCAGTTCTGGTTGCTGTTGCATTTCCGCTAAATGTAAAGTCATTTACTGTGTAAAGAGGATTGCTGATTGGCTCTACATCATATCCTGTTACTGTGTGTGCTTTGCCATCGTAAACCTCAGAACCCTTGTGGCCTACAATAGTTACTGTTACGCTGATAGGCTCGATTGTTATTGCACCATCAGTTACTTCAAAAGTTACATTCTCGAAGTTTGCATTTGTATTGGTGAACTGATCTATGGCAAGTCCCATGTCAGTAGTTCCAACTTCAGTTCTCTTTGCTGTTGCATCTCCGCTGAATGTGAAGTCATTTGCAGTGTACAGAGAATTACTGGTTGCCACATCATATCCCGTTACGCTCTGCTCTTGGCCATTATAGTCGTAAGATTCTTTATGACCTGTAATTGTTACTGTTACGCTGATACGTTTTATTGTTACAGATCCATCTTTTACTATAAATGACACATTAGTAAAATTAGGATTAGTATTTGCAAACTGTTCAGCTGCCAGATTCATATTTGTTGTTCCGGCTTCTGTTCTTGTTGCTGTTGCTTCTCCACTGAATGTGAAATCAGCTTCTGTATACAGTGGATTTTTTATCTCAATTTCATATCCTGTTACGCTCTGCTCCTGTCCGTTGTAGTCAAAAGAGTCTTTATGTCCTGTGATGGTCACTGTTACACTGATTGGATTAACTGTTACATATCCATCTGTTACATTAAAGGTTACTTTTTTGAAGTTACTGTTTGTATTCTCGAACTTTTCAGCTGCAAGTCCCATATTAGTTGTTCCTGCATCAGTCCTTGCTGCTGTAGCAGAACCTTTAAATGTAAAGTCATTTACTGTATATAGGTCGCTACTTATATCAAAATCATATCCTTCCGCTGTATGTTCAGTTCCATCGTAATCTGCAACGTTCTTGTGACCTGTGATTGTTACAACAACTGCATCAACCGGTGTAATCGTCTGATATCCATCAGTTACATTAAAGGTTACATTTCTAAAGTTTCTATTATTTGCATTTGAGAACTGATCTTCTGTAAGTCCCATGTTTGTTGTGCCTTCATCAGTTCTTTTTGCCTCAGCTGTTCCCGAGAATGTGAAATCATCTTCTGTATAAAGAGGACTACTGCTTTCCACATCATAGCCGGTAACTGTATGCTCTGTTCCATCAAACTCATCAACACTATAGTGACCTGTGATAGTTACTGTAACATCTATTGGAGTGACAGCCTGATAACCATCAGTTACATTGAAGGATACTGTATAGTTAGTACTTGTTGCCGAAAACTGTGATGCATTAAGTCCCATATTTTTTGTGCCAACTTCTTTTTGTGTTGCACTTGCTTCTCCGGTAAAAGATATGCTGTTTACATCAAAAGTCTTATTATCTGCAACTGCTGTATATCCGGTTACTGTATGATCTTTTCCGTCATAAGGAACTGTGCTGTTGTTACCTGTAATTGTTACCGTTACAGCTATAGGATCAATCTTTAGCCATCCATCAGTTACTACGTATGATACCTTATCAAAAGAAGTATTGGTTGTAGTAAAGCTGTCTGGTGTTAATCCCATTTTGTATGTATTTACATCAGTTCCTTTTGCATATGCTGCTACACCTTCTTTTAGTTTTACGTCAGAAGAAGTAAATCCGCTTCCGCTGTATGGCTGACCGCCAACCATATAGGATATGTCAGTTACTTCAAATCCACTGACTTCATATTCAGTACCGCTATAATTCTCAGTCTTGGTATTTCCTTTAATTGTTACTACTACTTCAATTTCAGGTTTCCATACTGCATAAAGTATGTTTGCAGAAGAATTGCCCGGATTGTTCTCATTGTCAGCAATTATGTACTCTGCGCCAAATCCTATGCTTACTACCTGAGCATTGGCCTGTGTCTGATCTGTGTTCCATCCAAGAAGCTTATATCCTTCTCTTGTAAAGTGTGCGACAGCCTCATCATATGTCCAAGCTGTAACTGCTTCATTTACGTGAAGAGGATGATTGTCATCTCCTGTTGTGGAAATTGTAACCGCACTGCCATTTCCACCATTTGGATGATATGTAAAGCTTGTTCTGAGTTCCTCTTCAGATAAACCTGTATCAACATATTTGGCTCTAAGTTTCACATAATTGCCGGCAGCATCTGTTGCTATAAGCGTATCCTCTATCAGGAAACTACCATTTGGATAAAGGAGCTTAGTAGCATTTCCGTTCTTATCAAGAAGTTCCCAACCTATGAAAGTCTTCTTAGGAGGATTGGTCTTTGGAGGTGCTGCTACAACTACAGTTGAATCTCCTGCATACTGATTACTATCAGGTTCATCAGATATAAGGATTCCGCCGTTTGCATCGTATTTGATCTTAACTGTACCTGTCTTTCTCCACTTAGCATAGAGATTAACATCACTGGTAACATGTCCGTAGTCATAGGGCTGATCTGTTTCTTTATCAAACCATCCTACGAGATCATAGCCCTCTCTACTAAAGTTATTCATTATAGCGTTTTTATCAATTATTGCGCCATAATATGGTCTAAACTCTGTAGCCTGATTATTTGATACCTGAACCTGTGAATATCCACCGGTTGTGTTGTAATCCTTATCGCCATCAACGTTAAGGTCAAGCTTAGCAGTAAATCTCTGTTTAACCCATACTACATATAATATTATGTCATCACTTGCCGGCATTGGAGTTGTCCAGTCTACTTCCTGATTTCCCTGAGGATCGGCAAATATACCTACTCCGCCGTCAGATCCAGCCTTTGCCATATAGCCTTCAGGTGCAGAAAGTGCGTCAGCTGCGGCAACAACGCTTTCCTGCGCATTTCCAATAGGTGCTTCATATAAAAGTGTATATTTTGGTTCAAGGTATGTTGCTGAAACATCAACCGGATCGCCTGTTGCCGGGTCAATTGCCTGCTTTATATGAGCAAGCGTAAATTTAAAGGAATTCCTTTCATGATAAATGTATACATTTCCATATACAGTTTTTGAAACATCATCATTTACATTATAAGTTCCAGTATTATCAGTGTAGTACTTTACGGTAAATCCGGGGGCATACTTACTACTAAATCTAAACTCTGGCGAATATGCCTTTTCTGCTTTATTTGTCTCTTCATCAGGATAGGTTCTTCCATCTATATTTTGTTTGTAGTGATAATAATAGTAATTTCCATCGTAGTTTTTATTACTGTAAAAATCCGTATTACCTTCTGTAAATGCTGAAAGGAATGTCATTCTCGTTCCGGAAAGATTATTTCCGGATGCCGCTTTACCTATATGCCATTCCCTTCCTTCGGGCCATTTGTATCCGTACATTGACATATCCTGCCCGTACAATCCTGTCATCTGAGGCATGGCTGTATAACTTTGAATATTTGACACATTCCCCCATGAAACCGAGCATGTATAAAAATTATATGTAATGAGCTGTCTGTCATAATACACATTAACTACTGTGGTACCTTTTGCAACAATACTGTTCCCGTCAGCGCTATTCTTATTAACTACCTCATATCTGGCATCAGATTTGAATCCTGTATAGTTTTGCGAGAGCGCATTTCCAAGCATACCGGGCTCAATTTCTGTTCCGACATTGTAAGTTGATATAACCCTGCTTTCTTTATAATCATAGGTTTTATTCTCTGTATTTTTATCATCAGAAACTTTCTGCTGCCATATGATTACGGTAAAGCTGGCCTTTCCAGGTGTCCACTTTGCAAAAAGTGTAGTGTTTTTTAATATTGCAGTATTCCAATCAAATGCATTTACGCATTCAGCTTCTTTGTACCAACCACCAAATACGTATCCGCTTCTTGTAGGTGGTGTTGGTTCTGTTGCCTTATAATTAGTCTCTTCTGTTACATATATAGGTGCTGTATAAGATGCTCCACCACCTGTTCCACCATCGTTTTCATTAAAGTTGATCCAGTAAGCGTCAATTATTTCCGCAGTAAGCACACTGTTTTTAGGCAAAGACGCATCAATCCGAGCGCCGTACTCGTATACTTCTCCCTCAGAGTTTTTCCACCCCTTAAAGGCTTGTTCGGCGTGTTCCGGTGTAACTAAAACATTCAGTGTTACGTATGCACTTTCGTCATTCTCAGCAGTTGCAAGAATCTGCTCGATTACTTCGCCTATGCCTTTAAGAGTAACATAATAGGTTGTTATTATCTTCGCTTTAACTGTAATTGTCTCTGTTGCGGTAACTGTAGTTTCTTCAAAAGATACTTCATCACCATCTTTAAACCATCCCTTAAACACCTGATTTTTCGTCAAATCAGGAATACCCGGGTTGTTTAACTTTTCACCGTCTTTTACTCTCTGTTCTGATACAACATCCCAGTTCCCGGTCTCAATGTTGTAAACCTTGAAAATATATGTTGCTACAGCTTTTTCTATCCCTTCATCAGAACCTGCCAGAATATAAACTGAGAAGGAATCAGTCTCAAATTCCGCGCCATCAGAACTTGCTGATGCAATTTCCTGTGAGTTTCCGGCATCATCTTTATGAATTACGCTAAAAGATTCTCCTTCAAGTTCCTGTGATAAAGAAATTGAAACTCTAACTGATTTTGAATCTGCAGGCTCGATTTCATTTCCGTCTTTATCATAAAACGTGATATCAACACCTTTTGCAGATTTAGCTCCATCACCAAGCGCATCTTTAGCTGCATCAAGCGCTTCATCGTCGGATATAGCGCTTACTCGCATTTTCGTTCCTTCAGGGAACACGCCTTCACCTGCACTTACCGAAACATTCATGCCACCGGCACTTCCTGAAAAGTCTTGGGCTGGCATTGTTATTATCTTTTTAAAAGTTGCTTTGAATTTTACATCTTCTTTTATATCAGCCGGAACAAAAGTTGCTTTGTCTGATATGCCTTTTCCTTCGCTATCCTTCCATTCAACAAATTCATAACCCTCATCAGCAGTTGCTGTTGATCCTTGGATAACAACTTCTTCAGCGTTAATATTTATTTCTTCTTTTTCCGGTGAAACCTTTCCGCCGTCCTCTGCTTCATAAGTGATTACTACTATCTTTTCTTCAATCTTCTCTGCCTTTTCAAATACTGCTGTAAAACTGGTGTCTTCCTCAATATTTTCAGGAACTATAGTGTTATCTGTTGTAACTATATTGCCGTCACTATCTTTCCATCCTTTAAACTCATACTCTTCACTGTCAGCTGTTGCTGTTGATCCCTCAAACTCTGCATCCTCATCATTAAGATCAACTGTCTCCTCATCTCTTGAAATGCTTCCGCCTTCAGTAACATAGTATTTTACAGTTACAAGGTTCTCTTCTTTTTCTTCCTCTTTTTCCTCTATTGAAGCAAGAGAAGATGCTGCTACTGCTGCCTCTTCAGGAATAAGTTCCAAAAGAGATGATGCTGCAACTGCTGCTTCTTCAGGTACAGGTTCCAAAGGAGATGACGCCTGACTTGCCGCTTCAACAGAAACCTCTGAAGTTTCCGGAAGTGTAGGCGCTACAGGAGGTTCTCCTTCTGTTGGCCCAGTCCCGCTTTCAGCAGATGCCTCAACAACTTCTGCATCATTTGTTTCAACGTTTTCAACTTCGCTACCGGAATTCTCATCTTCGTTATTTTCCGGAACAGCATATTCTTCGTTTTCTGGGTTAACATCTTCATTGTATGATTCTTCTAAAGTTTCTTCAGGCTCACTTTCATCCTGACCTTGATCTTCAGAAGTTTCTTCTGCCGGTTCCTCTGCCGGCTCTTCCTGTTCTTCTACGAATTCTTCAGCTTCTTCTCCTTCGGCATAAACATTAGCACTCATGTAATCACTGTTAAAAGTAGTGGTAATAAGTGTGAGTGCCAGAATAACCGCTAAGAATCGGTTCCATTTTCTCAACATAAGCATTTCCTCCCCTCGTAAAGGTTTGCTTTTATGTGTGTGGACTTTATGCTGCCGGTTGATAGTTTCTTATTATTCTTGTTTGCAGTTACTTTTAATTTGGGATTGATAGTTACTTTTGGAAAATTACTTGTTAGATGCTTTTTTGACCTGTGATTCAGATACAGCCTTGGTTGCCTCATCTATGAGCCTTATCATCTCCAGCGTGCTTCTAAAATGCTGTGATCTGTTTTCGTCAGCCCAAACGATTTTGCCCTGCCAAGTGCCATTCTGACAGCTTGAGATCTTTACTATAAAAGTTTGTTTCATATCATGTTTGTACATCATAGGCATCTCCTTATCATAAATCAGGCGCATAGTCTATCTTAATGATATGATTTACTTTGATAACACTATTGTAAAAAATGAGGTATCATTTTCTTTATCATAAAAAACCTTTTAAACGTCTTTTTTCCGTAAAAAAAGCAGAAAGAAAATAAACAAACAATAAAAAAGTCAGAAACCACGCATAAATTCAAGCATTTGGAAAACGATTAACCTCGCATGGATTGAGTTGTTTATTTTTTGTTTAGAAATTGGCTTGCATTATGACTATACATGTAGTAAATTATTCAGGTCGGTTTTCTGCCGCGTTAATGTGAGAATTGTCATTTTCACATTTCCCAACTAAAACAATAAAAATGTGTTAGTATTAATGTAGCAAGACGCATTCTTATGTCCTTTCTGCATTAATGCGGAAAGGAATTATGGGAATTAAGAAAAACAAATATTTTTTTAGAAGGCTACATTGGCCCATCGTAAACAGAAAACACAAGGATACCGTATTCAGGTTATTATTTGGCAGTGATAAGGCAGCTCTTTTAGAGTTATACAATGCTATAAATAACTCGCACTATGATGATCCCAATGATCTTATTATCAACACCTTGGATAGTGCCATATTTATGGGCATGCGCAATGATTTATCATTTATAATTGATACTCGTCTTAATATTTATGAACACCAATCAACTGATTGCAAAAACATTCCTCTGAGGTGCCTGTTTTACGTAGGAAATTTGTACCAGCAGCTTGTTGATGACACTAAGATATACGGGAGTAAGCTGCTCAAGATACCTGAACCGCACTTTGTAGTATTCTATAATGGCACTGATAGTCTACCGGAAGAAGTAACCTACAAGCTCTCTGATATGTATGAAAACCGTTCTGATAATCCTGAATTGGAACTGACTGTAAAAATCATTAATATCAATCAGGGCATGAATGATAATCTCATGAAAAGCTGCAAGAATCTCAGCGGTTATTCTACATTTGTTGCTAAAATCCGCGAATACAATGAGTTTTATCCTCTGCCAATCGCAGTCAGAATGGCTGTAGATTACTGTATAGACCGCGATATTTTAAAGGACTTCTTCGTCAAAGAAAGGAAGGCAGTTTATATGTATAGTTTGTTCGAGTATAACCAAAGAAAACATATGAAATATCTCGAAAAAGAGGCTCGTGAGATTGGTCTCGAAGAAGGGCTTGAGGAAGGACGTAAGAAAGGACTTGAGGAAGGACGTAAGAAAGGACTTGAGTAAAATATACCCTATAAAGTGGACACATTAAGAAGAAGGCATCCTAAAAAATGGACATAAGAAGAAGGGATTAATTCCCCAAAAAGTGGACGTGGTAGGAAGGGTAATTCTTCCTGTAGATGATATATAATAAAAGCATCTATCGGAGGAAAAATGAAAGAATACACAGAAAAACAGATTAAAGAACTAAAAAAGAATCCGTATGTTCTTAAGGTTTCGAAGCATAAATTATACTATACGGCTAAATTCAAAGAAGAGTTTTGGATTAGTTATCAGGCGGGTAATTCTCCTCGTAAGATTCTATCTGATTTTGGATTTGATTTAAGTATATTTGGACAAAAGCAGATAGATTCTTTGGTTCAACATATAAAGAAACAAGCACTTTCTGGCAATGGCTTTTCGGAGGGAGAAAATCGACAAAGAAGATCTCCAATGAAAGCAACAAATGAAAATGAATTATCATCTCCTCAATCAATCGAGAGAATGCAGAATGAGCTGTTGTATCTGCGCCAGGAAGTTGAATTTCTAAAAAAAATTATAATTGCGGACAATTCAGAGAAGAGAAAATAATCATGGAGACATCGAATGATAAGTTTGAAATCATCCATGAAACAATAAATAAAGCCAACAACAAGCTTTCAATTGCTGTGCTCTGTGAAATAGCTGGTGTATCAAGATCAGGATATTATAACTGGGTAGCATCTGAATCGAAGAGAATAGAAAAGGAAAAGCGGGACAGAGCTGATTTTGAGCTTATACTCATAGCCTATAGTCATAGAGGATATGATAAGGGTGCGCAGGGCATTTATATGCGCCTTATACATATGAATCCACCGGTTATAATGAATGTAAAAAAGATTCGTAGGTTAATGAAAAAGTATGGGCTGATTTGCGAAATACGTAAAGCAAATCCATACCGGAGAATGGCAAAGGCGCTAAAAACTAGCAACGTGGCTGATAACCTTGTAAAACGCCAGTTTGAGGCTTATGGTCCTAGAAAGATACTGCTTACAGATATAACATATATTCCGTTTGATGGTGAGTTCTGCTATTTATCCACGATAATGGATGCCTTTACCAAACAGATATTGTCCTATGTATTAAGTGAGTCATTGGAAGTAGACTTCGTTTTGGAAACGGTTCACAAGCTGATTGAGAAGCATGGTGTTGCGCTAACTACCGAAACAATCATACATAGTGATCAAGGATGTCACTACACAAGTTGCAGCTTTATCCAGCTTGTAAAAGATAAAGGTCTTCGTCAGTCCATGTCTAGGAGAGGCAATTGTTGGGATAATGCTCCTCAAGAAAGTTTCTTTGGCAGGATGAAAGACCATATAAAGGAGCGGATTAAGCCCTGTACTATATTCTCTGAAGTAAAATGTATCATAGATGATTGGATGGATTATTATAATAAAGACAGGTATCAATGGAGACTGGCAAAGCTATCTCCCGATGAATATTATGAGTATATTACAACGGGAATATACCCTTTAAAGCATATTATTTCATCACCCAAATAATATATACATCTACAGAAGAATGGCTAATCCCTTCTTCTTAAAATGTCCTTGACATGGGGTACACTTTA
>NZ_JAGBLU010000041.1 GCF_017635265.1 Butyrivibrio sp.
AATAGGCCGCGAAGCGGCCGCAGATTTTGGAGGGTTTGTCAACCCCTATTTTTAAAATTTTATGGGAAATTGGGGGGATTTGGAAAAAAGAAAAAAAGAAAAAGCCCTTGGAATCTGGGCTAGAGATTCCGAGAGCCTATTCCGGTTTGTGGGGGGACAACAATATGACAAAAAAACTCTTTTTTCAGGCAATTATAAAATTTGTATTGGGATTATTGATGTTGATGGTGCTTCTTTTCTTGCTGGCCGGAACTATTCATTATTATAACGGATGGCTATTGCTTGCTGTCTTATTTATTCCTATGTTTATTGCCGGGATTGTTATGATGATTTGTAATCCTGATCTTCTTAAGAAACGCCTTAATGTCAAAGAAGAGGAAAAAGAGCAGAAGGCTGTTGTGGCACTTAGTGGGATGATGTTTTTGGCAGCGTTTATTGTCGCCGGATTAAGCTTTAGGTTCAAGTGGATGCAACTTCCAAACTGGGTGGTCATTATCGGAACGGTTATATTTTTGCTTGCATATGCCACGTATGCAGAGGTACTGCGGGAAAATGCTTATCTTTCGAGAACGGTCGAGGTGCAGGATAATCAAAAGGTAATTGACATGGGATTATATGGCATTGTACGTCACCCAATGTATTTGGCAACACTGTTTCTTTTTCTTTCAATGGGGCTGATTCTCGGTTCTTTTGCAATTTTATTTTTGTATATTCCTATTATTTCAAAGCGAATAAAGAATGAGGAAAAGGTTCTTGAGGAAGGCCTTGATGGATATAAAGAATATAAAACTAAAGTGAAATACAAAGTGATTCCATATATTTTCTGATCCAAGGCGCAAAGATGAGACGCGGTTTATCTGCGACGTAAAAATACAGTAATATCTAAAAAGAGCTAGGTTAAAATCTAAAGAAAATTTGCAATATTCAAAACAAGTCCCCCGATTGCTTTAAAACACTCCGGAAATAACGATACCCAATCCTTCAAAGTACAATGTAACGTGCTTAGATGACGGACAAGGAAATGAAGCCACTACTAAATGAGAAATTTTCTCAAATGTTAGCAGAGGCTACTTTAGTATATCTTGGATATAATTGTTACACAACTTACTATGTTTTTATAAATTAGGAGGACAATATTATGTCAGTTTGGAGTACAGTAGGTAAAATCGCATGTGGATTTGTTCTGGGAACAGCAGGAGTAGGAATCCTTGGCAGTAAGGATGCTAAAAAGTGCTATACACATATTACTGCAGCTGCATATCGTTGCAAAGATTCCGTAATGGAAACCTATACAAATATTAAAGAAAACTGTCAGGACATTAGCGCTGATGCCAAAGAGATTAATGAAAAACGTTATAAGGAAGAAAGAGAAAAAGAAATAGCTGATGCTAAGGCTATCCTTGCAAAAGCGGAAGGCTGATTATGAAGTGCAAAATAGAGCATGAGTCCAATGGACGCATGCGTATTCATATGCATCAGTGTCATATGACACCTGATGAAGCCGATAAATTGGAATACTACATCAAGGATCTTCCGGGTGTGAAAAAGGTTGCAGTTAATGAGCGGACAGCCAATGCCATAATCTTTTTTGACTGTGATAAAAGAGGGGACGTATTAAAGGCTCTCTCGGAGTTTGATTACGAAACATCTCTTGTAACGGTTCCGGAGCACACAGGAAGAGAACTTAGAATCCTGTACGAGGATAAGATGTGCTTTCATGTTCTGGAGAGGGTGATAAAAAGAGTTTTTTTCCCCGCTCCGATAAGGGAAGTACTTACTATTTTCAGAGCAATTCCATTTATAATTGAAGGCATAAAGTCTTTGCTTAAGGGTAAACTTGAAGTGTCGGTACTGGATGCAGCAAGCATTCTGGTTTCACTCATCAGAAGAGACTTTGATACAGCCGGTTCTGTTATGTTCCTGCTTGGTGTGGGAGAGATAATGGAAGATTGGACGCATAAAAAGTCTGTGGACGATCTGGCAAGGGCTATGGCTCTTAATGTAGATAAGGTCTGGATGAGAGGCACGGATGGCACAGAGGTTCTTGTAAGTGTTTCTGAAGTAAAAGAAAAAGATGAGATCATAATAAGAACCGGAAGTATGATTCCACTTGACGGAGTTGTGACAGAAGGTGAAGCTTCAGTAAATCAGGCATCGATGACAGGTGAGTCTGAGCCTGTACACAAGGACAATGGAGCTTTGGTATACGCCGGAACAGTAGTTGAAGAGGGCGAGCTTACGATTAGTGTTACCAAATCCCAGGGAAGCGGAAGGTATGACCGCATTGTAGCCATGATAGAAGAGTCTGAAAAGCTTAAGTCAGAATCAGAAGACAAGGCATCGCATCTGGCAGATAAGCTTGTTCCATATACCTTTGGTGCAACTCTTTTGACGTATCTTTTTACGAGAAATGCTACAAAAGCAACGTCAATATTGAATGTGGATTTCTGCTGTGCATTGAAGTTGGCAATGCCGATTTCAGTTCTGTCTGCCATGAGAGAAGCAGGAGATTACAGTATCTCGGTAAAGGGCGGAAAGTTTATGGAAGCCGTGGCAGAAGCTGAGACGATAGTTTTTGATAAGACAGGTACACTTACCTATGCGTCACCCAGAGTTACTGATGTTGTGACTTTTGAGGGCTATGACAAGGATGAGGCACTTAGACTTGCAGCCTGTCTGGAGGAACATTATCCACATTCAATGGCCAATGCTGTTGTAAAAGCGGCTGAAGAAAAGAAGCTTTTACATGAGGAAAAGCATACAAAAGCGACTTATATAGTTGCACATGGTATAGCAAGTACGATAGATGGTCAAAAGGTTTGCATAGGAAGTCATCATTTTATATTTGAAGATGAGCAATGTGTGATTCCTGATGAGGAAAAAGAGAAGTTTGACAATCTTCCATCACAATATTCGCATCTGTATCTGGCTATCGGCGGAAAGCTTGTGGCTGTTATCCTGATTGAAGATCCGCTGCGTGCAGAGGCACCTGAAGTTATAGAAAAACTGAAAAAAGCAGGATTTGGAAAAGTGGTCATGATGACCGGTGACAGTGACAGAACTGCAAAGGCTGTAGCTGAAAAGACAGGAGTTACAGAGTACTTCTCAGAAGTTCTTCCTGAAGATAAGGCTTCTTTTATCAGAAAAGAGCATGAAGCAGGAAGAAAGGTGATTATGATAGGCGATGGAATCAATGATTCACCGGCTTTGTCAGAAGCAGACGCAGGTATCGCAGTAAGTACCGGTGCTTCAATAGCAAGAGAAATCGCAGATATAACCATAGCATCTGAAGATCTTGGAGCACTGCTTACTCTTAGGAACATCAGTAATAAGCTTCAGGATAGAATCAATTTCAATTACAGAACCATAATTATCTTCAATTCTTTCTTGATAATTATGGGAATGATGGGGGTATTTACCCCAACTATGACAGCATTTATGCATAATGCATCTACGATTGCTCTTAGCATGAAGAGTATGACCAATCTTTTGGAAGAAAAAGATAAGTAATAAAGAATCGGAAAGTTTTTGGGCTTTCCGATTCTTTATTAATGTAAAAAAATCAGGCATCAGCTTCAAGGCTTGCAAGCTGAAAAATATGGCAGGCAATTCCGACAGGAGAGGGAAGAAAAATATCAACCGCTGCCTCCATAAGGATTTCTTTGCGTAATTCACGCTTAAGTGCGGGAGTCATATGTCTGTATAATTCTTTTTTGGAATTGAAGGCTTTTTCATACTCTTTGACAGCGGTTTCGGGAACCTCAAGGTTAAGATTCTCAAGATAGCTTAAGATATCATTTTGAATTCCGTCGTGCTCAATCATAAGAGAAGCAGGCTTTTGGTGTACGGTCACTTTTGTTATATTCAATTTGCTTTCCGGTAGGGTATGTTTAAGCCAAAAAGCTTCTTTATCGCTCAATTCTTTGCATGATAGTCTTATTCTCAAGTAGTGTTTAGTTACGTGTTTGATCTCAAAATTCATTATTCTTACCTTTCTTTTTGTAACCCTTTGCTAACAAACATTTACAATATTAACTGTTCTGTTAACCAATGTAAAGAAAAAAATAACAGTTCACTTTTTATTCATGCTTTATCAAAATTTCATATTTGCAGCAACGAAATACAGGGCTTATTTTGATATAATTTATTGTGTGGAGCTGTGTGGCAGGCAGATAAAAAGGAGATTCTTATGGCAATAAATTCACTTGTTTTTACCAATGACAATTGCGTGGGATGTAACAAATGCATCAGCGTGTGCAGTTGTATGGGCGCATGTATATCAACTGAACCGGATGAAAATGGGCAGTCACGAATTGAAGTTGACAAAAATAAGTGTATAGCGTGCGGAGCATGCTTTGATGCATGCGAGCATGAAGCCAGACAGTACAATGACGATACTGAAAAGTTTTTTGCTGATTTAAAGAAAGGGGAAAAAATATCTCTTTTACTTGCGCCTGCTTTTTTAGCTGATTATCCAAATGATTATGAGAGAGTTCTGGGAGGCCTGAAAAAACTTGGTGTTAACAGGATCATCAGTGTCTCTTTTGGTGCAGATATCACTACCTGGGGATATATAAAGTACATTCAGACACACAATTATCTTGGCGGAATATCTCAGCCCTGTCCTGCTGTAGTTGGCTATATTGAGAGATATCTTCCGGAGCTTTTACCAAAGCTTTTCCCGGTGCAGAGCCCTATGATGTGTGCTGCGATCTATGCTCACAAGGAAATGGGAATTACTGATAAGCTTGCATTTATAAGCCCATGTATTGCCAAGAAAAATGAAATAGATGACCCCAATAATCATGGCTATATCAATTATAATGTGACGTTTGACCATTTAATGAAGTACGTGAATGAGCATAACATAAAAGGAGAGCCGGTTTCGGATGAAATTGAGTACGGTCTTGGATCTATTTATCCAATGCCTGGCGGATTAAAAGAAAATGTGTACTGGCTTTTGGGAAATGAAGTTTTCATCAGACAGATGGAAGGCGAAAAGAGAATGTATCATTTCCTTGAGCAAAACAAAGACAGGATAAAGGGTGGAAAAACACCGTTCTTATTCATAGATGCTCTAAACTGCGAGAATGGATGCATATGCGGAACCGGAACAGATCCCAAAATAACATCAACCGACGATCCGCTGTACAATATCCACGATATTCAGGAGAGGGTAAAAAAGAATACTAAAAAGAGTCCATGGTCAAGACCGCTTACACCTGAAAAGAGACTTGCAGCACTTAATAAGCAGTTTGCAAATCTTGATCTCAATGATTACCTTAGAAAGTACACAGACAGATCCAAGGAATGTAAACATCGTATTCCTAACGATGCTGAACTTGATAAAATATTTAAGGAAATGAACAAAAACGATTCAGCTTCGAGAAAGATCAACTGTTCATGCTGCGGATATGACACCTGTAAGGATATGGCCATTGCAATCTATAATGGCTTTAACCACAAGTCAAACTGTGTTCATTACCTTAAAGATCTTGTTGAGTATGAAAAGAAAGAAGCTCAGGAAATAGTTGAGCAGGAGAGAATCCAGCTTGAAGGTCAGAAGGATGACATCATGCGAACTGTTAATGAGATAAATGAGCATTTCAATTCTCTGACCGATACTATCAATGAAATGAACACCGGGAATACCGGAAATGCAGAAGAAAGCTCGGCTATATCCGGAGAAATGTCCAATGTCTCGGAGTTTTGTAACAGAGTAAATGAGTCTGTAAGCAATATCTCAAAATTCCTTGATGAGCTTACAAATAATAATAAGAGAGTCGTTGAAATTGCAAATCAGACCAATCTTTTGGCGCTTAATGCTTCTATTGAGGCGGCCAGAGCAGGAGAAGCAGGTAAGGGATTTGCGGTGGTTGCAGGTGAAATCAATGAGCTGGCATCAGATTCCAAGGAAACAGCTCAAAACAGCGGCAATGCAAATTCGAATATTAAGGACGCTGTAAATGTCATTGTTAATGAGACGGCTGAACTATTAAAAGTTGTTGAAGGTGTAAATACCAGAGTACAGAACCTTGCTGCTTCAACTCAGGAGATAGCGGCATCTACAGATGTTGTATCTTCAACAATGGAAAAAGTTCGCAGTGAACTTCAGAATCTTGCTGATAGTGGAGAATAAAAAAGACCTTAGGGTATGCCCTCTGTACATGCCCTAAGGTTTATCGGTCTTATATAAGAATGTTGAAAGCTTTCTTCGTTTACAAAAATGACATATCAAACAATAGAGTATTTATCGATTTCTTTTAGCTCATCTTCAGTAAAGTGAGTATTTTCGATAGCTTTAATATTGTCAAGGATTTGAGATGACTTTGATGCGCCGATCAAAACGGATGTAACATAGTCATCTTTTAATATCCAGGCAAGTGCCATTTCTGCAAGGGTTTGTCCACGCCTTTTTGCTATTTCGTTCAGGACTTTTATGGACTTTAGTTTTGTTTCGTCCAACTGGTCTTCTTTTAAGAAACGTCCATCGGTGCGCATCCTGCTGTCTGTTGGAATTCCGTTAAGATATCTGTCAGACAAAAGTCCCTGTGCAAGAGGAGAGAAGCAAATGATTCCTTTTCCCAGTTCTTTTGCTTTTTCTTTAAGACCGTTTTGCTCTATGTTTCTTGTGAAAATATTGTACCTGTTCTGGTTAATAATAAACGGGGTATGAAGGCTGTTTAGAATCGCTGCTGCCTTTTCAAGGTTTTCACCGTCGTAGTTGGAAATACCTACATAAAGAGCTTTGCCGCTTCTTACTATCTGGTCAAGAGCTTCCATGGTTTCTTCTAAAGGAGTATCGGGATCCATTCTGTGATGATAGAATATATCCACATATTCCAGATTCATTCTTTTAAGTGACTGATCTAGACTGGAAATAAGATATTTTCTGCTTCCCCAGTCCCCATAAGGACCGGGCCACATGTAGTATCCTGCTTTTGTGGAAATAATGAGTTCATCACGATATGATGAAAGCTCTTCCTTTAAAATTTTTCCGAAGTTGATCTCAGCAGCGCCTTCTGCAGGACCGTAGTTATTGGCAAGATCAAAGTGCGTAATACCATTATCAAAGGCAGTAAAACACAGATCTTTCATGTTCTCATAGTCGTTGTTATCCCCAAAGTTGTGCCATAAGCCAAAAGAAACAGCAGGAAGCTTAAGACCGCTTTTGCCACATCTGTTGTACTTCATGGTTTCATATCTCTTTTCATTTGCTGTGTACATGGTAACCTCCCACAAATAGATTTTTTACTATTTAATATAGTAACATTGTTTTCATTATAGTGGGCAGGAAAATACTTTCAAAAAGATTGCAAAAAATTAAGCCCCTCACGCAGGATCTTGCCTACGCAAAGGGCTTGTTAGCAAAAAATTATTCGCTGATCGTAAATTGTCCGATAAGACTATTAAGTGATTCGGATTGTTCTGAAAGCTCCTGAGATACAGCACTTGATTCTTCGGCAGTTGCGGAGTTGTTCTGAACTACGCTTGAAATCATTTCAATGCCCTTATCAATCTCGTCCATACTCTGTGCCTGCTGCTCCGCAAGATCACCGGTCTGAATGATCATATCGGTAATTTCTTCTACGCTGTGCTGCATGGCATCAAGAGCTTCTGTTGTTTCAGCAACAACCGAGTTACCGTTATTGATTTCATCCATGGTGTCAGCGATGAGCTGATGAGTGTTTTTGGCAGCTTCACTTGACTGATCTGCAAGCTTTCCTATCTGTTCTGCAACAACTGCAAAGCCTTTTCCGGTTTCACCTGCTCTTGCTGCTTCGATAGAAGCATTGAGGGCAAGAAGTGATGTCTGTTTTGCAATAGCTTCAATGGTATTTGTAACCTGCTCGATTTCTGCAGAAGCTTCAGTAATTCTTGTCATGGCATCTGTTACCAGATGCATCTTTCTGGAACTTGCTTCAGCATTGTCCCTGACTTCAGAAGCCATATCCTTACTCTTTTCAGCAACATCAGCAAGCTGTTTGGTCTGCTCGGTGATGGAATTAACTGAAGCTGTAAGTTCCTGAACGGCAGCAGCCTGATCGGTTGAGCCTTCAGCCAAATCATTTGCACCCTGCGACATATTAATGGCACCCTGTGAAACCTGCTGAGATGAATTTCTTACCTCTAAAAGTGTACTTGAAAGGTTATCTGCAATATCGGAAAGAGCAGACCTTATGGCTTCATAGTCACCAATATAGAGCTTTTCGTTCCGGGAACCGGAAGAAAAGTCACCGGCTGACATTCTTTTAAGGGTTTCGTCGATATCCTTTACAATCTGCTCTATAACATTTGTGGATTTTGTAATATCTTTTGCAAGCTTTCCGAGTTCATCCTGTGAATCGGTCTCAATACTGATTTCAATCTTACCTTTGGCCATATTGTCGGCTGCTTTGGAAATGGCATCTATAGGACCAAGAATACTCTTTGTCAGAGCGCCTCTTGCTTTTACCGAATACATAATCGCGTAAATTACAACTGCAAGAGAAATCAGTGTCATTACAAGTACGCTTACAAGCGCAAGAGTATATGCAGAAGAAGCCTGAGCTTTGGCAGAAATTCCGATTTCCTTAAAGTCCTTTACTACAACCTTAATGGCTTCGTTTACGGTATTAACATAATAATCATATAATTCCTGATCGGAAGCACCGCTTTCAAACATCGCTTTAAGGGTGTCGTCAGCTTTATCTATATCATTTATGTGGGAATACGCTGTGTTTAAATCCCCTTTGTACACCTTGCTGAGAGTATCAAGACCATCGTTCAGTTCCTGAATTTTTTCTTCGGCACCTGATATCTGCTCATTTATGTCATTTGCATCCTGAGCTGCCAGAGCCCAGAGATAATATTTGGCCAGAGCCTGAATTGTTATTCTGACTTCGCCCTGCTGTGTGTTTTGCTCATAATAAACAGAATAGATATTATGCAGGTTAAAGAGTGCAACAATGTCAATTAAAACAATTACCACAAAGATAATAACCAGATTAGCCTGAAATTTGTTGAATACTTTTTTGAATTTATCGGATACAGATAACTTTTTAAAAGAATCCGATACAAATTCGATATTTGTTGCATCTTTATTGGCCATAGTAACCTCCTAACACTTTCATACGAGAATATAATTGCTCACCCTATATGTTTTATCGACAATATATATCTTTATTTTAGCTTTTTGTTGTAAAAAAATACACAATTATACGCAAATTTATAAACATTTCAGATATAAGTACATCTTATAGCAAGTATAAAAAATATTGATTTTACTTATGACTAACAACAGAGTAATATGAACTTGCATTAAAGATGCGATTAAAAATTTAAAAGTGAGGGTTAAAAAATGGTTAAAGCAGTTGTAGGCGCAAACTGGGGAGATGAAGGAAAAGGCAAGATCACAGATACTCTGGCCGATAATGCCGATGTAGTTATTCGTTTTCAGGGCGGTGCCAATGCAGGCCACACTATCGTCAATGATTACGGCAAGTTTGCACTTCATACTATGCCGTCGGGAGTTTTTCATTCACATATAATGAATATTATTGGCAACGGCGTTGCCTTCGATATTACCAAGTTTATGAAGGAACTTGATGAGATCACTTCCAAGGGAGTTCCTATGCCACAGATTATGATCTCTGACAGAGTGCAGGTCATGATGCCCTATCATGTACTTTTTGATACGCTCGAAGAGGCAAGACTTGCAGGCAAGAGCTTTGGTTCAACCAAGTCAGGTATAGCTCCTTTCTATTCGGATAAGTTTGCCAAGATTGGATGGCAGATAAATGAGTTTTATCAGGATGATGAGGCAATTAAAGAGAAAATTGCCAGAATTGCAGAGATAAAAGACGTTATACTTGTAAACCTTTATCACGCTGAACCTATTGATCAGGAAGCTTTGTTTGAACAGATTGTAAGCTGGAGAGAGCAGGTTAAGCCATATATCGGAAATGTGGCACTTTACCTTGACGGAGCTATTAAGGAAGGAAAGACAATTCTTTTAGAGGGACAGCTTGGAACCATGAAGGATCCTGATCACGGAATCTATCCTATGGTTACATCTTCATCACCTCTTGCAGCTTATGGTGCAATTGGAGCAGGAATTCCTCCTTATGAGATCAAGCAGATTGTTACTGTTTCCAAAGCATATTCTTCAGCAGTTGGAGCAGGTGCATTTGTATCAGAACTTTTTGGTGATGAGGCAGAAGAACTTAGAAGACGCGGCGGTGACGGCGGTGAATACGGTGCAACAACCGGAAGACCCAGACGTGTTGGCTGGTATGACTGCGTAGCAAGTAAATATGGATGCAGACTTCAGGGTACTACTGATGTTGCATTTACAGTACTTGATGTGTTAGGATACCTTGATGAAATACCTGTTTGCGTGGGATATGACATCGATGGCGAAGTAACAACAGAATTCCCTGTTACTCATCTTCTTGAGAAGGCAAAGCCTGTTTATGAAGTACTTCCGGGTTGGAAGTGCGATATAAGAGGCATCAGGAAATATGAAGATCTTCCTGAGAACTGCAGAAAATACATTGAGTTTATCGAGGAGCACATCGGATATCCGATTACTATGGTAAGCAACGGTCCTGCAAGAACAGATATAATCTATCGCAATAAATAAAATACATAAACAGATGATATGCAAGAACTTCACGGACGCTTTCGCTTCGTTGAAAACGTAGCAGTACTAAAGCCTTAAAAAAACAAGGCATAAGTACTGACGTTTTCAAAGACCGCGAAGATTTCTTGCACATACATCTGTTTACTTGCGTATTGAAAGAGGACTGATATTTATATGAATAAAACTCCAAAATATAAGAGAATTCTTGCATTATCCGCACTGGTGCTTATAGTACTTTTAATAGTAGCATTTTTATTTGTGGCATTATTTGGAGGCCCGGATTCGAAAAATCTTTTCATGGGACTTGCTGCTGCGGTGGTTGCGGTGCCTATCCTCTGTTGGCTGCTTATCTGGTCGATAGGCGCGATTACCGGCAGGCACACGATAGCATCGCTTGATGCCATGAGCAGCAACAAAAGGCATGACAAATATGGCAACATAATTCCGGATGGTGAAATCAATACGGTTGTATTTGATATAGGTAATGTTCTTACGGATTTTGCCTGGGACAAGTTCCTTATGTTTAAGGGCTTTGATGACAAGATGGTAGAGAGAATCGCAAGGGCTACAGTCTATAGCGATGACTGGGTAGAATACGATAAGGGTAATCTATCCAATGATGAGATTATTGCCAGGTTTGTAGAAAATGACCCTGAGATAAAAACTCAGCTTGAAGATACATTTAAGAACATAGACGGAATCATCTTAAAAAGAGAGAAGACAATTCCCTGGATAAGATCTTTAAAGGCGGCAGGCTACAAAGTTCTCTATCTTTCCAACTTCTCCAGACAGGCTCTTGAAGGATGCCCTGAAGCAATGGCCTTTTTGGACGAAACAGACGGCGGCATTTTAAGCTACAGAGAACACGTAGTTAAACCGGATCCGGCCATATACAACTTATTGGTAGACAGATATAACCTGACGCCATCCAAAACCGTCTTTATAGATGACACCCCGGTAAATATAGAAGCAGCCATAAACCTTGGCTGGAAGGGCATCATCTATCGTGACTACAATCAGGTGGTTGATGAGCTTGCAGCTATGGGTGTGAAGTTTTGAAGTATTGGGAACTCGTGAATGGCATATGATTTAATTTGAAAAAGCTTGAAAATTAGTCAACCGATGTATGTGATCAGGTTGACTAATTTTGAGTAAAATTGTTTTTGATCAGTTGAATAAGTTTATCCGCAGCTATGGAAATGGGACGTGAGTTATCAGTTACAACGCAGATTTTTCTCTTGGGAATCATTTTGTTGAAACGCAGCTCAAAAAGGATGCCTGATTCAAGTGAGTCTCTGGCAAAATCCTTTACTACGCAGCCAACACCCAGACTTCGAAGAGCAAACTGAACTATCATATCGCTGGTTGCAAGTTCAAATTCAGGATGGATGGATACTCCGTTCTTTTCGAGGAATGAGTGGATATATTCGGTGGTGCTGGTTTTGCCTTCGAGAAATATCAGTGGCATAGCAGACAAATCTGAAAAATCCAGAGTACGGTTTTTGTATTGAATGAACTTTCTTCCGGCTACGAAAGTGTCCTGTATTTCTGATACAGGGAAAAAAGAAAGTGTGTCAGATTCTTCAAAGGGACTTGATACAACACCGAAGTCTATACGATCTTCTTTCAGATAAGAAAGAGTTTCGGGGGTTGGGCCGTTTGTAACAGTTACTTTTATTCCGGGGTATAATTCGTGGAATTTCTCTAAATAAGGAAGAAGGAAAAATCTAAGAGTCATATCGCTGGCTCCGATTCTGACTTCTCCTGCATCAAGGTGCAGAAGGTGACTGAGACGCTGCTCACCAAGGTCAATCTGTTCATACCCTTTTTTTATATATCTGTATAACAGACTTCCTTCTGATGTAAGTTTCATTCCTTTAGAGGTTCTTTGAAACAGTGTGCATCCCAGAAGAGATTCTAGTTGATGTATTGACTGGCTTACAGCCGGCTGGGAGATCGAAAGCTCTTTTGCGGCGGCTGTTATGCTGTTGTATTTTCCTACATAATAAAAGACTTTGTAATACTCCAGATTACTTATCATATTGCTTTTCTCCATAAGTTATAATTATATCATAAGCTATTATATCACCTTTTATTTTCACAATAAATTCTTATAAAAATTCTGTACTTTTTATGACAGCCTTGCTATAATTTATCAAGGAATTTGGTAACAGAAAACTATTGTGAGGTTGAGGCGACTGCCTTCAAAACCTTTAAAGGAGCGGCTTTCAATGGATATTCAAAATGACAAAAGTGTCAATGAAAACAGCGTTGAGGACATCGTTTCCAGATACCGTCCGGAGGTAGATAAGTTATTACCATATGTAAAATGGCTTAAGGACAATGCTAAATCAGAAGTTGCCCAAAGCTATTCTAATAGTGACCTCAAATCTATGCCATTTCCGGTTTATGATTCAAATTTACTCAGCTTTGTAAAAGCGGCTCAGAATACTAATCTTCTGGATCGCAATTATGTCTATGTATATACCAGAAATCATTTGAATAGTGCTAAGGATGAGCTTCTTTTTATAAAGGATGCTCAGATTATGGATATGGATGACCTTGCGGGAATCCTTTCCAAATATATTCTGTCCGGAATGACCAAGGGAACCGTGTGGGCAGAGGGAGTCTACAACGGAGTTCTATATCAGGTTGTAAGCAAGATGGATGAATTATTGAACTATTGGTCTGTTAAGGCTACTGATACCTGATTGATATTAGTAGGAGCAGAATACCGCCGGCATCGTATTTTGGTCTGCTGCAGCATTATAATTTAAACGGATTTAGTAAGATATAAACTATCGTTTAGGAGATAATAATGGGAGAGAAGTCTGCCAAGAAGAAACAATATATTCTTGACAAAGCAAGGGGAGTTTTTTCAGAAAAAGGTTTTAAAAACGTTACCATGAAGGACATTGTAGATGCCTGCGAGATTAGTCGTGGGGGTCTTTATCTCTATTTTTCCAATACAGAAGAGCTGTTTCTTGAAGTTCTTTCAAGTGAAGCTCGTGAAGATGATGATGAAGCTATAGATGCAGCACTTTCCGGTGATGCATCAGCGGGCGATATGCTTGCTCTTTTTCTTAAGGAACAGAAAAAAGAAATCCTTAGAAAAAAGAACAACTTAACTGTCGCTACATATGAATATTATTCCGTCAACAAACAGACGACAAAAAATAATCCCTTAAAATTACAATTTGATACAGCTGTAAGAATAGTTGAAAAGCTTATTGAAAATGGCGTTGAAAATGGTGAATTTGTTTGCGAGAACCCTGTAGGATGTGCTCGCAATCTTATGTACGTGGTGGAAGGTCTCAAGATTACTTCCAAGACAATCGGTATTTCCGAAGAAGCAATTGACAGGGAATTAATGTACGTGCTTGAGGGATTAGTGCCTTTTGAATTAAATAGCTAGTTTTAAGAAAGAGTGCTTTATACCGGCACTCTTTCTTTATAACAATAAACAATATTTTTAGAACGAGGAGATATTATGAGCAGTGTAAGACGAATCTATGTTGAGAAAAAGCAGCCTTTTGCCGGTAAAGCAAAGGAACTGAGGCATGAGATCAAGAGTTATCTTGGAATAAATAGCGTGTCAGAAGTAAGAATCTTCATCCGTTATGATGTTGAGAATATTTCTGAAGACGTTTTTGAAAAGGCCTGCAGGACTGTTTTCTCAGAGCCCCCTGTAGATATTTTGTACAGAGAAAGCATTGAAGTGCCAAGTGGCGCAGTGGTATTTAGTATTGAAGCACTTCCGGGACAGTTCGATCAAAGAGCTGATTCGGCAGAGCAGTGCGTTCGTTTTATAAAAGGTGATGAAGAACCTGTTATCAAAACAGCCGTTACCTATATGCTCATAGGAGATATGACAGAAGAGGAAATCTCCAAAATAAAGGAATACACTATGAACCCGGTGGATTCCAGAATTGCAGATGAAAAGAAGCCTGAAACTCTGGTTACAAACTACGATGAGCCGGAAGATGTGGCAGTTCTTGATAACTTCTGCACAATGTCAGAAGAGGACTTTGAAAATCTGTACAAGTCACTTGGTCTTGCCATGACACTTAATGATTTTAAGTGGATCAGACAGTACTTTAATGATGACGAACACAGAAATCCTACCATGACTGAAATCAGGGTTCTGGATACATACTGGTCAGATCATTGCCGTCATACAACCTTTGGAACAGAACTTAAAACCGTAGAATTTGGCGAGGGAGACTACAGGGCTCCTATCGAAAATGCTTATAGAGATTACCTTTCAGCAAGAGATGCGCTTTATCAGACCGAGGATAAAAAGAAAGAGAAGTTCATTTCCCTTATGGATATAGCCCTTATGGGAATGAAGAAACTTAAAAAAGACGGAAAACTCACAGATATGGAGGAGTCCGAAGAAAATAACGCCTGCACTGTAGTGGTTCCTATAGATGTGGATTATGGCGAAGGTGTAAAAAGAGAAAACTGGCTTGTTTTCTTTAAGAACGAGACTCACAACCATCCTACAGAGATCGAGCCATTCGGTGGCGCTGCAACATGCCTTGGCGGAGCTATCAGAGATCCGCTTTCAGGAAGAGGCTATGTATATCAGGCTATGCGTGTAACAGGTGCCGCAGATCCTACAGTTCCTGTAGCTGAGACTATGAAGGGCAAGCTTTCACAGAAAAAGCTCGTAAGAGGCGCTGCTTCAGGATATTCATCATACGGTAACCAGATCGGACTTGCTACAGGATATGTAAAAGAAATCTATCATCCCGGATATGTGGCAAAAAGAATGGAAATTGGTGCGGTTATGGGAGCTGCTCCACAGGAGCATGTTATCCGTGAGAGCGCTGATCCCGGAGACATCATTGTGCTTCTTGGCGGAAGAACAGGAAGAGATGGATGTGGCGGAGCAACAGGTTCATCCAAGGCTCATGATTCAAAATCTCTTACAAGCTGCGGCGCAGAGGTTCAGAAAGGTAACGCTCCTACAGAGAGAAAGCTTCAGAGACTCTTTAGACGTCCTGAAGTCAGTGAACTTATAAAGAAATGTAACGACTTTGGAGCAGGCGGAGTTTCAGTTGCTATCGGTGAGCTTGCGCCCGGTCTTGATATCAATCTTGACCTTGTGCCTAAAAAATATGCAGGTCTTGATGGAACAGAGCTTGCCATCTCAGAGTCACAGGAGAGAATGGCAGTAGTTGTAGCTCCTAAGGATGTGGACAGGTTCCTTGAGTATGCAGGAGAAGAAAACCTTGAGGCTGTTAAGGTTGCAGTAGTTACTGAGGAGCCAAGACTTGTACTTAACTGGAGAGGCAAGAAAATAGTAGACCTTAAGAGAGCATTCCTTGATACAAACGGTGCCCATCAGGAGACAAACGTTAAGGTAGAGATTCCTTCAAAGAGTGATAACTATCTTGATAAAACAGCTTCTGAAGGTGCAAAAGAAGCTCTTTTAACCGGAGATGTAAAGAAAGCATGGCTTTCTGTATTAAATGACCTTAATGTATGTTCTCAGAAAGGTCTGGTTGAGATGTTTGACTCATCAATCGGAGCAGCTTCCGTTTTAATGCCTTACGGCGGAAAAAGACAGCTTTCCGAGACACAGACAATGATCGCCAAGCTTCCTGTTTTGTCAGGAAAAACAGATACAGTAACAATGATGAGCTATGGCTTTGATCCATATCTTTCAAGCTGGAGCCCATACCACGGTGCAGCCTATGCCGTAACAGAGTCTGTATCAAGGATTGTTGCAAGCGGCGGAGATTATAAAAAGCTCCACTTCACATTCCAGGAGTACTTTAAGAGAATGACAGAGGATCCTGAGCGTTGGAGCCAGCCTTTCACAGCTCTTTTGGGCGCTTATGAAGCTCAGATGAAGTTTGGCCTTGCTTCTATTGGTGGAAAAGACTCTATGTCAGGCTCATTTAATGAGATAAACGTACCGCCTACACTTGTTTCTTTTGCAGTAGATGTGGCACAGCTTTCGGATGTAGTAACACCTGAACTTAAAATGGCAGGAAACAAGCTTGTTCAGTTTAAGCTCCCAAGAGATGGCTATGATCTTCCTGATTATGAAAAGATCATGGCTCTTTACGAGAAGATAAATGCTCTTATGAAGAAGAAAGCTATCTGCTCAGCCTATGCGGAAGATTCTTACGGAATTGCTGCGGCCGTTTCCAAGATGGCATTTGGTAACGGTTTGGGAGTTAAGATTGATGATGCTATAAGTGCAAAAGAGCTCTTTACAAACGATATAGCAGACATTATCGCAGAAGTTCCGGCAGAGTTTGTTTCGGATGCTATAAATGCCGGCGGCAGAGTAATCGGTGAAGTGACAGATGATAACACATTCACAGCTTGCGGCGTAAGCTTTTCTGAAGATGAGGCACTTGAGAGCTGGAAGGATAAGCTTGAGAAGGTATTCCACTCAACAGTTAACGAGGAGAAAAAAGCTGTAGACACAGGTCTTTTCAAGGCTGAGAGCGTATATGTATGCAAGAATAAGGTGGCAAAGCCTACAGTATTCATTCCAGTGTTCCCCGGAACAAACTGCGAGTATGACAGCGCTCAGGCTTTTGAAAGAGCAGGTGCAAATACTAACATCAAGATATTCAGAAACAGAGATGCTCAGGATATCAAAGAATCAGTTGAAGAGTTCAAAAAAGCTATCGAGCAGGCTCAGATCATCATGTTCCCTGGCGGATTCTCAGCCGGTGACGAACCTGACGGAAGTGCCAAGTTCTTTGCGACAGCTTTCCAGAATGAAGAGATCAAGGCAGCAGTTGAAGATCTTTTACAGAACAGAGACGGACTCGCGCTCGGTATATGCAATGGTTTCCAGGCTATGATCAAGCTCGGACTTGTGCCAAACGGCAAGATAACAGGACAGAGTGAGAACTCGCCTACACTGACATTTAATACAATTGGAAGACATATTTCCAAGATGGCTACAATAAAGGTTGTTTCCAACAATTCACCTTGGCTTAAAAATGCAAAGCTTGGCGGAGTATACACAAACCCTGCTTCACACGGTGAAGGAAGATTTGTTGCACCTGAAGATGTACTTGATAAGCTCTTTGCAAATGGCCAGATTGCAACACAGTACTGCGACCTTGATGGAAACATAACAATGGATGACGAGTGGAACATCAACGGCTCCTACAGGGCAGTTGAAGGTATCCTTTCACCAGATGGAAGATGCCTTGGTAAGATGGCTCACTCAGAGAGACGTGGCGACGGCGTAGCAATCAACATCTACGGCGAGCAGGATCTTAAGATATTTGAGAGTGGAGTTGAATACTTCAGATGATATTGGTGAGGAAATTATCAAGTGATTGCGCTTGCGCAATATCACTTGATAATTAACGAACCTAACAAGAATGAGGAAAAAAGCTATGCGAGCAAAGTGAGCAGAGCGATTTCCGAATTCTTGTAGGATTGCGAGAGCGAAGCGGAGCAATCCGTATATCATCATAGAGTAGATGAAAGCGGAGCAATCCGTATATCATCATAGAGTAGATGAAAGCGGAGCAATCCGTATATCACTCAATAACTAGAAATATTTTTTTGGAGGAAATAAATGAAAGCTTTTTTGATCTTGGAAGACGGAACCGTCTTTGAAGGAAAGCATATAGGTGCAGATAAAGATGTAGTTAGCGAGATCGTTTTTAACACATCAATGGCAGGATATACAGAGGTTTTCACAGACCCGTCCTATGCAGGACAGGCAGTTTGTATGACATATCCGCTTATTGGCAATTACGGTGTATGCCTTGATGATATGGAGTCGGATAAAATCTGGGTTGACGCTGTAATAGTAAGAGAGCTTTCCCACATCCCTTCCAACTTCAGATGTGATATGTCAATTCAGGAATTTCTCGAAAAATACGAGATTCCCGGAATTGAAGGTATTGATACCAGAAAGCTTGTAAGGATCCTTAGAGAAAAAGGAACCATGAACGGCTTTATTACAACCAATGAAAATATAAGGTTTGAGGATGTTAAAGACAGATTAAACGCCTACACAACAGGAGACGTAGTAAGCAAAGTATCCTGCAAGGAAAAGAAGTTCCTTAAGGGAGTTGAGGATATATCGGAAAACGGGGCAATTTCAGGAAGTGCTTCTTTTAACAAGGATGACTATGAGGCATGCCAAAAAGGTGATTTATCTAAAAGAGAAAAAAAGCCCTCAATTGTAAGAGAGCTTAATGGAAAAGGCCTTAAAGTAGCTCTTCTTGATTTTGGTGCCAAAAGGAATATTGCTGCATCTTTAGCGGCAAGAGGGTGCGATGTTACAATCTATCCTTCAGACACTTCAGCAGAGGAAATCCTTAAGGATGCTCCCGATGGAATCATGTTATCAAACGGTCCGGGAGATCCCAAGGAGTGTACACAGATCATAAAAGAGATCAAAAAGCTCTATGATTCAGATATGCCTATTTTTGCAATCTGTCTTGGTCATCAGCTAATGGCACTTGCAACAGGCGCGGACACCTTTAAGATGAAGTATGGTCACAGAGGAGGCAACCACCCGGTAAAAGACCTTTCAAATAACAGGGTTTACATATCCTCACAGAACCACGGATATGTAGTTGATATGGATAAGCTTGATCCAAATGTGGCAAAGCCCGCATTTATAAATGTAAATGATGGAACAAATGAGGGACTTTCCTACGTTGGAAAGAATATCTTTACAGTTCAGTTCCATCCTGAAGCATGTCCCGGACCACAGGACAGCAGCTATCTGTTTGACAGATTTATTACCATGATTAAAGAAGGAGGCAAGAACTGATGCCAAAGAATAAAGATGTAAAAAAGGTACTGGTTATCGGTTCCGGTCCTATAGTAATCGGTCAGGCAGCAGAGTTTGACTATGCCGGAACTCAGGCTTGCCGTTCACTTAAGGAAGAGGGAATTGAGGTTGTTTTAGTAAACTCAAACCCTGCAACAATCATGACTGACAGGGATATTGCTGATGAGGTTTATATCGAACCTCTTACAGTAAAGACTCTTGAACAGATAATAGAAAAAGAAAAACCGGATTCAATTCTTCCGACTCTTGGAGGACAGGCAGGTCTTAACCTTGGTATGGAGCTTGATGAGTCAGGATTTTTAAAATCTCACAATGTAAAGCTTCTCGGAACTACAGCAGAGACCATAAGAAAAGCTGAGGATAGACAGGAATTCAAGGACACAATGGAAAAGCTCGGACAGCCTGTTGCTGCTTCACTTGTTGTTCATAATGTAAAAGACGGTGTTGAATTTGCGAGTAAGATCGGATATCCGGTAGTTCTTCGTCCTGCATTCACACTTGGCGGATCAGGCGGTGGAATAGCCTATAACCAGGTTCAGTGCGAAGAAATCCTTGAAAACGGCCTTAGACTTTCAAGAGCCAGCGAGGTTTTGGTTGAAAGATGTATCGCCGGTTGGAAAGAAATCGAGTACGAAGTAATGCGTGACAGTGCAGGAAACTGCATCACAGTCTGCAACATGGAAAACATCGACCCTGTTGGTGTTCACACGGGTGACTCAATAGTTGTGGCTCCATCACAGACTCTTTCTGATAAAGAATACCAGATGCTCAGAAGCGCAGCTCTTAATATCATTGATGAGCTTCAGATCACAGGTGGTTGTAACGTACAGTTCGCCCTTCATCCAACAAGCTTTGAGTACTGTGTAATTGAGGTTAACCCACGTGTAAGCCGTTCTTCTGCGCTTGCATCAAAGGCTACAGGATATCCTATAGCCAAGGTTGCAGCCAAGATTGCGCTTGGATATACACTTGACGAGATTAAAAATGCCATCACAGGCAAGACTTATGCTTCTTTTGAACCTACACTTGACTACTGCGTTGTTAAGTTCCCAAGGCTTCCATTTGATAAATTCATCACAGCCAAGAGAACACTTACAACACAAATGAAGGCGACCGGCGAAGTTATGAGCATCTGCACCAATTTTGAAGGTGCAATGATGAAGGCTATCAGATCTCTTGAACAGCATGTTGACTGCCTTACAAGCTACGATTTTTCAGAGCTTGATGATGATGAGCTTTTAGAGAGACTCAAGGTTGTAGATGATCAGAGAATATGGGTTATTGCGGAGGCACTTCGCCGTGGTATAAGTCATGAACAGATACATGATATTACCATGATTGACCTTTGGTTTATAGACAAGCTCCACACTCTTGTTAAGATGGAGTTAAGGCTTCTTAGAATAGGTGAAAAAAATACTGAAGGTAAGCAGGGAACACTTGAAGATGCTAAAAAGATAATTTCTTTTGATACACTCCTTGAAGCAAAGCGCCTTGAGTATCCGGATACTGTTATAAGCAGACTTACAAGATTCTCAGTTGAAGTATTAAAGCAGCTCCGTGAGGAACTTGGAATCAAAGCTACATTTAAGATTGTTGATACATGCGCTGCTGAATTTGAGGCTGCAACACCATATTATTACTCGGTATACAACGGCCCTGACTCCGAAGATGAAGCTGCAATTAGCGCAAACAGTGGGAAAAAGAAAATCCTTGTTCTTGGTTCCGGACCTATCAGAATCGGTCAGGGTATTGAGTTCGACTACTGTTCAGTTCATGCCACATGGGCATTTAAAAAAGCCGGATTTGAGACAATCATCATAAACAACAACCCGGAGACTGTAAGTACTGACTTTGATATTGCTGATAAGCTCTATTTTGAGCCTCTTACACCTGAAGATGTTGAAAACATTGTTAAACTTGAAAAGCCGGACGGAGCAGTAGTTCAGTTTGGCGGTCAGACCGCTATTAAGCTTACTCAGGATCTCATGAAGATGGGGGTTAAGATTTATGGAACTGACGCCAAGGATGTTGATGCGGCAGAAGATAGAGAAATCTTTGATCAGATTCTTGAACAGACTCAGATAAAGCGTGCTCAGGGAGCAACAGTATATACTGCAGAAGAGGCAAAAGAGGTTGCTAACCGTCTCGGATATCCTGTACTTGTTCGTCCTTCCTACGTTCTCGGCGGACAGGGCATGCAGATAGCTCTTTCTGATCAGGAAATTGAAGAGTTTATGAATATCATCAACAGATATGCTCAGGATCATCCTATCCTTGTTGATAAGTACCTTCAGGGAATTGAAACAGAGGTTGACGCTGTATGTGACGGCGACGACATTGTTATCCCCGGAATCATGGAGCATATCGAGAGATCGGGTATCCACTCAGGAGATTCAATCTCCGTTTATCCTGCCCAGTCTCTTTCTGACAAGGTAAAAGAGACAATTGCAGAATATACCAGAAGACTTGCCAAGGCACTTCATGTAGTGGGACTTATAAATGTCCAGTTTATTGCTGTGGGTGATGATGTATACATCATCGAAGCTAACCCAAGATCATCAAGAACAGTTCCTTACATCAGTAAGGTAACAGGTATTCCGATTGTGGATCTGGCAGCTCAGGTAATGATGGGACATAAGCTAAAAGACCTTGGATATACACCGGGACTTCAGCCTGAAGCTGGTTACGTTGCGATCAAGATGCCTGTGTTCTCTTTTGAAAAGATAAGAGGAGCAGAGATCAGCCTTGGACCTGAAATGAAGAGTACAGGTGAGTGCCTTGGTATCAGCAAGAACTTCAATGAAGCTCTTTATAAGGCGTTCCTTGGAGCCGGAGTAAACCTTCCAAAGTACAAGCAGATGATCATTACTGTCAAGGATTCAGATAAGGGTGAGGTAATAGATATAGCCCGCCGCTATGAGAAACTTGGATACATTATCTACGCTACCCGTTCAACTGCTGATACTCTTAATGAGAACGGCGTAAAAGCAAGAAAGATAAATCGTATCAATCAGGAATCACCTACAGTTATCGACCTGATCCTCGGACACAAGATTGACCTTGTAATTGATACACCTACTCAGGGAAGAGATAAATCAAGAGATGGATTCCTTATCCGCAGAACTGCCATTGAGACAGGTGTAAACGTGCTTACGGCACTTGATACAGCAAGAGCCCTTGTTACAAGCCTTGAGACAGCAAGTTCTGAAGGTGAATTGGAACTTGTTGATATCGCAAAGCTGTGATTTAGGTTATAGTGGTATATTCTAAGCTTTATTGGCTCTTTATCAGTAAAAAATAATGGATTTTGCTTACGAATGCTTACGCCTGGTGCGTAAGCATTCTTTTATTTAACAGGAAGATATGATGACTGCATCCTGTGAGTATAAGGGGGACCGTTAGCGACTGTATTATAGTCGGTTATGGTATCTGCGTTATCTGTGTCGGATCGGATTTAGTCAGATTTTAAATTCCAAAAACCTATAAACAGGAATGCACTGCGAAAAAACATAGATGACTATGACTTCGTTTATGCACATTGGCTTCCTCACCGAGGTGCTTGTCCATATATAGTTTGAACTTATCGAGTTTTACTTCAAACTCAACTTCCTACACACTTAATGCCAACGTTTTTAAGAAAAAAGGCTATAAATTCATAGAGTGGAACACCAAGGCTGACGGAAGCGGCAAGACCTATGCAGATAAGGCAAAAATTGTGCCGAAGGTCTCTTTTGCATCTTGTTATTGTTTAATATATCCTATAAGTCTTCTGTAGGCTTCTTACATATCAACTTCAGGATGCCGGCTCCGAATGTCTGAGCAAGTCTGGCTATTTTTACATTAACCCCATATTCTGAGTTGTATGCTACACACATATTCTCGCATAGACGCTTACTTTCAGGATAATTGCTTCGAATGGCAAGTGGGTTTATGTAGCCAAGATCATTTTCTGTCACAGGGGCTGTTCTTTCGTTAAAAGTGCCATACATTTCCATTGATGAGATATATACGAATCAAATAAGAGATCTGATCAAACCTGTGGCACCTGTAACAAGTATTGATTTCTCCTTGAATTTATCCCACTCAATATCTTTAGAATTGCATAAACTGTTGATTATCTCCCATTAAAAAATCCATCGTCTATCCTCATTTCTACTATGATTTAATTATTGTAAAGGAATTTTTTAAATTGCAAACGTATTCATAGAATAATTCATTACCCTGAATAGAAAGATTTATTATCAAATGTCAGGTTAAAAATATCAACAATTCCCCGTATATACATGGTCCAGATATATTTCGGCTACATCCCTTAGATGATAAATTGCATCTATGCTTGTGGCCGGAATGGTTTGCATTTTAAATCTGGGAAAAAACCTGCTGATATGTAACGCAATTTCGCTTTTTCCACTACCTCCGTTTAGGGATGCAATCCATTTTGCAAGTGCAGCGATCTCTTCGTCCCTGTCATTAAGTCCGGGAATAACGAGAGTTGTAATCTCCACATGGCTGGAAGTGGTGGCATATTCAATAAAATCCATCACCATTTTCCTGTCCCCATGCAAAACGTCCCGGTAAAAATCATCCGTAAATCCCTTTAGATCGATATTCATTGCATCAATGTGAGGAAGCACCTGCTCAGCAACCTGCATAGATACACAGCCGTTGGATACAAGTACTGTCTTTAAGCCTTTTTCGTGAACTTTTCTGGAAACATCAATGACATATTCGTAGCTCATAAGCGGCTCGTTGTAGGTAAATGCAACCCCGATATTGCCTTGATCCCTGTAAGAATCAGCAATTTCTGCCAGCCTGTCAGGAGAAAGATATGATATACTTCCATGATATTCAACACCAAAGCCAATGGAAATTTCATGATTCTGGCAGAAGGGACATCGCAGGTTACAGCCGTAGCTACCAACAGAAATAATATTTGATCCAGGGTAAAAAAGATTAAGAGGCTTTTTTTCTATCGGATCAAGGGCGATGGAAGTAATAAGGCCATAATTCTTACACACAAAAAAGCCATTCTCATATTTTCGAGCATGGCACAACCCCGTCTGTCCTTCTGTTAAATTACACCTATTGTGACATACATTGCATGTGGGCATATCCTAGCTCTCCCTGACACTCTGTAGAATACCGTATTTCTGAAGAAATTAGATATTCTACAAGTGCCTTACAACTTCAAATCTCTCAAGGCTATACGCCTCATCTTCGCTTATTCCGGCCTTCCTGCATGCAATTGCAATCTGATCTTCTATTGTGTCAACTCCGTCGAGATTGGGTAAAAGAAGTCCTCTCTTGCGGCCGGAGGTTACAATGACGCCGTATTTTTTTACATCCAGCTGAAAAGCGCTGTCTATAGGCTCAGGCTTGTTAAGAACGTCTACACTTATCTCCAGGCTTTCAAGCTCTTCTTCCTCGATTGCCGGAAATCTGGGATCAGCAGTTCCTGCGCTGATGGCATTTTGCATGATCTCATCAGCCAGAGTTTCACAGTTTGGAAGAATCGTTCCAATACAGCCTCTGAGAGCACCATTTTTGTGTATGGAAACAAAAACACCGGCTCTTTGCTCATAGCCATCAGAAGGCATATCGTCCCATTTTGGACCTTTTACATCTTCTCTTCCTATGCGCTTTCCCAGAATGATATAACTTTCCAGGGAATACCTGGCAAGCCGCACATAGGGATCACTGTCAGAAATTCTATCATCAAGATAATTATACTATAAAACGTTTATATTCATGGAATAAAAGATCAATGGACAGTATTTTTTAAAACCACATTTTTGACGGTTGAAATCAATTGAAACACCGACAAAATTGTGATTGTGGTATATGTACCATGGATTTGTTTGTACAATCATTGATGTAGATGAAATGGAGAGGCGTGTTGCCATACACAACTATATCACCAATCCTATCTATAGAGCTTTTGGGGTAAATAGTGAGCCGACTTTTGAGGACTATGAGGAATTCGTCAAATCCAGATGCTTTCCGGAAACAAGAGATAAGCTTAAGCTTGAACTAAAAAAATTGGATATCCCCTTTTATGATCCGATAATGATAATCGAGAAGACTAAGGGGCGCATGGCTGATGATGATTTTTGGATAAGGATAGAGAGATAGCTTATGATAGCTATACAATACATGATATAGAAAACACACTTCAAAAAGCATATAGCTACGGCGAAGAGGAAAAAGAAAGAGTTTTAGAAATAATTCTACAAACAAGGAGGAAATACGGTTATTTATTTAATTAAAGTAGTCTGGTTCGGAGTAGATGGTACCGGGAATCAATGTGCTGTAAGTCATGTATTCGTTCCTTCAAAGTCTCTTCCTGATGGCTTCTTTGACCATCATGTCTACGTGGGGACTGGCATCAGATTTTGCTTAGTTGAGCTGCTGTAACCAAGGACTCAAAGTGTATTGTTATTACGCTTAGGTTTCGTTAAATCAAAACGACAGGATAATTTTAAGGTTTTGATGGATGCCTTTGCATCAGTCATCAGGCATTTCCCCACCTTCAAGCTCGTATGTGCAGGAGGCAGAGATTTTAATGAGTCCGAACACGCCAGATTCCGTGCCATGAATGCGGATAATAGCATAATACATGTAACTCCTTCAGAAGAGGAAATTGTATGGCTCATTCAAAATGCCACCTGTCTTATTTATCCGCCACTAACAGATACTTTGGCCAGTTTCGTGCTAGACGCAAGGCATAGTGGATGCGCTCTTATTCTCAGCGATACCTTATCAAACCATGAACTTGCCGGGAAAAATGCAATGTACTTTAGTCCTTCAAAGCGTGCGGAATGGGGAGGTCGACGTTTTATCGGATGGCGAAGAAGATGTGAAAGTGAGAATAGAAAGCAAGAGAGGTCGCGAAGTTGCGGCCTCTTTTCTGGATATGATGCATCATGGGGGAAGTAAAAAGGATCTACTTGGCCATTTTAGGGTAAAGAGACATTGGGGATATATTTATCAAGTTCATTTATTAGAATGTCTGTATTCTTTTTGGCAAAGGCCTTATCTGCGTATTTTTTGTCACGTAACTCTGTAAGCTGGTTTTTGAGGCTTGTTATTCCGTCGCCCTTGCTTTCGGAGTCGTTATTTTTATAATCATAAGAATTAGACAACTTTTCTAAAAAGTCTGTCATATAGCCAACAAAGCAGGCTTTTCCATAGTTGTCTGTTGCTTCAAAGGCTTTTACAGAAACTGTGGCCATTGCGTCAGTGAATGAATCAAAACGTTTCCTGCTGCATTCAATGAAAGCAGTCTCGTAATATGCTGACATAGCATTAATAAAGGCTCTTTCGTTAATCAGGAACATGCTCTTTTCTGACTTTATAAAGGATTCTATCAGGAGATAAGATTCCTTTTCTGGCTCTGATAGCATGGACACATCGAGCCTTGTTGTTGTATGGTAGTCCAGGTCGCCGGCTTCGAGTATACTATGGAGCTTGTTCTTTATCCCGATATTTAACTGATCCCAAGATATTTCACATGGAAGGCCAAAGTCATATTCTCTGGCGATAGATAGGTTCAATATGAAAGTCACGTATTCATCCAGTGTCAATTCCCCGTTATAAGCCATGGTGAGAACTTCAGGGAAGCCTTGTGTTACTTCGTCTTCCTCAAGATAATCTATGCGCTGAAGGCGTACAAGATCTTGAGGAATATCGCTATGTGACTGCAGTATGGCTGTTTTTTCACAGTATTCATCTATTTCTTTCTCATTCCAGACACCCATGGTGATCCACGTCTCAAAGCAGTCAGGTAAAAATGTGGCTTTGTAGTATCCGGGATATAGGAATTCCAGATTGGAACTTGCGAAGATGCTTCCATATCTATCTGTGGGAGCGTATAAACCAGCTTTTGAAGCGAGCATACAGGAAACGAAGCTAAAAAAGTAAGTGTCTACATGGGAAATATTATAGGAGTTTAGCTTATCAAAAATTCTTTCAAAGTCCTGTATAGCGCATTTAAGGCTCCGTATATTGTGCTGCTTCTTTTTTAATAGTTCCGTTTTTTCATTGACATAAGCATCTTTGTCCTGATGGCTGTACATCTGTACTTCTTTAATCTTTTCTGAAGAAACATCTGTCATGGAGTCTCCATTAGGCATGGTATCTGAGAAAAGGGCTTGTAGTGACGGTAGACACTTTTGCAGGAAGTCTGAGTATGCAGGAGTCTCACTGGCATACTCTGAGATTATATTCTTTACGATCGCAGCATAGTCAGGCGTATGATGAATTGTCCTTTGAATCAGTTTCTCTTTGATTTCGCTATATGAGATCCCGGAGGATTTATCATCGCTGGTCTTTTGCATGAATTTTTCGTTAGCGATGACTATTACTTTGAAACCTTTGTTTTCTGAGTAGTGGTTAATTGCTCCAAGCATATCTATCTGGTCAAGTTTGGACCTCTCCAGATCATCAAAAACAAGTACTACCGGCTTTTTATCAATTGTGTTTTCTATGGATATGAGATCAAATATATTCAAAGAAAGTACACTACCAGCAACACTTGTGTATTTTTTCAGGGGAGCGATGCTACCCAAAACATTGTTTATGGTGTTGACTATTTTCTTCCCGTCATCTATTTTGCTCCAAAGACCGGATTTTGCTTGAAGCCATGCCTTATTGACGTTTTGATGGAGCTGGCTGATATCAGTGAGCCCAAATAGTGAGATGCGAATGATTACATGGGATTCGCTGAGGGAATCCTTAAGCAGATGTTCTATCAGGAATGTTTTTCC
>NZ_JAGBLU010000042.1 GCF_017635265.1 Butyrivibrio sp.
AAAGTACGCCATTTTTAGGGCAATTCTTCTCAATCGATCCCATATCTTCCAATCTTTTAGGATAGTATTAACTTTTCAAGGTTCAATCGGGCGGATCCCGTTATTTATGCTCTAAATGCACTTCAATTCCGAAAGGCTATTCATGTTTTTAGCAACAGGTGATTCTTTTCCAAATCGTAGAAAAGAGTGCATTCAGCTTCTTTCATGTCAAAGACCTTTACGATGTCTGCATCGCTGTCCCTATCCGTAAAATCTGCGGTATTATTTCTATAAGCTGAGAGCTTATCCGGTGAGAAATGCAGAGTATTCTCGTTTGCAAAAACAGCGGTATATAGAATATCTGCTTCTACAAGATCCTGGAAAATGTGGCTTCCATAGGACAGCTCCGGGTTATAGCCAGCCTCCTTTTCCTCAACTTCACATACCGCCTCAAATTCACTGATATCCGCAAAGATTGTAGGTACCCCAAGTTCAGGAGATGAAGTACCTATACGCCCTGGAACGACCAACATCATGTGCCTGCCCTGTTCTCTGAATGTCCAGTTTACCTTGCCTATGATCCTTGCAATCCGGGTCTTATCAGCGTATGGCATTTCATAGTATGCCTTGGGATCAACATAGACTATCAGGTCAATAGGAACACTCCTCGAGAGCCCCATTGAAGAGCCTACGCTTTCAAGGATGATGTTATCCTCCGGTACACTTTCGGGAACAACTACTTGTGCTGTATCCTTGAATACCTGAAGCGGCCTGCATTGCAGGAGGTTTATGGAATACTCACCGTTTTCCGAAAGGTTCATTGTAAACTCTATATCTACAGGATGCTCATATTCCTTCTGGATTATCTGCATAAGCTGCTGCATCTGTGTCATTATGGTCTGCTTTTTCACAAGGCCTCTACAGGATATGAATCTCACATCCCGGTATATACCACGCTCTTTTAAAGAATCCTCCACTTCATAATCGTGTTCGAGAAGTGTGTTTATCAGATACATCGGAAGCTTGCCTTCAATATCTCTAAGCTCCAATCGTTTCAATGCATGCTCGCTCACGTCCATGGCTTCTACCGCCCGCTGAGAAAACTGGTGCTTTTCAGCTACGGTAACTAATGAAGTTGCCTCCGGCATATCAAGGCTTACAAGACGGGGATATGAGCCCATAGTCCTGTCCACAGCTGATGTACCAAGACCCATGACAAGCCTTAACATGCCAGCCTTTGGTTCGATGTCCGCAAGGAATTTGTATGGACTGTAGGAATAGCCAACACCAGCAGCACAGGGCATATAATAAGGACCATAATAAGACCCTGAAACTCTCTGTATTAGCAGTGCCATCTGCTCATCCCTTTTATCAAGTCCACGCCTCTTTCTGTAATCAAGGGCAGACAGGCTCATGGTGCTGGTATATACTGTTCTGATGGCATTCTCAAATTCTTCAAGCCTCTCCTCTAAGGTGCCCCTGTTTGCACAGAATACCGATTCATACTTTCCGGCAAAAGCATTTCCAAATCCATCCTCGAGGATACTGCTTGACCTTACAATAAATGGATCCTGCCCATAGTATTCCAGGATATGCTTAAACTGAGTCCTTAGTTCTTCTGAAAAAGATCCCTGCTTCAGCTTTGTTGCAAACTCATCGGCAAGTGAAAAATACTCTTCGTCAGCTCTTTGGCGAATCCGTAGATCCCAGAACTCATTGTCAACGATATAAGTATAATAAACATCCGAGCCCATAAAGAATGAATCGTGGGGTTCCAACACTTCGTTTATCTCAGGATTCTCGTTGCGGATGATAGCCCTGGCAAGAAGCATTCCGCAGGCCTTTCCTCCAATGAGTCCTGTCCCTATCATATGATTCCTGACAGCAAAATAGTCCTCAGGCTCAAAATGCTTTTTTACCATCTGTCTCATCTTCTCATCCCTGGTCATCATGATATTGCACATCATGTTGCAGGACTCTATCATATCCATATGGTTGTCATACTGGAGCTTTGCCGTATTAAAAAACTTATCCCAGAAATCAACATACTGATCCTCCCCAGGTCTCTGGAAATTATCAAGAAGCTGATAGAAACGGCTGGACTGGACGCCATCAAGGATTGGCCTGAAGGTTCCTTCATCTTTTTTATAAATATGCGGAAGGAACATAGTCTCTGAATCCCTGTTCCAGACCTTCTCAGGGCGTACATATACATTTTTAGAATCAGAATATACATCAAGAAAAAGCTGCGTTGTATTGAGGATTTTATTGACTGCGTGAAAAGAATGCTTTCCCCGTATTATCGGGAAAAACGCAACAGTGTCGAGAATAAAGAGGAACGGACACGTAACCCTAAAGAAATTCCCCATCATGAGGTCAGTAGCCCAGCGTATCTGCAGCTCTGACAAGCAGTCAAAAACATAGAAGGCATCCTTTCCTTCTTTTTCAATGATATTATGTATATCTACGGTGAACGTCTCAAAGCGGTGTGTTAGCGGTACCTGATATATCTTTACCTCAGGACAGTCTTCCACAAGCGGCTCGTGGCTGGCAAATCTGAAGTAGATTATGTTCCTCCCATCCTTCTTCGCCTGCTCAACGTAAGGATCAACAAACATTCTAAACTCCGAAAGGTCAGAAACCCTGAAAACAACGTTGTCACCAAGCCTGATGTTATCAAGCGCTTTATCCATTTCCGGTATCCCTGACAATACACGTTCAAATGCTGCCATACCTACAACCTCCTATTGCATTTACAGCCATACAAAAGAAAAAAGCAAAGTCTGCCAACATTTCTGTAAGCTCCTTTGCTTCTTTATTTATAATAGCACATTCTTTTTCCTTCAACACTCTTTTTCACAATAGGATGCAAGTCTGCTTATATTCATCAGAACTTTTTTATCTCATTCCTTAGATTCTCTGACCCTCTTTCTTTTTGCAGCCTCCAAAACGCTTGCAAGATTACCTTCGTTAAGCAGCTTCGGATAATTATCATCGATATCCTTGAGGATTACCCGGTTATCAGACTCTGACGATCTAGTACTGTCATATAGCTCCTCCAGATTGTCCGCAGAAAAGATACTATCAAGAAGCTTTCTTGCTTCTTCAGGATGAGAAAGATTTTCAAAGCTCTCATAAAAATTCACAACAGCTTTCTCTATTAGCTCTCTCGTGATATTCTCTGACTTTATGATGCCGACAGCATCTGACATATCATACTTGTATGGCCTCATTGAAGCCAGTTTCATTGCAACATCGTACTCTGATGGGAGCATCCTTACTTCAAGTATGTTTGCAAACATTTTATAATGCTTGGAATACTGCCGAATCTTTTCAGTATATGAGCTGGTTTTTCTAAATTCCTCGTTGATCCATCCAGTCGGAAGTCCGTTTCTGTCGCCCACGATGTTTATGGCATCTTTCATGGAAGATGATGCAAAAATCAGACTATCGATATCCGTTGTAGATGGACGAAATCCATATTTTGAAACTATTGCTGCACCGCCTATAATTACAATCTCTGCTGGAATGTTCTTTCTATTAAGCTTTTTATACTCTTTTGCCAGTTGAAACAACAGATTGTCTATATTTTCTTTTGTAAATAAACCCTTATCCATTTATAATCTCACATTCTACTATATTAAAATTAAGAAACTCAGGAATAGCGTGATCCATAGCCTCTTTGTATGCATCTTTTCCCAAGAGTTTTTCTGACAATTCTGTATCAGCAGGGAATACAGGCTTTTCCAGTTTATAGCGCCTTATTTCTTCATATTCATTACACTTTGGAAGTCCGTTACGCTTACTTAGATAATCCAGCATTGCAAGAAGATAAAATGCCTCAGCCTTCATATCCAGTTTCCAGTAATAATTTATTTTTTTCTTTTCCAGGAGGTCGATCACATAATCAATTTCGCCCATCCGATTTACCAAATGACACTGCTCGCTTCTGAACAAATTGAAAGAATGATTCTTGTCACACAGTGTAAGAAGTTCATCTATTGTAAGATTAAGTGCGTCCGCTATCTTTTTCACAACACCAAGGGCACAGTTAAGGATATCCACCTTGCCATTAACGATGTTAAAGACCGTAGGATACGCTACCAGAGCGCTATTAGCAACTTTATATATCGATATTCTGTTGTCTTCCAGGTATTGCTTAATGTACATAGTTGGCTCCTCCTTCTGCTTTAATTATATACTCAAAATTATATATACGCAAGAGTATATATAATTCTAAAAATAATCCGAACCAGAACAGGCTCGGATTGATGAATAATAATACAATGTTTTGTATATGGTTTTCTGGCTATAAATCTTTCATTAAACTGAAGCATAACCATTATGCTTTCAAAATACGTTGTCCAAATTCTTTTGCCGCCTCAAGCTTCCCATCTATATTAAGCATGTGCGCTTGACACTCCCATAAGCTAAAGCTTGATGGGATTCTTGCTTCAACCACCACGGTTATTGTCACGCTCTCCGTAGAGAGTAGTTTTCCCAACGATGTCCACAAGCGTTTGGTTCGGCACAGCCCATGCCTACCTTGTCATTCGTTAAGCTGTCAT
>NZ_JAGBLU010000043.1 GCF_017635265.1 Butyrivibrio sp.
TCCTTTGTAAAATAATTTTTGACCATAACGAAAAAGGACATCTTCTAAGATTTCTCTTGGAAAATGTCCTTGTCGTGCTAAATTATTAAACTTGTGAGAATGTATTTGGGATGATTTTTACGCACTATCACGCATTATCAATCCCTATTTTGTTGCAAAATCGTTGCAAATTGCTTTATTAAATCCTTGAAAGCCTTGTAAATACTGGCTTTCCTTAGTTCACGCTTTTGAGCGTCGGGATTTTTTCGACCGCTTAAGCATCTGGAAGCATTTGAGATCATATACGAGCATCTATCTTCATTACTGTACTTTTGGGGTTACGCATTTGAGAACATCTACGTTCATTTGACTTCCCCACAGATTTGTCAGCTGTTTGTCAAAGGCTGTATCAGTCACGATATTTCGTACTTGTTTCAGCGTATACTTTCCATAGACTTTTGCGCTTTTCCTTTGGATAATTATGCTCGTTTGTCAGAATGTTGTTTTGTCAATTTTGGTTTGTCAGAAAAATTCTTTTCGGAGTACCATTTTAGAAAACGCCATTAAGCTTTGCTGCAAGCTTATTGATTGATTCTTTGTTTCTCCGATCTGACGAATCAGCATAGATTTCATATGTAGTAGAAATCTGTCTGTGTCCCATCACTGCCTGGATCACTTTTGGATTGTCTTCCACCTCACAGAGCCTTGTAGCAAATGTACGTCTCAGATAGTGACACGTGAAATGCGGAAGTATTATCGGTTCCCTATCTTCCCTAACAGCATCAATCTCTTCCTCATGATTGTAATCATTGTAGATTCTTTTAATTGCTTTATTAACTGAGGCAGCGCTCATTACTGAGCCATACTTGTTTTGGAAAATGAATCCCGAATATCCGTCTACTACAGTCTGATTGTACCCCTTGCCTGCAAGTTGGTTTTCCTTTTCAAATTGGAATGCTTCTTTAACAGCATCCATCATAGGGATTATTCTACAACCTGCTTTGGTCTTAGGTGTTGAGATCCTTAGCTTTGATGTGCGTGAACCCTTCTGAGGGTAGTACGACAGTGTATGATTAACATCTATCCATCCCTCTTTCAGATCGATGTCCTGCCAACGAAGGCCAGTGCATTCTCCAATTCGCATCCCCGTTCCAAGAAGTACAGTAAAAAGCGGCCACCAATGATAATACACCGGGCTCATAGCAACATATTCCATAAAGGCTTTTTGTTGCTCTGGAGTAAGTGCCTGCCTTTCCGTTTCCGTCTTAGGAAGTCTCTTTGCAAGTTCTCTCTTTGCTCCTTCGGTCGGGTTCTTTCTTATTATATCATCTCTTACAGCCAACTCGAATGTTGGATGCAACAATCCATCTACAGATTCAATAGTAGAAAATGAAAGATGCCTTTCCGAATGTAAAAAGGTGTAGAACTGCAACACATCGGAATACTTTACATCAACAAGTTTCTTTTTTCCGAAGTCTTCTCTGACATAACGCTCGTAAGTATATTCGTAGTTGCTCTGTGTCGAATCCTTCAGGTCTATCCTTGTTGAAATGTATCTGTCATATGTAGAATTGATGGTTGCAAGGCCTGCAGCATAGATATCAAGTCCATCCAGCTGATCCTTTTTTAATTTGTCCTCTTTCCGTCTAAGTTCTAACAGATTATCTGCATATATGTATTTCTTCCTGCCGATAGGATCGGTGTAGATATACATATAACGCTTGTCTGATTTTCTCTGATGTTCTCCGCGGAAGAGGGTGTTACCTTTCAAGTCTTTTCTTGAATTTGCCATTCTTCCTCCATAACTACCGTTTTTTCGCGGTTCGTAAATACTCCTCTACAAGTTCCGGATCCACAAAAACAAGCGTCTTACTATGTGGATAATAAGCTCCGCAGGCTTCTGCCAACTTTTTCATAGTTGCTCTGCCGACCTTAAAATACTCCGAAGCTTCTTTGAGTCGCATCAGTCTTGTCGCCTTTGCTTTAGTCTCTTTTACTGTAGCAATGTCATTGCCCATTTGATTCCTTTCTGCAAAGTTAAAGACGTTTTATGAAATTAGACTTGGCTGTAATTCATGAAAAGTACTTCAGCACAATATTATTATGACTCTATTCGAGCGCTGTAGCAAGAACTAATCTGAATCTGCCAAGTCTTATTCATACGTTACCGATTCTTATGTGACAAAATAAATTCTTCTAATATTGGATAATCAATATACACTGTAGCCCTGTTTATATAGTGGTATGCACCACACGCTTCAGCCATCTTTCTTATTGTTCTCTTATCCCCTGCAATAAGATGTGATATCTCTTCATATGTATATAGACGTTTCGTATTTCCACGCGTCTTCTTTACCATCTCCAACTGGTTACTCATTTCCTTATGCTCCTTTTTGTTCCAAATATGAGTAAGGTCTCTGCTCCTTAAGCCACTTAAGAGAGTTATCTACCACGTCTTTCCTTAAGGTTCCAAATCTCTTCTTCATTGCCTCAGAAGTGACCCCCTCAGTACCAGCAATGGCAGCAAGTTTGAACTCACGTTTGAGGTATCTTTTGAATACATCTTTTTCATCACCCAGAGAACCAATTTGCTCTTCTACAAGCCCGTAGATCTCTCTCATGTCCTTCAGCAAAAGAATCTCCCACTTATGTGTTTCAAACTTATCAGCACCACGAAGTGCAGTGATATAGTCTCCAGCTCTGACTGCCTGGCGAACTATCATGTCCTCATCGCCTTCGCTGGATGTAGGATTTCCAATGTTAGAAGTCTGGACTCTCACACCAGGATCCCCAAGGGCAACTCGTCTGTTATATTCCCGTTCTGCTTTTATAGTTCTGATAAGCCCTGCTTCATAAGCATTTACATATGGCATGAAACTAGAATAATGATCAAGGACTATCTTTATCCTTTTTTCATCATTAGCTCTCCTATAGTTATCGAGAATACTTGCGTTCATTCTTGCTCCCATTACTGTTTCCCCCTTTTGAAACCGCAGAACTTTTTTCTACATTATTAATTGTAAGTCCTGCAGTATCAAAGGTCATTTTACAATCTGTATAAAACTTATAAGATTTGTATAGTGTGAAAATATGCTGCTAACATGCATCACCCTTCAGGATCCAGTCTGTAGATACTGCAAACTTATCTGAGTATGCAACGACTATATCTGTTGGCAGCGGTCTTCTATCATTTTCATAAAATGAAACCACTCCAGCGTTAGCAAGTTTAAAGTCTTTAGCTAAATCTTCCTGCCGGATTCCTGCGCTTTCCCTTAGGATCCTTATTCTTTCCCCAACGGTTCTTCCATACAATTTCTCCATGATAAATTCCTTTCCAAAAGTAAGTGCTTTATATATAGAAGAAACTCGTTCATGGAGGACCGCAAATGCTGATAATCACTCGTCCCAACAATTCTTTTCCCTCCTTCTTTTTTGACAGTGAGCATAATACCACAGAATAAGGCTGTTTCAGTCGCATCCAAATCTAAATTCAATCTAATCTTTGTCGCAATACTGTCTAATCAGAGTCTAACCTTAGTCGCATGCCAGTCTCATCTCAGTCTCATGTTTGTCGCACCTTAGTCGCATTGAAAAAGCAGCTACAGATTTCTCCATAGCTGCTCTGATATCAAAAAAATTATTCTGTTACAGGCTCCATTGCTGAAACACTGATATCAGCTGGCTCATCCTCTTCAACCTCAGATGAAATTACCCCTGCATCGATATCCTCCAGTTCCCTGCGCATAGCGTAGCTCCACATAAGCGCGCCAAATAAAACAATGGCATCAGGTTCTTTACGGAAGACAGTTGCACGGCAAACCCCTATCATTGTGCCTATTTTCTCCTCAGATTTTATATTGTTCTTTCCACGCAGAAATCTCTCTTTAAGAATGATACGTAGCCTTTTCCCCTCATGATCCTTATCTTTTTCGTAATCATAATCCCCTTCTGAAATATCTCCATCAAGAAGTTTCTCTATCTCATCAAGGATCATCTCTGACTTTTCCCTAAACCATGGTGCTTTTACCACTTCCCATATAAAAACACCATAGTCCGCATTCTTAAAGCGTCCTTTCTTCGTTATGATATTTATGTACTTCCTTCTTATTTCTTGCTTGTTCTTTTTTATCTCCTCAGGACTCATATCTGATGGTTGCCCATAAGCATAGCAGTACCTCTCAAGTAACATTTTTGACAGCATCAGTACAGAAATATATTCTAGCTTCTCCTTTCTGCAAATCTCAATGGCAAGCTGGTGTGCCGTTAATCTGTGCATCATTTTGATTCCTCCCTACTTAACTAAGAAAAACAGCTGTTACAATTCCCCCTAATAACATCCATGTTAATGCAAAAGAAAAACCAGAGAGTCCAAGAGTATTACTTCTTGTTCTCTCTGGTTCAATTGATGACTAACTCTTACTGCCTAAACTTCTGATACGATACAACAACAAATAACTCTTAATCTACTATCTCGCCCTTATTCTTTTTGTAATCCGGGCTCATTAACACTGCCAGCATATCTCCAAAAGATTTGTAAACATACAGAATCTTCTCAGCTCTTTCCCAGTAACTGTCTGAATTCTGAATATCTGCTATCAGGTCACTTAGCCCTGATTCAAAATCAAAAGGTTTCTTACCTGAAAGAGCTTTGGGATCTTCTGATATTAACATCTTGTATGAATTATCATTGGCTGCCAGCCTATGAAGATTTACATCTAACGAATAATACAAAATTACAGCCTTCTCAAGTGTGAGGCTTCTGAGACCACTCTTGATTTTCACATAGCTTGTCTCCGCCATTCCGAGGAGCTCTGCCATCTGTGAATTTGTCCATCCAAGAGTATCCTGCAGAATCGTCAGATTATCCCCTACTATCTTTTTAAAATTTTCTCCGCGCATATTGTTCGGGCGCTTATCAACAATCTTTCTTTTGATTGCTTTTTTATATGCCATACTTTTTTCCTCTGCGTAATAATGTACACGTTAAATCACGTAACCTTAATACCCTTAGAGTCTTATACTGCACTGTAAGGGTGTCATAACTTGCACTGACAGGGTGTACTCCTACCCCCTCACAGGGTTTCAAACTGCATCCATATCTCTCACCACCTCCTAGGAGGGCAAAAAAATACCTGGCTCCGTAGAACCAGGTATAATCGCTGCTATATATGTTGTTGTACACGTTGATAAGCCCTCTCTATAAGTATGGTAGAAATGGCCGGTGATAAGAAAAAGGCTTTTTGTCCGACAATATGTAGGCAAGACTATTCTTAAGGATTCTACGTAAGTCAATCTTGATTTCATACCAGATCCAAAGAATCCCTCCTGCCGGTCAGCTCACCTCCAGTCCAGTCATCATGCCAGGCATATTTTCCCCTTATACCACTGTTATAGCACTTGTCTAGTCCAATAAAGATGACACCATTTTGGGAGGGGCTGCAGCAGGGATAAATAGTCATTGCTGATGAACCCTTTACTTATGTAAAATAGAAACGGGAATAAATCCGAACTTTAGGAGATAACGATGAATACTAGATTTGATGAACTTAATCCGATGGATTATGAGAATAATATTGAAGCATTTCCAGATACCTACGTTGACTATTTTGACAGACGTAAAAGAAAAGTCCGCTGCATCTCTGAAGGAACTGATGAAGTAGTCTACCTTCTTAGGCGCAGCCAGTACTTCTCCACCGATACCCATATTTTCATGGGCGACGATGACGATTTCACCTATTATCTGAAGCCTATTGTTGCAGGGCGGCTTCTAGAATATGGGAAAGAATATACTATTGTGAACACTTATCTGGAAACAGATATTGAAATTGGGATGCTCGCCATTGAAGGACAACCAGAAATTGGTGGTGAATACGAGGACTTCCACGGATTCCCGGCTTTCCTGTTTGAAGAGCTGGAGCCGGTATCTAATGAGGATCGCAAGAAGCACCGTGACGAGTGGTACGACCGCCTGGCAGAAGAATACCCATTAGATGATATATAATTAATTATTGAAAGCGGCCTGTGAACAGACCGCTTTTCATGTTTACTGTATTTGCTGACGCTTTATTTCGATGAACACTCCTAAACTGGCAAGTATCGCTGCAACTATGGCGCAGCTCACTATTCCTGCCGGAGTTATTATGCCTATAAGCAGCACCAATACCGCAATTGCAAAAAACATAGTCCCCACATACTTCTTCATCTCATGTCCCTCCGACTAATTTGAATCATACTTTTGATCATTTGTCATTGACCGCAAATTGAGTTCCAATTGAGAAATCTCAATAGCGTTTTTGAAATAAGGTTGTTTCGCATTCAGTGTAATTTTAGTAATCCTCTTACCTTATCCTTAATCGCATCATCAGCCATGCTGTATGCATTTAGCACTTTATACTCATCATCAGTAACTCTTATGCTTTTTCTTTTACCGTTTTCACGGACTTTAGCATCAATTTCATAAACTGTCATTGATGGATTTATATCCGCATCCAATAGTTCCTGCTTACTCCACTGCGACATTTTATCCAACTGTGCCGGGCTAAATCCCTCAAAGGCTTTATCTAACTCAAATTCCTTTGCATTAGGATTGAACACAAAAAAATGTCTAGCTATTTTCCTCATAAGCTGAACGCTACCATGTTTATAATTAAGAATTCCATCTGCCAATTCATCCATATTGCTGTATGTCTGCCCTAGTAATTCACATTTGAATTCTTTTAAAAGATCTATCATTATAAAATCTGGTATAAAATCCAGCATCTCTCCAAATCCATCATTTAGGCTTATCAGTCGCTGTGTCCTGGCCTCAAAATCTTTATATGATGCAACAATTCCGTTACGCTTCAGTTCATCCAGCATATCCTTTGTCAGATCTCTTTCACTGCTCATATTTTTCCTCATAAGCTTTCTGTTATCTTTATAGATTCTTATAGAACTCGACTGCTGCCTGACACTCTTCCTCTGTAGGATGGCCTTTCTGAATACCACCCACCACCTTCAGAGGTCCAAAGGTGTCAAATCCTTTTGCAGTAAATCTACCAAGTTCACTGCAATGTTTACCCTTTGTTATTTCTGATATTGCATTAAAAATCCCACCAGTAGGATTACCTGCTGTAGCTATGAAAAAGACATCCTTATTTGGCGGCAAGTTTACCCTTGCAAAATTCAGAACCTGTTCTGCAAATTTAAGATAATAGATGCCGGAAGCCCAGCCAATCCTGTCATAGCCTGTCAGGTCTACCTCATGCTTTTCTGTAACATCTATAAGCACAACCTCCGGATCATATCCTTTTATCGCATCTAGCACCTTTTTCGTATTTCCATGATGCTTGCTGTAATATGCAATAGCCGTCTTTCCCATCAAAACTCCTCTTACTCCATTTCCCCTGTTTCTTTGCTGATCCTTATAGTGCTGTTTCCCATGAGTGGCATAATCTTACCATCATCATTAATAAGTCCAAGCCCGAAACACCATGCATCCGGGCTCTCAAAGGAATCCACTATAACAAGATTTTCAGCAAGCTTCTCCTGCAAAATCTTACGTGCGCTTTCCTTATCAATCATTATCTTCCTGTTCCTCACATCTATTTCGTCCTTCTACAGACTGCAATCATATACTAATTCATATAGTCTTTCACATTAAAATACTCATCGGTCCACTGTTCTTCCTCAGTAATGCCAGGAACGAACTCTTTGCTGTATGTACTTCCTGAGAACCGGTCTATATAATACCGAAGCTGAGAGCCAGTATAAGATCTGTACAATACGACAATATCCGCATCATCAATTGACTCAACATTCCAGTAGACAGTGTAGTTTCCAGAGTTAACTATGTTCTCCAAATCTGCATTCTGCTCAAGACAATAATTCTTAATTGCCGTCAAGGCCTGCTCTTCAGTAATACCCACTTCTTTTCCTGCGAGCTTATCCAAAAATGTCGGATAATCCATACGGCCTGAAATCTGTTTCATTTCATAGCTTTCGTAAAGACTGATTACCTCTTTAATTTCGTCCTCAGTCATATCTTTACCTGTTTCGTTATGATATTCTGAAGATCCAACATATTCACCAGAAGCCTGAAGTTCGTCATCTGAGGGCCATCCATCACCATCAAGATCATTAAAGTTATTATCTTTAACCCAATAATCCGTCCCAAGTTCACCCTTATCACGCTTAGACATATATGTGTTGTAGTAAATAGCTCCAGCGTAATCTGCATTTCCGTTATAATAGATTCCTTTTTTAGGTGCATAGGAATATCCGCCATTTCCTCCAGCCCCATACGGCCATCTATTCATGAGATAATGAGCCTTACCATTCTCATATGCTACAAGAGAAACCCAATACCCAGGATAACCGACAACAAATTCTGGAATATCGTCAGCATCTGCATAAATAAGATCAAATTGGTTTTTATCATCTTGTATGCTGTAAACTTTTGCCAAATGCATATAAAGATCTTGATAACTGCTATATTGTTCTTTCTGTTTATCACCAAGTAAAGCTTCCTTTACACCAGCTATTGTAAAGTCACACCCTATGTCTGACATTTTTTCTTCATTCAAATCTGCAAAGCTTTCGAATGGATAATCTCCGGGAACTGACTCGTATAACAGAACATGCTTTCCTAAATCCGAATCGCCTATAACAGCTATATCATCCATGCCATCACTATTAAAGTCAAAAAAGCCTACTGCGATGACTTTCTTCAGATATTTTGTCCCATCTTCAGAATATATTGAAGTATACAGATCTGCTAGGAACTTACCATCTTTAACAATCGTAATATCCGTTTCATCTGGATTTGCTGAATAAGTAACAAAGTGTACAGATCCATCATACTGCGAAAGCTCGACATCGAATGTCTGCTCCTCATCACAATAGTCGTCCCACTGAATAACATTCGACTCAAAGACCATAGTGTCTGATGTTTTAGTCATTTTGAGAACTCGATCAGCCCACTTTCCATAATTCTTACCGGCATTTGCCCCCGGTAATTCTTCTGAATTTACTCTAAATCGCAGTTCATAGTGATCCCCGGCTTTTTCTCCCGATATGCAAGTATATTGATTTTGATGCGCAGCCCAATGCTCTTTGTAATATGAGTCATGCTTCGATACATAATCCCATGAAATAATATCCTCTGTCATATTATTCAGTCCTGTGTGCCTGATAATATAATCTGACAGTTCACTCTTCCTTATTACGAAGAGATCCCCATACAATTCCTTCTCTCCCTTAGACTCCAGATAATCGCTAATCTCATTTTCAGAAACATCCTGTACAGATAATCCAGCACCAAATTCCAAGACAGAGTCCCAATTGATTTCTTCCGGAGAATTATATGATTCTAGAAGGAATCCATTATACTCATCAGAATTAAAAAGATCTGTGAACTCTCGAAGTTCAGCTTCTGTCAAAGCGACAATCGGCTCCTGTTTCTCGTTAGACTCATCAACTGTTTCAACCTGCTCTTGCGTTACTTCTTCCGTATCTGACTCTTGCTCTGGATCATTGTTATCTGTTGAATTCACAGAACCACATGCCGATAAAGACAACATTATTGCCGATATAAGTATTCTTTTCGTAAAATGATTACAAGCCTCCTTTATGAGGCTTGCATGGTTTTTGTTATACAAATCAAATCTCCTAATTTACAGGTTATCTTCTTCCTCTATAGTTCCTCTACGTCCGTGCTTTGCATTGATCCTATCTATCTCTTCCTTGATGATGTCTCCGAAACTCTTATCATCTAGTTCAATGCTTTCCTTGGCCGCAACTGACTTATCTGCAAATGCATCAAATTCAGCCTGTTTTCTCTCCAGGATTGTCAGTATTCTCTCGTCAACAGTGTCCTCACAAAGCAGCCTATATACAAGAACATTTCGCGCCTGCCCCATTCTATATGCCCTTGATATTGCTTGATTTTCAATGGATGGCTTATACTGCGGTTCACAGATTACCACTACACTTGCTGACTGGATATTCAAACCGGTTCCTCCAGATTGAATCTGCGCTGGTAATACAGTCCCAGCTGGAGCACTGTCAAACTCATCTATTATTTCCTGCCTTCTTTGTGGTGTAATCGAGCCATTTATAGGATTCATGCAGGAAGAAGGTCCCAACAACTCACATACCGCCCCGATAGTATCCAGGAAATATGAGAAAACAATAACTTTTCTGTCATCATCTCTTGCGTCTTCAACTATCTCTAATAGTCTCTTAGCTTTTGATGAATATTTCAAATCATCAACATTCCAGGACACCCTACGAATAGCCATGAAGTTCTTTGAATAAACCGTCTTTTCGTATATTTCCTCTTCTTGCGGTGTCATGGTGCACCATTCCTTATTTTCAATAAGTTCCGGCAATTCAGTTAGTACTTGTTCTCTTTTTCTCCTGTAATAAACAGGAGCTACGCGCTCTCGAAACTGTGGTGCAGTTGCCATAAATGCTCTGCTTCGTACAGAGCTCGCTATTTCAGGCCGTAATATATCGATAAGGGCAATCATTTCATCAACCTTATTTTCCAGCGCAGTACCTGTCATGAACAGCATTCTATCAGCATGCTCAGATATTTTCTTTACATTCTTTGATCTTGCCGCTCCCGGATTTTTTATATAATGCGCTTCATCTACAACAAGCATCGTAAATCTAAAATCATCTTCCAATTTAAAATAGCCTGTAGTCTCATATGTCGTAACTGCAACACCACCTGACCTAATCCAAGAATTCAGCGCATATTTTCTTCCTTGACCATGAACTTTTATCACAGCCAATTTACTGTGCTTACGGATCTCCCTACACCAATTTGTAATAACACTTGCCGGGCACACAACTACAAAATGGGTAGCTCCAGTATTCTTTAAGGAAACCATTGCTGCAATGGCCTGAACTGTTTTACCAAGACCCATTTCATCTCCGAGAAGAACCTTTTCCTGATGAAGCGTATATTTTACTCCCCACTCCTGATATCTTCTCAAAGTACACAGCAATCCGTCAGGGAAGAAACATTCATCTTGGATTTCCCTGGCTAAATCTTCTGGTAATCCATATACTTCGTCGGCGTTCCCTAATATGCCCGGATAAACATTCTCCAGCGTAGTAAAATACTCAATAGATTTTTGCTTAAAATCATCCCATGCATCACTATCTTCTGTTCCATCCACTTCTCTAGCCTGGTCTGTAATGTCCATAGCCTGAGAACCATACTCATTATTGAGCAAGTCTGTCAGCTCAGTATAAGCTGCTTCTGCCTTCTGCTTATTTGCCGATGAAGTAAAAAGCCACTTGAAGGTACCAGTAGATGGCTCAAGATCCTCAATCAAATATTGTATTTTCTGTTCAAAATCATTAAGTAAATCATCTGCCTTATCTGACAATCTTGAAAATGCTTTATACCTGAAAATTGATGAAACCAACTCTGTATTTTTAGCCGTCTTTGAATCTACACTCAGCCTGATTTTGGTATCTTTGCGAGCTTTATTGGTAAAATCCTGAGCTATTCTCTTTATTGTATACGCCGCATCCTGACTTATTCCGTTTATTGAAGCAAGAGCATATACGTTAGTAGTAGAAACATCTGCAATATTGTTATAGCCTGCATCTCTTAAATTCTTTATACGCAGACCGCCCCTGTCACGATTAAGCTCTTCAACCGGAATATCCCTTAATATATTTAAGACTTCTTGTGCAATCAGACCATCAGCTGCATCTTTTATATCCGCAGCATATCTTTTAGGCTCATCTATCACTTTATACAATCTGTTTAAAAGCTTATTGTGCTCACTCTTTAAGCGTGTAGCATCTTTTTTAGAAAAAGATCTTGCCATTTAAAAACTCCATTTTCATTGATCATTTCATGAATATACGCATTGCTGAGTAAGGATACTTACAATCCTTATAAAATGAATACTTCACCTTGCAATCCTCATAGTTCTCTAGACTGTATCTAACACCAAATCTATCCATCAATGAAATCATTACTTCAAGTTCATTTATCGATACTTCCATTGAAATCCCCTCTTTAAGCAATTTCACCATGCCTAAAGCATTAACTTTAAAAGCTTTTGACAGCCCCGAAACAGCCTCTTTTTCTGGCATCCTCTGCTGTGGTTCAACTGTCACCTTAACCTTTTGCCCAAAAACAGGGTCTAATTCACAAGGGGTATTTAAGTCAACAGCAATGGTATCGTGACAGTTGGAACATTCCATGTACAGAGTGCCGGCCGCACTTTGTCTCCAAGACATTTCCTGTTTCCCGCAATTTTCGCATAGATCTGGTTTTGCGATACCTTTTTGCACTTGATAGGCAATACATGCTTCACAGCCATTTATCATATTATCATCCCTCTGATAGTCTAAAGGCCTCATCTCATTTCCATAACTTTCATAAATACATCGAAATTTTCAGGATACTTGTTACTTCCCCAATAATGCAATCCTTCAGTTTTGTCTGAAAGCTTAATATCCAGCGACCATTGTGTTCCGTCCATCACATCAGGATCATCATATGCTTCATCCCATTCATCGATATGAAGCTTGTCTAATTCATCAAGCAACATACTCCAAGTTTTTCCGTTATAAAGGATCTTTCCGTCATCAAAAGCGCCATTATAGAATTCTCTTTCAACGAGAATCTTCTCTCCCTCATGAGTCAACGTCCTCTTTTCAGCACCACTGAAAAAGCCACCATATGACACAATGATTGTCTTTATAAATTCTTTTTTCATTGTTTGTTTTCCTTATTCTCTAGCGGCTCTAAGTACTCTATAGGCTTACCATGTGCTTTGGCATACGCAATCTTAGCTCTGCTACTATCTTCCTCATCCCACTATCAGTTTACACTGCCCATATCCTCCGCTTTAACGAAATACCCTATAATTTGTGCAGATTCAAAGCAGTTAGGGTATCTATAATCTTTGTACTCTCCGTGATGAATTTTTTCTTCTATCTCCTTAAACGACTCAATCATTTCTTCTACTGACTGATAGTTAAATAATTTAACAGCATTTTCAAGCTTTTCCTTGGATACTAGCTGCCTTGCAAATGCACCTACCCTACTGTTGAACTCCTTATCATAAATGTATGTTACAGGAAACCACTTCCAATCATCTTTATACCCTGAGCCATATATAGAATAGTTATATGCAATTAAGTCAGCAAAAACAAAATCTTCTTTTGTACAGAAATTAATATCAATATTGCTTATCCATTGGTTTGCTGTCCCAGAATAATAATTTTTATTGTCCTTTTGACAAACAGCCCTGTCTAGATTTGTATGAAGAGATCCGCTGTAAAACATGTTGTAGTTATGTCCATACCCATAACCATATTCTGCTCTTGTCTTAAAATATGTTCTTCCAAAAACATACCCCATACCTTTATACTGCTTTCTTTTAAGTAACCAAGCCAAAAAGTATAAAAATAGCTCATGTAAGAACACCTTGCATATTTCATTCCCAATAGAAGTATTCTCGTCTAATCTGTTATATGTTCTCTCAAAAAAGTCAGCTATGCTTTGTGTATAACTTTTCACATACAGACTATTTCTTACTATTTCCAAGAAATCACTGCGTAATTCCGATGTCGCAGAATATAACTGCAGATAATCCTCCAACGAATCACTCTGTGGTTTTGTCATAGAATAATCAACTATCCTGTTCTCTATATCTAATAAGAATTCCTCAAGCTGATCCTTCTTTATTTCCTCAGAATTGTTTTTTTTTAGTGAATCATACTTCAGTACTGAAAGTGGTTTTATTTCAATTTGTTCATCCACCCATGAAGGCTTCTTTCCAATTTCAGGTTTCCTATAGGTCTCTATTCCATATAAATGCCTTACAAGATTCCGATATTCAGATGCATATCTGTTTTCATCAGACAGATCATAATGTAATCGTCCTTGTAAATAAACAGGTTTGCACACCCCACCATCAATGTTCCTTTCAAAAATCACAGGAACAAACTTGTCTTGCTCTGTAGCAGCGTAAATCATTGGTGATATTATCTGAGTCTCAGTCCCAACACCTCCACTTCTGTCATCTGCTTTTTTTGCATAGTTCTCATCCAAAAGGATAATAACATTAGTTATGCTTGGATCCTTAACACTTTTCTCCATAAAATCATTAAGATCATTACCGGCAACCATAGACCATTTATCCAAAACAACTTCAACTCCATCATTAGACAGACTTGTTGCAAAAGATACCACCTTATTCTGATATTCCTGGCTCCCCCATGCATACGAAATAAATACCTTTGGATTATCAACTTTCTTCATTAATCTCTCCCTACCTTCGCATCAAATATAACTTCCTCAATAACCCTTATACACTCTTCAGGCTTTTTCTTGATATCTGTTCCCCAGAACCGAATAACAGTCCATCCCTCAAATAAAAGCCTCTTGTTTATTTCATTGTCACGCTCACGGTTTCTGGAAATCTTACTGATCCAAAACTCACTGTTATTACTTTTTTCAAGCCGTGGCCTTAGGACCTCCCAATCCTTTCCATGAAAAAACTCGCCATCACAAAAAATAACAATTTTATATTTTGTGATGACGATATCTGGATGTCCTGGAAGCTTATCATAATTCTTCCTGTACCGGTATCCTCTTTTCCATAGCTCTCTGCGCAGAATAACTTCTATTTTAGTGTCCTTGCCTTTAATGTGCTGCATGTTTTTTCTGCGCTGCTCAGGTGTCAAAACATCTGCCATGTCAGCCTCACACATATGCTTCGAAGCATTACTACAATTCCAGCAATCCTATATCCATTTTCTGATTAGCAAGATACATTTCCGCAACCTTATCTCCTGGAAGAAGCCTGATCTGTATATTTTCCAGTCCGATCTGCTCAAGTATAGGCATTCTTACCTTGCCATATTTTATGATCTCATCGCCTTCCGTCGGCATAAGGAAACAGTTTCTTACTTTATTAAAGCCAAATACATCTATAAATTCTCTGTATGCCAAATGATATAGATACTGTTTTGTAACATCACCCACTCCGGGATTTCCCTTGATCACATCACTTCCATGTCTTTTTTCCAACGTTATGTTGTAGTACTTCGCATCGAAGATGATAAACTGCTTTTCTCCGTCCTTCTCATAAAAAGTAATAAGATCTGGAATTAGTGTTTCCTGTGCCGGAACACTTATTTCTTTTTCTTCATTTTCCCAGATGGGTTTCCCTATAACCTCAATCAGCTGACCATCAATCATGTAATCGACCTTGGATCTTGGTTGAGTAGCATGCAGCTTAATCAGCTGTAGCTGACGCAAAGTCTTATGCAGCTTATTGTCAAAGATCTCTGCACACATTTTTTCCCAAACAGCATGATAGGCAGTAGTGCCATACATGCTAAATCCGGAATTATCATCAAACAGTTTCTTATCCTGGGATATGTATGCGTATATTGTTTTTAAAAGAATCTGTTTACGAGTATTGTACTGAACATTGAGCTCTTTGAAGATCCTTTCAAGAATATATTCCTTGTCGCCAAAATCATCCATTTCAGCATCGGATATTTCTGCAGTTTCCAGCCCAAACAGTTCGGTCAGTTCAGCTTCCTTAAGCTGCTTTGAGCATTCTGTAATAACATATTCATGAAGGCGCTTGAAATAATCCATATCATCATCAACTGTCTTCCTCGTATACAGTTCCATGTAATATGGCTTGTTCTCAGATAGCAATGCAAAGCTTTCATCTATAGTTTTTCCCCATAGAATATCGCCCTCTCCATTTACCTCAATTATTTCTTCGCTGTTGGTATATACTCCATACTCAAAATAATCTTTAAGAAGGAAGAGTATAACGGCAAGCAGATTAAAGCTTTTATTATCTCCGTCACCATTATATATGTTTATTATCTGCTCTTCTGAATTACTGTACCGTTCTAGAACCTTTACTATACGGCGCATTTTATCTATTTTTTCTTCTTCAGAATACTTTGATAGTAGATATTTGGGATATACCTTTATTATTCTTCTTCCACATGTGATAACACCAACATACACAAAAACATACAGGCAAACACCACTCTGTTCAGAGCCATCTGTTATCTCTATATCTTCATCAGCAATATCAGACATTTCCTGTTGTTCATCGGTATTTCTTACACTCTTAAGCACACCAAATGTCTTAAGTGTGCGGATAAATCTTTCCAGCGCTTCTTCACTATCAAATTCGAATCTCTTCTTTAATTCATCCTTTGTATATCGTCTCTGTTCCCTGACGAATCTGGAAATCATCCTCATTCAGCATCGTCCCTTTTTTGCTCATAATAACTGCTTATGAAATTAGCTCCGAATATGTTCATTCCTATCTCATCAAAAGCATCACATACAGATGAATACTTGCTGCTATCACACCCATCGAAGAATTTTCTCTTGCTCTGCTTAACAGCATCTTCATAAAGATACATAATCACTTTGCTCTTGAATGCATCCATGAATTTCTCAGGATCCTTGATCATTCCATTTTCATCAGAATCCAGTACCTTCTTTGACAGGAAGAATGGTCCCATAAGCTTATCTTCATTGATGTTAAAGTCTTTAGACATCTTAGTATTAATTGCCTTACGAAGTCTGTTCCAAACAACAGGCTCATCATATTTAGCAATATTTACTTTTCCGATATTCTCTATATCTTTTTCTTTCTCATCAATTCCAAGATACTCAAAATTCCATCTTCTCTTGAAAGCAGTATCCATAGGATAAACCCCTTGGTCCGCACTGTTCATTGTTGCCCAGATGAACATATTATTAGGAATCCTGATTTTTTTATACTTATCTTCAGTACCGCCGAGTTCCTTTGCAAGGTATCTTCTAATATCCTCTGATGCCTGGATTTCATACTCACTGACACCATCTGCATCTCTATCGAGAAGCTGGAACACATCACCAAATACTGCTGCAACCTTCGCCCTATTAATCTCTTCTATGAGAAGCAAATGCGGCTGTGGTGCCTCTGTACGAGCACTTTTAAGCGCATCAACATATACTCTCATGAATGGTCCTGGCACAAAATCATATCTGATACTTCTTCCGTCTGAGTCCATTACAGGTTTATAAGTTCCTACAAACTGCGAATAAGTATAATCAGGATGAAACGTTACACGCTCATATGTTCCGACAGTATCATCCAAAAGTCCATCACAGTCTTGCTTCAATAAGAAGCTCTTTCCTGTTCCAGGAGCACCAAAAACAATTCTGTTTCTTTCATATTCTGTTTCAATATTGGTCTTAAATACCACGCTCATGTCACCTTCTCCTGTATCGATCACATATTGCAGATACTTCTTAACCGCGCTTCTTTGTGTGTTATTCTTCTTTTCTGCGCTGTCTAATTCTGATATAGTCTTTTGAATCAGCTTAATATCCGTAGTGAAAAATACGCTCTTGTCAGACATAGAATAAAGCGGAGTATTCGCAACATTACTCACATACTGGTCAATTGAATTGGAACTGTATGTCTCTCCTGCATCAGAATCACCTTCAGGCTTAACCTGCTTTTCCATCCACTTTCTGAACATCTTCTTGTTGTACTCTTCCGGATCCTGATCATCTACGATGTCTTCCATATCGTCAGGATAATAATACTTTTTATATAGAAAAAGCATATTATCTTCATCACTCAATTCGTAGCAAGATGTCAGCTTACCTTCTGAAGGATTAGGAAGCTTCTCTCCCTCTCCAAAAGTAACACACCATCTTCCAGCCTTGATATGGGCAAATTCTTCCTGTGACTCATATCTATAAAGTCCAATATTATCAACTAATCCAATTAATTCCTCGCCTTTTACAGCCACAAAAACCGTATTGCCGTTGGTACTATAGAATCTAGACAATTCCCCAGCTTTTCTGGTTGAGGTACTGTCATCTCCAGGATAATACTTGTCCTTTAACGCTGCCGAAAGTGCCTGCTTATCAATACCTTGAGACGAATCATATTCCGTAAGAGAACCTGTTTGTCCCCATCCAATTGCAACGATAGATTTTTCTTTCCATTCAGCAGCAAAGCTTTGATTCCCGCTTCCGCTGGTTGTTCCTATCCTCACAAACTGTTTGCTTTCTCCAAATCTATCCCGAATTGCATCAATAAATTCCCTATACTTTAGATCAGCATAATTCTGTATCAAAGCTATCTGCCCGCTCCTGGCATAATACTTTTCACTTGGCCTAATGCAGAAACAACGTAGAACATGATTCTGCCATTCATTATTATGAAAAGAGCTCAATTTGTCATTATAAACAATGCTGTAATACTTATGGAACCATGCCCAATTATAAAAACGCTCGCCTACCTCATCTCTCAAGCGATCATCTAACTTTTCGTAATCCTCAAGAGAATGCAATTCTGATTCCTCTATAATCTTTGCACCTTTGATCAGGGCCCCTACTATTTCTTTCCCTAATTCAAAAGCTTCCTGTTCAGTCAGTTCCTTTGGTTTCTGAGGGCTTCCTGTTGTCCAAATTCCTGTATCTTTCTTTTGGAAAAGTCCAAACTTATATGAAGACCCTCCTGATATGCTTCCAAAAAGCCCCCTGCATTCTTTGTTCATTTCAAGATAGCAGCACAATGAATCTGTATTATCTCCAACAGTGAAAAACACCTTAGATAGCAGCTCATCATCAGGAATATTTAACAAAGCCTCTGGTCCAAACTTTTTAATAAAATCCTGTTTTGCAGAATCTATTACCTCCCTAGCAACGCTAAAGCCTAATCCCGTTTCAGATATATATTCCCTTATGTAAGATGCAGCCCTCCGGTATTCATCTCCGCCTGTAGCTTCATCCTGTTCATAATCATTCATATAAGGTCTATTATCAAAGAGTCTAATATAATCCTTTATGTATTCTTTCTTAATAGCTGCTATATAAAATCCTTTTGGAGTATGAATCCTTTCAAAATCTCTTTTGGGTATAAAATCATTTGGGATGTTCACCTGTGTCCCTGTAGCCCCAGTAGACTCAGACTTTCTAAAAGAAATATTGGATATAGAAGCCTCATCACTTTCCAAGCTTAAAACATAGTCTTTGTACCTATCCTGATCCTCATTGACACCAAAGCAAAAATAACGCAAATCATTCTCTATCGCATAGTTCCAAGTAATCGCTCTTTCCTTGGCACCACTATCACGCGTATCAAAGAAGTTCTGCTTATTGCCTTGTTTGCAGCTTATCGGATATATAAAAATAACCGTAGGCACTCCATCAAAGCTGTACACTATTCCTCTTTCATTCGTCCCTTCAATGACTGTCGCTTTATCGGCATCAATGTCAAGGTACTTGTATACAGTTTGTATAGCATCCCTAAATGTATAAGCCATATCAGCCCTCCAAATATTGTTTAATACTTTCTCCTATTGCTTTTCCTAATAATGGCGGAACTGCATTTCCCACCTGTACATACGTCTCCTGTTGATTGCCAACAAATTCAAAATCATCAGGAAATGACTGTATTCTAGCTGCCTCTCTTACTGAAAGTGTTCTATTCTCCGTAGGATGAATGTACATATATCCATCCATTCCAATATGAGCTATTACAGTCCAAGACGGTTCCTTCATTACGAGCCTCTTTAATCTGTCCTTGAAGATATCCTCCCTGAACGGAAGAATCTGTCTTATTTCAGGAGACAAATCCATATATATACTTCCTTGTGCCATGTGCGGAAAAACACGCTTAGCTCTATCATTAGACATCCTACAGATATTGTTCATAACGGTCTTTCCATTACCATATGATCTCATCAGTTTCTGATACTCTGTCAATCTATCTACTTTTGAATATGGCATCTCAGTAATACGCCAATTATCTGTAATCTTAGGCAAATCACCAATCGCATCCTCAACAGTTGTACATGGTTTTAACTTCTTTGATTCTTCATCTGTCTGATCGTAATAATGAGTTGGTTTAGGATAGTTAAATTTTTTATCAGTCTTTTTATGTGCTACAAGCATCATTCTTCTTCTAGTCTGTGGAACACCATAGTATACAGCATTAACTACTTGAACCGGTTTCACAACTTCATATATGCCTTCGCCATTACCATCTTCATCTTTGCCAATACTCTCTATTATTTCTACTGCTGTATTGAAGATTTTTCCCTTATACTTAGTAATAAAATTTGGAACATTCTCTATTACAAAAATCTCTGGTCTGAAATAATCTACATACTTTAAATACTCAAGAAACAACTGATTTCTTGGATCTTCTGACACAGGTTTTCCTGTAACAGATCTAATCTTTGCATCTCCTATTGTTGAAAAAGTAGGGCATGGAGGTCCTCCAATAATTACATCAACATGATTTGTTCCTATAGTTTCTGCAAACTTCTCAGGTGGTATTTCTCTGATATCTCCAAAAATAGTTTTTGAGTGCTTGTGGTTAAGCTGATGTGTCTTTGCTATAACCTCTTTTAACTCAATACCTCCAATACACTCGAAGCCAGCAAGCTCTAATCCTTTTGAAAAGCCTCCTGCTCCGCAAAATAAATCAATAAATTTATATGACATCTTGCTCGTTATCCTTTGTCTCTTTTTCTTCTATTATGTCCAAATACTCTCTTATAGTTTTGGCAAAGGTTTCTGCCATCAAAGGCGGAACTGCGTTTCCAACTTGTTTGAATTGGTCAGTTCTAGATCCCTCAAACACAAAATCATCCGGGAATGATTGTATTCTTGCCGCCTCTCGGACAGTAAATGTTCTTGCCTGGGTCGGATCAGGGTGAATAAAAAGATTTCCATCCTTATAAAGATGAGCAACCACTGTTTTGCCAGGTCTGTCGCTCTCCTGAACTGTATACCTATTACCAAAATGCTTTGGATCATGATGTATTAAATCCGGTCTCACCTTCTGCAAATCTTTCAACTGCCAATTCTTATGTTCGCTTAGAATTCTATATCTTTCACGATCTTGTTCATTATGCTGTCTTGCAGAATGGTTATAAACTATTCCGCTGTCATTAGATATCTTCTTTAAATATGCATTAGTAAGATTTGTTGGCTTAACTCGCTGTATATTTTCTCCTTCTCCTGGTTCCAACTTTGGCAAATCCAATATAGCCTCTCCTACTGTCACATAATTGGGAAGATTTTCATCTGTGTCCGAATGTGTTTTGGGGATGCTGTTATAAACATCCTTTATATCCAGATAATCAATATCTTTTCTAATACCAATGATAATTACACGTTCTCTTATCTGAGGTACACCATAGTCAGCTGCATTAAGCAACAGAGTTTTGGGGTCCGTGACAATGTTGTAGGTCTTGCTCATTTCCCTAACAATTATGTCAAAAATCTTTACGCCCTTAGGTCTAGCTGTCAGAAGTCCTTTTACATTTTCAAAAATAAACATCTTCGGTTTGTAATGATTCAGAACCTGAAGATAGTTTTCAAAAAGGTAATTTCTAGGATCATTACTCATTCCGTTTGGATCCTGAGCCCTTCCGACACTTGAAAATGCCTGACATGGAGGACCACCTATAATAATGTCCACCGGTTCATGGATTCTCTTATCCATATCTTCAAGCAGGCCATCTCGTGTGATATCGTCACACATTACTGCTTCTCTTATGTCGTCTTCAGAGTAACCATAATGCTTCATCCTTGTCCGAAGAGTCTTACAAGCTGCCTCATCAATTTCAAGATGTAGCAACGCTTTGTATCCATCTCTATAAAAGCCTTCACTAAGTCCACCACAACCGGCAAACAAATCAATAAATCTGTACTCTCTCTTACCCATTACTTTTTTCATCCTCCTCTACAAAACTTGCAATATCGCCCAAATCGCAATTCAGCGTTTCACAGATCTTCTCCAACACTTCCAACGAAACAATTTCATTTTTCCCCAGCTTCGCCAAAGTGCTTGTGCTTATTCCCGAAGCAGCTCTCAATTCCGTTTTGTTCATCTTCAAATCAAGCAGCTTATGCCATAACCGATTGTAATTAACCATATGTCTGCCTTCCATTTATACTGCAAAAACAATTGAATAAACAATATAACTCCATTTAAAATTTTATCATTTCTATAGTAACTGGGCAAACATAATATTTGACCAGTCAAATATTCTCCCTTCTTAAGAACTTGTGTCAGAAAGATTATTCCGTAGATTATTCTCATATGCTTACACACTTACACTCTATTAATGACACATTAAGAGTCCTATAAAAATACCAGCTCTCTAAGTCAGTATTCATCTGGGTTTGAGGCATTTTTTTGCGAACAAAAAGATGAGCCATGTACACCTTCAAATAAAAAACTGCCCTGGTTTACATTACGTACTACTTGAATACATGTCCTACACAAACCATCACACATCTGCTATTCTTTTTTCGCGAGGTAAACAATAATGGCTAAATCAAGAACTGAAGAAGAGAAAAAACGCATGAGCAACATCGCTGATAGGATGCGCTTAGAAAGACTGAGTCGTGGATATACTCAGGAAGAATTCGCCGAGATGTTAGAAGTATCATCACGACAATATGGCAGATACGAAAATAAAAAAGCTGGCATTCCCTTTAATGTCATCTTTGGTCTTCGCGATCTTGGCATAGATCTTTCATATTTGCTCGATGGAGTGACATACCGGGACCAGCTAATCCGGCACTGTTTCCAAACAATGCCTCAAGATATGCTTTTACCAAAACTGTCAGTTCTTAGAAATGCGTCACATGATTTTGACACAGCTAAAGAACAGGAACAGCCTTTGATCCTTGAAAAAATGATAAATATAGTCAATGATTTATTGAAATATGGAAAAGAGCACTACTATGATCCTAAACTAAGAGAGGTTCAGGAAATCCGCTATGATACACTGTTTTATGAAGCATGTCGTGATGAGTTGATTAAAAAGCATTCAACCGCACACAGACCTCAGATAAAATAATGACTCACTTTTTCAATCATCCACAGGTCTCACCACTATACTCCATTCCAAACACGGTGCAGAGCATTCCCTCTAATGCCATAATATGAGCGGAATTGAAAAAACTTATAGCCTGGTCTTTATCTTTTTCGCTTACAACATCGTACTTATCAAAATCAAAAAGTTGCTTCTGGACCCATGACATGCTCATAACATTATGATAAAGATGGGCTGAGAATCCTTCAGAAACAATCAAAATGATCAGCACCGTTCTTACTTCTTTGGCAAAGTTTGGAGTCGCGCTTATAGACTCGTTTGTAGACATCACTATATCCGCAATCTTCTTTGCTCTTTCCACATCATCTTCAGCAGTTATATTTCGTATCTGATCTAAATATTTTGATTCCATATCGTGTCTCACAGTCTCCTTGTTCTGAATGCTTCAATAAAAACATCACAGCTCCTAACAAAAATGTTAGTGAGCCACCTACATATCCTATTGTATAATATAGTCGTTCGATCAGCTAAGGTATACATGAGCAAAAGATATTTTATTGATAGTGAAAACGTCGGAGATAATTGGATATCTCTGCTTGATACTGTTGCAGAAGAAGATGAGATTCTTGTTTTTTATACTGCGAAAAGTCCGCATATGAATTATAAAAATCTGATCACACTTAAGAAGTCTCCTAAGGATGTGACATTCATCGAATGCTGCGAGGGTAACAATGCACTTGATTTCCAGTTATGTACAGAGCTTGGATACCAGGTCCATGACATTGGGGATGATGAATACATTATCGTTACCAATGACACTGGCTATGATGCAGTTGTTAAATACTGGAAAGACAGAGGAATTGCATTAAAGCGTATCACCGGAAAAGCCTGTATACAGAAGCAACAGTCCTCCGATAAAAAAAATGAACCAGGCCTTGTTGATATAGAAACTGTTATTCCCAAGCCCGTTGAAATCCAGGACGATGGAATCCCGGATGAGGCAAAAGAGATCCTCTATATCTTAGGGCGGGATCAGCTGCAACCACTTCACGAGTCGCTGCACCAGATTTACGGAAAACAGGGCGTCACCTATTACAATGCTTTTAAGTCTAATGCGACTTATAACAGTTACATTGAAAACCACAAAAAGAAGAGCCTTGCAGACAAACAGAAATCTTACTGTCAGATAGTTTTTGCACATGCCAAGGGCAAGACTGCAATGCCATCTGATTTTCCGAAATTTGTAACTGAAACCTGGAAGAAGAAAAAGAATCTCAATTCATTTCGGTCTTCCTTGCAGACCAAATACGGAAAAGATGCTAGTGAGAAATACTATACTCTGATCAAGGCTCATATAAAAATCTTAGACAAAATCAAATAAAGGAGAGCTGATCGATCCGGCGAGGGTTTATCCCTCGCTGTTTTTATGCCGCCATCTCAAGATCATTCTCCAACTCATTCCCCCAGGTGTCCCATCCCAGAGTCTTTTGTCTTGCAAACAGCTCCACCCTTGGAACATCCCCCACAAGTCTCACGATCCTGTCTCTTGTCTCTGCCGGCTTCTTACTATGTTCTTCTATGTGACTGATAATAACCTGATGGACTGCAGAGTCGATTCGCTTTGGACGACCTTTGGTTGCAAGCAGGCACACCTCAGCGTTGGATCTCGTCCAGTAGCCCATACCCCAGAAAAGAGAATCCGATTTTTTATTTTGTTTCACCCAGACAAAGGCCACAGTTTTAAATTCAAATCCCCAGGCATCGATGACATCAAATGCCTCTTTCAGATTCGGAAAAGTTGCCCACATGAAAAGAATCGAATCGTCTGCAGCAATTTCTTTTACCGGAAGCTTGCAGATGTCCTCCAGCTTCATTGTCGGATAATGATTCTCTGCGCTCCTGCCTTTCCCTTTTTCTGTTCTGACTCGGAACCGCCAAGGTGGATCCGCATAGATGACTTCATATTTTTTCTTCAGTGCCGGAGTCTTTTCTTTTACCCCGGCATCCGTTTTGTTGTTACCCTTTACAAATTCCCTGATCATTTTTATTTGTTCCTCCCGCAAAAGTCCCGCGCGTCATCCCCATCCCCAAAGGGGTAGAGTAAAGTGGCAAGTGGGGTTTCGATATATACCCATCGAAACTCACTTGTTGGGGCACATCCCCAATCCCCTCGCTTCAGATTAAAATCTGACTACGCTCCTTCCGGAGCTGAAAGAAATTCCGCCAAGAAGATGGCAAATGACGTTTGGTTGTTGTTAATAGATAGAGGCAGCCACGATGGACTGCCTCAAAAGATTATCGTGAACGTTCACGATTTTTATTCTGTTCCTGTTCTTTTCCAATACCAAGTATCTGGTCGATATCATATTTTGCAGTCTGATATGTCTGCATATCTTTTCTGACTTCCTTGTACTCGGCATAGGCAGCTCGTTTCTTCGCAAGCACTTCATAATACTCAGCACTCAGTTGTTTAAAAGAAAGTATCTTCCCTTTGTGCTTATCGAAAACATCTTTGGCTGCTTTATGAGTCATGATGTCATCTTTATGTTCTTCAAAAAACTTCCTACTGTAACCAGACTGTCGGTACTGCTGATATATTTCTTTTGTCCTGGAATAGTCTTTGATGGTATCACGAAGGCTGTCGATTTCCTTAAGACGTTTCTCATATCCTTTGATATCATCGGAGAGCTTTGAGAATCTATCGGAAGCATCTCCTGCCATCTTCTCCAGCTCGTCATAAGTTCTGAGTCCCTTCTCCTGAAAAAACAGAATTGCTTTCATTACATTTTTTACATTGAACTTCTTCGCCCACATCTCATAGCCAGGACCTTTTCCCTGAGCAATGATGTCCTGAATATTTAACAGAAGATCAAACTTGTCGTCTCTGTAAAATGGTTTCTCTGTTTTTTTTGGAGCCTCTTCTTTCGGAACTGTTCCCTTCTCAATACCTTCAAACTTTTTCTGCAGATCTATTTCCGTGTAGCCATCTCCAAGAGAACGGAAGCGGATAAATCTCTGCTGACCGTTTCCCCTAACCGAAATATGCTTGCCACGTTTTATCTCATAGCCCTGTTTTGATAATTCAGATAACAGGTCATCAAAAGAGCCTGGCCTTTTGGAAAGAGCCACATCGATTGATTCCCTGAGCTTGTCCCGGAAGGTAGGACCTCTTTCTTCATGGATATAGGTTGTCTTACTGTGATAAGGCTGTGGAGCTATTACAGACAATCCATTCTCCATGCAGATAAGATTTGAAAGTCTTCCAAGTGCCATCCCTGACAAAAGAAAATCCTTAAACTTCCTGTCACCACTGAGGGCAGTTGAGTTAAAGATAATATGATTATGAATATGTGCCTTGTCCGTGTGAGTTGACACCATGAAAGCATGATCACCTTTGGTAAACCTCATGGCAGTTTCATATCCAATCTTGTTTGCTTTCTCCGGTGTTATCTCCCCAGGCTTGAAGGACTGCCTAATCTGATATGCAATCACATCATTCTTAGGGTGCTTACCGGTCTTCTGCTCATATTCTCTTTTGGATAAAAGAAACTCTTCCACAACAGTCTTCGGATCGCAGGCATAAGATGAAATGTATTTCCCTTTTTCTGTTTTATCCGGGTTCATTTCATAATCTGTTCTGTCCTTTAGACACTTCGCCAGAGTCCTTCCCTTGTTCATATGTAATGATATAAGTCTTGTAGCTGCCATAGTTTTCTCCATAAAAATAAGTGCAGCTCCGAAGAGTTGCACTTATAAAAATAAGCTCAATTATTTGCTGTGATACATTTTAAATTCCGATATAATGCTCATTCCAGCAAACTGGAATTGTTAGCACTCTGTCTTATTGCACCGGAGGCATAAAGCATAAAATGCAATCGCTAGAAACTGTGATACCACAGACACAGTGACAAGATACACAGGATTCAAATCATACAGGGCACCGAGAAGCCAACTGCCCAGAAACCACGCAATACCAAATCCTGTCTCAAATATTCCGAAACCGGTGCTTCGCATGGAACGCGGGACGATTCCGCTGACAGCTGCTTTCATAATACTTTCCTGCGCACCCATTCCAATTCCCCACAGAATTATCCCAGCTCCGATCAACCAGGCATTTCCAGTCATAAAAACAAAATATGAGAAGAATGTGCTGCATAGTGTGGAAATGATCAGAGCCTTCAGCCCGACCTTATCATAAAGCCAGCCAAAGAATAGTGCAGCAAAGGCATCCACAGCCATTGCCCCAGCATATAGCAGGCTGAGCATGGATTCATTAAATGCTCCGGTATTAGCCGAATGAAGTGTGATCAGGGTGAAGTCTGCAAAGCCAAAAGCAAAAAAGCAGATGGCCGCCATGAACAGAACAAATGACTTCCTGAATTCAAAGCTTGCCGGTTTATCTTCCTGCTTTTCAAAGATCTCCGGATCAGGGTATCTTATCTTTGCTGTCAAAACAAGAGCTATGGTGATCATTGCAGGAACAAGCAGTATCGCAAAAGAGATTCTATATGTTGTAAAAAGGTCGTCTGTACCTTTTACAAGAGCTGTTACAAAAAGCAGTACCGGTCCGAGAAACGCGCCAAGCTGATCCAGAAACTCCTGATAGGCAAAGCCTTTTCCGGTTCCGATCTCGCTAGCCGCAAAGCTTACCAATGTGTTTTTGGCAGGCTTTTTTATCGCTTTTCCGATACGCTCCAGGATCACAAGACCGCAGGCCCAAATCCAGCCATGTTCAGGTACGAGTGCCAGTGCAGGAATCGCCAGAGCCTGTATTACATAGCCTGTGATAACAAATGTCCAGTATTTCTTCGTTTTATCTGCTATAAATCCGGATATGAGCCTTAGTGAATACCCGCACAATTCTCCTATACCGGACACAAATCCGATGGTTGCAGCGGATGCCCCTGCGAGGTTCAGATATTCGCCCAATATGCTTCTGGCGCCTTCATGAGTCATGTCCGAAAACAGACTTACGATTCCCATCA
>NZ_JAGBLU010000044.1 GCF_017635265.1 Butyrivibrio sp.
ATAACTTTACAAAGTTACTAAAAATCAGCAATATACGCAAATTTTTAGACGATTATTTTACTAAATATTGTAAATATATTTAGTTAATTTTCTTACCCAAATTTTAACACAAAAACGTCAGAGTTAACTTAACACCCTAGGGCCGTTCTATATTGAACGAGCTCACCAGTCTCTTGGTCTCTTCTTGGCGCAGTATCTCTGCAACGGATTTAATCTTGCTGATGCGGCGCGTCTTGAATATGGTTCCACTTATTGGAAGGAGGGTGGCCGTGCCTTTGAGTTCATGAGAAAGAAAACGGCAGCACGAAGTAACGACATGTCTGTCGTCATCGTTCCAATTACTCCTCCACTCCAGAAGATTCTGGATGAGATAGCCGCCCCCCCTGTAAAAGGTGCTTATGTATTTCCATTTATTTTTAAGAATGTAACAGACGAGGTAAAACGAAGGAAGATTCAAAGACAGGAGAATACCAACATCCGGGAACGTGTACAACGTGTCGTAAAAGAAGTACTTCATTGGGATAAGGTCATATCAGGTACCTGGGCTCGGCATTCCTTCGCCACAAACCTGAAATTGGCAGGAGTAGAGGAAGAATATATTGCTGAGAGTATGGGACACTCTCATGGTAACGATGTAACAGCAGGATATATGGATAAGTATCCTCTGGAGATAAGGTTTAAATATAACGCCAAGCTATTAAATTTTGACAAAGACAATCCTGAGATTGAGGTTGACAATCTTTCAAAAAAAGAGTTGAGGCAATTGGTGAAAAAATTATTAGGTAAGTAATTTGGAGGAAAATATTTAGTCATTAATAAAAATATCGTAAATAAATACAATTAGATCTATTGATAAACTCAACTCATTAAGAGCAATAAATAAAAAATGAGTACCCATTGGGCCTGCGTGGAGAGAGCACGATGGAGGGAATGTCACCGCACTGGAGCAGCTGGTCAAGTGGCATATGATTCATAATGTAACTCGTTTTAAGCAGACGCTAAGTTGCTGAGAATCAGCGATTTGAAGAAAGTTTGACGTTTTTTCCTGTCAGTCAACACTTTTTTCGACAGCTCATCAAAATGCTCTATATTGCTGAAAATGAGTCATATAGCTAAAATTTAGCACGCTGAATTTTAACATTTGGGGTCCCCAAAAAGTCGGGAAAGTGTTAAAATTCGACGATTTTTTATTTTTTTCATTGAGCAAATAATGTTCTTCTGTAACTTTGCTGAAAAATAAACATATTATGGGTAACGACTTATTATCAACGATTGAAGCGGAAATAGAGAAGCGAGCCAAAGAAATGGCGGAGAAAATGTTGAGAGATATGCATCCACAACCTACGCCATCGGATATCGCTCCTAACGGTGAGGTGATAACTCCATTTCTTGTTGGCGGCAAGAAATTCTTAACTTGTAGCCAAACAGAGGCGCTCACGGGCGTGAAGTACCCAGCGCTTTGGAGGTGGAAAAAAGAAGGTAAGTTAAACTATCGGAAGGTAGGAGGAAGACTTCTCTTCCTCTATGATGATGTTCAACGCATTATCACCGACTGAACCTCTGAATCAAAATAAAATAAAGCACCCGAGTTTAAAACCAGGAAGCAAGTCTTATAAGTTATCTAAAATATAATTTATGGCAAGACCTTTAAAAAATAACGCGGATTATTTTCCTCATAGTGCTTCAATGAGAAATGAGGTGAAGATAAAAGCTCTTCGCCGACATTTCAAACGTTGGGGATATGGCATATGGCAATATTTGCTTGAATACCTCACAGAATCCAATTTCTTCAGGATGGAAATGGATGACCTTACTATAGAATTGGTTGCGGCAGACTTTGATAGCGATAAAGAGGAATTTCAATTATTTATCGATTATTGCATCAAAATAGAGCTTTTAAAAATAATTGAATGTAATAGAAAAAAATATCTAACCTGCCCATTGTTAGACGAAAGTCTTTCGTGTCTCGTAGAAAATAGAAAGAAGGAAAGATTAAAGAAACAAGCCACCAAAGTTCTCTCGAGGGAAAATGAAGTTTTCCAAGGGGAAAACAGAGATATACCGAGAGGAAATGAAGTTTTCCCTATAAAAAACACACAAAGTAAAGAAAAGGAAAGTAAAGTAAAGAAAAGAAAAGAAAATAATATTATCGATTCTTCACTTCGTTCAGAATCTCAGTCATCGGACGAACCGATGACTGTCGGGGATGATGAAAGAAACTCTGGAGGTGTTGGCTTTGACAACAGAGAAGAAGGGAGTTCTTTAAAGGATACGGAAAAGGTTAAGATACGGAAACAAGAAAGATGCGGAAACGATTCTTTGGACAACAGAGGTGGAAGCAGTTCAGATAAAGAAATCAACCTTCCGGCTTTTATAGAGTTCTTCAACCGCACGTTAAAGGAGCATCATTCCGTCATTCCGCCTATTGTGAAGATTGGCGGTCAGCGGAAAGAGCGTTTGTTGGCTCGTGTGAAGGAGTATAGCAAGGAGGCGCTTATGAAAGCTGTCATCAATGCTGCCACAGCGCCATTCCTCAACGGAGCCAGTGATAAGCCTTTTGTGGCCTCTCTCGATTGGATTGTCCGTCCAAACAACTTTCCCAAGGTTCTCGAAGGAAACTATAATCACACAGTAATAAACCCAAATACTCAGCTATATGGAACAAGCAGTAGTAACAACGGCTATAGAACAGCTGAAGACCTCCGACAAGGAGCAGCAACAATTATCAGTCGCCGTGCAGCAGCAAGTCAGCAACCTGACGAAGAACTTCCAGTCGTTTGAGGATTTTGCCATCAAGTATAATCCTAAGACTCAAGTAAAATTTGGCTGTGATGAGCGTAAAAGCATCATGGCTGATTATTCTACGCTTGCTACACTTGATTTGGCATTAGGAAAGCATTCTTCTTCAAATTGGTTAACTGTTGCCATTTCTGATCTGAACATTTTCTGTGGTTCAAAGAGTATGACGGACGAACAAATAGAAGATCTTGCAGATTTTATTGCTTCTGAGTACAAGGATATGAAATTCTCCATGATGCAGCTGTTCTTCTATCGCTTTAAGCGTGGTGATTTCGGTAAGTTCTATGGCAAGGTGGATCCGATGGTCATTACATGCGCCTTGAAGGACTTCGTTGAAGAGTGCGCCAAGAAGCGTGACGAATACCTCACTGAGGAATATGAGGCACGTAAGAAGGAAGCAGACAATGCTCGTCAGGCTCTCTTCCAGAAGTGGCATATCTTCTTTGCTGAGTTTATGAAGGAAGTCAAAGAGGAAGATAAAGATGACTTATCGGGAGTCTGCATTGAAAAGGTCTTTGAGCTGGATAACTGTATTCGTATTGAGACAACAAAAGATCAATATGACCTGTTAGAGGGTGTTTATTTCAACACCTTCTCACGGCTGTTTCAGAAAATAATTCCTGGTATATCGATTCAGTATAAGGTTAAAAAGCCTTCACCTGAGGCTGTTAAGCAGCAGCAGGATTCTAATCGTAATATTCAGCAGATCAACGAACAGAATATCTCTCTATCTTCAGCTAAAGCCGTGATAGACAATATCTACGATTTACCTAAAGATGGCATTACTCAGATGCGTAACGTCTTTTTCAAGCGTTATGGCTGTACTCCGGAAGAATATCTGAAGAATAACCATCAGACAAATCATTAAATTTTCTGACCTGTGAACACTAAGAATATGCACAAGCAGATAAATCGATAAAGGTCGTCATTCGAATTAAAGATATCAATTCAAATTGCAAGTAATATGAGAAACAAAATTGTACTTTTTTCAAACATGAAGGGCGGTTATCTCAACTAATAATTTATCCCAACTTCACATAGAACCTATTGATATTATGATATTGCTCTCGTGAAAAGTTGGGATAAATATTACATGCCAAGTAATGAACGAAGTTTGGCTATGTCACTTTTTTTGTCCTTCCACTTCTTCTTAGTAGGGAGATTATTGTCTTTCTCCATTTGTGTAAAAGCTTGTAACTTTTGATTTATCGTAACATCAAGATACACCATTGTTGTTTCGATGCTGGCATGTCCCAAGAATTTTGATAGTTCTGCAAGGTTTAAAACCTTATCTTCCAAAAGATGTTGTGCCCTTGCATGTCGGAATTGGTGCGGGTGGATGTTATCAGGAATATCAGGACACTTTACCCGGGCATTGCTTGCTATTTGTTTGATACGTTTTCTCATGCATTCCTGTGATAGTTTGCCTTTTTCATTGCGAACCGGTGAGAAAAACAGATAATCAGTAGGAACAGGAGATGGTCCATGATGGGTCTCAATATATTCTTCTAGAATTTTCGCATCTTCCTTGAAAATAGGTATTGTCCTCAACTTGTTTCCCTTGCCTAAAACAATAATAAATGATTTTTCTTTTTCAATGTGGACATTCTCAATTGTAAGAGATAATATTTCGTCCAATCTCAATGCTGCACTGTAGAGAATCTGCATGAATGCCCTGTCTCTGATGTCTTTTTTCCCCCCACCCAGCTCTGACAAAATTGCATGAATTCCATTTTTAGATATGCCACACACTTTTGTCTGTTGCCCTTTTACGGGCTTTACATAGTCAGAGATGTCGAAATATAGACTACGGAGAGTATTGTCACAAGAGCCAATGTACTTAGCAAAACTTTTTATCGCAGCTAATCTTGAATTACATGTGGTTGCAGAATTGCCTCTCTTTTCAACCAACCACTTCATCCAATTGTTTACAACGCCTGGAGATAAGTTGTCTGGAGTCAGTTCTGTGACCCCAGACAACTCGAGATATTCAAGGAATATATTCAATGCCCTTTTATATGTTCTAAGAGTAGCTGTGCTACTAATTCTGAGTTTAGGCAAATATGTGGTTACCCAGTCATAGACATAGCGGTCTAATGTTAGCTTTTTTTTATTATTCTTCATTGTTGTATAATGGCAATATGTCCTGGTATGGAATTGAACCTTTATGTTTTAACTTTGTGGCAAAGCAGGGGGCAAGATGGAAATAGTGCATAGTACTTGAAAACTTTGTATGCCCCATTGTCCTGCCAAGATAGATGAGTTTGTCGTTGATTTCATAACCTATATTTTCCCAGCTGTTGATGTTGGTTATTGCATAATTATGTCTGAAATTGTAAGGGATGGCAGATTGATTTGAACTAACACGTGCCCATACTACCCGAAATATCCTTGTCAACCACTGCTCTTGTCGTGGTAGATCTTTGTCAGAAGGGAAAAAGAAAGTTCTATTTGGCATATACTTCTCCATAGCAGAATCGTAGTCGCATAATAAATCCCACATCGATTTGTGCAATGCCACTCTATGCCTGTCGTTACCCTTTGAATCGTTAATATTTACGACTCCCGACTCCAAATGCACATCATTGCGTTTAAGAAGTCGTAATTCGTTGGTGCGCATTCCACTACTGAAGAGCAAACGGAACATCACGGGAACAGTCATGGTTCTTACCATGGCTTGATCTTTTTTATAATCTTTGATTCTTATTATATATTTGTCCAGTTCTATGAAAAACAACGTCTTTTCTTCTTCTGTAAAGAAATGTGGAATGTAGCCTCTTGGCTTATATGCAGGAACTGTTGGCAAATCCAAAGTTGTCCAATTCATTTTGCGAGCAAAGCGGACGAATTCTCTAATGACACTTACACGGAAAGAACAAGAGTTTCCATGTTCAGTATCTCTTTCTTTACACCAACAAAGCATTCCTTCCGTTAACGACTTTGTGGTGGGAAAATTCTCTGCACAGAACTTATCAAAGCAACATAGGAAATACTCAGAAGATCTGTTCCATCTCTGGGTCCCTTTCTTATATTGGACAAAAGAATCAAATTGGTCCTTAAGTCCTGATTTGAATATTATCTCGGCCATAAGCTTCTTAGTGTTTTATTAATTGGATACGAAGAAACATCTAAAGCAAATTCACGTAGAGTTTCAATGTCAGAGTCCACGTAATGATTGAGAGATTGTGGAAGCAAATGACCAAGGATAGAGCTGATAACAGGCTGAGAGACTTTCTTAGACAGTAAATATGTTGCCACATGATGACGTAAGAGTCTGCATCCCACTTCTCCTCCATTTAAACGGATACCGGCAGCATTAAACACCTTTTTTAGATGGTACCAAATATCCCCCATCTGTGTAGTCGGAGCTTTGGCATGGACAAATATGACTTTGTCTTCACTCTTCGGCCTTTCATTCTCCAAATAGTCCAATATAGCATTCCCGACCATAGCGCTTAAAGGAAGTTCCAATACGTTACCCGTTTTTGATTGTGTCAGAGTTATTATGTCTCTATTAAAATCGACATTATCCATTGTCAGAGACATTACATCTGTTGAACGTAGTCCGTAATAATAGATAGTTGCAGCCAATGCCTTATCGAATAGTGACAGGCCGTTTTGCTCATCTGTTATGGCCCTTGCAAAGCTATGAGACTCTTCTTGCGTCATATACTGATAATTTGACATCTTTCTTGGAATATACGGAAGAAGATCCATGAAATCAAGTGCATCACTACGCAAATCAGTTTTTACACATCGCATTATAGCCCTAATAGCCATTTTGTGACTTTTCCCTTTAACAGGCTTTGTCCCATCATAAAAAAAGGATGTCACATCTGCAACATTTGCATCTTGTATTTTGTAAACTCCTCGTTTTTGAAGATATAGGAAGAATGACACTCCTACGTTGTAATATGATACAATACGGGGATGGTCATGCGACAGGAGAATTGGTGCATTTGTTCTATAATTGTCAACTAGAAATGCGAACTGTTCTGACAATTTAGGAACAGCAGGCTTGTTGGTAATGAAAGGATGATGAATGGCTCTGCTGGGCAATTGACCTTTTTCATCAAATCTTCGCACAAGTGCAATAGTGTGCCCCAATTCTCGAAGTGTGTCTTGCTTGACTTTTAACTTCTTCCGCTCTGCCAGATAACAATACACCTGTTCATAGGTGTCAAACTGTGGGCCATACAAGAGGACATCCCTAATTGCATACTTTACAGATAGGATATATCTTTTACTATACCCTTTTTCTGCAAGATAATTAAGAAGCACATCTTTAGTGTTTTGTAAATTTGCAGTATTCATTTTGAATTAAAAAATAAGAAAACGCTGCAAAATTACAAAATTTTATCTCAACTTTTCAAACACAACGTGTAGTGTATCAGGAATATACATACACAGTTGGGATAAATTATTAGTTGAGATAACCTCCTTTACCCTGACTTTGGGATAAGGGTGGAACCGGAAAGACCACCCTTCTTGAACTGTTCGCTTCCTATGCCATTGAGAAGGAAGTGCCAGTACTGGCTATGGATGCAGATCCTCAGCTTTCTCTCTACAAAGATCGTCTGGATGACCTGCAGGTCAATCCAGAAGCTTCTCCCTCTTGGCTTATCAAACCTATACGTGTTGATGAGAATGCCACTGCTGTTATCGAAAAGATAAAGGCTGTTCCTGGAGTGGTACTGATTGACTGTCCCGGTAATATCGACAACAATTACCTCCAGCTGCTTTTCAAGGCTGCAGATGTTGTAGTGATGCCGTTTAGGTATGACAGGAAAAATGTACGCGAGACGGCTACGTTCTGTGGCATCTTTAAGATGGTCAATAACAAGGCTCAGATCGTCTTCGTGCCGAATATGGTGAAGTCTATCTGCGAGAAGCGTGGAGAGTTAGTAGATGCCAGGAATATGGCTTACGACGCTTTTGGCAAGTTGGGGTTTATTACAGCTCGAATAATGGAACGTGTGGAACTGGAATGTTGTAATACACTATCACTGAATTATAAGCAGCGCTTTGAGGTTAAATACGCATTTGAGAAGATTTTGCAATTTATAAAAAAGCAGTAGGAATATGAAAAAGAGAAAGAACATACAGCCTCTTGACTTTGATATGGCTTCCGAGGCTTACCAAACAGCTGGTGTTGAAGCAACTCCAAGTCCTTCAAATGAAGAGAAGAAGAGTGTAAAACAGACGGTCTATGACTGGGATAGATTTTGTTTTATATGTGACAAAGTCCTGGTAGCGAAGGTTAAGGCTATCGCTGAGAAAGAAGGGCTTTCTATACGCGAGCTGATGGAGCATATGATAACCATCGGAATCAGTCGCTATGAGCGCAAAAACGGCGCAGTGAACGTTGACGTACCTATCTCAAAGAAAAAGATCAAGGATCTCTTGTAGTCAATATTGTTTTCATCATTGATTACGATGTTTCAAACACTATTGTTTATAGTATTGATAACAATATTGTAAACAGTAATGTTTACCATTGTGTTTACAATATCAATACTTTTGTAGAAGAATTATAGACCAAAGTAAGGAGTCATACAACATCTTCAGTTACCTTGTCTACAATGTTGTAACAATATTGTGAACATTATCGAAAGCATTTATGTAGATATTATTGTTTACATCATGGTTGTCAAGTTTGTAAACAACCAATGAGGTCTTCATATGGCTTTGATACCATCCGAAGGCCTCACTCGTCACGAGAGTGTTGCCGTAACAATCAGCGCTACCATCAGGATAAGTCTTCTCCAAATCCATCGTGGAATCCTGCGCCATAC
>NZ_JAGBLU010000045.1 GCF_017635265.1 Butyrivibrio sp.
TAGGCCGCGAAGCGGCCGCAGATTTTGGAGGGTTTGTCAACCCCTATTTTTAAAATTTTATGGGAAATTGGGGGGATTTGGAAAAAAGAAAAAAAGAAAAAGCCCTTGGAATCTGGGCTAGAGATTCCGAGAGCCTATGTACATTATTGAGGGGGTAATTGCCGGAAGTGTGAAAGGCTAAAATAACTCTAGAACAAAAAAATCCGGTAATGACAAAAGCCATTTCCGGATTTTTTAAAATTCGCAAATAATATCATCCTATAGCTTTTTTAACGGCCTCAAGAACACGGTCAGCCTGGAAAGGTTTAACAATAAAGTCCTTAGCTCCAGCCTGAATTGATTCTATAACCATCGCCTGCTGGCCCATAGCAGAGCACATAATACAAACCGCATTAGGATCTGCAGCCTTAATTCCCTTTAGGGCTCCAATACCATCAAGCTCAGGCATTGTGATATCGAGAGTTACAAGGTCGGGCTTCAACTCATTATATTTTTCGATTGCGATTTTTCCGTTCTCAGCTTCTCCGGCGATTTCATATCCGTTCTTTGAAAGGATATCCTTAAGCATCATGCGCATGAAAGCGGCATCATCAGTAATGAGTATTCTTTTTCCCATATTGAACCTCCAATAAGTAATTTAGTATGAGACAATTAAAACAATTTCTTTTTAATAATTATTATCGTTCAGTACATAATCTATTGTATCACAACATTTTAATTGTGAGCGTTAAATCGTTATGCAAATAATTAAAATTTGATAAAGTCTATGGAAAAATTGTTTTAACTATTGATTAGTTTCCTATCACAGGAAGAGAGTAATCATACTCAAAATCCTCGTGGTTAACAACTTGCCATTGCTTTATACTGAATGAATTGTTTAAAATGTCTGAATCGTTTGCAGCATTTAAAATTAACGTAATTTCAAGAGATTGATTATCGGTTATTGGTACACTTTCTTTGATTATACCATTATCTGACCCGAAATCATACCCTGAATTTGCTGCCGCAAGAAAAGCATTTCCTTGGTGACAAGCATTATAGTATAATCGTTGCCTGTTGGCAAGTTTTTTGCTCAAATTGTAATCAGCCCTGGAGTTTACAAGGGATAAGCAGGCAAATGAAACCAGACTTAAGATTGTAAATATGAGGAGGACTGATGCGCTTCCTACGTGTGCACCTGCAGTTTTTGGATGTTTTGACATTTTATTTTCCTCTATAAGTATCTACAGATATGCTGTGTATAATATTCGAATCATCATCGGATACTTCAAGTAGTGCTGTATTGTGGTTTCGGACGTCTACAATATTTATGCTGCACGTAATTGCATTTCCTTTCAAAGCGGTATTATATTTTGTTACATCTGAATATACATCACCTGCAGACATTTCTTTAATATTAAGTATTGCTTCATATGAAGCAGTTTCAGCATCACCTGTAAGGCAATCCCAGTTTTGGTCAAAAAAGATTATGAGGCTGTTATCGCTGATGACAGCTGTTGGGTAAAGCTTTCCAAGCTCATTTACGTCGCCGTTTGTACCGGTAAAGGCTTCTGCCAAAGATTCTGACCAAAGCACGGCATTGTTCAGATTTACTGTTTGCTCGGCTACTTTATGGGACTCGAAAAATAATCTCACGCAAACAGCTGCACAAAGTGAGAAGAAAAAAATTGCTATAATCAGCTCCATGAGAAAGAGACTGGTATTTGAACTTCCTTTTTGATCCATTTAATTATCACCTGTACTTCTTTTTGCAATGTATACAGATTCCTTCAATCCATCGGATAGAACTATGTCTGCAAGGAAAAGAGAATCTGATTTTTGCGAGATGTCAAAAGAACTCACTTCTAAAAGCTTCTGTCCTGACATGGGATAAAAGGTATTGAGGTCAGCTCTGGCATATAACTCCATTAAATATCCGTCATAATCATAGATGTAAGTGTTGTATAAAACTCCGTCTATTTCTTCCTGAATAACTAAAGCGTTTTGTCCAAATAGATCCTGAACAAAGATAGCGCCGTTTACGTCAGACTGCCTAACCTTTTCGATAATGTAAGCACAGGCTGTTCTATGATTATAATTGTCTTTCATTGACTTTACGTTCTTTTGATATATACCTGCGCCTAAAGAAATTACTGCAACGGCACAAAGAACGAACAGAAGCATAAGACACAGTATAAAGGCCACGTCAACTATATGACGGTTTTTGGATTTTAAGTTCATTAATTTCTCCGGTTACAAGTTATTTAGCTGCAGTTCCTAATTGTTTGTTTTTATTACTGTAACATCAGGATAGAGATTTGATGCAATTGGCTGATAGTCCACAAAAAACAAGCTTTTGTCATAAGTAAGGCCGTAATGATTTTCCAAATATTCAAGATCAGGCGGATACATGCCCTCAATGGCATAGCATTGCACAATATCTCTTTCCAAAGCACTTTCCAGGGACTCCTGCTGCTTTTCAATAGTGTTTTTTCCTGAAGCTTCAACTGCAAAGTAAAATAGTATAATTATTGCAGCAAAGATGACCATTGACATTATTTTGTACAAGGCATCAGAAATAACAAATATGCTGGTTTGGTGATCGAATCTGTTAGTCATATTATTATCCTATTGTGGTCATAATGCCCATAAGTGGCAAGATCACAGATAAAAGAATCATTCCAACTATTATGGAAAGAATTATTACAAGGGTCGGCTCAATAACTGAAATGGCAGAGATGATTTTTCTCTGGGTTTCGTGTTCAAATCTGTCAGCGATTTGCTTCATTGCCTTGTCCATTGATCCTGATTTGAAACCGACATCGATCATCTGGGCGTAAAAAGATGTGAATATTTTTGAGTTTAAAAGAGCTTCCGGAAAACTTGCACCATCAATAAGCAGCTCTTTACATTTATCAATTTTTTCTTTCATTTCATTGGTTTCAACAAGTTTTTTTACCAATGAGAGCCCCTCAAAAGTGTCCATTCCGCTTGAAAGAGTAAGGACCATGCCACTTGCAAATCTTTCACATTCAAGCTCCTGCATAAGTTTTTTGGTGGGAGCAAATTTGCCAATGAATTTTTTGAGTGCATTTCTTCCTGAAACAGTATAAGAAATATAGAAGAAGACAATAGCAAGTATTACTAAAAAACAAACAAGGATAACAGAATATCTGTTAAGCAAATTTCCAAGGTTTAAAAGGGATTGTGAAAAACCGCTCATGTTCGTACCGAGCTGTTCATATACCTGTTCAAAAATTGGAAGAACCTTCAAAACCAGCACAACGACAACCACAAGCATCATAAATACCATAATAAGAGGATAACTGATGGCATTTTTTATGCCGGACTGTATATTTTCCTCCCGGTCGTAGTAGTCTGCCAGAGAATCCATTACAACGTCGATATTTCCGGATTCCTCGCCAATTGTAACCATGTGTGATACGTAATCCGGGAATACACCGCTCATCTTTAGAGCAACGTGGAATTTTTCTCCGCTCCTAAGAACCTGATTTATGGAGCTTAAGATTTCTTTTGCAGAAGGATCCTCTGTGTCCTGAGTAAGGATTTCGATACTGTCAGAGGGAGCAATGCCTGCGCGCAAAAGAAGAGCAAGCTGTCTGCAAAAGCTTGAAATTTCATAGCTGTTTAGCGGAGTTGCTTTTATTTTTTTCTTCATATTTTTTCCTTAATATATATATTTTACGGAGTAGTTTGAGCCATCTCCAATGAAATTCTTAAGTTCAGTTTCTTTTACATTTGAAGCAAAGGTGGGATCCATAAGAGACCACTTTGTTCCGTCAAATTCAATAATGCCGTTTACCCATCCGATATCTTCGATATATGTGCTTATCCATGCGTGGTATGCGGTCCCGGCGTAGCCAACTTCCATTCTGGTTGGAATCCTCTGGCTTCTGAGCATACTGCTCATAAGAACTGCGTAGTCAAGACAGATTCCTTTTTGGGTGGAAAGAACTTCATCAATATCAGGAATATAGCCGCTTTGAACAGTTTCAGCTTCTTCATAGTCATATTCAATATTACTGATAATGTAATTGTAGATGGATGAAACAACTTCAAGATCATTGTTACAAGCAAAACTCAGTTCAGCACCTTTTGAAACAGCAGCATTGTTATCGCTGAAATTAACATATTGATTGGGATATAAAAAAGGAGAAAACTCATTTTCAATGTTTGCACCGACCATCTGTGAAAAGACCATGGAATACTGATTCTTTTCAATGTTCTCATATACATTTATAAGATAATCGCCGCTTCCTGACTGAAGAGGGAAAACTTCATCCGTGGGAACTTCTGAATTCAGGTTGTATGTGTAGGTGGTTTCATCAGGACCCGTGATCTGAAGCTTTACCTTGGGGGATGTGCCTGTATATCTGACAATAACATATCCCTCGGAAGTATTGGATGCATCCAAATGAGCAAGTTCATTTTCATAAATTGTAACACCGCTTGCTTCCGGTACGAGACAAACAGGAGTATTATCTCTTGTGCCTTTGACGGGAGAGGCAGGCGAATCTTCTGCTGAAACATCAGCAGAGTGTGACCTGTCTTTGGCATCACACCCAAATAAAACAAGTGTCAGCAGACTTAAAACTATCAATATTCTTTTAGCAAAAATATGTTTAGTCTTCATTACTATATTTTACAATAGTTTATGTGCTGTGGGGATTCTTTTTTTGAAGGTATAGTATTCTGTAAAGCCGCAGCTTCTGACTATGTCTACCATATCTTCAAAGTGGGTGGCAACTCTGTCCGGAGTGTGGGCATCAGAGCCAAAAGTGATAATCTTACCTCCCATGTCTTTGAATCGCTTTATTATTTCCGGGCATGGATTTGGTAAAAGATTCATGTCTGTATAGGCAAGAACCTTTGAGTTAAGGTCAAGCCCTTTGTCATGTCTGATAAGCTGCTCAAGTATAGCGTCTATCAGCTCATTGTATCTTTCATATGAATAGGTGTGATCTCCTTTTGGAACATAGCGGGAGATGTAGTCTATATGTCCCAACACGTCAAAGTCAGTAAAGTATGTTATGTCTTCCAAAGTTACTTCAAAGTACTTTTTGAATATATTATCTACAGTATCTGCCTCCCAAAAATCACTGTAGAATGGATCTCTTTTATTCAAAAGATGCTGGGAAGCAATAACAAAATCGAAGTCACCATTTTTTATAAAGGCTGTATTTTCGTTGACACAGTCATCCTGCATGCCTATTTCAACACCGAAATTCAAAATAATCTGGCCGGCGTATTTCTCTTTATAATGCAGATATTCATTGCGATAGGATTCAACATCAAGGTCAAAGGCATTTGGCGGAAGATCCGGCAGGATAGGATAGTTTAAATCCAAATGTTCTGTAAAGCAGATCTCGGTCAATCCTCTTTTTATGGAGGATAAGATCATTTCCTCCATGGGAGCTTTACTGTCTCCTGAGTTGTGGGTGTGCATATGGTAGTCCGGTGGAAGAAATTTGTTCATAGTATTGTCGCTCCAAAAGTTATCAATATTAAGAAGTACATGTTTAGTATTTTTTAAGCATATTCTAGCATAAAATTTTACAATCTTACTTGATTTATGCATAAAAGTTTATTAGAATTAAAGTTGCTGATAAAAAATTATCAAATATGATATGTAACAGCAACTAAATATATAATTCATTTTAGGAGGAACTTAAAATGGCAGTTAAAGTAGCAATCAATGGTTTTGGCCGTATCGGTCGTCTTGCATTCAGACAGATGTTTGAGCATGAAGGAACAGAGATCGTAGCAATCAACGATCTTACAGCTCCAAAGATGCTTGCACACCTTCTTAAGTATGATTCATCACAGGGCAAGTACAAATATGCTGATAAGGTATCTTACGGCGAGGATTCCATTACTGTTAACGGTAAGGAAATCAAGATTTACAAAGAGGCTGATGCTAACAATCTTCCTTGGGGCAAGATTGGTGTAGACGTAGTTCTTGAGTGTACAGGTTTCTATACATCAAAGGAAAAGGCTCAGGCTCATATCAACGCTGGTGCAAAGAAGGTTGTTATTTCTGCTCCTGCAGGAAATGATCTTCCTACAATCGTATATAATGTTAACCACGAGACACTTACAGCTGATGACAACATCATTTCAGCTGCATCTTGCACAACAAACTGCTTAGCACCTATGGCTAAGGCTCTTAACGACTTCGCACCTATCCAGTCTGGTATCATGGCTACAATCCATGCTTACACAGGTGATCAGATGATCCTTGACGGACCACAGAGAAAGGGTGACCTTAGAAGAGCACGTGCAGGTGCTGTTAACATCGTTCCTAACTCAACAGGTGCTGCAAAGGCTATCGGTCTTGTTATTCCTGAACTTAACGGCAAGCTCATCGGAGCTGCTCAGAGAGTTCCTGTTCCAACAGGTTCAACAACACTTCTTTTCGCAGTTGTTAAGTCTGACAAGGAACTTACAAAGGAAGCAATCAACGAAGCTATGAAGAAGGCTTCTGATCCTGAGACATTCGGATACAACGAGGATGAGATCGTATCTTCAGATATCGTTGGAATGACATATGGTTCACTCTTCGATGCTACACAGACAATGGTTACAGCTATCGGCGATGGTCTCTATGAAGTTCAGGTTGTTTCATGGTATGACAACGAGAACTCATACACATCACAGATGGTTCGTACAATCAAGTACTTCGAGAAGTTCGTTAAGTGAGAATCCGACGAGGTTCTTTCGAGTCGATGATTCGAACTTAGTTCTGGCGAGCGCCGACAGGCGTGAGAGCAGAGCTTCCTTACGAGCGTAAGCGAAATAAAACCAAGACTTTAAAAGGGTCCGGTCCTTTAGGACCGAACCCTTTTTCTTTTTAAAACAATATTATCCCAGGAGGAAAAATATATGTCATTAAATAAAAAGTCAGTAGATGACATCAACGTAAAGGGCAGACGTGTACTTGTTCGTTGTGATTTCAACGTACCTCTTAAGAATGGTGAGATTACAGACGAGACAAGAATCGTAGCAGCTCTTCCTACAATCAAGAAGCTTATAAAGGATGGCGGCAAGGTTATTCTTTGCTCACACCTTGGAAAAGTAAAAAATGGTCCTAACGAGGGAGAGTCACTTGCTCCTGTTGCAAAGAGACTTTCAGAAAAGCTTGGCAAGGACGTTAAGTTTGTAGATGATTACAATGTTACAGGCGCTGCAGCAACAGGTGCTGTAGAGGCTATGAATGAGGGAGATGTTGTTCTTCTTCAGAATACTCGTTTCAGAGGCAAGGAAGAGACAAAGCCTGAAGAGGCCGGTGAAGCTTTTGCAAAAGAGCTTGCTGATCTTGCTGATGATTATGTTTGTGATGCATTTGGTTCAGCTCACAGAGCACACGCTTCTGTTGCAGTTGTAACAAAGTACATCAAAGAAAAAGGCGGAAATAACGCAGTTGGATATCTTATGCAGAAGGAAATTGACTTCCTTGGAAATGCAGTTGAGAACCCTGTAAGACCTTTCGTTGCTATCCTTGGTGGTGCTAAGGTTGCTGATAAGCTTAACGTTATCAACACTCTTCTTGAGAAGTGCGATACACTTATCATCGGTGGTGGTATGGCTTATACATTCCTTAAGGCTAAGGGATATGAAATTGGTAACTCACTTCTTGATGACAGCAAGATTGATTATTGTAAAGAGATGATGGAGAAGGCTGAGAAGTCAGGCAAAAAGCTTCTTCTTCCTATCGATACAGTTTGCATCGATGAGTTCCCTAACCCTATCGACAATCCATCAATCACAACTACAGTTGTAGATGCTGATAAGATTCCTTCTAACAAGGAAGGCGCAGACATCGGACCTAAGACTATTGAACTTTACGCTGAGGCTGTTAAGTCTGCCAAGACAGTAGTTTGGAACGGACCTATGGGCATATTCGAGAACCCTGTCCTTGCAAATGGTACAAAGGAAGTTGCTAAGGCACTTTCAGAGACAGAAGCTACAACAATCATCGGTGGTGGTGATAGTGCAGCTGCTGTTAACCAGCTTGGTTATGCTGACAAGATGAGCCACATCTCAACAGGTGGCGGAGCTTCTCTTGAGTTCCTTGAAGGCAAGAAGCTTCCGGGTGTATACGCTGCAGACGACAAGTAATTGTCATTTAGACAATATGAGGGTGTGAATATTGCATAATCACTTTGGGGACGCTTTCGCTCCTTTGTGCTTCGGAGCGGTACTAATACCCCAAAAGACAGGGTATAAGTACCGACGAGCACAAAGGCTCCCAAAGTTGCTTATGCAAATTTCACACCTTATTTTTTGATTAAAAACATAATTTGATACAGAGTAGACAGGATTTAGTCAGATAATAAAATGGCGTTATTAAAGGAGAATAATATTATGGCAAGAAGACGTATAATCGCAGGCAACTGGAAAATGAACAAGACTCCTAGCGAGGCTGTTGCACTTGTTGCTGAGCTTAAGGATCTGGTAAAAAACGATGATGTAGATGTCGTTTACTGTGTTCCGGCTATTGATATCGTACCTGTAGCAGAGGCAGTTAAGGGTACAAATGTACACGTAGGTGCAGAGAATTTCTACATTGTAGATAATGGTGCATTTACAGGAGAAATTTCAGCTCCTATGCTTAAGGATGCCGGTGTAGAATATGTCATTATCGGACATTCAGAGAGAAGAGATATCTTTGGTGAGAATGATATTCTTATTAACCAGAAGGTTAAGAAGGCATTTGCTTCAGGTCTCACACCTATTCTTTGCTGTGGCGAGTCACTTGCACTTCGTAAGGCTGACACATATAAAGAGTGGATTGAAAGACAGATTACATGGGATCTTGACGGCGTAACAGCTGATCAGGTTAAGAAGCTTGTTATCGCATATGAGCCTATCTGGGCTATCGGAACAGGCGAGACAGCTACAGCTGATCAGGCAGAAGAAGTTTGCGGACTTATCCGTAAGCTTATTGCTAAGCTTTATGATCAGGCTACAGCTGATGAGGTTCGTATCCAGTATGGCGGATCAATGAACGCAGGAAACGCTGCAGAACTTCTTTCTAAAGAAAATATTGATGGTGGCCTCATTGGCGGTGCTTCACTTAAGCCTGACTTCGGCAAGATTGTCAACGCCTGAGCTACATGAATCAAAACAATAAAAGTCCGCGGCATTGCCGTGGACTTTTTCTATTAATGAATGACTTCATGAACTAAATCTCAGAAATCCGCATAAACTGCGGATTTCGTGGGATATGAGTCAAGAGTGCATAATATTTTTACTATTTATAGCACAGCTAAAATATCTGCAACGACTTCTTCCATGGTATGATCCTTTTCATCAATGGTGTAGTCGGCATATTTATCGTAAAGAGGTGTGCGCTCATTATAAAGAGATACCAGTGATTGTCCGTCTTTCATAACAACGCCGCGCTGCTTAACGTCATTAAGACGCTTTGTTAATACATCCATTGAAACCTTTAAGTAAACGATTTTTCCAATGTTTTTATAGTGATCCATGGCCTCTTTGCCGTAGACAACACTTCCACCGGTTGCAATAATGGTTTTTTCGGCTTCTATTTCTGAATTTATCCTGTTTTCTATGTCGATAAATCCATCGACTCCTTCGGTTTGTATGATTTCAGATAGCTTTCGTCCTTCTTTTTCCTGAATGACTATGTCTGCATCTATGAAATTGTATCCGAGAATCTTGGCTAAAATAACGCCGACAGTACTTTTGCCGGAAGCAGGCATACCAATGAGCACAATGTTATCTTTTTTCATAATGTCCTCCTCTAATAACGCCAGTTTATTATCTGACATAGTTTGGTCTACTCTGTATGTGTTACAGTAAGTGCTAAAGCACTAACTGTAACAGCAGGATGCGGATACCGTAACCGACTAAAATACAGTCGCTAACGGTAACCGGCTCCTAAAAATCAATGTCGCTGGTCATCATTTTCAAAACGCTCACAGAATCTGGCTGAAAATGATGGCTTTTCATTTCCCAATGACAGATGCGTTGTATCACCTATCCTAAGGGTTCTGAAAATTGCTATTCCCTGTTCACGCTCTTCGGTAACAACCTCGGTGACAGATGTAGGTGCTGTGGCAAGAAAATGAAGCGGAATAAATGGCGATACGTTCCACAACCTTGATAATAATACACTTGTTATCCCGAAATGGCAAAAGAAAGCCAGTGTTTTTTCATTACTTTCTTTTACTTTGTAGATATTTCCTGCTCGCTCATATCCATGACCGGCTAAAAGATTGTCGAAGTTTGAAATTACCTGATCATATTTAGTTACTGAATCAGAGTACTTTGCAATTTGACTGTTTTTCCATTCATTTATATCAAAGAGTTCAGGATGATTTGCATAATAGGAGGGGAGTACATCCCATATAATTCGCTTTTCGTACAGATGGCTATCCGGATTAAGCTTAAGTTCGGTTCTGTATGCTTTTTTAGTCTCTTCGTCAGCTGCATTGGCATCAAATTCAGCAGGAAATTCCCTCAGCCAATCACAGACAGTAAAGGGAAGTCTCAGTTCTTTTAGCGAAAAATCAGCTGTGGCCCTGGCTCGCCCCAGGGGAGATACAAATACTTCGTCTATATTAAGTGTATTTATATGTTTTGCCAAAAGTGTTGCCTCAACTTTACCTTTATCAGTAAGGTTGTCGATTTCGTAATCAGGGTCACCGTGTCTTATGAATAATAGTCTCATATATTTCTTCCTTTGCTTTTTTTACAATTTAATATTTTACATCATATATTTGATGAAATGTAAAAATATATAACAATCTATCGCGACTGAATAAAAAGGTTTTAAAGCCTTGAATATAAGAGATAAAAAGGTATATACTTTAGCCTGTTGTGTTGTCGATAAAGTAGAGGTTTTTTATGGAAAGAAATCATAAATTCGATAATGTAAAGGCACTTTTGATATTTCTTGTAGTGTTTGGGCATTCTCTGGAATATTTATACGGAGTCAAGGGCTCCTATGGTGCAATAAGAGCAGCAATTTATTCCTTTCATATGCCTGCTTTTGTTTTTATCTCAGGCTATTTTGCGAGAAAGTCAAAGCGTGCTGTGCAAGAAGTGGTTGTGAAATACCTATTAACATATATGATATTTAATACACTTTTTGCTGTATCTCCATGGAATGTGGACTCACCTCTGAATTTTTTGTTTCCTCAGCTTATTTACTGGTACTTGTTGTGTTTATGCTTTTGGAGAGTGGCTGTTGGAGTGTTTTCCAATATCAGATTTGTTGTGCCGCTTTCAATTCTGTTTACATTCTATATAGGGACATGCCCTAAGGCTGACAGATTTATGTCTATATCAAGGGCTGTGTGCTTTTTCTCATTTTTTTTGATAGGATACAAATTCTCTTTGGAATGGTTAAAAAAGATCAAAAAGAAACATATGGCGATTGCACTTGCATTTAGTATAGTAGTTGTATTGGTACTGCATTACCAAAAGCTCATTCCGGTTAAGATGTATGAATATATTCAATCTTATTCAGCTACGAAGGTGAGCAACGTTGCAGGAATTGAAATGCGAGTTGTTATGATTGCCCTGGCACTTGTTATGACGTTTTGTCTTATAGGACTGATGCCGTCAAAAGAGTTCTTTTTTACAATTTTGGGTAGAAACAGCCTTTGTATTTATCTTATTCATATTTTTGTGATTAAAGCACTTGCCCAAAGTAAGGTATTGTCGTTTTCAAGTGTTTTTGGTAATGTGTCAGCCGCATTTGTCTTGTCTGTTATCATCTGTTATGTTTTATCGCTGCAGGTAATAAATGCAGCCTATAACAGGCTTGCAGATAAATTGGCCAATGCACTTATTGTTTCCAAAGATTTATATATTAGCCCTACTTGACGAAAGTAGGGCTTTACTGTGCTATAATGAAATATTGAGATGAACATTATTAATGGTAAAGATGATAACTTAAGGGAAACTTTTATCACCGCCTCGGGAAGACGGTTTATTTCTGATGCCCCAAAAGAGTACCACTATACATCTTTTGAGACAAAAAAGCTTTTGAAGGCATATTCTCCTGAGAGTATAGGCTCTGAAATGTATAAAAAAGCTGATGTGGTAGAACTTGAACCTCATGTTGCTTTTAACAGGGACAAAATGCTGTTGAGCTTTAATATATGCTCTTCACAGGGCGCAAGCTACGTGCTGAAGGATATTTCGGATTTCGTCTCTGCCGTAGCAGAAAGAGAAACTGTAAGCTACGGAAAACATCTCATTTTTACCCATGATATATCAGCTTTTTCGCCTAAAACCCGGAGAATCATTGAATTCTTAAATGACTATTTCAGAGAGAAGACTGCTTCTTTATATCCATATTCAAAGGGGCATAGCAAGCAGATAGAGCTGACAGGCGTTCAGATTGATGAGTTCATGGATAGTGTTGATGAGCTCTATTTTGTAAATACAGATTTCAGAGCTCATTTTAATGAGGAAAGGCTACTTGAAAAATCCCTCGTTTTTCCTGAAATTGATCTAAGTATTGAAAAAACCTCTACAGGAATTAATTTTGAAACCAGCTCTTTTACTATGTTTGAGGGGCATTCCAATATATATTTTGAGAGAAGAAAAAAGATACATGTGATTCCCAGAAAGGATGTGGCCAGGATTTTGCCCTTCCTTTACTTTCTCTCGGCCAGAAGAACAGATAATGAGCTTTTTATAGCTGAAAAAGATCTTACGCTTTTTACAACAGGTCTTTTACCTGTATTGCAGGAATATCTAAATGTAAGCTATGACGGATTTGATGCATCAAAGTATTTACCTGATGAACCAAAATTCAAGCTATATGTTGATATGCCCGATCATCTTACAATAACCTGCGATGTGCAGGCTGTTTACAGGGAAGATACGGTTTATGAGGAAGTTATCCACATTTTTGCCGCAAATCATGGGGGAAATCAGGGCGATTTTGTGGATAAAAATTCTGAAATTAAAAGAAATTTATACCGGGAGAATCAGACATCCAGAAGTATCAGTCCTTTTTTTGACGAGCTCGACAGCAAAAAAGGATTTCTTTTGATAAAGGCAGATGCAGACAGTGAGGATAGGATTTACAGATTTTTAACTGAGAGTTTGCCGCAGCTTGACAGGTCATATGAGGTATATCTTTCTGATGCAATACATAAAGTGAAGATAAAGGCTGCTCCCAAAATTAATTTTGGAGTATCTTTTGTGTCCGACCTTTTGGAGGTTTCAATTAATCCGGAGGATATAACCTTAAAAGAACTTGATGAGATTCTTCATAAATATGACAGGAAAAAGAGGTTTTTTAAGCTTAAAAATGGCGATATAGTTGATCTTGCCAGCAGGGAAATGGGAATTATATATTCTCTTTCGGATGGTCTTATGATCTCCAAAAAAGACCTTGAGGAAGGTCATGTGTCGGTTCCGAAATTCAGGGCTATGTTTTTGGAAGAGCTGTCTGAAAAGACTGCCGGATCTGATTATTCATATATCAGCAGAAGTACCGGATTTAAAGAACTTGTCAGCTCTTTCTCAGAGAATTTTGAAGAGGAATATGAAGTGCCGGATAGCCTTAAAAATGTTCTCAGAGACTATCAGAAAACAGGCTTTTATTGGCTTAAAGCTCTGAAAAGAAGCTCTTTTGGCGGAATACTTGCTGACGATATGGGACTTGGAAAAACTCTGCAGATATTATCACTTCTTCTTTCTGAAAAGGAGGAAAGACAAAAAAGCGGAGAAAAAGCCAAATGTTCTCTTATTGTGTGTCCTGCATCGCTTGTTTATAACTGGCAGCATGAGATAAAAAAATTCACGAAGGAGTTAAAGTGTGAACTTGCAGTTGGCATAAAACCGGACAGAGAAAGGGTGACATCGGAATTAGAGGAAGAGGGGACGGATGTACTTATCACGTCCTATGACCTGTTAAGAAGGGATATTGATCTGTATAAATATTTGTCTTTCGACTGTATGGTTATTGATGAAGCCCAGTTTATAAAAAATCCTGCAACGCAGGTTGCAAAGGCTGTTAAGAGCATAAATGCTTCTTTTAAGACTGCCCTTACCGGAACACCTATAGAGAATAGGCTTAGCGAACTGTGGAGTATATTTGATTTTGTGATGCCGGGGTATCTGTACAGTTATAAGAGCTTCAAGGAAAGAATCGAGATACCGGTAACAAACTCGGAAGATACTGAGGAAATAAATCATCTTCGCAGGATGATCGCACCTTTTGTATTAAGGAGGTTGAAGCATGATGTCCTCAAAGACCTGCCCGAAAAGCTTGAAGAACAAATTGTTGCGCAGATGACAGGTGAACAGGAAGAATTATATAAAACCTACCTTCAAAGAGTTAAACTGCTTATTGGCTCCAAGGATAAAGAGGAAATATCAAGAGACAGGATTGCTATACTTGCAGAGCTCACAAGGCTTCGTCAGCTTTGCTGCGATCCGGGACTTATTTATGATAATTACACCGGGGGAAGTGCCAAGACGGAACTGGTTGTGGAAATGATAAAAAGTGCAGTGGACAGCGGACACAAGATCCTTTTATTTTCACAGTTTACTACTATGCTTGACAGACTTGCTGCCCGTTTTAAGAAAGAGGGAATTAATTATTATCTTCTGACAGGATCAACTAAAAAGGAAGACAGGATCAGGATGGTTGATGCTTTTCAGGAGGATGATACACCTGTATTTTGCATTTCACTAAAGGCCGGCGGAACCGGACTTAATCTTACGGCTGCTGATATCGTGATTCACTATGACCATTGGTGGAATATTGCAGTTCAGAATCAGGCCACAGATAGAGCTCACAGGATAGGACAAAAAAATGTGGTGACGGTATATAAGCTTGTTATGAAGGATACTATTGAGGAGAGGATCATAAAACTTCAAAACAGAAAAAAAGAGCTTGCTGAAAAGCTTTTAAATACAGAAGCCCTGGGCTCGCCTAAATTGTCCAAGGAAGAGCTTTTGGAACTGCTTAGTTAATAAAATTTTTCTCTTTTTTAATAATAGCATCGTTGGTATTGAGTTATAATATAGTTACTTTTCTGAATGAAATATAACTGATTGGTTATTACTATTCAGAAAATGAACGATAACGACTATATGCCAGGAGGAGATACAGATGTCAGGAAGAGAAGATCTTATTAATCAGCTTGCTGCAAGCATGGGTGCAGGAGATTTTGCACAGACAAAATACACTGAGTCAAAATATGATGCTCAAACAGGAACATTGTATTGTGATGGCATAATGATCACAAAGCCGGTCATTGAGAAAGCATTGCAGCATTTTAAAACACTTAAGTCAAAATGCAGTTATAATGACCCTGCTTCCCGTGAAATGGCTATGATCTATCAGGTGGCCATTGAGGGTATAAACAAGATAAGAAACAGTGGTCAGCAGACAATGAAGGAAGACCGCCCCAAAGAAGAATGAGTAAGGGACTGCAGATTACTGATAGGAATTGGACAGAGAAAAACGCCTCATCGATTATTGATCGATGGGGCGTTTTGCATTTGATATCAGGAATTTGTTTTCTTTAATTCATATTTGTTTATATACATTGCTTCATCAGCGCGCTTGAAAATATCGGAAATTTTTTTGTCATTATCGTATTTGGAAATGCCGGCTGCGACAACAACATCGCCTTTGCGTTTGTTTCGAAGATTGTATTTTTTTAGTTTTAACATGAGAGTTGAGGAATTCAGGTAGTCATATCCCTGAATTATGGCAACGAATTCATCACCTCCGATTCTGAATACGGGACTGTGTTTAAAAAATCGGCAAATGGTGTTGCAGCCCTTTCTGATGTATTCGTCTCCTGCCTGGTGCCCCAAAGTGTCATTTACCTCCTTGAGCCCGTTTAAGTCAAATACTGCAATTGCAAAGTCTGATATACTTCCTTTGGAGATAAGTTCATTCATATTTGCTTCTATTTCCGCATAGGCATGCTTATTTTTTACACCGGTAAGTTCATCGATATTGGCCTTTATTTCAGCTTCCTGCAAATTGGCGGCATACTCCTGTTCTCTTTTTACAATCCGGTCTATATCAAGAATTCCTACTATTAACTTATCCTCATCGCCGTTTTTATCAAGAACAGCCTTCATGGAAACGTGAATGAATGATTTTTTGTAAATTATGCGGTGATGGTTTTCGTAGAAACCAACTGTTCTTATCTGATCCATTATCTGCTTTTTGGAAAATGAAGATAAAAACATTTCAAGATCATCAGGACAAGTCAAATCAGGGGCAATTTTTGTAAGCTCTTCAAAGAAGTCTTCACCTTCTTCAGGCAGTTCCACAGCAACACGCTTTTTAGTTGGAATATATTTTTTGTATCTGTTTGTAATTGGATCAACAACAAAAATATATATATAATTTCCTGAAAGGGCAGCAATTCTTGAATAAATAACTTCCTCTTCTTTTGCATGTTCAAGTAATTCGCGTGCCTTTATCTGGGCATCGACATTGTTTATGCCTATGATTGCATTATTTCCTTTTCCTCTTACTTTTACAGCTTTGACAGTAACAAAAGCAGGAACCCCTTCGATTTGCATTCTGGTTACGATGGAATATATCCCGTTTTTTTCAAGTTCGTCTAAAACGATCTCTTTGGTAAATTGTTTTCGGAATTGTTCTTTGTCTGCTTCCGCTATTGGTGGATTAAAGTCTGCTTTATCAAAATCGAAGAAGTCTTCTCCTTTTTTCTCAAAAGAAATATCGCGGTGTTCACCGTTGGAAGAATATTCTGTAAATGAATTGTCATCCAAATTTACAAAGAAAAGAGTAATATAATCTTCTGAAAGAGCTCTGGCTATGTAGTTATACGTTAAAGAGTCTTTAATATCAGCGTCTGAAACTGACAACACGACAGTTGCAACTGCGCTGTCACCGGTTACGGGATTGACTGCTATTCTGTAAATAAGAAGCTGAATCGACCTTCCGTCGCTCATTCTGTCATCAATTATTACCCTTTTTCCATCTTTGGCACATTGCCTTGCTGCGTTGAAGGAGTAGTACCCACTCCCCGGCAAAACAGAATCATAGACAATTTCGTCAATGTTTTTATTGCTGTGAAAAGCCTTTTTCAGAAATGCCCTGAAGCTCCTGTTGCATCTTAGTAACCTGGCGCGGTCACTTCCCATTGAGTATATGACCATAGGAGTAGTATCAAAATAGTTTGAAACAGGACTATTACTGTCAGATGAAAGAGAAATCTCATAAAGGTTTATTTTCCCTATCTGCTCAAAATATGAGGTTTCATCAGGATTTTCAAAACCAATCTGTGTGCCCGTTTCATTTCTTTCAATGATAGCAGAAAGTGAAATTGGATGTATGAAATAATACCCTTGCAATTTTGTGCAGCCTATTTCCTTTAAAAATTCAGCCTGTTTTTTGCTCTCTACACCCTGAGCGACTGTGTCCATTCCAAGGGAAATGGCGGTTTTTACAACTTCTGTCAAAAGAATGCGCCCTGATTCATTATTGTCTATTAAGTGAATGAATTCTTCATTGATTTTCAAAAGATCAAAATGCATCTTTAGCAGCAAAAGAAGTGAAGTGTAGCCATTACCATAGTTATCCAGCCATACTTTTATACCGTTTTCTTTGAAGCGGGAAATCTGTTTATTAAAAAAATCTGTGTCTGACGAGATATCTTTTTCAGATAGCTCGATACATATTTTTTCCCGGGAAAGACCTGATTTATCTATTAACTCTACAATTTCCGACACCATATCACATTGCAGGAAATCGGATCCTGAAAGATTGATGGATTCAGGAACTACAAATAAATCATGCGAAGACTGAATTTTTAACTTTTTTACAACACGTTCGACCATGTAAAGGTCAAGCCTGTAGGTAAGACCGTGTTTTTCCAAAATGGGAATAAAAAGTGATGCTTCATAAATTTCACCATTTGGATTTTCCCATCGTGCAAAGGCTTCTTCATCAGATACCAATCCGTTTGCAGCACGAATAAGAGGCTGATGGTAGGCTTTAATCCATTCCTCTGAAAGAGCCCTGTCAAAGTGGTTCAGAATATATTGTTCGAAATCAGGACTATTTGATTGATTTGTATTCAAGTGAATGCCTCCGAGAAGTGAAAAAAACATTACGTAATAACAATTATATTTTATCACAAAAGATGATAAAAGCATAATTGCTTTGTTACCCGTTAGGAATTGAACAGTAACGATTTGAATAGAGACTTGTTGATAATTCTTGCAGAAAACAAAAAATGAGAACAAATTTAAATAAACAGGCAAAGAATAGATAGATTCGCAGGATTTTTATATGTAATATAAGATTGTGACAGATATCTTTAGAATATTAAATATAGTGAAGTGGAGTGTGTTTGAATGAACGGAAGTATGATATTGGAGTATTTGGAGAGTTCCGACGACTGGGCTGTGGCTATAAGGCTTATATTGGCGACACTTTTTGGATGTCTTGTGGGATGGGAGAGGGTTGTAAAAAGACATAGCGCAGGAATAAAGACTTTTGCACTGGTAAGTCTTGGAAGCGCCGTTTCTACAGCGCTTAACATATATCTTGCCATGATTCCCGGACTGTCAGCCGATACCAGCAGAATACCGGCAGGTGTTGTAAGCGGAATAGGTTTTCTGGGAGCCGGCACCATACTTGTTACAGGGCGCAAACAGATAAAAGGACTTACGACAGCAGCATCCTTGTGGGTTACAGCATGTATGGGGATGGCTATAGGAGGAGGATACCTTGTTGTGGGAACTGTGTGCTTTGTTCTTATAATGATAGCTAACGTTATCCTGATGCAGCTTAGCAAGGTTGTTGAAGAGTACAGCAAGTATTTGAGCCTTTACATTGAGGTTAATAAAAACGCCGGTGTAAAAAAACTTTCCAAATGGATTTCAGATCAAGGCTTTGAAATCAACAGTATGACAAAAAGTAAGGAGAAAACGTTATTGTCATCTGATACAGCTTTGATTGTAGACATTGATTTTGACAAAAAGCGTCCACACAGAGAAGTCATAAATATGTTAAACGAACTGGAGTATGTAAATTACGTAGAGGAAATCTAAAAAAGGCAAATCCGGTTACTTTAAAACTGTACCTTAGCTTTTACATTGACACAGCCATTCCGTTTTTGTAAAATAATAACGTATGTTTTTTATGACTATATAATATTACGGGGAGGATGGATATGTCCAGAAAGGCTACGATAACGCAGAAAGAGATTGTAAATGCGGCGTTTAAAATCACAAGGAAAGAGGGATTTGAGCAGATAACATCAAGAAAGCTTGCTGCTCAGGCAGGATGCTCAACACAGCCTATTTTCCGCATATATGAGAATATGGATGCCCTTAAGGCGGACGTTTATAATAAAGCAGCTGACTATTATGAAGAGTTTTATAATGATTTTGCCAAGACTCACCAGACACCATTTGTCGATCTTGGTCTTGCGTATATTGGATTTGCCCAGAAATATCCACATCTTTTCAGACTTCTTTTTATTTCTGAAAAGGATAAAGATACAAAGAGCATGTACGATCTTGTAAACGGCTCTAATGAAAATGTTGTCAGGGAAATAAGCAAAGCCCAAAGCATGGGAGCTAAAAATGCACAGCAGCTTTTTATGCAGATGTGGATTTTTATACATGGTGCAGGATGCATGGCAGTAACCGGTGATTACGATCTTGATGAAGCCGCCTCAGTTGAGATGCTTGAGTCAGCTTATAAGGCATTTAGCGTATGAAATTCGAAAAAGACGTGGATGTGATCACCAGGATAAATGAATGTTATTCCAAGATGAGTAAAGGCAAGAAATCTATTGCACAGTATATCTGCGACCATTATGAGCAGGCTGTATTTATGACTGCCGCAGAGGTGGGCAAAATAGTGGGAATGAGCGAATCCACAGTAGTCAGATTTGCCATGAGTATCGGATATGACGGATATCCTGAGTTTCAAAGAGCACTCTCTGTCTGGGTAAGTGACAAATTCGGTTCTCTGGATAAGGTGGGACGCAAATTTGGCAGAAGCAGCGAGGGAGAGATTCTTCAGACTATTTTAAAATCAGATATATCCAATATTGAAAATACCATCAACAGTATTGATGTGGCGGCTTTTAAAACAGCAGTTGATATTATTTTAAAAGCCAAGACCGTTTATATAGTCGGACTTAGAAGCTGTGAACCTTTGGCAGATTTTTTGCATTTCTATCTCAATATCATAAGAGGTAATAATGTGCTCATAAGAACAACAAGTGTTTCTGAAATGTTCGAGCAGATGATAAGGATAAATGACAGAGACTGCATTATCGGAATCAGCTTTCCGAGATATTCCATGAGAACCTTAAAGTGCATGGAATTTGCCAATGACAGGAACGCCAAGGTGATAACCATAACAGATTCGGTTCACTCACCTATGAATCTTTATTCATCGTGTAATCTTTTGGCAAAAAGTGAGATGGCATCGATTGTTGACTCTCTGGTAGCTCCTCTTAGTGTCATAAATGCACTCGTTGTTGCTCTCTGTATGAAGAGACCTAATGATGTTAAGGCAGACCTTAAAATGCTTGAAGAAGCCTGGAATAATTATCAGGTTTATCTTAATGATGAGATAGATTTTGCCTCTGACGCACCTATGATAGGAATGCCGGTTCAGAACAGAGAAAAAGATTTAAACCAAGAGGAATCTTAATGAAGAAAATAGCGGTAATTGGCTGCGGGGCAGCCGGTATGATGGCGGCGCTAACTGCGGCAAAAAGTGGCAGTAGCGTCACTATTTTTGAAAAAAATGAAAAGCCCGGAAAAAAGATATACATAACAGGCAAGGGAAGATGTAATGTGACTAATGCCTGCGATGTTACTGACTTTTTTAACTATGTAAAAAGAAATCCCAGATTTTTGTACAGTGCGGTATATGATTTTGATAACAGCGCAGTAATGGAATTTTTTGAAAATAACGGATGTCATTTAAAAATAGAGAGAGGTGACAGGGTATTTCCTGTTTCAGACCACTCGTCTGATATTATTAAGACTTTGTACGATGCAGTAAAAAAGGCGGGAGTAGAGGTCAGCTTTGGAACCAATGTGCTGTCAGTAGAAGCCTCAAACGGAACTGTGTCAGCAGTTACTTATGAAAACGGAGATAATCCGATTGTCAGGGAAGAGTTTGACCGTGTTATAGTTTGCAGCGGCGGTATGTCATATCCATCAACCGGATCTACCGGGGACGGCTACAGGTTTGCCAAAGAACTTTCCCATAGCGTAGTGACACCTGCACCATCCCTTGTTCCTTTCGAGATAAAAGAGGATTGGTGCAGAGATCTTCAGGGACTCTCACTAAAAAATGTTGGTCTGAAAATGTATGAAAAAAGTGAGAAGGCAGTAAAAAAGAAAAAGCCTGTCTATGACGGCTTTGGGGAAATGCTCTTTACTCATTTTGGAATCAGCGGCCCTCTTGTTTTAACCGGAAGCTGTTATTATGATAAAGAAAAAGAATACTATCTTTTACTTGACCTTAAACCTGCTCTGACGGAAGAGCAACTTGATAAAAGAGTGCTGAGGGATTTTGAAGAGGGACTTAATAAGAGTTTTAAAAATATTTTGGGAGGTCTTTTCCCTTCAAAGCTTATTCCTGTTATGATAAAGTTATCCGGAATCGATCCTGAAAAAAAGGTCAACGAAATAACCAGACAAGAGCGACAAGGATTTGTTAAACTGATCAAGAACCTTCCCATGACAGTTCAGGGAACCCGCGGTTTTAATGAAGCAATCATTACAAAAGGCGGAGTTAGTGTAAAAGAAATTAATCCATCCACCATGGAGTCCAAAATTGTGAAAGGACTTTTCTTTGCCGGAGAAGTGCTGGATGTAGACGCAGAGACCGGCGGCTTTAATCTTCAGATTGCATGGTCTACGGGGCATTTAGCCGGACTTTGCGCATCTGAAGAATAAGGAAAAGGAGTTGTTATATATGAGTAAGCAGATTGCTATAGACGGACCTGCAGGAGCAGGAAAGAGCACAATAGCCAAAAAAGTAGCAAAGGAACTTGGCTTTATTTATGTTGATACCGGAGCTATGTACAGAGCTATGGCATTATATATGATAAAAAAAGGTATTAAGGCGTCAGAGGCGGACAAAATCAGCGCTACCTGCGGCAGCGCCGACATTACCATAAAACATGAAAATGGTGAGCAGGTAGTTTACCTTAATGGAGAGAATGTTAACGGAATGATTCGGACAGAAGAAGTCGGAAATATGGCTTCTGCCAGCAGTGTAAATGGAGATGTTCGTAAAAAACTTGTAGAGCTCCAGCAAAAACTTGCTTCTGAAACGGATGTTGTAATGGATGGCCGCGATATCGGAACAGTCGTTTTGCCTGATGCTGATGTTAAAGTCTATCTTACAGCAAGTTCAAAAGTGAGAGCAGAGAGAAGATTTAAAGAACTCACAGCAAAAGGCGAGCAGTGCGATATTGAAAAGATTGAACAAGACATAATCGAAAGAGATTACAGGGATATGCACAGGGAAATATCACCTCTTAAACAGGCAGATGATGCTACGCTTGTTGATTCTTCTGATATGACAATTGAAGAAGTGGCAGACACAATCGTTGGTCTGTATAAAGATTGCGGTAAGTAATGGCGGTAGGAAGGTAATTATTTTATGGAAGTATATGTTGCTGAGCATGCAGGCTTTTGTTTTGGAGTTACAAAAGCGGTTGAAACAGTATATGACCAGATAAAAAATTCTACAGGAGTGAATATTTATACATACGGCCCTATTATCCATAACGAGATTGTTGTAAGCGATCTGGAGAAAAAAGGGGTTAGGGTTATAAATTCACCTGAAGAATTAAATGAACTGACAGATGGAACAATTGTGATCAGATCTCACGGAGTGACCAAGGAAGTATATAATAAGATTGAAGAAAAGGGACTTAATGTAATTGATGCAACATGTCCTTTTGTAAAAAGAATTCACAAAATAGTTGATGAACAGAGTGCAGCAGGCAAAAGTATTATTGTTGTGGGAAGCGCCAATCATCCCGAGGTTGAGGGAATTGTCAGCTATGCAAGAGGACCGGTTTTCGTTATTGATTCGCCGAAAGAGGCAGAAAATTTTAATGAAAACAGGGAACTTGAATATACATTAGTGTCCCAGACTACATTTAACAGGAATAAATTTCAAGAAACCGTTGAAATCTTTGAAAATAACGGTTACAATATTAATATTGTGAATACTATATGTAATGCAACCGATGAACGTCAGTCAGAAGCTGAGGAAATTGCAACCAAGGCAGATGTTATGATTGTGATAGGTGGGGCTAACAGTTCTAACTCCAGGAAACTGTATGAAATATGCAGTCAGAAGTGTGAACGTACATATTTTATTCAAACCCTTGAAGACTTGCATTTGAAAATGACATCTGACGTCAAGCTTGTAGGGATTACCGCCGGGGCATCAACCCCAAAGAACATTATTGAGGAGGTTCAGAATTATGTCAGAACAAACTTTTGAACAGATGCTTAACGAATCGTTCAAAACAATTCACACAGGGGAGGTTGTTGAGGGAACTGTTATTGACGTTAAGCCTGACGAGATAATCCTTAACATTGGTTACAAGTCCGACGGTATCTTGACTAAAAACGAATATAGCAACGACAACTCAATCGACCTTACAACTGCAGTTAAAGTTGGTGATACAATGGACGTTAAGGTTCTTAAGACCAACGATGCAGACGGACAGGTTATTCTTTCATATAAGAGACTTGCCATCGACAGAGGCAACAAGAGAATTGAGGAAGCTTTCAATAACAAAGAAGTACTTACAGCTAAGGTTGTTCAGGTACTTGAGGGTGGACTTACAGTAGTTGTTGATGAAGTAAGAATCTTCATCCCTGCCAGCCTCGTTTCTGATAGCTATGAAAAAGATCTTTCCAAGTATCAGGATCAGGAAATTCAGTTTGTTGTAACTGAGTACAATCCAAAGAGAAGAAGATACATCGGAAACAGAAGAATGCTCGTAACAGCTGAAAAAGCAGAAGCTGCTAAGAAGCTCTTTGATACTATCAAGGCCGGCGATGTAGTTGACGGTGTTGTTAAGAATGTTACAGATTTCGGTGCATTCATTGATCTTGGTGGTGCAGACGGACTCCTTCACATCTCAGAGATGAGCTGGGGACGTGTTGAAAGCCCTAAGAAAGTATTTAAGATTGGTGATACAGTTAAGGTTCTTGTTAAGTCTATTGACGGAAACAAGATCGCTCTTTCAAGAAAGTTTGATAATGAGAATCCTTGGAAGGATGCTACAGAAAAATATGCTGTAGGCAACATTGTTAAAGGAAAAGTTGCAAGAATGACAGATTTTGGTGCATTCGTAGAGCTTGAGCCGGGGATTGATGCACTCCTTCATGTTTCTCAGATTGCTAAAGAGCATGTTGAGAAGCCTGCTGATGTACTTAAGGTAGGTCAGGAAGTTGAAGCTAAGATTGTAGACTTCAACGAGGACGAGAAGAAGATCAGCCTTTCAATCAAGGCTATGTTCGCTCCTGAAGCCGGAGAAGAGGCAGCTGAGGATGGCGATGTTGTATCAGTAGATATCGACAAGGTTATCGCTGAACAGAACGAAGAGAACTAATTAAGTATAATTATTCAGAAGCCGACAGCGTGTAGCTGTCGGCTTTTCTTTATAATAATTTAATTTTACATCACAAAATATCTAATATACAATTTAGTAAGGAACGCTATTACAAATATTGTTAGGAGGAAGTCTACCTATGGAATACGATTACGAGTGGTTTAAAAAAGGCGTATATGATTTGACTAAGATTGATCTTAACGCATATAAAGAAAAACAGATGAAACGAAGAATCGATACTCTTATCGGCAAGTATGAAGTTAAAGGGTATGACGGATTCCTGGCACTCATAAAAAAAGATAGAGAAGCACTGGATTCTTTTGTTACATATCTCACCATAAACGTATCTGAATTCTTTAGAAATATGGATCAGTGGAGCCTGATGGATAAAGAAATGGTTCCTGAACTTATCGGCAAATTTGGCAAGAACCTAAAAATTTGGAGCGCTGCCTGCTCGACAGGTGATGAGCCTTATACGATTGTTATGCTTCTTTCAAAGCATATGCCGCTTAATCAGATAAATGTATATGCAACAGACCTTGACGCAGTGGTCCTTGCCAAGGCAAAGGCAGCTATCTACGACAAAAAGGAAATAGCAAATGTTCCCGAAGAATTTAAAAAGAAATACTTTACCGAGACTCCTGACGGAAGAATGAAGGTTTCAAGCGAGATAACATCAAGGGTTACATTTAAACAGGCGGATCTGTTAAGAGATCCGTATCCAAAGGATTGTAATCTCATTGTATGCAGAAATGTTCTCATTTACTTCACAGAAGAAGCTAAGGACGACATTTTCAGAAAGTACTATGCAAATCTTACTCCCGGTGGAATTCTCTTTATCGGAAGTACAGAGCAGATTGTAAACTATAAGGATATTGGATTTATCCGTAAGAACTCATTCTACTACGAGAAGCCAAAGGCTTGATAATACCCATGCTGTGGACAGGGCAAGCATAAGGAACATTTTCGAATATAAATCCTATATGGCCAGCTTCCATTTAGCATTTGTCATGGGATCATAATATAGCCTTACAATTCTTTTTATACCGGCAACAATAATGAGGCATTCAAATATGAAGGTGGAATCTGCGACATAGATTCCATCTTCTGTTGTGTGAGTGCCTTTTTTTTCTGATTCACGGTACCCCTTTATTGTAAAGACAGTATATTCACCGTCTTCATTCATTAAGCGTATGCGTATGGGGATAATGCTGCCATCAGATTTGTGTTCACAGATAATATCTACTTCATCTATAACTCTACTCATAAAACTACACTCCTTGAAATTCCATGATGTTGCCATAATTCATGTCGGTAATGACTATGAATGAATGCGATAAAAGGCATACCGGCTTGCTCTTATAGCTTTTTCTTACAATAAATCGAATATATGTTCCGAACATATGTTGGGGTGATTTATATAATACTCCCATCGAACAAATGTTTCAATCGAACAGATTATAAAATTTTTGTGATTAGTGTATTGACCCGTTCATCTGATAGAATAGAAATAGTTATAATAATAGGAGGTTGCCATGGGTGATAACGAAAAAAAGAATTTGATAAATGATAGTAACTGTTCAGGAAAAGCTATTGTGTCATTTCCGGCGGAAAGCTTTATCCTCACAGAAGGCGAAGTCTCCCCTGATATGTATAAAATAATTCAGGGAAGGGCTGAGATGTATATAGGTTATGGCACAGACCATGAGCTTCTTGTTGGAATTATCGGACCGGGCGCATGTATCGGTGAAATGGGATTGCTTATGGAGGCTCCTGCAATCTATACAATAATTGCCTACAGTGATGTATACGCGATAAGAGTAACCCTTGACAGGGTAGGTGATTTTATTAAAGAAAACCATACAAGTATTCTGCAGATTATGAGAAATATGGCTAAAACCATGATGGTAATGCAACACCAGATTTCTTATCTGACAAAAGAGTTAAACTCTTTTAAACCTGATGAAGAATCTAAATTTGATGTTGTAAAAAAAGATCTTCTCAGAAGCCTTTATAATCCTAATGGATTTGGGATTAAAGGCTCTATGTACTATCTTGACAGACATACAATAAATGAAAAAATATGATCTTTTGAGGTTGCCAAAGTGACAGTATAAAAGCTATAGTCAATGGAGAAAAACTGTTAAGAGTTAAATTATTCTTTTGACATGTGAAAGAGAAATTGTTAGTGTTTATTGTTGGGCTAAGTTTTAAAAGTTAAGGTTTATTGGACACTTGTATGAATGAAAAAAATAAAATCCGTTATGATGCAGTACTTATAACAATACTGTTGGTAATTTCTCTTTTTATTTTCCTGGGAGTAAAGCTGACTGGGAAGAACGGTAAAAATGTTGTGGTTTCTGTTGACGGAAATGTTATGTATACTTTTTCTCTTGAAGAAAACCGTGAATTTGAGATAAAAGGATATGATGGAGGAACCAATTATCTTGTTATTGAGGATGGAGAGGTCTATTTGAAAGATGCTTCATGTCCTGATCTTTTGTGCGTTCATATGGGGAAAATAAGGAGCATCGGGCAGTCAATTATTTGTCTTCCGAACCGTGTGGTTGTAGAGATAGTTGATGGGGAAAAATCTTCTGACAATATAGGTTCTGAAGATGAAATTGATGCAATAGTTGGCTGACAGAGGTTTTTTGGTTAATGAAGAATGACAAAACAAAAAAAATAGCAGTTTACGGTGTGATGGTTGCACTTGCAATGATTTTTAGCTATGTGGAAATGCAGCTTCCGGTCTTTATAGCTGTACCGGGTGTTAAGCTTGGGATAACCAATATAGTAGTACTTGTATCTCTATATAAAATGGGAGATAAGGGAGCGCTTTTTATTAATGCGGTAAGGATCATATCAGTATCACTTTTATTTGGAACAGCTATGAGCTTTGCATTTTCTTTTACAGGAGGAATGCTCAGCACAATAGTTATGATCCTGCTAAAAAAGACAAACAGGTTCAGTACGGTAGGAGTCAGTGTTGCCGGTGCAGTTACGCATAATATAGGACAGATACTTGCTGCTGTCGTATTTTTAAATACTACTGCGATTGTATGGTATCTTCCGGTATTATGGCTTTCAGGTATTATCAGCGGTTTAATCATTGGCATTGTAGGCGCTATGGTTGAAAAAAGAGTCAGTAAGATCAAAGTTCCCTAAATTGGCTTTCGTGTCGGTTTTGGGGGCTTTAATTGTTTGTGAAAAATTTTTCCTTGCATTTTCTTTTGTTTTCTGTATAATAGATCTTCGTCGGCATTCAGCTGACAAGAATCACGGATATTCTTCCGGTGATTTTCCACTTTTTATTTATTAACGACGCTTGCGACAGGCGTATCTGTGCCTTTTTGCAAGCAAATTACAGAAAGGGATTTTGTTATGATTTTTAAAGGAAAATGGGACAAACAAAACAATTCAATCAGGCTTTTGCTAAAAAAGCTAAAAAGGCATGATACTGTTGTGGTTGCAATAGCAGTAATAATTGCACTTATTTTGTGTGGCGGACTTATTTATATCAGTACTCCGGTGGCGATGGCAACGGCCAAAGAAGAGTTTAATGAAAGTGAAAAAGAGAATAAACAAACGACTAATGAAAAGCTTGATGAGCTTCATGAGTATTTGACTAAGCTGGATAAATCCATTGTTGACAGCAAGGAAGGACTTGATTCTTTTTATGAGTTGACGAAAGAAGATAAGAGCAGTGAACATATTACTGAGAAAGTGACTACTCTTGGCGGAAATCTTAAGGAACTCCACAGCCAGGTTACTAGGACCGACTCCCAGATACAGAATATGAAGGAGATAATCGAAAAGAATAAGGGAGAAAATACTGATAAGCTTAATAAGGAATTCAGTCAGGTTTCTGAGAGGTTCAATCAGATTGAAAATAATTATTCCAAGGCTCAGTCAGATAGCAGAGAACTGATGGATTCAATCAAAGAGCTTATAAAAAACAATGACTCAAAGATGACGGGTGAGAATCTGAAGCAGTACACGGATCTGGTAAGTAAGCTGACTGATCTTGATAAGAGCTTTACAGGTGATCTTAAAAGCTCTGTAGATGAGCTGAACAAGAGCCTGACAAGCATTGAAGATAAGACCACAAGTAAATTAAATGAGATGGAACAGTCTGCTGATCAGAAGCTTGATGAAATGAATTCATCTACAAATAACAAGCTTAATGAGATGCACACATCTACGAACAGTAAGCTTGATGAAATGAATACATCAACAAACAATAAGCTTGATGAGATGAATACATCAACAAACAATAAGCTTGATGAGATGAATACATCAACAAACAATAAGCTTGATGAGATGAATACATCAACAAACAATAAGCTTGATGAGATGAATA
>NZ_JAGBLU010000046.1 GCF_017635265.1 Butyrivibrio sp.
CAAAGGATCACGTTGGAAGGCTTCTTGGCATTTGCTGCCTCTCTCTTATCCAGGAGCTCGTTAATACGTGTCATTTCAATTAAGTCTTCAATTTTAGATTTTACTTCCATTTGTAACCCCTCCTAATAAATTGTTTGATGTAAATATTATAACATGTATCGGGCTTATATTTTCTTAAGTTTTGCAAAAGCGGCGTACATTACTTTCTGGCCGGGTCCGGCTTATATTTTCTTAAGTTTTGCAAAAGCGGCGTACATTACTTTCTGGCCGGGTCCCGGTAGTTTGACAGCCTAGCCTTGTTCAGCACCCACTCAGACCAGTAATGGTCTTATTTTTTTGTCAAAACCTAAATTTTTGGTTGCACGGTACGGCATGATATGGTATAATAAAAGAAACATCTATGAGGTGTCTTATGAGATTGGGCTGGTCAAAAAAAGGCAATTCTGTTTCTTACTACGTTCACAAAACCATTCGTGTAGATGGCAAAAATAAATCTCTGGTAATCAAGCGTTTGGGTTCTGAAAAATTCATCTGTGAAAACTACGGCGTTGATGACGCCAAGGCCTGGGCCAAAGAGCAGGTTCGGCTTATGAATGAGGCTGAGAAAGAAGACACAGCAAAGTTCAACATAGAACTATGTGCCGGAACTGATCTGACCTTGGATGAGCAGAGGCGCTTCAATGGGGGATATCTTTTTCTTCAGGACATTTATTACGAACTGGGGCTACACAAGATCTGTCGTGCCATTTCTGGCAGACACCTTTTTGAGTACGATCTCAACGATATACTCTCACGCCTTATCTATACACGTATACTCTATCCCTCATCAAAGATGAGCAGCTTTGAAGAATCCAAACGTTTCATAGAGCAGCCTTCTTTTGAGTTGCATGATATTTACCGTGCTCTGTCTGTAATCGCCGAAGAATCCGACTACATCCAGAGCCGCCTCTTCAAGAACAGCTCTGCCATCCAGAAAAGGAACACTCAGGTTATCTACTATGACTGCACCAACTTCTATTTCGAGATTGATGAAGCTGAGGATGATAAACAGTTCGGGCATAGTAAAGAGAACCGTTCGCTCCCCATTGTAGGTATGGGACTGTTCATGGATGGTGACGGGATCCCGATCTCATTCTCAATCTTTCCCGGTAACAGAAATGAGCAGATGACAATGATCCCACTGGAAGAAAAAATGCTTTCCAACTTTGACATGTCTAAGTTTATTGTCTGCACCGATGCAGGGCTGTCTTCTGCAACAAACAGAGTGTTCAATTCCTATGATGGTGAAGACGGTATGCGTGGTTATATCACTACACAGCCAGTCAAAACGCTTAAAGGATTCCTTCAGGAATGGTGTATGGCAGATGATGGATGGAAACTGGACGGAGAAGATTCCAAGACTGAATACAAGATATCTGAACTGGACGATGAAAAAGACAGAGAAAAGATATTTTACAAGACCAGATGGATAAAGGAAGAAGGTGTAGTCCACACAGACAATGGCGATAAGAAGCAGATCATCGAGCAAAAGCTTATTGTGTCATACTCTATCAAATATCGTGAATTCCAACGCCATATCAGAGAAGGGCAGATTGAACGCGCCTTAAAAATGGTAGAGTCCGGCGAGAAAACAATAAACAAGAAAAGGCAGAATGATCCAAAACGTTTCATAAAGACTGACCACGCAACAAAAGATGGTGAAGTAGCTGATATATCAGCCAGCTACATAGATGACTCAATAATTGCTGACGAAGAAAAATATGATGGTTTCTATGCTGTATGCACTAACCTCGACGACAGCGTGAGCAGTATCGTCAAGGCCAACAAACGCAGATGGGAAATCGAGGAATGCTTTAGAATAATGAAAAGCGACTTCGAAGCCCGCCCTGTATACCTCAAACGTCAGGATAGGATTCTTGCCCATTTCATTTCATGCTTCATTGCGCTTATCGTTTACCGATACATGGAGAAAAAACTGGATAATAAGTATACCATCGACCAGATAATTCCGACGTTACAGGAAATGGACTTCATGAAATATGAAGGCAAAGGGTACCAACCCACATATACAAGGACATCTCTTACCGATGATCTTCATGAGGCATTCGGATTCTGCACTTCCAAGCAGATAGTCCCAATAGCCAAAATGAGGAACATCATCTCCAATACAAAGAAATGAAAAAGGAAGCCATGAGCCTAGGCTCCTGCCTCTGAATAAAGGGCGCAAAGCGCCCAAAAATCCTTAGTCTGCTTAATTGACAGAATATCTGTCCGGCTATGATTGTCAACCCCGTAGCCGCCTTGCGGTGCGCACAGCGCAGGGTTGACTATCATAGGCAGACAGATAAAAAAGCACCTAAGCAGACTAAGGATTATAGTGATACCCTAAAGGTATCATACTTTAATTCAAGGGCCAGCCGTAGCACTGCGGAGGTTGGGCTTCCATTCATGCATAAAGCCCACCAACTTGAACGCGTAACGTGCATCCGTGAAATATATAAAAGTCCTGTAATCCGCTTACAGAGCGGGCTACGGGACTTTTTCTTTCAAAACGCTGTCAAAAACAGGATTATACCGCATTTTGTGAACCCTTTACAACTATCACCCCAAAAGCAAAGGGCTCCATCCGCAAAACCTGCGGACAGAGCCCCTAAAATTCGTATTCTTTTACAGTTCTTTATCAGCCGTAAAGAGAAGCAATAGTTGCGCTCATAACTGATGAAAGAATGATTGAGAGTACTACTCCGATAGCAACAAAGATAAGCTGTGCCTTAGCCCAGTTTGACTTTGTCTTAGGTGTGCTGCTTCCAAATGCCCAAATGCAAAGCATAATGATGTTTACGCAAGGAATGCATGTAAGTAGAATTGTGAGTGCCCAATCACCGATTGTGATAACAGGCTCTACCTCAGGCTGTCCGTATGTAGGCATCTGCTGTGGTGTCTGATTAAGGTTGTTCATATCATCCATTGTTTTTTCCTCCTCTAAAACAATCCTCTAAAAAATGTCCTTAGTTATTATATATACATAATTGCATGATTGCAAATTTTTTAACGAAATATTTTAGTAAATTAAATCGTTAACCAACTGATTATAGAAAGGCACGATCCGTCCGAATACATTTCCCTCGAAGAACACCATAGGCTCTTTTCCGGGGAAAAGAGCTATCATCCGCCATATATAAATCCAAATGGTTATAAGGCATACAGCCATCAGAGGATACCTGAGGATCCTTGTACTCTTCCCCTGCACATAGCGCCTTATAACAAACGCTACTACAAGTGCCACCCATAACGGGTATGAAGGGTTATACTCAAGCGCCTTTATGGGGTGCAGTGTAATAAGGTTAAAAAGAGCTCTCGTAAGCCCGCATCCCGGGCACGGAAATCCACTCATTATCACCACCGGGCAGAACCTGTGAAATACAAGCTCAGCCAAAACCCACATGATGGCCAGAGCAATTATGGGTGCTCTGTTATCCCACAAATCTTTTATTATCCGCCTAAATACTGTCTTTACCATAGTAATTCCAATATACAGCAGACGAACGCACTTTTCATCAGTTTTTCATGAAGAAGTCGTAGATTCTCTTTCGGTAATCAGGTGCTGTATCAAAAGCTGCATGTCCATAGCCGTTGTACATATAAAGAGCACAATCGGTCCTGTTATCGAGCTTTTCTGCAATCTCCATGGACGCGTCACTGTCGAGAACCTCATCATCAAACACTCCGATAACCAGTACCGGGCATTTGATCTTTTCAATCTCATTAGTCACATCAAAGTCCTTAATGGCTTCAGCCAGGATTGCAAACTTCTCAAGTTCACCCTCTTTAACCGTTTCAGCCACATCATTGAAATAATCCTTGTACTGTTCATAAACTGCCGGAGGATAAACCTCTTTTCCAAAGTTCTGATACAGCTCTTTGGGATCCTTTTCCTTGGCAAGCTCTATCCAGTGATCGATAACTGTGCGCTGCTCGGGCTTAACATGAGATGATGTAGAGCCAAGGACAAGCTTTTTAACAAGCTCAGGATATTTAATGGCTATGGCCATCGCGATCATCCCGCCCTGAGATGCGCCAAAGAGGTATACATCCTTAAGGCCCAGTTCCTTCATTGCGTTTGCTGTATCATCCGCCATGTCGTATATTGAATAGCCATCGGACACTTCGTATTTTCTGTCAAAAAGATATGTGGTAAAATCACTGCCCATCATGGCATAGCTTGCTTCTACAGCTTCTTTTGCCTTTATGACACTCTGAACACTAAGCCCCGGCAATATTACAAAAGTCTTGCTGCCAAATCCGAACTTGCAGTAGCCCATTTCAAAATCATCTGTCCAAACCATTCCTGTTTCTGCCATTTTCTTTCCCTCCTAGGTATTTAACCTTATATGTCCTTACTTCCTAGTCTCGATGGTAGCAAAAGCTCTATCACAATCGTATCACACATTTTAGTGACAAAAAAAGCGCCACAGACATATCGCCTGTGACGCCCATAAGCTCTGTACTATTCAGATTTTGAAGATTAAGCCTCTTCCTCAGTCTTCTTCTTTCTTGTTGTTCTCTTTGGCTTCTCTTCGCCTTCCTCAGCCTCAGCCTTCTTAGCTGTAGTCTTCTTAGCTGCTGTCTTCTTAGGCTTCTCCTCGCCGTCCTCAGCTGCTGCCTTCTTGGCTGTTGTCTTCTTAGCTGCCTTCTTAGCGCCTTCCTTAACGTTCTCTACAAGGAAGTCTGCTGCCTTCTGAACTGCAAGGTCGCTCTTGAGCTGCTTCTTCTCAGCATCTGACATCATCTCTTTGAGCTTCTCAACTTCCATTCTGTACTGGTGAGCCATGCTCTCGATCTCAGCATCAACATCAGCATCAGAAACCTCGATCTTCTCAGCCTCAGCAACTGCCTCAAGAACGAGCCTACTCTTAATTCTCTCGATAGCCTGTGGCTTAACCTGTGCAAGCATCTGATCTACTGATCCGCCTGTGTACTGAAGGTACTGATCCATGTTCATACCCTGCATCTGAAGTCTCTGAGCGAACTCATTGACCATCTGTCTCTGCTGGGTCTCGATCATAGCCTCAGGAAGCTCCATCTCAGAGTCCTCGATGACAGCTCTTACAACTGCATCTTCTCTCTTAGCCTTCTCATCAGCTGCCTTCTTCTCCTCGAGCTTCTTCTTAACATCTTCCTTGTACTCAGCTACTGTATCAAAGCCTGCATCTGATGCAAACTCATCGTTGAGCTCAGGAAGCTCTTTTGCTCTGATTGAATTAACTTTGCACTTGAAGGTTGCATCCTTGCCTGCAAGGTTCTCTGCCTGATAGTCCTCAGGGAACTTAACGTTTACATCGCCTTTCTGGCCGATCTCAAATCCAACAAGCTGCTCCTCGAATCCGGGAATGAATGCGCCTGAACCGATTGTAAGAGGATAATCTGTTCCCTTACCACCGTCAAAAGCAACACCGTCAACAAATCCCTCGAAATCAAGAGATACTGTATCGCCGTCCTTAACTGCTCTGTCAGTAACGTCGATTGATCTTGCGTTCATGTTTCTCTGCTTGTCGATCTCAGCGTCAACCTCGTCATCTGTTACATCGAGGTCCATCTTCTCAACTTCGATTCCCTTATATTTTCCAAGCTTAACAGGTGGCTTAAGTGCTACCTCAGCAGTGAATACAAAATCCTTACCTGCTTCAAGCTCCTCAACATCAATCTTAGGTGAAGATACGACATCCTCGCCGCACTCTTCTACTGCCTTAGGATACTCTTCCTCGATAAGATCGTTGGCAGCATCCTCATAGAATACTCCCTTGCCATACATCTGCTCGATCATCTTGCGAGGAGCCTTACCCTTACGGAATCCAGGAATCTGGATTTTGTTCTTGTTCTTCTGGTATGCTTTCTCAATAGCCTTCTCAAGCTGTTCTGCAGGAACTGTGATCTTAAGCTTGGCCATGTTGTTTTCAAGCTTCTCAACTGTTACGCTCATTTTTGTTTCTCCTTCTATTAATGCTAAATTACCCCTTCTGGGCACAGTCGCTAAAGATTATAACATAACGATACAAAATAATCCATATTTTTTACGAAAACATCCCCAGTCCGAAGACAAGATACAAAAGACCGAGCTCCAAAATCAGCACCAGTCCCATGAATATCGGTACGGCTATGTTGATAACCCTGGTCACTCCACGATTTCTTTTACCATCAAGGAGCTGGTATACGCTGTAGGGAATAGCCCCCAGGATGCCCATTACGGCAAAGGCAGGGACGGTTATGAAGAAAAGAACTATCGACCCCACCTTCACTTTTTCCTTCTGGTCGTCAAACCATGCTCTGAAAAAGGTATAGGCAAAGCTTAAAAAGAATCCAAGCACAAGCCCCATAAGCCCTGAGCGCAGCATGTTCATCGGATCAAACTGCCCACGTCCAAAGAACATGCCATCCATGCTGTCCAGCATTCCGAATATTGAAAAGGCAACGGCGAAATACTTCTGAGTTTTGAATCTGTCTCTTTTCTTTGGTGCATACTGAGGAAGATTGCCGGCGGATTCTTTTGATCTAAAAAACTTCTCAGCTTCCCTTCTCTGCTCATTTCGCTCCACTGCTTCCTGATATGCTTTCTGCTGCGCCAACTCTGCAGCTGTCATATCAGCGCTTCTTGCCTGCAAAAAAGCCACAAGCTCTTCCTTTGTTCCCTCTGTATAAGAATCATTTTTGATGGTAAGGATAAGTTTCTTTTCAAGTGAGCAGATAAAATCATATGCTTCACCTGCATAAAATTTCACTGATTTATTAAGCGGTAAAAAGACATCTTTAAACACACCTTCTGCTCCGGTCACGGTAAACCTTACCTGTTTATCATCGGCAATAAGGCTGCAGGTCACATCACCGTCGAGATATGAAGGATTCAATAGATTCTCACACCCTATAAGTTCCTTGCTGCCGATCTTTGCAAGCTCTTTCTGAGCATCATTTATCACGCTCTCTTCAAGAGAAAATGTATTTTTAATCATTTTTTGCTCCTATCTTTTGCTTATCAACCCTGCTATTTTACTAGAAAATTTTCACATATTAAAGAGCTACTTACATTTTGCGGAAATATTATCGCTATAAAGTTTATAAACATGCATATTTAAGCAAAAATTTACAATATTTTTATGCTTAAAGTTTTCTTTTTTCCGCGCAGAAGAATATAATATTTAGTATACAGATTATCAACACATCTTGGAGGCGTGTTATGACAAAAGAAAAAAAGACAAAGACAAAAACATCAAACAACATCAAGGTTTTCGACAGTATTAAGACAAGGCTCATAGCGGTCATGCTGCTTGTGACCATCATTCCGCTAATGGTGGCTATCATTGTGAGTTACAACACATCCACAGAAAAAGCAACAACTGATGCAATTGACTCCCTGGACTGGCAGGCCTGGTATATTGAGTCCGAATTCGAGACCATAATCCAAAAAAATATTGCAGCCATGCAGGCTATTGCAGCTGCACCCTCTACAAAGGCTTATTTTATAAATCCAAATGACCTGACTGCATCAGCCAAAGCCATGGCTTATCTTAACACAGTAGACAAATCCTTGGATGATGGTAACATCTCAGTCCTTACGGGCACAGACGGAATGCAGCTTCTGCGCGCATCGGGTAAAACTGTTGACGTTTCAAAAAGAGAGTATTTTGCTCAGGCAATGGCAGGAAACACCTACGTATCCGATGTTATCACCTCAACTTCAACAGGTGCCCGTCAGGCTACGATCGCAACTCCTGTTTTTGGAGACGGCGGACAGGTAATAGGCATTGTTCAGCGAAACTACAGCATGGATGACCTTCATACCCTTCTTTCAGAGGAGGCTGATGATGGTTTCATATCTGACAGAGTTGGTATGGTTGCAGCTATGTCCAACCTGGAAATAACTCCCGAAAATGAACACGACATTGATCTTTCAGGAGCTCCCTTCATGGGCTCTACTGAAGAAAGCGGTCAGTATACTCAGACAGCAGGCGATGGTGAATCTATCATTTGCTGGGTAAAATCTCCCACGACCGGCTATGTAATAGCCTGCGCAGAGAGCGTAAAACAGATTAAGTCATCTGCAAGATCCGCCGCATTAATTGTGGTCATAATCGGCGTAGTAATGGCAATCGCA
>NZ_JAGBLU010000047.1 GCF_017635265.1 Butyrivibrio sp.
AATCTTACAAGGAGATTATACTGTATCTTCCTTGTATCATCAAATCAAACTTCCGCTCGACATAGAAATATCTATTACATCTGATGATCCGGAACGCCTGGTAAGTGCATTTGTGGAGGAAATGAATCTTTCTGATCTTTATGAGACTTATGACAGAATCAGAAAGAATCAGGCCTCACCGCATCAGATGCTTAAGATTGTGATCTATGCTGCAATGAACAGAATCTATTCAAGTCGTGATATTGAGTCTGCCTGCAAGAGAGACATTAATTTCATGTACCTTCTAGACGGAGCGCCTGCTCCTGACCATTCCACCATCGCAAGATTTATATCAATTCATCTCTCACAGTGCGCCAAGCAGATCATGGCACAGGTAGGAACCATACTGCTGGAACTTGGTGAGATTTCAGGCGAAAACATCTTCATTGACGGAACCAAGATAGAGTCAGTAGCCAACAAGTATACCTTTGTATGGAAGAAAGCTGTATCAAAAAACATGATAAAGCTGACTGAAAAGATATGTGTTTTCTGTGCCGAATGTGAAGAACTCTATGGGATAAAAGTAGTCTATAACAACCAAATCTCATTACATACATTGAAACGGCTTAGGAAGAAGCTTTGTAAACTCAAGGATGATGAAGGGATTGAGTTTGTGCATGGTATTGGAAAAAGAAAGACTCCGCTCCAGCGTTCAATAGAAAAACTTGAAGAACACATAGAAAAGCTCAAAGAGTATAACCACAAGCTGTATGTATGCGGCACCAGAAACAGTTATTCAAAGACTGATACAGATGCAACATTCATGAGACTGAAGGAAGATGCTATGCTCAACGGCCAGCTTAAGCCAGCATATAACCTGCAACATGGAGTGGATTCAGAGTATGTCACATGGCTGGATGTATTCCCGGCTCCAACAGATACCATTACGCTGATCCCGTTCCTTAAAGACATGGAGGAACATCTTACATTCAAGTATAAAAATATCGTTGCTGATGCAGGCTATGAAAGTGAAGAGAATTATATATTTATCGAATCAAATGAGCAAACTGCATACATCAAGCCTCAGAATTATGAGCTTTCGAAAACAAGAAAGTTCCGGCATGACATTAGCAGACGCGAAAACATGGACTATGATCCTGAATCAGACAGCTACATATGTAGAAACGGCAAACAACTCACTGCAGTATCCAAAAGGACACAGAAAACAGCAACGGGATATCAGCGGGAAGTAACTATATACGAATGTAATAGTTGTGATAGCTGTCCTTACAAGAAAGACTGCATTAAAGGAAATAACTGCAAGACAGCGTTTGAAGATAGAAATAAGAGACTTTCCGTTTCAAGAAAAATGGAAGAAAAACGAGCAGAATGTCTTGAACGGATAACCAGCGATTACGGAACTCAGCTGAGAATGAACCGTAGTATTCAAGCGGAAGGATCCTTCGCAAATGTGAAAGAAGACATGAACTTCAGAAGATATCTGTATCGCGGAAAAGAAAATGTTCTTGCGCAGAGCATACTTCTTGCAATCGGCTATGACATAAATAAGCTGCATCACAAGATTGCTTCTGAGCGAACAGGAACACATCTGTTTGAATTGAAAAAAGCCTCATAATTTTTGATACTTCAAAACAGAACAGGCAACAATGCACCGATTAGTACATCGGCCTATTAAAGTACTCTATTTTTGACAACAGGAAAAATACCGACTTGTCAAATCCACAATTTATGGCATGGAAAAGGGGCTTCGCCCAGATGATTTAATCATCTAAAGCGACAGCCCCTTGGTTGATTCTTATATTTTTTTTACTGTATCTCGTATTACGAGGTGTGTTGGAAGTACTATCTGGTTAGGCGTTTTGATTTTTTTAAGCTGTTTTAGAAGTGTGTCAGCAGCAACAATTCCCTTTTGCTTTACATCCTGATGTACCGTGGTAAGAGCCGGCCTGTGAAGCTGACCAAGCATATTGTCATCAAAACCGGCAATGGAAATGTCTCCGGGAACTTGAATGCCTCTGTCGGCAAAAGCAGCCATTAATGTTACTGCGTAAAGATCTGATACACACATGATAGCAGTAAAATCCTTCGATTTTTGACAAATCTCATCCAAACTTTCCGGCAGATCTTTTGTATGTGGTCTGATACGAAGGAAATTAGATGGGCTGTAGCTTATCCTGGCATCCTTAAGAGCTTTTTTATACCCGTTCAGTCGGGCAAGATCGACACCATTGGTGTTATCTGAAAGAAATGCAATCTTTTTATGTCCCTGAGATATGAGATAGTTGACCATATCGTACGTGCCCTGTTCATCATCAAGTCCCACATTGGTAAAGTGCTTGAGTCCTTCAATACTGTAGGTATCAATGCAGACAATCGGCTTTTTGTATTTTTCGCTGACACGGATACCGTCATCATTGAGCATACCGAAAAGAATAAGACCATCCACATTCCAGGTAGAAACATGCCGCATTATTTCTGAAGTATCACTTGAAATATACAGCATCATGAAGTAGCCGGCGTTTCGTATGGTTTCCTCCACACCACCGATAAGTTCGGAAACGAATGGATCCATAATGAGGTTTTCATACTTGTCAGCACGGGCTTTAAGGGCAAGACCGATGATTTTTGATTCATTCTGGGCAAGGTTTCTGGCACTTATGTTTGGAACATAATCTACTTTGTTCAAAAAATCCTGCACGATCTTTTTTGTATCATCAGACACTTCACCGGTTTTTCCATGAATAACATTTGAAACGGTTGTAGTGCTCATATTTAGTTGCTTTGCGATTTCTTTAATAGTTATCATTTTTTTATTTTGGTCTTTACAAAGAAAAAAAGTTATTGTATCTTGTGTTCAAAATAACATGGCAGAGTATGTATTGTCAAAAAGAAAAATGTATGCAATTTAATTTTTGGTGGTACAAACTATGCCGAACTTGGCATAAATACGTGATTCTGGCGGTGTTACGTATTTTTTGTTTTTGGTTTTTGAAAAGGAGAATTATGAATAAACAATACAATAGGGTGTCATCTTCAAATGATGCAATTAGTAAACTTGATGGTGCAGTTAACATTTTGACTGGTATTAATATCCCGGATGATATACCTCATGGTGATATGCCGGGGGATAAAATAGAAATTGGTGAGAGCCATATTGCAAAAGCAAAAACAATTTTTCCTGTTCTTATTAAAGAATTAAAGGAAAAGATGACTTCAAATCCTTATAATCGTGCAGTTGTAGCAGTTTGTGGAGGATCAGGTGTAGGTAAGTCTGAAATTGCGTCACTACTGTCATATTTGTTGGAACAGGCAGGAATCGGTAGTTATACAATGTCCGGTGATAATTATCCACATAGGATTCCTATGTACAATGATGCTGAAAGACTTCATGTGTTCAGAGAAAGCGGCATTAGAGGGATGGTTGACGGAGGTGTCATGAACCCTGAAAATTTTGCAAAGGTCAAAGAATGGCAAATGGCTGAAGATGATGCCAATAAGGCACATGTAGAAACTGACACATGGTTCAGGTATTATGTTGAAGCCGGGGAAAAGGGACTTAACGATTACCTTGGAACTCCAAAGGAAACTGATTTTGAAGAAGTTGATCAGATCATGAAGGCATTTAAGGATGGAGCAGAAAAACTCTGGCTTAAGAGAATGGGAAGAGATGAGGCTTCTCTTTGGTATGATGAAGTAGATATGTCCTCCAAACAGGTTCTTATAGTGGAGTGGACACATGGAAACAGTGACTACATGACTCAGGTGGATATACCGGTTCTTTTGAACAGTACTCCACAGGAAACACTTGAACATAGAAGATCAAGAAACAGAGATGGCAAACTCGATAGTCCGTTTACGATGATGGTTCTTGAACTTGAACAGAATAAGCTTGTAAATCAGGCACATAAGGCTAAGATTATCATTACCAAGAGCGGTGAGATTATAAGCTATGAGCAGTTTCAGAAGCTTATGGCGTGATTGATGGAATGATATATTTGACAACATTCCAGGAAAGGAAATGATATGAGTAAATTTGTGGATAATGGGCCCATGCTTAATGCGTATCCTGATAGTATGGGTGGAAAGCTGTCTGATATTGTAAATGTTTTATCAAAAGATGCATTCAAGGATGTATTCCAATCTTTTTATATTCTTCCAAGTATCTTTAATACAGATTTAGACAGAGGCTTTTCTGTAATTGATTATGGTATAAATGAGCAGCTTGGCAGCAAGGAAGATATTGAGGCACTTAAGGCTTTGGGTATAAACCTAAAACTTGATTTTATTCTTAATCATGCGTCAGTGCTTTCGCCTCAATTTCAGGATCTTGTGAAAAATGGTGAGAAGTCAAAGTACGCTGACTTTTTCATTAACTGGAACAAATTCTGGGATGGTTATGGCGAGATGACCGATGAAGGCTATATTCAGCCTGACCAGAAATATATAAAGGACATGTTTTTTAGAAAACCCGGACTTCCTATTCTTATGGTCCGTATGCCGGATGGCAAGGATGTTCCCTACTGGAATACATTCTATCAGGAAGTGCAGTACAAACGTCCTGATGCGCAGGACCTGATGGAAAAGATGGATATTCAGTATCTTTCTGCACAGAGGCTGGCTGAGAGAGTCTGCGTTGGTTTAAATGAGGGAAAGAAACCTGCCGAGATCGATTATTCAGGTTTCGAAAAATATAAAGATAAAGTTGTTGATTATTTGGAGTCAGGGAGAAGATATCTTGGACAGATGGATCTTAACATTAAGTCTGATCTTGTCTGGGAGCATTACAGAAATACACTTAAGAGTCTTTCGGGTTATGGAGCAAGTATTGTTCGTCTTGATGCTTTTGCTTATGCACCAAAGGAGCCCGGTAAAAAGAACTTCTTAAATGAGCCTGATACTTGGGATGTACTTGAGAAAGTAAAAAAACTTGCTGATGAGTTCAATGTATCTCTTTTACCTGAAATTCATGCAAGTTACAGTGAGAAGATTTATGAGGTTGTAGCAGATAAGGGCTATATGACTTATGACTTCTTCCTTCCGGGTCTTCTTATTTATGCTATTGAGAGTAAATCAGGAACTCTCCTTAAGAAATGGGCAGATGAAATTCAGGAGAAAAAAATCCGCGTGGTTAATATGCTTGGTTGCCACGATGGTATTCCGCTTCTTGATCTTAAGGGAATTCTTCCTGAAGAAGATATTCAGAAAATGATTGATACAATTGTTGGACGTGGCGGATTTGTTAAGGATCTTCACGGTGCCAAGAATATGTACTATCAGGTAAATGCTACATATTACAGCGCTCTTGGCGATGATGACAAGAAAATGCTCTTTGCCAGAGCAATTCAGATGTTCATGCCGGGAAAACCGCAGGTTTGGTATCTTGATCTCTTTGCAGGAAAGAACGACCATGAAGCTGTAAAACGTGCAGGAGCAGGTGGACATAAGGAAATTAACAGAACGAATTTAACATTAGAACAGATTAATGAAGCCATGGAAAAAGATGTTGTTAAGAAACAGCTTGATCTGTTAAGATTCCGTAACACATGCCCTGCATTTGGATTTGATGCAAAGCTTGACGTAACCGTAGATGGAACAAAGATGAAGTTTGTTTGGGAAAACAACGGGGCAAAAGCGGTGCTAGATGCAGATTTTGCTGATTACAGTTATAGTATTTCTTGATTTAATTACCTTAGAATTCCAAGAAGAAGTCCGAACATAATAAGATGTTTGGACTTCTTTTTTAAATAGCTGATTTTGGATGTATTTGGTGTTAAACTAAATAGAAAGATACTAAATAACGTAAAAACATAGAGGGGATTCCATGAGAGCTAAAAAGATATTTTTCACTGCAAGAGAAGTTATCATCATGGTGATTTTTACAGTATATCTTTTTTCATATATTACGTTCTCAACCATGACCAACAAGAATTCTACAGAATATCTTTTAGCAGATCAGCATCTGATGATGTACTATGTTGATCAGCTGTTTTTTCTTGTGGGCCTGATTATCTTTTTTGTTATATGGGAAAAGCTAAAAAACGATGGATTTATGAATATATTGCTTAGAGCATCGGCCATACTGTTTTTGGCACTTGCAGCGATTATGATGTTTTACCCCAGCAGCTTTGCATTTTTGTATCTGGCTCCATTGGCAAATATTCAGATAGGTTTTATTGCAGGGGCTTTTAATTACTATATTTCAATGGCACTTTTTGGGGTTAAAAATCTTGGAAAGCTTGTGGCATGTGGGGCTGCTATGTCGTATCTTTTACAGTATATCACCCAGATACTTTCAGATAACAGGCTTTTGATTCTGCTATTTATTTTTGCCGGCGCAGGAATTATAGCTATTTTGGTAAAAAGATCCTGGGAGTGGGTGCTGGCTGATTGTATACCGACTTATGAGGATAGTAAACGGGGTACACTTGAGAGGAAAAGAAACAACGATAGCCTTAGGACTATAGTTATCATGTCTGTTTTGGCTATTTTACTTCTCACATATTATGACAGCATGCTCATAAGACTTATGGTGAATTCAAATCTTGAGTTTACAGCTTATTCATGGCCAAGGCTTTTTGCTATTGTCGGATATCTTATCATTGGAGTTGTGGGAGACTATAAGGATGGACGGTTTGTGAATATTACGTTGTTTGCTCTCATACTTTGGGTTGTTTTGTCTCCTGTTATTTTCATGGATAATCCGATGAGCAATCTTAATATGTGCATATTTTATGTTGTTGTCGGCGCGACCATGAGCTATTTGTATGTGATGTTTTGGAGTATAGCGCCTTTATCATCTCATCCTGCGCTTGTTGCGGGAACAGGCAGGGTAATAGACTGCGCAGCAGGTGTAGTATTCTCATTTCTGCCATGGGCAAAAATGTCCACAATGCAGATAATGTTGTTATCTGTGGCTGTTATTACGATTCTTTTCATAAATCTTGTGTATAGTGGTGACTTTGTACTTGGCAGGAATAGTGAAGTGATTAAAAGTAAGGATGAGACTTTAATAAATCAGAACTTAGGCACTGATATAAATAAGGAAGAAGGCACAGAAGATATTTTCATAAATAAGGAACGAAAAGAAATTGAGCTTATAGATTTAAACAGGAATAGCTCAAGATTAAGTGACGACAGTTCTGACGGCACACAAAATGTAGTGTTGGAACAAGATGAGACAAATGGTGACACAGTTGAAATAAAAGGTAAAAAACATAATGACACACTTGTCAGAATTATAGAGAGATACAGTCTGACTGCAAGAGAAGGGGAAGTTCTCGAGCAGTTGATCTTCACCGAAAAGTCCGGCCAGGAAATAGCAGATTCCTTATATATATCAAGAAGAGTATTACAGAGACACGTATCGATGATTTATGAAAAAACCGGTGTAAAGAGCCGTGTGGGGCTGTTCAGAGTTTATCACGATGAAAAGTCAGGCAAAAAAACTTAAAAAAACTGCTAAAGGCTTAAGCAGAACCTGGTAAAGGCAAAGACAGTGCAGAGAAATCTGCACTGTTTATTTTTGCTTAATTTTCTTTAAAAACATTTCAGAATTCCGAAAAGCCGCATATATATTGGTGATTTTTGCAGGGGTCGCAGATGCGACCTTATTTTCTTTTTGCAAATAATTCAAAATTTATTTTAGTTGGTGCGGAGCACTTGCTAAGGTATAGAGCAAAGCTGGTGTGAGTATCTTAAAACTACATAATACAGGAGGTTGTGTAATGAACAGAAAAATTCTTATGAGAGTAACAAAGACAATTATTGCAGCGGCGGTTGGCAGCGCCTTTGCTATTACAATGATTGCCGGAGTGAAAATTGATTCAAGTGCTCAGGGGCTTACCCAGACTACTGATGCAAGCAAAGTTGTTTATTCCAATGTTTCAGCTAGTGAAATTGAACTATTAAAGAGCATATTTGATTTTGATTACTATAAGACCCAAAACCCTGAACTTGTTGGTCTGTTGGGAGATAATTACAATGCACTTTTTGAGCATTTCTATAAATATGGATTATTTGAAGGCAGAACTTGCAATGCAAATTTTGACCCTGCTGCGTATGCATCGGCATATTCAGATCTAAAGAGTGCGTTCGGAACAGATATCCTTAGTTACTATAAACATTATGTCACAGAAGGAAAAAATGATCCAAACAGGCAAATTACTACATTAAAAGCATGTGCGGATAATGGGATTACTGTACAGGCTATTACTAATCCTGAAGTGAAGATTACGCCGCAACTTTACAGGGTGGCTGAGAAATTTGGCACTACGAATTATGCAGCAGTTTCAAACGTAGTTGAAAGAGCTATAGTAGAGGCGGCAGCAGTAGGTGGAACGGCTGTTATATCAAATGGTAATGAGAGTGTTGTTCTTACAGCGGATGATGTTGGATCTTCATCTTCAGATACATCAAACAATGAATCGAGCAAAGCTGATACATCAAACAATGAATCGAGCAAAGCTGATACATCAAACAATGAATCGAGCAAAGCTGATACATCAAACAATGAATCAAGTAAAACTGATACATCAAACAATGAATCAAGCAAAACTGATGAATCAACAAAAGATGAAACAACGAATAATGAAACAATTCCTAACGCTTCAGAGAATACAGATAATACAGAGGCGGGTGATTCAGGAAATACTTCACCTGCTGAAACGCCTTCAGACAGCGGAACAGATACTTCTGGTAGTGGAGACACAGATAATGGTGGTTCAACAGGTGGAAAGGTAATAGATAATTATACAATCGTAAAAACTATTTCTCTTTCAAATTCAGATAGTTCATGGCCAAACGATGGATTTGATATATTGATCTTTAAAGGTAGTAGTGCAGGATATGGGGCTTGGAATTATACCAGTAGTTGGTCGTCTGAAAGTGGAAACGTGAATGAATACGTGTTAAAAGAAAAAACAGATGATTATGACTATGATGGTGAAACTACCAGAAGTGATACTGATGATTCTATGGGAACTCAGATTGCATATATACCTGTTTACGTAATGGACGCAAGCAGTTCTACTGACACATATGAGGAAGGTACTCCCAGAATAATAACAGGAGCTGAGGAAGAATTAAGTAATTCATTTGAAAAAGAAGAAACTTTAGGAGGAACAGCAGAAAAAGTAACTATTACTGATACATCTGATGGAGAATCGTATAGTTATGACATGATAATTGATAAGAGCGGAACTACTGATACAGCATATAATGTTGGAGTAAGCTTTGGTGAAGGCACCAATGATGATCAGGTTGAAGTTTCAGTCGCGATTGAAAGCGAGGATGGAGAATTTTCTTTAGTTGATGACTATATTATAGATGCTGAGAGTACAGCTGAAGATGGAGAGTAATATTTTTTATAAAATTCATTTAGCTACAATAGGAAGAGAATATCTGATTTGTAGATGGTAAATTTGCCATTAACAAAGCGGCTTGCACGCCTTGACTGTAATTGAGCGTGTAAGCCGTTTTTTTATAGCATTTTACTATTTTATCAAGCAGAAAAGATTTTTGTGTCTGCCATGCGAAAATATATAAAAGAGATTTCAAAAGAGGACTATGAGGAAGGTTTTGACAAATATATTTTTCCCAAAGACAAATACATGTATAAATGCTAGAATATCATCTGTATCACGAAAATAACAAAACAGAGGAATTATGGATATGAATAAAGATTGGGGACAGCTTTTTTACTCTCATATACTGCAAAGGGGGAAGGAATATTATAAAAGCGGGAAAGTCAAAGGTTTTATTCAGAAAAAAGACTCATGCATGGCAAGGGTTTTAGGAACTCATGTGTATAATGTTTCCATAAATAAAATAAATGCTGACTATCCTCAATTGAGTTGTAACTGTGCTTATGCTAAAGGCGGCGAAAATTGCAAGCATGAAGCAGCAGTTCTTTTTTTTCTTCACGGTCTTGAAAAAAATGTCAAAAAAGAAGGATATGAATTAAGAAGCGCTGCAGGGAATACGTATTTTAATGTAGCAAAAATATTTGAACAATATGACGTTGAAGAGGAAGATATAGAAGAAGCAAGAGAACTGATAGATAGTAGGGAACTTACTTTATCAAGTGCTAACACATGCTACATCAAATCATATATGGGTGATGAATTTGCGGCAGAATTTAAGGGTAAGCTTGAAGGAAATCGTTCGTACCCTGTTGATGTAAGAGTTATGTTTTCGAAAGACAGGATGATTTCTACTGACTGTTATGCTGAACATAAAAATCGAAGATACTATGGTTACTATGCATATGACCATTTGTGTGAGCATAAGATTGCTCTTTTGTTACTTGCTGATGAATACATAGCAAAATATAATCCCGGTGATGAAACTGATTTTCGTGGGAATCAGATACTTAAATCATATCGTAAAATTACTGCTATTCAGAAAATCGAAGATACTGTCTCTAAGTCTCAAAATGTTATTTTGGAGCCAAGGCTGATTATAAATAGTGGTAGAAATGCAGTATATCCATTATCAATTTCTTTTAAAGTGGGAATCGAGAAGTTATATATTCTGAAAAATATTCCGGAGCTTATAAATGCAAAAGAGACCGGTGGAGGGTATAAGCTTAGTAAAACAGCAATGATTTCATTTATGGAGAATGATTTTGATGACGAGTCCATGAAATTATATAAAATCATTGAAAAAGCTAAGGCAAATGCAGATTATCTTGTTGATAAGATGGCAAATTCCAGATTTTATTACAGCAAATCCGATTTACAGGTAAAAGAAAAAGTGGATCTTTCCCCGGACGTGCTTGATACATTTTACGATGCTTCTTATGGGAGAACTGTAGAACTTACAGGAAGTGACAAGGCATCGAAAGTTAAGATAACTGATGGAAGAATAAAGATATTTGTTCATATTAAACAGCTGAGTGAGGAAAAAGAAAAATTTTCAGGATTGCTTGTCACAGCGGGGCTTCCTGTAGTTATGAAAGGGAAAAGTTATGAATATATTCTTGATGAAGACAGAGGAGTCTTTTCAAGAATAACAGATACATCACCTATAGTGAAATCTCTTATGGACAATGCTGATGAAACAGGAAATCTTTCTTTTACTATCGGGAAAAAGAGTCTGTCTGAATTTTATTACAGATTTTTGCCTGAACTTATGGACTGTCCTGAAATTGAGGTGGTTGAAAATGTGTCATCTCAATACGAACAGTTTTTGCCACCTGAATGTCAGATTACATATTATCTTGATGCTGATGAGGAAAAAATAACAGGAAAAGTTACGGCAAAATATGATGACGAAGAAATTGAGCTTCATCAGCTAAGAGATGAAGATTTTCCTTTACCGGAATCAAGAGATATTGATTTTGAGCAAGGTGCCGTAAAAACTCTTTTGAAATATCTGCCGGATACGGATATAAAAGAGAATGTTTTTTTCTGCGAAAAATCCGGCGATAATACCTTTGAAATCTTAAGTGAAGGCCTTAAGGATTTGATGGCTGTAGGTGAGGTTAAGACCAGCAAGGATTTTGACAGATTAAAGATTAGAAAGGCGCCTACTGTAAGACTTGGAGTTTCAGTTGAAAGTGGTATTTTGAATCTTGATGTTTCAACGGACGACATGAGCGAAGAGGAACTTTTAGAGCTTCTTGAAAGCTATCGCAAAAAGAAAAAGTTCTTTAGGCTGCGTAATGGCGAATTCATTAAGCTTGAGTCTGACGATACATTGGAAGAACTTACTGCAACTATGCAGGCAATGGGAATTACCGCTAAAGAGTTTACAAAGGGTAAACTTCATCTTCCTGCATATAGAGCCATTTATATCAATAAACTGCTCGAAGAACATGATGAAATAGCTTCTGACAGGGACTCCAATTTTAAAGCTCTTGTAAGAAATTTTAATTCGGTTAAAGAGAGTGATATAGAGGTTCCCGAGAGTCTTTCCAAGGTGCTTAGAGGCTATCAGACCTATGGATTTAAGTGGTTGTCGATGCTTTCTGACCTTGGATTTGGAGGAATACTTGCAGATGATATGGGACTTGGCAAGACGTTGCAGGTTATTACATTATTGTTAAGTAAAAGCCGGATTGCCAAAAAAGAAAAGAAGAAAATAAAGTCATTAATCGTGTGCCCGGCATCGCTTGTATATAACTGGGAAGAAGAATTTAAACGTTTTGCGCCTGAAATGGATGTCAAAACTGTGACAGGAACCCAAACAGAGAGAAAAAAAATACTGTCTTCTAAAAAACTACCGGAGGTATTTGTTACATCATACGATCTTTTAAAGAGAGATATTGGATCATATGAGGAGATTGATTTTGATTTTGAAATCATAGATGAGGCACAGTTCATAAAAAATGCTTCGGCAGCTGCCTCTAAATCAGTTAAGGTCATAAATGCAGTACACAGATTTGCACTTACCGGTACTCCTATCGAAAACAGACTTAGCGAGCTTTGGAGTATATTTGACTATCTGATGCCCGGATTTCTTTATACCTATGACAGGTTTAAGAGCGATTTCGAGACTGCAATAACCAGGTATAAAGACGAAGAGGTTACAAAGCAGTTAAAGAATATGGTTGGCCCATTTATCCTGAGAAGGTTAAAAGAGAATGTACTAAAAGATCTTCCTGAAAAAATGGAAGAGATCAGATTCTCAAGATTTGACTCCGCTCAAAGAAAGTTGTACGACGCTCAGGTTACGCATATGAAAAAAGTTCTTGAGAGTGAAGATTATAAGTCCGGGAAGGACAGGTTAAAGGTACTTGCAGAGCTTACTAAGATAAGGCAGATATGCTGCGATCCTGAACTTATTACGGCAGGATATAAGGGAGAATCTGCAAAACGCGCTTCATGCCTTGAACTTGTACAGAGCGCGATAGATGGCGGACATAAGATACTTCTTTTTTCACAGTTCACATCTATGTTTGAGCTATTAGAAAAAGATTTTATGGCAGCAGGGATAGAGTTTTATAAGATTACAGGACAAACTTCAAAAGAAGAGAGAATAAAGCTTGTGCATGCATTCAATGAAAATGAAGTTCCGTTGTTTCTGATATCACTGAAAGCCGGAGGAACCGGACTTAATCTGACCGGAGCAGATGTTGTGATCCATTATGATCCATGGTGGAATCTTGCAGCTCAAAATCAGGCTACCGACAGAGCTCACAGAATTGGACAGACCAGGAAAGTGTCCGTGTTCAAGCTTATTGTTAAAGATACAATAGAAGAAAAAATAATCGAGATGCAAAATGCAAAGAAAGACCTTGCAGATGCGATATTAAGTGGAGAGAGCGAATCACTTATGAATCTTTCCAAAGAACAGTTAATTGAACTTTTGGGTTAAAATATAATGAATCCATCAATGAAATTATTATTTCACAGGTGGATTTATTTTTTTGAAATAAATAATCACAAACCCAGCAGCTATGCGGAATGCAGGCTTCGGGGGATTTCACAGAATGTTCAAAAATATTTTCATAAAAAACTATTTACAGACCAGAACCATTATGATATTTTATCAATCGTTGTTTAAATCTGCTCCGATGGAGCAAGGATGATACGGGCAGTGTGTCTAATTCACTGTAAGTACTATTTAAAATCTGGTGTCATCCAATTCTCATTAACGCTAAATATATAAGGGAGTCTAAATCGCAATCGGTAAAGTTTCTATGCTTGCTTGGACAATGGAATTTTACGCTCTGCTTTGCTTTTTTTCGATGAGATCTTCCGTTACGGTCTTACTGCGGAATAAGGCATATCTTTTTTTCTTATATATTTAGCGGATTATCAAAAAATGTAAATAATGGAGGTTCTATTCTGTATATGAGTTCGGATAGAGAAAGAGAGAGACTTGATTGGCATTCAGGCTTTGATGGCGGTTTAAATCTTAGCTTCATGAAATATAAAAAATATATCTATATTGAGAGAGAACATCCCCTATCAAAAGAGCCTTTGATGATAGATTTTTTGGTCATAAAGAAAAATGATGATATAGTAATAAACAATGCTGTGGGCTTGGATTTTTTAAAGTATAATATAATTGAGTATAAGAATCCTAATGATGAATTAAATATTGATGTTTTATATAAAGTTATAGCGTATGCTTGTTTATATAAAAGTTTCGGGGATAGTGTTGATTCCATAAAAGATAGTGAGCTAACTATTTCTATATTTAGGACGAGAAAACCCAAAAAATTGCTTAAGCAATTAGTATTAAGAGGAAAAACTGTAAAGCAGAAAAGACCCGGAGTTTACAATGTTATCGGGATAATAGATATTCCTCTGAATATTATTGTAATGGGAGAGCTAAAAGATAAGGAACTTCTTGCATTCAGCATAATGACTCATAATGCGGATGAAGAAATGGTTAAGCTTTTCCTTAAAGAAACCAGGAAATTTAAAGAAAGTGGAGCAAGGCATTATGCTGACGCAGTGCTTCAAATAAGTGCTGGCGCAAATAAGGAACTGTATAGGAAATTGAGAGGTGAACAAGATATGTGCGAAGCGTTAAAAGAGATAATGGCTGAAGATTTTAAAGAAGCAGAAGCAAAAGGTGAAGAGAAAGGAATAGAGAAAGGAATAGACCTTCGCGATAAAGAAAAAATAACTGAGATGCTCAATTTGGGCAGAAGCCCAAAAGAAATAGCTGATTTTTGCAAATACCCGATGGAACAAGTTATGCAAGTTTATAACAGTTTGAAAAAATAATGAATATTTGGAGGATATGCGATGAAAAAACTAGGCTTTGGAACAATGAGACTGCCACTTTTTAATTCTGATGATCCGACATCGATTGACATTGAGCAGACCAAAAGAATGGTAGATTTGTTCTTGGATAGAGGTTTTACATATTTTGATACTGCATATCCTTATCACGGTGAAAAGTCCGAGGAAGCTGTGAAGGAAGCTCTGGTTAAGCGCTATCCGAGAGAAAGTTTTGTGCTGGCTGATAAGATGCCAATTCTTCGTGTGAAAAAAACTGAAGATTACCAGATGTTTTTTGATGAACAGATAAGACGGTGCGGCGTAGATTATTTTGACTATTATCTTCTTCATAATCTGGGAAGAGACAGATACATAAATACAGAAAAATTCGGCGGTTTTCCATTTATTGAGAAACTAAAAAAAGATGGTTTTGCCCGTAACATAGGGTTTTCTTATCATGACAATGCTGAAACGTTGGATAAAATATTAACCGAGCATCCGGAAGTCGATTTTGTCCAGTTGCAGATTAATTATCTTGATTGGGAAAGCCAGGTCGCTCAGTCAGGCGCCTGCTATGAAGTTGCTAAAAAACATGGCAAGAAAGTAATGGTAATGGAACCGGTAAAAGGCGGAACATTGGCAAAACTTCCGGACAAAGCGATGAAGCTTTTTAATGATTACTACGAAAAGCAGAATTTTCCTGTACCGACACCTGCCTCTTTGGCTGTAAGGTATGCGGCATCATTAGACAATGTAAAAATTGTACTTAGTGGTATGAGCAATATTGAGCAGCTTGACAATAACACGTCGTACATGCAGAATTTTAAGCCTTTTTCCGAAGGTGAAAAGAAACTTGTTAAGGATATTACAGATGTTCTTAACAGTACGATCAAGGTTCCCTGCACTGCTTGCAAATATTGTCTTGAGGAATGTCCTAAAAACATAAATATTCCCGACTATTTTGGGCTTTTGAATTTATATGCGGTTACAGGAAAAACAACGGGAATGTATTACGAGAGATTTTCGATGAACCACGGAAAGGCGTCAGAGTGCTTGAAATGTGGTAAATGTGAAAATATTTGTCCGCAACATATAAGCATCAGAAGATTTCTTGATGATTTTGTGGATTTATATGAGAAAAAATGAAAAAAAGTGGATATCTTCAGTAAAGAAGTAGCATACTGATAATATAAAAGAAAAAAGTTTTTGGAGGATAGGAAAATGGCAGAAGAAACAATGAATGATTTTAAAGATGAAATCGACAGATCATTTAGAAAAGTAAAAGAGGGAGATATCCTTGAGGGGACTGTTATTGATATTTCTGAAACAGAGATTACGCTTGATCTTAAATATTATACGCAGGGAGTCATCAAGGTATCGGACATGAGTGACGACCCTAAATTCTCCATCCACAGGGATGTGAAAATCGGTGATGAAATATCAGCTACAGTAATAAGTACAGATGACGGAAACGGAAATATTCTTTTATCAAAAAAAGAAGCAAATCAGATTATTTCCTGGGACAAGATAAAAGAAATAGCTGATGCTGATTCCTACGTTGACGTAAAGGTATCAGAAGCGGTAAAAAGCGGATGTGTAGCATTTTTAGAGGGAATAAGGGGATTTATTCCTGCATCTAAGCTTGACCTTCAGTTTGTTGAAGAAGATAAGCTTTCAGATTATGTAGGAAAAACACTTAAGGTAAAGGTTATTACAGCGGATAAGGAAAATAATAAGCTTGTTTTATCTGCAAGAGAATATCTTAGGGAACAGGCAGATGCCAAGAGAGCAGAAATGATTTCCAATGTTGAAGTCGGACTTGTGACAGAGGGAGTTGTGGAAAGCCTCCAGAATTATGGCGCGTTTGTAAATCTTGGCAACGGAATGACAGGTCTGGTTCACATCTCACAGATATGCAATCAGAGAATTGCACATCCTTCTTCAGTTCTTAAAGTTGGGCAGAAGGTTAAGGTAAAGGTTACAGCAATAAAGGACGGTAAACTCAGCCTTAGCATGAAAGCACTGGAAGAAATCGCGGCTACTGAGATTACAGAAGAAAAAATTGAGTTTGAAAGTGACGGAGAAGCCACTACTTCATTAGGTGATCTTTTGAAAAAAGCAGGATTTTAATCTTCCGGTTGTCCTGGGGATTTCGGGCTCTTAATGTGAATATTGAAATTTATAGAAAATTTACTGTAAATTATCACAAAAATAGACGATAATATATAGAGACTGTTTTTGTAGTCACATTGAATTTGGTCAGTGTTTCTGGAAAGGAGATATGACATGGAAGGCATGAATACTCAGGATATGCTAGGTGGACAGGACTTATCTACTGCTAATGTTGATGATCTTATAGCAGCTATGAAAGCCGAGGAGGGAGCAGCTATGGCGGCTGAACAGCCGGCAGAGGAAACTCTAAAGCCAAAGCGCACGCATAAGAAGGTGGATCAGCAGCCGGTGGAAGACCTGCCTGATCTTGAAGCCATGCTTGCAGCAGGAAGTCAGAATACGGTTGAGGAGCCTGCTAAAATGCCAACTATGGAAGAAACACCGGTACCGGAAGTAGTGCCTGTTGAAGAAATTCCGGTGGCGACAGAAGCACCGGTGACAGAAGTGCCGGTAGAAGAAATACCGGAAGCAGAAGCAACATTGGATGCAGATATGGCAGCAATGATGGCGGCAATGAATGAAGCGCCGGTGACAGAGACACCGGCTGTAGAGGCGGCGCCAGCAGCAGAAGCACCGGTAGAAGAAACACCTGTAGCAGAGGCAGCGCCGGATGCGGATATGGCAGCAATGATGGTGGCAATGAATGAAGCACCGGCAGCAGAAACACCGGCTGTAGAAGCAGCGCCAGCAGCAGAAGTGCTGGTAGAAGCACCTGTAGCAGAGGCAGCGCCGGATGCGGATATGGCGGCTATGATGGCGGCAATGAATGAAATGCCAGCAGCAGAAACACCTGCTGTAGAAACAGCGCCAGCAGCAGAAGTGCCGGTAGAAGCACCTGTAGCAGAGGCAGCGCCGGATGCGGATATGGCGGCTATGATGGCGGCAATGAATGAAATGCCGGTGGCAGAGACACCGGGTGTAGAGGCAGCGCCAGCAGCAGAAGCACCGGTAGAAGAAGCACCTGTAACAGAGACAGCACCTGATGCAGATATGGCAGCGATGATGGCGGCAATGAATGAAATGCCGGCAGCAGAAACACCGGCTGAAGAAACAGCGCCAGCAGCAGAAGTTCCGGTAGAAGAAGCACCTGTAACAGAGACAGCACCTGATGCAGATATGGCAGCGATGATGGCGGCAATGAATGAAGCACCGGCAGCAGAAACACCGGCTGTAGAGGCAGTTTCAGCAGCCGAAGCGCCTGTAGAAGAACAGACACCGACACAGGATGTAGAAGCAATGATGGCGGCTATGGCAGCAGCTGAGACTGCACAAGATGTAGATTTAATGTTAAATGCAATGAATACAGAGGAAGTGCCTGCTCCTGTTGAAACCACAAGTGCAGAAGCAAGTCCTGAAGATATAGATCCTGTGATGGCAGCAATGATGGCTGATGCAACTGCAGCAGAAGCAGTACAGCCGGCTGATATTCCGGTCATGGATGAAGCTCTTGTAGAAGAGCCATCAGTAGAAGAAATACCGGCAGAGGAAACACCGGTAGAAGAGGCTCCGGCACCGGATACAGATATGATGGCAATGATGGCGGCTTTGGAGGGGACACCGACTGAAGAACCTGCTGTAGAAATGCCTGTTATGGATGAGAATCCGGCTGAAAATTTAGATACGATGTTAAATGCAGAAGTTGAGGCTATGGCTGAAACACCTGTGGAAATGCCGGAAGAAGAGCCGGCCATAGAGGAAGCACCTGTAGAGGTGCCGGAAGAAGGGACAGTTATGGAGGAAGTACCTGTAGAGATGCAGGAAGAAAGTCCGGCTATGGAGGAAACACCTGTAGATGTGCAGGAAGAAGAGCCGGCTATGGAGGAGGAACCAGTAGAAATGTCAGAAGAAATGTCAGCTATTGAAGAAATACCTGCAGAAATGCCAGCTACGGAAGAAAATTCAACAGATGCACCGGCAGATGTAGATTCTGAGGCAGTAGCTATGATGACTGCAGAGCAGGCGGCAGCACCTATCGATTTAGAGGATACAGGAGATCAGGTATCAGCAGAGATGGATATGTCAGTTGCTGCAGATGCTATGGAAGGTGCGGTAGAGGATATCGAAGAATTCCTTAATTCTGAAGATTATGAGTACTTCACAGTTAAGTCAGGAGATATGGCGACCATCGTAATAAAGATGGCTGATGGAAGTACCATGGCAATCATGTATGAATGTAATGAATTTGATGCTTTGGAGTTGGCTTTTAACAAGGAAGGAAAGGCTGCATACAAAGACATTATGAATGTTTTTGTTAAGGAAACTATTAAAGCTGGAGGCGCAGCATGTATGACAAGGCATAAAGGCAGTAAAGTCGTTGCCAAATGATGCTGAGCAAGGAAACTATTTGGAGAAAACGATAGATTAACCAATAAAGCTATGATATGATAAAAGAGTAATTCTTAAACGTTTTTAAGAATTGCTCTTTTTTTACATACAATAGTTTAACAAGTCAGGAGGGAGAAGAAATGTCAAAAACAGCAATTATTACCGGCGGCTCAAGAGGAATTGGCGAAGCTATGTCTCTTAAGCTTGGTGAGATGGGCTACAATGTGGTAATCAACTACAGAAGTGAGTCATCTAAGGTTTTATCCGACAACATTGCGGAGAAAATCCAAAAGGACTATGGTGTTGAAACACTTGTAGTTAAGGCTGATGTCAGCAAATACGAAGATTGTGAAAATCTTGTAAAAGCGGCTGTCGATAAGTTTGGGGAAAACATAGATGTGCTTATTAACAATGCCGGAATTACTAATAACTGTAATTGGATTGATATTAAGAGAGAACAGTATGAAGCAGTTATTAACACCAATCTTATGAGCTTTTTACATATGACTCATCTTGTTCTTCCACATATGGTTAACCATAGCAGTAAAGATAATCAGTGCTGTATAGTAAATACTTCATCTGTAGGGGGACTTACAGGAGTTATCAATCAGGCAGATTACTGTGCTTCCAAGTCAGGTATCATTGGACTCACAAGAGCCTTGGCTCTTGAATTTGCGGGAAAGGGAGTCAGAGTTAATGCCATTGCTCCGGGAATGATAATGACTGATATGCTTAGGGGAGTTAATCAGGATGAGTTAAATGCTTTGGCAGCTACAATTCCGCAGGGATTTATCGGCGACGTGTCAGACATTGCCGGTGCTATGGAATATATCCTTACTGCACCATATGTAACAGGTCAGATTATTTCTCCAAACGGTGGATTTGTTTTACAGTAAGCGATATCCAAAATGTTAATTACAGAACAGATAATAGAATTGATTATAGTTACGAAGGCTTGCGCAGGTTGCGTAAGCCTTCTTGCATTAGAAATTTAATATGATTATCAATATCGATTTTATAGTATATAGTATATAGCCGTAGGTTTTTGCACTGTCCGCCATCCTTGACTGAACCTGATGGAAACGCAACATCTACTTTGCTGACGTTGAAGATGATGAGAACAGTAGTCTTTCATTTACCATTGTAGCCATCATTGTAGCGTTTTCATCAGAACCGTAAAGGGTAGGCACTTTCGGCGTGGATTGGGGATGGTGCCTTGGACTCTAAATCCGAGAACATTAGGGCATTCATAATTGAAATTCTCGGATAAATGGACGCCATGGGTAAGAAAAGCAAATAGTAGCTTTTTACCCGTGAAAAAATGAATGTCAAGGGTAAAGAAAGAAAAAAACAGCTTTTTACCCGTGAAAAAATGAGTGCCAAGGGTAAGAAAAGAAAATGACAGCTTTTTACCCGTGAAAAAATGAGTGCCAAGGGTAAGAAAAGCAAATAGCAGCTTTTTACCCACGAATAAACGGATGTAACGGGTAAAGAAAGCAAATATTAATTTTTTACCCATGATTATTGAATAAACTACTACCTATAGAGTGGACACATACCAATTCACTTTAGACCCACTTTCATGTGGTAATACCCATTTAAAATACAGCCTAAAATCTGTTTTATACATTTTTTTGAAG
>NZ_JAGBLU010000048.1 GCF_017635265.1 Butyrivibrio sp.
ATCGAACTCTCACGTTTAAAAGTTTGATCTGGTCAAAACTTAAGCTTGGCTTTCGTTCTGTCCGTTAATTTACTAATCTTTGTTCTGAATAATTCTCTTGGAATTTTTCAGGGTTGCATTACTGTTTATTTGTCAAGGTGCTTTGTTGTTGTGCTCTTCAGCAGCAACTCATTTAGTATATCGCAGCTTCAGATGTTTGTCAACAACTTTTTTAAATTATTTTTTTGAGTTTTTTCAAACTCATTTTTTGAAAACCGCTTAATTCTCGGCTTTCTTGCCCCTCTCTCAAGCGGGCAAAAGTTATTATAGCAAAGCGTCATACCAAATGCAACAACTTTTTTAAGAAATTTTTATTAATGTTTTTAATACATTATCTAGTAGCATTTTCTGGCTAAACTACTATTCTTTGTGGTCGCATAATCCTTGTGCAACACATAGGCATAAATTGTATAATGAAGAAAATCATAATAATAAGGTGATCTATGCAAAACACAAAGACAAAAACAAGAAATATGACAGAAGGTTCTATTATAAAGCAAGTCCTTCTATTCTCTATACCACTGATGTTTGGAAATATTTTTCAGATGCTGTATAACACAGTGGACTCCATAGTTGTTGGAAATTATGTAGGAAAAGAAGCATTGGCTGCAGTTGGTGCCACATCAATGATCGTCAACATGCTGGTGTTTTTCTTTAATGGCTTTTCAATAGGTGCAGGAGTTGTGATCTCGAGATTCTTTGGATCAAAGAATTCAGACAGACTGCATGCTGCTATTGAGACCACCATTACCACAACATTCCTATTCTGCATCATTTTTACAGCAATAGGGTACTTTGGAGTTGATCCAATGTTAAGATTTATGAAAACTCCGAGAGACGTCTTTGGACAGGCTCAGATTTATTTGCAGATCTATTTTCTGGGTTTTTCCGGGCTACTTATATATAACATGGGAAGCGCTATACTCAGGGCTGTCGGAGACACTACCCGACCACTGCTGTTCCTTATGTTTACAAGTATAATGAATATCATCTTGGATATTCTGTTTGTTAAGTACTTCAGACTCGGCATAAATGGGGCAGCTTATGCTACTATTATTTCCCAGTTTTTATCTGCTGTTATGGTACTTATTCTTTTGACTACTTCAAATGAAATTTATAAGTTCGTTTGGAAAGATATGAGATTTGATAAGGATATCCTTAAGAGTATTTTCATAGTTGGACTTCCCGCCGGGATACAATCTGTCATTACTGCATTCTCAAATGTCTTTGTCCAATCCTATATAAATCACTTCGGTTCCAGCTGCATGGCCGGATGGAGCAGTTACAACAAGCTTGATACTTTTATAATGCTGCCTATGTCAAGTATGGCAATGGCAGCAACCACCTTTGTAAGTCAGAATATAGGCGCCGGCAAAAATGAGAGGGCTTCCAGAGGAACCCGGGTAACTCTCTTCTTAGCAGTCGGAGTTACCGTTGTTATTGCTGCTCTTTTATTTGTTTTTGCCGAACCCGCAATTGGCTGGTTTTCAAAAGATCAATCCGTTATAGACTTTGGGGCTCTCTTTATTCACGCAAATGTCTTTTTCCTTATTGCAAACTGCGTGAATCACACGCTTGCGGGTGCCCTGAGAGGTCGCGGCGATTCCAAAGGTCCAATGTTCATAATGATTGGATGCTTTGTTGTAATCAGGCAGATATACCTCTTTGTAGTAACCAGGTATATAGACAATACACCACTTCTTGTTGGCCTCGGATATCCCGTAGGCTGGGTTACCTGCTGTTTGACAGAACTCATATACTACCGCATCAAATGGGGAAAAATGATTAAAAAGAAAACAAAAAAGCTCGCATAACTGCGAGCTATTTTTAACGGAGAAAGCGGGATTTGAACCCGCGCACCGCGCGAACGGTCTACACCCTTAGCAGGGGCGCCTCTTCAGCCACTTGAGTATTTCTCCATGCCTGAATCCCTCTACCAATATGCGGTTTTGAATTCATGCGTCTATATATAATAACCAAGACGCAAATGTAATTATACAAACACCCAAAGGCTTTGTCAATTATTTTCTACGTATTTATTATATTCCATACTTATCCAAGTCTACTTTCCCATTAATTACTTCAATTCCCTCGGCTGTAAGACGTTTCTCCTGTACACCTTCTCCAAATGCAAAATTCGCCGCAAGCTTTCCCTGAGCATTAACTACACGAAAACACGGTATATTATCCGGATCAGGATTATTGTGCAAAGCATTTCCTACCGCTCTACACATTCTTTTATTACCGGCCATTTCCGCAACCTGACCGTAAGTAGCGACACGACCTTTTGGAATACGTTTTACCGCTTCATAAATTCTTTTAGTGGGCGAGTCCGTCACAGGATCATTACTTTGTCCGATCATGCTTTTTATTGTTTCTTCTCTTGTTTGCATCACCGCTCCCGGTCATGAAATTCTCTCATACAGATTTTCACCTGTAGAATCAATAACTACTATAGCCGGAAAACGCTCTACTTTAAGTTTTCTGATTGCTTCTGTACCAAGGTCATCATAAGCTATAACTTCCGATTCCACAATTGCTTTTGACAAAAGAGCTCCCGCGCCGCCAATGGCTGCAAAATAAACTGCGCCGTTTCTTTTCATGGCATCTATTACTTCTTTAGATCTTTTTCCCTTTCCAATCATTCCACCCAGTCCCAAGTCAAGCAAAGCAGGCGCATACTTATCCATACGGCTTGCTGTTGTCGGGCCGGCAGATCCGATTGGACGGCCTTCTCTGGCAGGAGATGGCCCCATATAATAAATGAGGTTTCCTTCCATGCTTATAGGTAGTTTGTCTCCTGCGGCAAGAGCTTCATACATTCGCTTGTGAGCAGCATCTCTTGCAGTATATATGGTCCCTGTAATATAAACCATATCTCCGGCTTTAAGATTCTTTACCTTATTTTTGTCTACGGGAGCCTGTAATTCTATATCCATGCTATTGCCTTCCATATTCTTTAAATTTAATCAGCACGACGTACTTAATTTTTTAACTTTGCACTTCCTTTATCTACAATTATCCGGCCATTATACTGAGCTTTTCCAACATAATATAGACTCTTAGATGTCACAAAGTTTTTGTCAAATGTCTGTTTACGTGACAGCAGATGTTGACTGCCACCGGAAGTCCTGCGATATGCGTCGCATAAGTATTGATATTCACCGCAAGTGCTGTGACTTTTCCTCCAAGTCCTGCTGGTCCGATACCGGTTTCATTGATCCTTCCAAGAATTTCTTCTTCCATATCGCGCACATAATCTATATCGGAGTGCTCGCCAACCGGTCTTGTCAGTGCCTCTTTTGCCATCTCTGCACACTTTTCAAATGTACCGCCAATACCAACTCCCACAACCATCGGAGGACACGCGTTAGGGCCGGCATCTTTTACTGCCTGAACAACTGCTGCCTTTACGCCTTCTTCTCCATCTGCAGGTTTAAGCATGAATACCCGGCTCATGTTCTCTGATCCAAATCCTTTAGGAGCACATGTAACTATAACTTTATCCCCCGGTACTATGTCATAATGCACCACCGCCGGAGTATTATCTCCTGTATTCTTTCTAATGAGAGGATCTCCAACTACTGATTTTCTCAAATACCCTTCTCTGTATCCCTGACGAACGCCTTCATTGATAGCTTCTGTAAGGTCTCCACCAACAAAATGTACATCCTGTCCAACCTTAAAAAAGAACACCGCCATTCCGGTGTCCTGACATATTGGAATCTGATCATTATCTGCAATATACAAATTATCCTGAAGCTGGGATAAAATCTTTTTACCAAGTTCTGACTCTTCATCATTCCAAGCCTTATCAAGCGCCTTCTGCATATCAGGAGAAAGTCGGTAGTTAACGCTGATACACATTTCTTTTACTACCCGTGTGATTTCTGAAACATTAATTTCTCGCATTTGTACCCCTTGGATCTACAATTATATTTTTTCCCAGAGCTCATTATAAGCTCCGGGAAATCACGTTCTCTTACTTTATATTATCCGGCATTAGCCAATTATTGTATCTTTGATATTGGCAAGCTCTTCTGCTGAAGGACTTGTAGGATTCCAAAGGATCTTTTGTCCATCATTCTCATATCTGGGAATTACATGGAGATGAAAATGCATTACGGTCTGCCCCGCAACAGGTCCATTATTCTGCACAAGGTTAAGCCCATCACAGGAAAGCTTTTCTTTCATGAGAGCGGCAACTTTTTTGGCAACCTTAACCGCACCTGCTGCTGTATCCTCAGGTATCTCAAAAAGATCTGCATAGTGAGATTTGGGTAATACGAGAGCATGACCTTTAGTTGCCGGGCCGTTGTCTAATATTACTCTGAAAGCATCATCCTCATATATAGTGTTTGATGGAATCTCACCATTTGCTATTTTACAAAAAATACATCCGTCCATTACGCTAGTCCCTCCATGATTTTATTATTACTAAGTATTACGATATTTATAACTCCCAACACAAATCCTGTAAGAAACCCTCCAAGATGTGCCGGCGTATTTGCTCCCTGCTGAAAAAAGCAGGCTTCAACCACAAACACCAAAAGGAACACGATTCTTACGACTGTTCCTATATGTTTTAAAAAAGTTCGTCTGTTGGCAATTATCCAGGCAACAAGAAAGCCAACAATTCCCATGATCGCGCCGCTTGCCCCAATTGAAACCCAGCTAAGGTCATTATTTATCTCATATGCCATGGACAGTATATTACCAAAAAATCCGGACAGCAAATAAAGAATTGCATAATACATATGCCCAGTATAATTTTCTACAATTGCACCTGCAAGTATTAAAATAGCCATATTGTTACAGATATGGTCTATATCTGCATGAAGAAACATCGCAGTAAATATACGGTAAAACTCGCCTTCGCCCAATATTTTTTCTGTCACCATGGTGCCGTCACTGTACATCCATTCGGCAAAGTTCTGACTTACAATGAATATGATCACATTTATAATAAATATGCCTATACTAACGTAAGCATGTTTATAGATTTGTTTCTGTCGCTCCCAAAATTCTTCATCCTGCATGTCTGTCACCAAAAGCTAACATAATTTCAATTAAGATTCCATAAGCTCAAAGAGCTGGTCCATACTTCTAAGAAGCTTGAAATCCCCCTTCATTTTGATGCTTCCGGCCATGAATGCTCTTTGGAACGTCATATGACCATCAAGGATTTCCTCGAATATTTTCTGGTCAGTAGTGATAATAACATCACAACCGTCTTCTTCTGCCACACGACAACTGCACTTTGAATTGTCAATCTCGATAATGATAGGCTTAAGTTTCCCACCTTCCGTGAAATTAATTCTATACTTGGCATTTATGCCTGCTACAGGAGTAAATTTCTTAAGAAGCACTTTGGCGTATTCCTCAGAATTCCCTGATGCCGCACCATCCTGCCCCATCTTATCTCTAAAAATGCTTGCCAGTTCCTGAAGATCTTCCTTTTGTTTTTTGACATATTTGTCATCGGAAGCATACTCTGAAAGCTGCTCAGATTCCTGCGGTGTAAGGTCTATGCTGTTTGCAACAGCAACCTTATTTATAACCGCCTGATTACTTGCAGGAAAAACAGGCATCTTCTGATTGATTGTCCTATAAATATTTTCAGCTTTTTTATCTATTATCTTGGTATATTCCGAGCTGTTCTCAAGCTTTGTGGTATCAGCAATATAGCCACAAATTCCCTCACAGGGAAGTCCGCCAAGCATCTCCCACGCCGCAGCAAGACTCATCATTCCTTCTCGCTCTCCATGGGTAGTGGACATGACTATAGGTGCCATGTATATCTGTCTTATTTTCTCTTTATCACCATATAGCCAACATGCATCCAAAAACTGCATCATGTAGCCACCAACGCCAAACCATTCAACAGTTGACGCCAATATGACTCCATCTGCATCCTTCAATGTATTCGGCAACGAAGTTATTCCATTTCTTTGTTCGTATAGATTATACTGCTGCACTTTGACATTTAATTCTTGTAAAACTGCCGTGATCTGCGAGATAACGCTTAAAGTGGGATCGTCGATGATTCCCCTTCCGCCGTAATAGATATTAATATTCATGAACACCCCTCCAACCAGTTAAAAATAGTATATCACATTTATCGAAGGTCAAAACAAATTCTGCCCAATTTAACTTCATCGCCTTCATCAATATACGTCTTTTTCTGAGCTGCTATTTTCAATCCGTTAACAAAAGAACCATTTGTTGAGCCAAGATCTATAAGAGCAATCCCATGCAGATCTTTGATTATCCTGCAATGTATTCTTGAAATACTGCTGTCAGAAATTACTCTGTCAACACAGCCTTCCATTTTTCCGATTGTCAAAGGCAATTTATCAAGGCTGATTCTCATGGTCTTATCCAGATTCGTGCTGTAAAGTGTCATCCCTTTTTCTTCGGTATCGGTCAGAACAACAGTCTCACTGTTATCATATTCATCAGATCTATCAGATGAATTTTTTTCTGAAAAGTTAGATGTGACTTTTACCGGAGCTTTATAAGCCTCAAAATCCTCATATTCGTCATAGTCATCATAATTCTCTTCTTCTGCTTCTTCTGCATCCTCCTCTATATCATTTGCAGCTGCCTTAGGCTTTTGCATAGCCTTAAAGCCACCTATAAGAGCTACAGTCCCGGTGATTCCTGAAATAAACATTATTCCTATTGACAATAGATTTTCTTCCTTAGTAAGAATATAGTTCATCCTCACATACATTATTCCGGCAATAACTGCCATAAACATAAAGAAAAACAGAATCTGCATCTTACCGCCCAGGCTGCGACCTGATCTCTCCATTCTGCTCTCGGTTTTACTCTCTCCTTCATCTTCTTCCGGATAAATATCATCGCTCTCATAAAGGTCAACAGTTTTTGTCTTAACCGGTTCTTTCTCAATAATATTTTCTGTTTCTTCTATATTATTGGAAAGGATATCCTCCAAAATATCTAAAAACAACATCTCTTTTATATGCGCTTTATCACAGAGATTATATATTATGTCAACCGCCGCTTCATCATCATGATCCACAATATCAAGCAGCTGTTCTGCAAATTCTTCAAAACTTCTTTGTTCTTTCAGATACGGATAATACATAAAGCTGTATTCCCCAGTTGAAAGATTTACAAACACATTTCCGGTATCAAGAACAATTCCCTCATCTCCCATTAGAAATTCAGACAAATTCTCCATCATTTCTTTCATATTGGAAAGAAGAGTTATAAGCTGCTCTTTACTCAATCCTCTGGAAGAAAATCTGTCCGCAATATTTATCATGGAAGTAATGTCGTAATATAAAAAATTCTCCTGATTAATCGTCCTGAAGTTACAATTTATGAGTCTTTTTATCCTGCCGCTTTCAAGAATCTTTAGCTGATATCTGACATCATTATTATCTTCATCGTTATCTGCACAGCTACAGACCATGTAACTGTGCTTTAAATCCCGGTAAAATCTATATTCCATTTCATCTCCTATCTAAAAGGCCTGTCCCTATATCTTTATATCTTTTTATCTTTCTTATATGCCGTATGCAATCCAGATCCTTCGCTCTGCCTGCAGCCATAAAATCCCATCCTGTTTTCGGCTTTAGAAAATACCGTCCCATGGCTCTGCTTCTTACGTTTGCATACCCTCTTACAATTACTTCTTTTCCTTTTACCTCGGTTTTTATAGTAGGTTTGGTTGTGCCAAAATATTTTTTCCCAAGCTTATCATCTGTTTTCGATGCAACAATTGATGCTTTATTATCCCCGGCTTCACCTCTGCCGATACTTGCCCTAAAAGCCAGAATATATGTATCCTGCGACAGTATGCACCTGCCATAGAGGTAATAGGTAAAAGACATTATTATTACAAATACGCATATGACCATCGGCATAATAAGTGATGCCTCAAGAGTCATATATCCTTTAACCTTACGCAAACATACTCACCACCATTCCCACAAAGATAAATGGCACAAAGGGGAAAGAATCCTTTTTTCCCGCTTTCCTGACAATTATCAAAAATATCGACATTATCCCACTTATGAAAAGAGCTATTGATACCCCAAGCACCAGTCTGTGTATACCAAAACAAAGACCGATGGCTGCTACTATCAGTCCGTCTCCAATACCTATGCTTTGGCGACTTATGAGAGAAAGCATCATTAAACAAGCGCCGGGAATTAGGCAGATAAGGATCTCTTTTGCCGACGATTTGCCAAAAAATACATCTATTACCCCACAAACAATTGAAATTGCAGCCATGGCTATTATAAGCAGCAGCGAAATCTCTTTTTTCTTAAAATCAAAAACGCCTGCCACAAAAAGCAGCACCAGCTGTACGATAGTAAAAATGCTGTTCATATCATCCTCCACATCCACTACAGGCATGTCTTCCACCTACTTCAGAAATTGGTATTGTATAGATTTTTCTTTTAAGTCCCGGGCAGTCGACTTTGCTGTGATATCTGTTTCCATAATCTGTGATAAATACATTTCCGCCCTTGACCTGCTGCCCACAATATTCACATGCATAGTATTTTGAACCATCGGCATTTCTCTCCGACCTGATTCCGCCATATTCAATACTTCGCACACCAAGCTTTAAGTATTTGCAGTTAATGTCCCTGTGGTAGACCTCTCCGTGTTCAGTAACATAGACCATCTCTTCACCCTGTGCTTCATGTGAATGTTCTCCCGTTACATCATATCCTGTCCAGGCATGGCCAAAAAACCTTGCTTCAACCGGAAACTCTTTAAAACCAATGAGCGGTATCATAGGCTTTACCTTGTAGGATGCGACAATATCTATATAATCATCACCAAGTAAGATTTGGGATGAGAGAAAATTGAGCTTTCCTCCTGCTACTATCCCCTTTGTCAGTTCTTCTCCAAGATAGTTTTCCACATTCTTTTGTGCATAAAGCGTCGAAACTGCCCCAATTGCCGTACTCAATACTGTATCCTCAGTTCCGACAGTTTCTTCTATGCTTCTTTCATCAAAAGCCATAAGCATCATTTCACTTCCGGTTTGATGAAGCGCCGCTTCAATATCGCATTGGATTTTAATAATATTAAAAAGCATGAGGATATTTGCAAAAAAGAATATAAAAAGCGGAAGGGCTATTGATGCTTCAAGGGTCATAGAAGCAGTTAGAGGCACTTCTTTTCTGATCACCCGGAGAAGCGATTTTATTTTTTTATTTTTATAAGAAGTGCCTTTAGCTGCTCCCATAAATTCCGCCTCACTCCTCATAACCATACACTCTCTCAATTCTGGCTTCATACCCATAACTTGTTCCTATCTCAATCTCTGCCCTAAAACAATCAAGGCAGTGGTCAATTCTAAACTCCGCATTACCCACAGTCTTTCTGATATCCATTTCCATAATGTCCATAAGTCGCTGAGTCTTTTTATCAAAGTTTGTCATAAAAACAATCATTCGCAGATAATCTTTGTAATAAAGTCCTTCCCCACATTCACCTCCGCCCATGTGATCTCGAAACGAAAACATGGCTTCAAGACCAAGGTTCCAGGTATCGTCACTTTTAAACAACGGAACTCTTCCGCCACTAAACAAAGTGTTTAAATCAATGATGCTCTCTGCAAAAGTCCATGCAAAAAGAATCGAATACTTAACCAGCTCTTTCAATTCCGGAACCAGCATTACCGCAGTCAAAAGAGATGCTGCCAGATCCGCCGCGTCCACTTTAGCTCTGCAGTTAAAAAGGTATAGCATGTTTGATGCCTGTCTCCAAAACAAAAGCATTTCAGCTACCTTTTCAAGGTTTGCATAATCACTGTTCTGCCCAAAAGCCAGGTACTCAAGCTGATACTTAAGCAAAGACTTATCCATTTCCTCTCCAAAGTATCCACATTTTTCGTAATAATACTGCTCAATAAGTGCCCTTTGAGGTAAAGATATATCGAGATTGTCACTCAGTCCTGTACCTTTATTCTGTTCTCTGTGGGATGCATATTCAGTCAGATTAACTGATGCATTTGAAATCCGCGACTTATCACGGACCGCAAGATTAAGTGCGCCTATTCCTCGCTGAGAGTTGACAGTATCTGCCGGATTTCCAAGGCTTATCTGTTCTTCTTCGCCATCTTCGTTAACGATGGTAGGAAGCTCAATAGCATCTATCTGCTCCTGGTTTTCTCTTGCCATTTCATTCACATCGGTGGTATCAAGCTCTGCTTCTTTAAGGCTTTTTACATTTTCTTCAACCTGTGATACTGCTCCTCCGATAATATCCGCTCCCATGTAAGACAGGATCTGCCTATTTAGAACTGCTCCACCATTGTCAGTGGCAAAAGAGCTTCCGCTTATTCTGGCATCTTTGCAATACATTCCAAGCATTGTATTTCTGCCAAGGGCTCTTCCCGGAAGAGATAGTTCAAGATTTTTCTGCACATAATTACGAAGATGTTCTTCAGTATTAACTATTGTGTGATTTTCTGTGCCATAAGAAGTATCTACCATAAGAAGCCCATATTGTTCATAAAGCTGTCTGTTATACTCTGCCAAGACAGAATTCATGGAGATGTCTGCCACACATTCTGTCTTCATTTTTACTGCTCCAATCCTGGCTCCTTCATACAGAACCAGGATAAGAGACAGAATGATTGTGATAGATAGGGATAAATAGACAGTAAGATACCCTTTAGTTTGTAACCGCACGGGTTTCTTCCCTGATAGTCTTAAAGACATCTTCGACAATACCTGAAATCTGTTCCTTGAACACAATTACCAGGCCGATCAGAACCACGATAATCAGGATTACTTCAACAGTTCCCATTCCTGATTCGTCATTCCAGAAATTTTTAACTCCTCTAAAAACCTCTTTTCCTATTACTTTTGCCTTTTTTACTAATTTATTCATTTTTCCTCCTTTTGCGCATTGCGCTATATTCGTAAAAGCAATTTCCTGCTAATACTCAAAATGCCATATATGCAGGTATCATGATTATTACCATGACCACCAGCAACATCATTATCATTGGGAGAAGGAGCTTTGTCCCCGCTTCTTCTCCGAGCTTTCGGACATTGTCCATTCTTTCATTGAAAGCATGTTTGGATTCTTCATTAAGAGCCTTTAACAGCTCTCCGTTACCTTTTCTTAAATTCTGTGACAAAAGGGTTGAGAGCCTTGAATACTGCTGACTTGTACATCTAATTCCAAATCTTTCGTAAACATCATTTTCTGATATTCCGCTTACAAGCTCTCTGTGCGCTCTTACCAGCTCTTCATATGCAAAGTGCTTTTCCCCACCTGTTTCTCTTTCCTTAACATAGTTTTTACTTAGTTTTTCAAAAATATTTCTCATTGTCATTCCGGCTCCAAGATAAAGAGTCAGCTGAGAAACCAGCTGTGGATAATCAGCAAGCATCTGCATATTTCTTTTTTCCATTTCACTCTTAAGCTCCCTGTCTTTCACTACGTAGCACAGACACGCGCCAATTAATGCAAGAAGCAATATGAGAATGCTGTTATCTTCTATTTTTTCTGACCACACTACAGTTTTTCCTTCGCATTCAACCGGAAGTATGATTTTTTCATCGTAAGTAGATTTCCCATCTGTTTCCGTTAACAGTTTTCCCAAATTTTGTGAGAATAGTTCCTTCGGTGAAAGAACTTTAGGAAGCAGCCTCATTACATATTCCCGGCTCCAGGTCTGCCCGTTATACTTGAAAATTGCCGTTACACTAACTATCGCACCTTCCTTGGGAATCTTGTCCTTTATAAGAGTCCCATCCTGATGCATAAGTTCAAAATTATCAAGCTTCCATGAAATCCTGAATGGATACCCCGGAATTTTATCTATAAGGTTTATGTCATCTCTTATCTCATCAAATGTCGGATTATCTTTTAACACCAGCTGCTCAGCCACTTTACACGCTTCTTCAAAAAGTTCATTCGCTTCCTCTGCCGTGTAAAGTCTTTCATTAACCAGAAAATCGTATTCTCCAATTTCCTCTCCGGCTTCATCTTTGGCCAGAAGACCAGCCTCAAACTCACCTTCCCCATAGTTTTTTCTGTATAGGACCTTCCCGTCCTCAAGATACTTACTATTTCTATTACTTACGAACATTGCCGCCGCTAAAAAACATCCGGCAAGTATTACCACCAGAACAACTGAAATCTTGCGTATATAGTATTCGGTTTCCATCTGTTCGATGTCTTTTCGATTATTAAGTGCCGCAAGGTATCCTCTTATCCTGCCTTTTTCAAGAGGGCTTTTTTTCTTACTGAATTTCGTATAGATAAAAAGAGCCACCTTTAAAAACTCTCTGCTGATTCCATCTTCAGTTATCTTCTCAGGGAGCTCCATTTCTTTTGCCTTGATCCACAAAACAAAAATGACAACAGGCGGTATCAAATATAAAACAATCATTCTTTCCTTCCTTATTTGGCATATTAAACTACGATGTTTACTATCTTTTCAGATAAAAGATATGCTGCAATATATACAGTCATACAGATTGTCATCAGAGCTATCCCAAAGACATTGTGATACAAAGGTTCAAAGAATCCTCTGCTTGTAAGATTTATGTAGAATATTATGAAAAATGGAACGCCATTCATTATTCCGGCTTCCATCCTTTTGGCACTGACCAGAACTTCAATTTCTTTTTCAACTTCCATTTTTCTTGAAATAACCGATATGGTCCTTGCTATTATCTCTGTGAGATTTCCGCCGCTTCTTTTCGCCACAGCAAATACCGCAGCAAATTCCATAATGTCTTTATTTCCACTTTCTGTTCCAAAACTGTAAAGAAGCTTTTCGAGTGGAACATTATTTTTCAACCCCTTTAGTATCTTGTGCAAATAATTGCAGATCAGACTTGCTTTTCCATAAAGTAATTCAATATCTTTAGTGGCTTCTCTGAATGCATTTTCTACAGAATAACCGGCTTTAAGGCTCGTAAGTACTGCAGACATCACATCTTTGAACTGAATCCCCAAAAGCCTTGTTTGTCTCTCTTTAAGTATCCTTTTCCGGTGAAAAAAACACCACACGGAAAGAGGAAGCAATGCAATCATTGCTATGTATGAATCATAAAATACCTTTCCAAATAAAACCGCTATCCCTATGCTCTGAAGTAAAACAGGTATATCGTTCTTATCAGGTCGGTAATCTAAAACCTGCTGCCAATAGCTTTTCAGTGTTCTTAAGTTCACCGGTTTTCCTCCATGAGCCTATTATTTTTCCATAGTTATCCACATTTTCTTCTTTAAATTCAAACAATCTGTTGACACATATTTTTCCCGTTACAGGATCCAGCTCTTTTTCCAACTCGCATATTTCCAAAAGTTTTCTCGATCTGTCCCTAAGCCTCCCCAAGTGAACTATGATGTCAATCCCGGATGAAATCTGGCCTCTCACAGCAGATAGCGGAATTTCCATTCCCATGAGCACCATCGTTTCAAGCCTTGATAGCATATCTTTTGCACTGTTGGCATGACCTGTGGACATTGACATATGACCTGTATTCATAGCCTGAAGCATATCAACGGTTTCTTCGCCTCTTACCTCTCCAACTACAATCCAGTCAGGGCGCATTCGAAGCGAAGATTTTATGAGATCCCTTATGGTAATTTCCCTACAGCCCTCAACATTGGCATTTCTTGCTTCAAGCTGGACCAGGTTTGGAACCTCTCTTATCTGAAGCTCTGCATTGTCCTCAATTGTTATCAGTCGCAAATCTTTGGGGATAAAGTTGGAAAGTGCATTTAGAAATGTGGTTTTACCGGATCCGGTACCACCTGATATAAAGATGTTATACCCCGCCTTTACAAGAATTTTGAGGTATTCTTTCAGATATTCGGATAATGCTCCAAGTTCTATGAGATTGTCCATCGTAAATGGATTTTGCGGAAAGCGTCTTATGGTTATTATGGGGCCATTTATTGCCACCGGATTGAGAACCACATTTATTCTCGAACCGGAAATTCTGGCATCAACTATAGGTGATGCTTCATTTACTACCCTGTTACAGGAGGCTACAATCTGCTGAACAACATCCTGAAGCTTCTCCTCAGATTCAAATCTGGCTTTACTCCTGAATATAGCGCCTTTCTTCTCCACAAAGATGTTCTCTGTCCCATTTACCATTATTTCCGTCACATCCGGATCGTCCAGAAGTTCCTGAAGTGCATCCAGTTTCCTTATGGAGTAAAAGGTCTGCATTCTGACATGCTTTCTTTCCTGAGTAGATACGGATAAATGCCTTATTTCTTCATACAGCGCCTTGTCTATAAGTTCAAGCATTTCTTCATCAGATATGTCTTTTGAAAAATCCATATCTCCAATTACTCTCTGCTTAACTCTGGATTTAAGCTCATCAAGTTGTCTTGTCACTAATAAGCCCCTCCCTCTTAAGCAGCTCTTTTACATACCTTGATACTGCAGCACCTTCCCTCAGATCAGGTATTACCACTTTGATTGTCGATGCCAAAATATCTTCATGTCCATTTAATCTTAAGACATCTTCATATGCTTCGACTCTGTAAGCATCAGCACTATTGGGTCGTGTAATAGTAAAGAGCTTGTTACAAAGCCTTAAAATATCAAAAAAGCCATTGGGATATTCCGTAAGATCAAGTATCACATACTTATACCCGGCATCGTGAATAAGAAGTCCAAGAAGCATTTTGAGAGAATCATAATCTATTTCTTTGATCTGCATCGCTATTTTAGCCGGAGGAATCACATCTATATTTCCAATGGATCTTTTAATTTTTTCCAGATAGATACAGAACTTATTTTTATCTTCCTCGGCATAGTACATCAGATCATTAATGGTTCCGTCTGCCTCTGCATCAAGTTTTTGTGGGAGTGAAGAAAAACTGTCAAAGCTAAGCATAATCGTTTTTCCAGAGGAAGATAAAACGTCGCCCATCTTCAATGCTAAAGTTGTCTGTCCACATTTTGATACAGGTGAAAACAATCCTATCACAGTGCCTTCATTGTCCGAAATTCCCACGGTCAGACCTTCAAAAGACTCTGCTTTTTCTGCACAGAAATCAATAATCGTATCCACAATTTTTCCCGCTTTCTGGTATTTTGTAGTATGAATGATATTCCTGTCATCAAAGCGGTTTTCCTCTTCTCTTAGAATCCCTGCTTCTTCGTCCAACACAAGGATGTTCTTAAAAAGGTTTTGTCCCAACACCTTACCAAGTTCCTCAAAGGCTGACTCCGAAACGACCAGAAGAGATGATGTGTTTTTTCTGGAATAATCCACCAGAATATCCACTGTTGTAAATGCTTGAATATTAAATTTTAATTTTAAGTTTTCTTTCAAATACTCATAAAGCCTTCCGCAATAGGTCTCATCAAGATCACAGAGCGTTAGCAGTGGCCTTGTCATAGCGTACCTCCAATAATAAACAAAGCACTTATGAGCACCGGTACCGCAAAGTGAATTGTTCTCTTTTTTCTTGATTTTCGTTTTAAAAAAATAATAAAGATTGAAATAATACCAGCTATCAGAAATGATAGAATGATGCAGGAAAAAGTGTCCTGCACTGACATAAAGGATGCTGCCGTCATGAATAATTTAACATCTCCTGCGGCAATGCCTTTAAAAAGATATACCGGAAGCAATATAACAAGCGAAAATGCGATTGCTGTTATTGCAGCCAGCAGAGATTCCAGCCCCCCCAAGGCTGCTGTGATGATTCCTGCAAGTAATCCCGGAATCACCCAGAAATTATAAATCTTGTCTTTGTACAGATCGGTAAATACTGCTCCGGACAAGAAGGTCAACAAAACCGTATCTATATAAGCTCACTCCTTTCCGATTTTCTTCGAGCTCGCGACTATAGAATTTAGCAAATTAATGTTTTGTTGTAAACCCCCTTTTTCCGAATCAGCATTTTGCATAATATTTTTCAAGCCATAAGGCCTCTATTCATGGAAACTGCTGTGACATCTTCATTTAGGCTGTTTTTTCCATAGGTAAGCCCTGCATATACCTTTTGCGTGTTGCCCATCATAGGTTCACTGTCATCTTTTTTTTCAAGCTCCAGGTATGCTTCATGAAGTGCCCTGAAATTCTGCTTAACTCTCCATATTCTATGAAGACTGAATGATGCGCCGGATGCTATTAATTCTTTTTTGGAAAAAATGTAAAGTTTATGAAGCGTTTTCCCTAAATCTGTATGCAGATTTACCGAACGGATAAGTTCGTCCAGACAGTTCTGCGCTTTCATTAAACTGTTTAAACCTTCTTCTTTTTTTCCGATACTTATCTCATCCATAGCCTCTTCAAGATAATCGATGGTTATCTCATATAATATAGTTATCATCTGAGTTTTATTGGCCTGTGTGATTTTTAGAGTAAATTCCTGTTTTCTCTCCTGAGTCATACGTACCTCATTTCATTGTGCATAAGTTTTATAGCAATCATTTTTACTTATGCCGTCTACATATGTTACTGCAAAAGCTGCAATACCTGAGAAGGCCTCTCATTGGCCTGAGCCATCATAGATGTTCCTGCCTGAGAAAGAACCTGCTGCGTTGAATAAATTGTCATTTCTTCAGCCATGTCAACATCCATAATTCTTGAATACGCTGCTGTCATGTTTTCAACTGTCACATCGAGACTGCTTGTAGTATGTTCAAGCCTGTTCTGATATGCTCCAAGTCTGCTTCTGACTGCACTAACAGCTGCAATAGCATCTTTTACATTGTCAATTCCAAGCCTTGCTTCTTCTTCCGTAGTTACATCAAGATTGTATATTCCAAGCGTTGTAATAGATACTTTGGGAACTCTTATATCAAGTGTCTGCCCTTCATTGGCGCCAACCTGCATAGTCATGGCTCCTTTTGCTGTAAGTTCCAGATATAAATCTCCTTCATATGTATCCCCGACCTGAAGTTTTATTTCTTTTCCATCACGATCAGAGAATGTAATGATATCCTCATTTACGGTAGCCATAATGTCACTGGAAAAATAATTATAATAATTTCCATCCGTCCCCAGCTTTTGAATTTGCATATCTGTAAGCGTACTGTTTTTGGTATAGTAATTTCCTTCGGCATCCAGAAGGTAATTTTTTTCTACACCTGTAGGTCCTATGACATCAGCTGAATGTGTAAATGACAATTGGCTGCCATCAGTTTTTACAACACGATAATTTCCGGCTTCCATATTATCAGAGTAACTTACAACTCCAATACTCATAATTGTCTTGTCTTCATAAACTTCTGTTGTGCCATCTGCCTTTGTAACTGTTCCGGTTCCTTTTACATATCCTTTTAGATCAAATGACCCATCAAGAATATTCTGCCCATTAAACTGGGTAGTTCCAGCCATTCTATCAACTTCATCTTTTAGCAAAGTTATTTCAGACTGAATTATTTTTCTGTCATCATCGGTAAGAGTTCCTGTACTTGCCTGAACGCACAGCTGATTCATTCGCTGTAATATATCATGAATTTCAGAAAGTGTTCCATCTGCAACCTGTACTATTGAAATTGCATCATTTGAAGTGTCATTTGCTACTCCAAGTCCTTCTATCTGGGAATTCATTCTTCTGGACATTGCAAGACCGGATGGATTATCTTTAGCATTTGCAATCTTAAGACCACTTGATAATCTCTCCAAAGACTCTGATAGGAGCTTATCATTTTTCTGAAGTGAATTATGTGCTATCATAGCTGATACGTTGTAGTTAACTTTCATTTTTACCTCATTTCTGCTCGTGTTTTGTCATTTTTAAAGAGCTTCGATAAATGCCTTTGCCATTTTGAGTAGAGTATCTGTGTTTGTTATTTTTCTATCCACAGACCTTGCACTGCCTGTGCTTCTGTTTTGATTCAACTTTGCCCCGTAAAGGATTCCTATCTGATTCCGGTCTACACCCAAATCCTTTATCTTTTCTGAAAGTTTACTGCACAGCTTCGCTTTTACATTACCAAGATATTCAGCCTCTTCACTGACTTCCGGCATCGAAGTTGTGATCATTCCTTTTATTAGTCCACTCTCTTCATAAAGACTGGCTGTTATAAGTCCATACTCAAAAGTCTGAATGCTTGCATCCATTCTTGATTTATTCGTGTCATCACTTTTTAATGTGATATGCATCGAAATGCTACTTCCATCTATTTCAACAGGAACATCAAAGGAGGCATTTTCCGATGCTTTTTGCATGACTGATATCTGTTTCTGCATGAGAGTTATAGCTCTTACATCAATGTAGCTGTCTTCTGCACTCATCAGAGTATCTGTAAGTTTTTCTGCAATTTGATCAAGCTTTTGTTTGTATGAATCTTCATACCCCTCCTCATCAAGCAGTGTTAGAAGATCTTCCTCTTCTTTTTTGATTGATTCATCAAACTCTGTTGCCTTATCCCAGAATTTTCCTCTTCTTCGCTCTCTTCTATTTTCAATAACAGCTTCCAGATTATTGAAATTTAACTCAATCTGTGTAGTCTCCGTTTCATCTATAGCAGCCTGGGCTTCCCTTGATGAGACCACTGCTCTGATATGTCTTAAGGTTTCAGTCCTATAAGCCTTCTCAAGTTCCTCATCAATTTCCTGCTTATCAAGATTTTGTGACAGCTCTTCTAATAGAGTTTTGTTTTTGGGATTAGCAACCTTAAGTTTTTCAGGTTCAAGATTTTCATATACTATATCGGCATGCGCCTTATAAAATATGAATGCAGATTCTATCTGTTCATCAATTCTTTCCCCTTCCACATTGCCAATGAGATCAAGACCTCCAAACTCATCATCTACCTTAAAATCAATTCCCTTCGCTGCCTTTATCTGCGTTCTTGTGGCATCAAGGAGATTTCCCAAAGTCATCTCTCTTCCGGTTTTTAAAAGGTCTCCTATTGCTTTATAATCATTTGCCTTTATGTTGTGGAAAAGCCTGTAAATACCGATAAATGATTTTCTTTCTTCCACGGTTATTCCATTCGTTTTTTCCAACTTATAAAGAAATTTTGCGTATTTCTCATCCGATTTTTTGCCGGAATCGTTATTATTATTTCCGAACTGATTTTGATCAAGCTCTTTTGATAATTCTTCTACAGTCATACCCAGAGGATTTTTCCCATGACGAATTAAATCCAGCACTGCTCCGGGTTTGAGTCTTTCTATCGTTTCTTTAAGTCTGAGATCGTACGCCCTGATTTTTTCAAAATTCTCTTCATTTATCTCAAGTGCATTGTAGCCCAAAATCCTTATAGCTCTTCTGTTGTCTTCAGTAATTTCTTTGCCAAGATCAGCAAGTATTTCATCTACATTTCTAAAGGCCTTTTTTATACTGTCTCCAAGATCTGCCCTTGGAGCAGTTTCCATTTTTTCATAGCCTTCTTTCGCCATCTTGTATTTCTGAGACAGTTCTAAAGAAATATCGCTGATTTCTGTAAGCGTTGCACTTTCAAACTGATCAAGTATAGCGCCGGTTACATCTGCAGGTCCCTGCCTGATAATATCTACTCTGGTCATTGTCATGCTTAAAACATATTCTTTATTGGCATCATTGACCTGAGTTTTCTCATCTATAATTTTTCCGGCTTCCTCATTTTGAAGAACTTTTAACTCTTCCTTTATGAGTTCTACAAGTTTTTCCATTGGCTTTAAGTCAATTGAAAAATCTTTGTCTGCCATTTTTATATTGGCGTCAGCGCTCATTTTTATTCTATTTTCTTCAAGCTCTAATCTGGTGCTCAACATCTTTTTTATCGAGCTTACCGGAGCATGCAGATTTGCATCTTGGGCCTCTTTTCCATCCGCTAAAGCTGCAGCAATAGCCTTGGCGCCAAGTTCCGTCGTCACAGGAAACTCTATCTCTTTAATATCAATTACTGCTTCAAAATTCTCTTTTGTAAGAGGTATTCCCTGCTCTATAGTCCATTTTGCTTGTTCTATTTTGCTCTCATCAGTCTTATCATATCCTGCTTCTTCAACTATCTTTTCAATCTGTGGAAGAACCTGCTCAACATCAAGGTTATCTGCCTTTTTGGCATAATATCCATAGCTATCCTGAGCATAGAAACCACGTCCACTTGCATTTTGTCCATTGGTACTGTGCTGTGCCAGATAGATATTATTTATCGTAGGCTCTTTTCCATTAACAACAAGGTATTTGACTGCAGAGTCATCTATTTTTTCAATATCTGAAATCTGCTCAAATGCCTGCTTCGCTTCAGTAACGTTTTTGGTTGTAACAGGAATATCATTTTCTGAAAAACTCTTTTGTAGCTCTGCTGCAAAAGACCTGCTGCCTGTAATCTTTTCAAGCTTATCCAGACTAAGATCATCATTGTAGCCTGTGATAACTTTACCGGATTCCAAGAGAACACTCTTTATTTTGTCCACAATTGTTACAGTTTCTGCACTATTTAAATTACCAAAATCAAATCCGCCTTCCAGTACAGCTGCATAGTCTTCATCTGACATGGTATTCGATAAAAGAGCCATATAATTATGATTGTTTTGAACATCCGTATTCTGTGCAAGCTTTTGAATATCTTCAAGATTTTTTCCATTCTGTGCATATGCATCGCTGCTATAAAAGCTTGAATCCAAGTCAACCAAAAATGATTTTACCTTTGGGGTTTCTGCTTTGGCTGCTCCTGTAAAAAATTTATTATCTACTTCCGTGCTTTTTATATTCTGTTCGTTTGCTGGCCTCTTATCGCCAATGGTTTGAAAAGATAAACTCATAATTGCCTTTCTACGAAAACTTGTTTATGCGAAAAAAGGTGATGGATATATCATCCATCACCTTCTATTTCGGCTCTTGTAAAAAAAATCTTAAGATTTCTTTTTTGTTTTCTTTGTCTGAAAAACGAAGACTTCTGCTCCATACGGAGGTAAGTCAAATGTTATACTGTAGTCTTTATAATCACAAAGTCCTTCAACAGCTTCTATTTTATTGGGGATATTACTGCCAAATCCACCATATTTCTTTTCTGCGCTATCCAATATATGAGTATATGTTCCGGCAAAGGGAACCCCCACCATAAAGCCTTTTCGCTCTACAGGAGTCATGTTAAGAACAAACAGGATGTTGTCCTTACCATTTATAGCTCTTCTGTAGAAGCTGTATGTACTGCGCTCCTTGTCATCGGCATTTATCCATTCAAATCCGCCCCAGTCATCATCAACCTCATAAAGGGCAGGGTATTTTCTGTAAATTTTAAGGAGTTCACCTACATAGTCCTTCATACCTCTGTTGAGGTCATTTTCGAGAAGGAACCAGTCAAGCTCTCTTTTTTCACTCCACTCTCTTTCCTGTCCAAAATCCTGTCCCATGAAAAGAAGTTTTTTGCCTGAATGTCCAAACATATATGTATATCCGGCGCGAAGATTAGCGTACTTATCGACCTTATATCCCGGCATTTTCTCAACCATTGAGCATTTAAGATGAACAACCTCGTCATGAGAAAGCGGTAAAATATAATTCTCTGAACTGTTATAGCTCATTGCAAAGGTCATCATATAATGGGCGCCCTGTCTGAAATAAGGATCAAGTTTCATGTACTCGCAAAAATCATGCATCCATCCCATGTTCCATTTAAAGGCAAATCCCAGTCCGTCTTCCTCCGGCGAAGCTGTAACCTTCGGCCATGCCGTTGACTCTTCTGCAATTGTAAGAGCCTGTGGATAAGTTCCTCTTACTACGCTGTTAAAGTGTTTAAAGAACTCAATCGCTTCAAGGTTTTTGTTATCGCCATATTTATTCGGAACCCACTGACCGTCTTTTTTACCATAGTCAAGGTATAGCATGGACGCAACAGCATCGACTCTAAGTCCATCTACATGGAACTTCCTTATCCAGAAAAGAGCATTCGCTATAAGAAAGTTCTTTACTTCAGGCTTTTCGAGATTGAATATCTTGGTTCCCCAGTCAGGATGCTCTCCTTTCCTTGGGTCCGGATGCTCATAGATACACTGTCCGTCAAAACATGCAAGGCCAAATTCATCTGTGGCAAAATGAGCAGGTACCCAGTCAAGGATAACACCGATGTTATTCTTGTGAAGCTTGTTCACCAGATACATAAAATCTTTTGGCTCTCCGTATCTGGATGTCGGAGCATAATATCCTGTAACCTGATATCCCCATGAACCGTCAAAAGGATGCTCCGCAATTCCTATAAGCTCAATATGGGTGTACTGCATTTCTTTTAAATACTCAACAATCCTGTCTGCAAACTGTCTGTATGTATAAAATCCATCCTCTGTTCCATCGGGATGTTTCATCCATGATCCAATATGACACTCATAAATTGATAAAGGCTGACGCTTTATGTCTTTTCCTTTATTGTTGTCAAACCACTTGGTATCCGTCCACTTAAAGCCGGAAAGATCTGTAGTCCTTGATGCATTTCCCGGACGAAGCTCTGCAAAATTGGCATAAGGATCTGCCTTATAAAGCTTTTTTCCATCCTGCGTTGTTATGAGATATTTGTACAGTTCTCCAATTCCCACTCCGGGAATAAAGCCGGTCCAAATGTTTCCGGTCTTTGTTCTTTCAAGTCTGTCTGCCGTTTCATCCCAGTTGTTAAAAGAACCTACTACATGAACATCAGCTGCATTGGGCGCCCATACGGCAAAGAAATATCCTTTTTTTCCCTTTTCCGTTGAAGGATGCGCTCCAAGCTTTTCATATATTTCATAATGCGTTCCCTGACCAAACAGATATTCATCTGCTTCGGAAATAAATACTTTTTCTGCCATAAACAGCCCCCTCAAATTTATAAAGTATTTAATGCATAAAATCTTTTTCTCTTAAAATGACCATGTCATTTTCATCATATCTTTTATTGACAATAACATCTACAAAATGAGATATAGTCCTTTTCTCTGCATAGTAAATAGCGTCATCAATAATATCTTTTACCTCTGATACCGTCACCTCATGATCAAGTGTCTGTCTCTCGGAAATTCTGGTGTGCAGAGCTAAAATTCCAAGGTTATCAATAGAATATTCTCTCTCTAAAGCATACTGCTTTGCGTAAGCTACAAGTGAGTCATCGTCAAGAGCTTCTATATCAACCCTTACGTTAAAGCTCTGTTTAAGAGACGGGTTCTTATCAAGGAATCTGTTCATATCTTCCTTCGTATCTTCCATTACGATGATAAGACCTTTATTCTCTTCCTGAAGTATCTTAAGCAATTCATTTACAGTCTCAGGCTCAAGATCTGCTGCCCTCTGTATGATCAGCGCTCCATTAGCAAGTTTGTCAAAAATACTTGCGGTACTCTTTTTATTTAGAGTATTGGCTGTTATCTTTGCAACCTTACCACTGAAATTTGAATCTGATGCCTGCACTGCCTTTATCAGACCTTTTGCAAGACTTACTGTTCCGGCACCTTCCTCGCCTGTCACAATGGCATTGCCGCTAAATGCATCCATACTCATGTTATCAATGGCATTGATGATCTGTCGCCTTGACCTTTTATGATGGATATATGGTCCAAAGAGTTGTTTTTCTTCAGGAGTCATTGTCCTTACGCGCTCTTCGATCTCTCTGTTTCCAATATGTCTCTTTGCGGCAACAATATCTGTCTTTTTATTCTTCTTATCTTTTTTCTTTTCTGTTATGTTTTTCTTAGAAGATTCCTGTGATTCTTTGATCTGCTTTGACTCTTCAGATGGCGCTTCTCCATCCTGTTCGTCTGAATCTTTTTCTACAGAATCATCATCTTCTTCATCTTCTTCAGAAGACTCTTTTGATTCCTCTTTGCTCTCTTCTTCCGGCTCCTCTAATTCATCAGATTCTTTGCTGCCCTGATCTTCGTTTTTGTCTTCTTCGGGCTCAATTGTCTTTTTATCTTCGAATTTTTCGGAATCTTTTGCATCTATAAGATCATCTTCCGCAATCTTTGTAAGTTCAGCTGTCTCATCAAGGAATACTTCTTCCTTTGTTTCTACAGTCTCACCTAACTCCTCAGATTTTATAACAACATCTACTGCATCATTTATTATGTCATCATGATTTCGTGACCAGTCACCCCTACCGGATGCTTTTTCATGACGTTCTTTTTTCAGAGCATCTGCTATAGCCTTTTCCATTTTCTCCTGGAGCCCGGCCTTGGTCTTTTCATCAAAATCAGCAAAAAGATCTCCCGTTTCTTCGGCAACAAGCTTCTTAACTCTCTCAAGCTGCTTCTCCTGCTGACTTTTCTTGTAAGCTTCCCAATTAAGCATGTACTCATCAATACTGATCTGGCCCGTAATCTGCTTTTCCACTTCAGGTTCCGGTTCTACTGCCATTGAAATCTGCCCGTCATATTCCTGTGAAAGGAAATTATCAAAATGACTTGGTGCCTGATAAGCAGCATTAGGATGAATAACGGCTCCCGGAACCTCATCTTCCAATGGCTTCTCATCATATACCGGCGCCTGAACAGCTTTTTCTTCACCAAGAATAGGACCATTTCCGCCATACTTTATTTCTATGTTCATAGATGGCTCATAAACAGGCCTGCCCAAAGTCTCCTGAACATTACTGTCAATATCTTCTTCTGTCTGAGGCTCTTGTTCACTTACATGTTCATCAGCTGCTACACCCTGCGCAAAAAGCTCCTGCATTCCCATATCAGACTCTGTATCCACTTCAAATATTTCTGAAGTAATTGGCTGAACCGGGCTCACCGGACTTGTCTCCTGATCTGTCACAGGTGTATAGTTAATCTCTTCACCGGAATCTCCGTCATTCATAACTGCCTTGAGATTTTCAGCAAGAGCTTCCTGAAGATTCATGGTGTTATAAGCACTAATGTCTACAGATGGTTCCTTTATCTCACTGATATGTGGATAAACAATCCTATCCATCTCTCTTGTAGGGCTGTCAGTAGAAATATCTGTAGCATAATAAGGCTCCTGCAAAGCCGGTTCTGCCGCAGATGCCTGTCCTTTTTCTGCATTGTATGCTGCTATATCTTCATCTGTGACAGGCGGCATCTCTTTAGTCGGCTGTTTGATCTCAACTGTTCTCGGATCATCATTGCCAACCTGATCGAGTGCCTTATCAAGCACAACACTCTTGTCAACAAATCCGCCATGGGATTGTTTATATCTGATATATCTATCCTGCTGTTCCTTGGAAAGCGGTTCATGAAGGGCTTTAAGTTCAAGTGCCTTCATAACATAGTTGCCATCTCCAAGCCACAAAAACATCTCGTCACAGGTTTCAATACATTCTGTAGTAAGACCTACGCGATGATACAAATAAGCGAGCTCATACACCCACTTTTCTTTATAATCATGTTTTTTGTACTCCTCAAGGACAGCAATTCTCTCTTCAAGGCTTACATCCTGAGCCTCATATAATTTGTACTGGAGAATGTATCTTCCTGTATCTCTCGGAGCTATTCTCACAAACTCTTTGTAATACTCAACAGCCTGCACAAACTCGCCCATCTTAATAGCAAGTTCACACAAAGAATAAACTATCGCCCTGCCGGTAGGGTGTCTATCATAAGCCATCAAAAGAACATCTCTGCTCTCTTCATATCGTCTGTTTATCTTATATAGATCGCTTATCATGCACAGCATTTGGACACTTCGCACTTTCTTCCAATCAATAGTGTCAGCGATCTTAACTGCGTCGGCAAATCTGCCTTCCCCAACCAGTGCCTTTATCTCGTCGGCTCTGATTTTGTACTCAACTTTATCCAAAATAACCACCTCTTTGGTGCTAAAAATACAATATATAGTGTTAGTTTATCATAGCACCACTGCTTTGTAAAATATCTGAAAGAAGCGCAAACTGTGATAATTCAAGAACTTCGCCCCTTGCCTTTTCGTCAATCCCCATTTTTTCAAGAGCCTGTTGAACCTGATCTCTTGTAACGTGCAAGGAAGGGTTGTTTGAAAGCGAATTAGACAATGTCTTCCTTCTTTGATTGAATGCTGTTCTGATAATTTCGAACATATACTTTTCATCTTTTACCTGAACAGGTCTGTTCTCATGTCTCTTGAGATATACAACTGCAGACCCGACTCCAGGCTGCGGTATAAAGCAGCTCGGCGGAACGTCCATAATGTTCTGTGCATTGGCATAGAATGCAACCGCAAGAGACAATGAACCATAGTCTTTGCTTCCGGGTCCCATTACCATTCTATCTGCTACTTCTTTTTGAACCATTACAGTAACGCTCTCAATAGGAACTCCGCTTTCAAAAAGTTTCATAATGATCGGGGTAGTGATGTAGTATGGAAGATTTGCAACTACCTTAATAGGTCTTCCGCCATTGTATTCATTGACTATAGCCTCTATATCAACCTTGAGAACATCCTCGTTTATAACAGTCACATTGTCGTACTCTGAAAGTGTATCAGCAAGAACAGGAATCAAGGTCTTATCAATCTCAACCGCTACAACTTTTCCTGCTGCCTCTGCGAGATATTGAGTGAGCGTTCCTATTCCGGGACCTATTTCCAGAACGCAGTCATCTTTGCTTACCCCGGCTGCGTCAACTATTCCCTCAAGGACATTGTCATTTATCAAAAAGTTCTGACCAAATTTCTTTTTGGCACTCATATTATATTTTGCAAGGACCTCTTTGGTCCTTGCGCTATTACCTAAATATGCCATTTATACCTCCGCAAGAATGTATCAACCAAACCATTTTAAATCCATACATTCTTGAATCAACAATTCAAGAATGCATCAACCAAGCCAATTTAAATCGACTTCGTCGATGAGGCTTGGTTGACTCTTCACTCATATTCTCACGAAATCCGCAGTATATGCGGATTTCTGAAATTTAGTTCAGGAAGCCATACATTCTTTTTGCATTTTCGTAAGTCTTTATTATTACTTCATCCTTATCCATGCTCTTTATGGAGGCAATGGCCTCAATTACGTATGGCAGGTTCAAAGAGCTGTTTCTTTTCCCTCTGAAAGGCTCCGGCGAAAGATAAGGGCAATCGGTTTCAAGTAAAATTCTTTCTATAGGAGTCTGCTCTACAACTTCCTTAAGTTTTTTTCCGTTTTTAAAAGTTATGACACCGCCAACACCGATATAAAAGCCCATGTCCACGCATATCTTTGCTACTTCTCTTGAGTAGGAAAAACAGTGCACTACTCCACCAATTTCCTCTGCATGTTCGCTCTTCATAATTTCAAGGGTATCTGCCGCAGCATCTCTTGAATGTATAATAACCGGAAGTCTTTCCTCTCTCGCAAGCTGTAATTGCCTTTTAAACCACTTCTTTTGAAGCTCAGGTGAAGGATCCGGCCAATGGTAATCAAGGCCAATCTCACCTATTGCTACGCACTTTGCGTCAGTGCTCCACTCTCTTAAAAGCTCTAAATTATCTTCATTAAGCTCTTCAACTTCACTTGGATGTACTCCAACTGCTGCATATATAAAATCATATTTATGGGCAAGCTCCAGTGCCTTGCCGGTTGATTCAATGCTTGCCCCAACATCAACTATATGATCAACTCCTGCATTCCTGACAGATTCAATAAGCTCTTCCCTGTCTATATCAAATTGCTCATCATCATAGTGAGCATGTGTATCAAATATCATTTTTTCTCCAAAAACACTTCTTTTAAGTTACCATAAATACAATACCACAAAAAAAGTGCTGTGAAAACCGCATAAATAGGGAGTTTTCTTCTTTTTTTAGAAAAAAATAAAAAAATTTTAAAAAAAGTAC
>NZ_JAGBLU010000049.1 GCF_017635265.1 Butyrivibrio sp.
ATGCAAAAAGAAATGGCCTGAAAGGCAGCGAAGCAAAATTTGCAGAAGTAGAATTATTTTCGATAAGCCTTTAGGCTTTGCCGGTAAAAGGCCCTTATAGGGCCAGAACAAACCACCGGCTAAGCCGGTGGTTCTGATTCCCTCTTCGAGATACTCTGTGTCTTTTACGACTCCTTTTCCTGTAAGAATGCTGAGAATACCTCCTTCAGAATAGGGAAGAAGCAGCTTGCATTCATTTTCAGTTTCGCTTAATTTCTTTTCTATCAGCTCTATAAGTGTATTCAGGCTGTCATTTTCTTTGGCTGATATGTAAATCCTGTCATCCATGGCTTTTGGTACAGGCATTACCAGCATACTGTTTGACTCCTGCTGCTGTTGAACCACATCAGATTTATTAAAAACGTAGATTACAGGAATATCTCCTGCTCCTATTTCTGCCAGAGTTTCTTTGGTTACATCCATATGGTAGCGGTATTCAGGGTCAGAAAAATCTATTACCTGAAGCAGAAGGTCTGCGTACCTTGCTTCTTCGAGGGTTGATCTGAAGGCTTTTACCAGAGCGTGTGGAAGCTCGCTGATAAAGCCTACTGTGTCAGAGAGAAGAAATGGCCTGTGCCCCGGAGCAGATATTTTTCTTACTGATGTATCAAGGGTTGCAAAGAGCATATCCTTTTCCAAAACCTGTTTCTCGTCAAAGCTGTCTCCACCATACATCCTGAGCAGATTGTTCATTATGGTGGATTTGCCTGCATTTGTATAGCCTACCAGAGATATTCTGGGCATCCCTGACTTAAGGCGCCTTCCCCTTTGTGTATCACGTTCCTTTTCAATAGCACTTAAATCTCTCCTGAGCTCGGCCATTCTGTGTTCAATGCGCCTTCTGTCAAGCTCAAGCTGTTTTTCACCTGAGCCCTTGTTGGAAAGACGGCCGCTTCCGCCACCCTGCCTTGAAAGAGAAGTTCTCATATGGGCAAGCCTTGGCAGCATGTACTGCAGCTGAGCATATTCTACCTGCTGTCTTGCCTCTTTTGTCCTGGCTCTTTTTGCAAAAATCTGAAGAATAAGTCCGGTCCTGTCTATAACCTCCGTATCCAGCGCTTTTTCAAGGTTTCTTATCTGCATGGGTGAGAGAGTATCGTTAAAAATGATGATATCTGCATCAAATACGTCTAAAGAATTTTTTATTTCCTCAACTTTTCCGCTGCCAATATAGGTACTCCTGTCAGGACATGGAAGGGACTGGGTTACAGTACATGCAACCTCAATGTCCAGCGCCTTTGTAAGTTCTTTTAGCTCATCCATTGATCTTTCAAAATCAGAATCGCTCTCATCCATGTGAAGTCCCACCAAAATAGCGCGAACCTTCTTTTCTTCCTTTATGTTTTCGTATACTGTCTGTTTCATTGTTATTCCCTTATTACGTTTCTGCTTTAATGTAATGAATTTTTTTCTTGCATAAACCAAAAAAAAGTAATTTAATTTATTTATATATGCTACCACAAATCAGGAGGAGAATTATGGAAAATTTAAAGATTCCGAGTGGCTACGTATCTGCACTTGATCTGCATGATACACAGGTTGCCATCAAGACAGTCAAAGATTTCTTTCAGGGGATGCTTTCGACAAGGCTTAATTTGCAGAGAGTGACAGCCCCTTTATTTGTAACACCCGAGTCAGGTCTTAATGACAATCTTAATGGTGTAGAGAGACCGGTTTCTTTTGACATCCTTAATCAGAACGGGCGAAATGCAGAAATTGTGCATTCTCTTGCAAAGTGGAAAAGATATGCTCTTAAAAAGTACGGATTTAATGTGGGCGAAGGCTTATATACAGATATGAATGCTGTTCGCCGTGATGAGGTTCCTGATAATATCCATTCTATTTTTGTTGATCAGTGGGATTGGGAAAAAGTAATAAGAAAAGAAGACAGAAACATTGATTTTCTTATGGATACAGTAAGGAATGTGTATAAAGTTCTCAGAAAAACAGAGAAATTCATGTCCATTCAGTATGACTATATAGAAGAAATCCTTCCTGAAGAGATTTTCTTTATTACAACACAGGAACTTGAGGATATGTTCCCCGAGTATTCTCCCAAGGAACGTGAATACTACATTGCAAAGGCAAAAGGCGCTGTATGTATCATGAAGATCGGCGATCTTTTAGCTTCGGGGGACAGGCATGATGGAAGAGCTCCGGACTATGATGACTGGGAGCTTAACGCAGATATCATTGTTTACTATCCTGTTCTTGACATTGCACTTGAACTTTCAAGTATGGGAATCCGCGTAGATGAGAATTCTTTAAAAGAACAGCTTGAAAAAGCAGGTTGCGAGGAAAGAGCTGATCTTCCGTTCCAGAAGGCAATCCTGAATAAAGAGCTTCCGTATACAATCGGAGGCGGCATCGGACAGTCCAGAATATGTATGTTCTTTTTGAGAAAAGCACATATCGGAGAAGTTCAGTGCTCAATTTGGCCTGAAGATATGGTAAAAGAAGCAGTTAATAACGGAATTCAGATACTTTAAACGGATTTTTCGCAAATTCTTCACAGAATAGTCACACTTAAACGCTATAGTTTTGTAAGTCGCAAAAATAGAAAGGGGTGACTATTTATGTTAAGAGAGATGATAAAGAAGAACATCAGCTTAAAGCCTTCACAGGTTAGAGATTTCGTGGAAACAGCTTCTAAGTGTGACTTCGACGTAGATATATATTACAACAGATATGTTGTTGACGCTAAATCTATCCTGGGTGTGTTTGGCCTTGATTTTAATCAGCCGCTTACAGTTCAGTTTGGTAAGCACAACAAAGAGTTTGAGCAGTACCTTGACACACTTGCAGTTGCAGGCTGATAAACACAGATTGTTCATTGTAGATTAAAAAAGTTCCATGGTATACAATATCATGGAGCTTTTATTTTGCGCTCATTAAAAAAATTATGACTTCTTGAACTAAATTTCAGAAATCCGCATATACTGCGGATTTCGTGAGAATATGAGTGAAGAGTCAACCAAGCCTCATCGACGAAGTCGATTTAAATTGGCTTGGTTGATGCATTCTTGAATTGATGATTCAAGAATGCATGGCTTTCGGAGATTGTATGAGGATTGAAATATCTGTGCGCGGACTTGTGGAGTTCATACTTCGAAGCGGCGACATCGACAACAGAATACATCAGGCTCCTGCAGATGCCATGCAGGAAGGTGGGAGAATCCACAGAATGATACAAAAGAGCATGGGACCTGATTATCATGCTGAAGTTCCGTTGGAGTACATTTACGAGGCAGACGGCTATGAGCTGGTAATATCAGGAAGAGCTGATGGTATTTTGGATAAATATTTCGGAAAGCCCGGAGCGTACGATGCCCAGGAGTCTTTTATCGAAAAAAATGCTGCAATGCCTCTTATTGATGAGATTAAAGGCACATACAGAGATCTTAATAAGTTAAAAGAGCCCGTTTTAGTGCATCTGTCACAGGCTAAATGTTATGCTGCCATATATTCACGTCAGATAAAATGTCCTGAAATAAAAGTCCGAATGAGTTATTGCAATATAGACTCGGAGGAGATGAAGTATTTTGACAGCAAGTTTACTTACAAAGAGATAACCGCATGGTTTGACGGGATTATTCAGGCTTATTTAAAATGGTCTGATTTTGAATACAATTGGAGCATAGAGAGAACAGCATCACTTAAAAAAGTGGCTTTCCCTTTTCCCTACAGAGATGGGCAAAAGGATCTGGCAGCAGGCGTTTACAGAACTATAATACATGGTAAAAAGCTGTTTTTGGAAGCTCCCACCGGGACGGGAAAAACTATAACCACTGTGTTTCCTGCTGTTAAGGCAATGGGTGAGGGGAAAACAAGCAAGATCTTTTATCTTACAGCCAAGACCATAACAAGGACAGCACCGGAAGAAGCCTTTAATACCCTTAGACGAACTCAGAATATGCGGCTTAAAACCGTGACCATAACGGCAAGGGATAAAATATGCTTTCTGGAGGATGCTGAAAGAAACTGTAATCCTGTGATATGCCCCTATGCAAAAGGACATTACGACAGGATAAATGATGCAATCTATGATTGTTTGACTCACGAGGATTCTTTTAACAGGGAAGTAATCATTAAGTATGCAAAAAAGCATGAAGTCTGTCCCTTTGAGATGTCTCTTGATATGAGTCTGTGGGCAGATGCGGTAATATGCGACTACAATTATGTTTTTGATCCCTTTGTATATCTGCGCAGATTTTTTGCAGACGGCGTGAAAGGAGATTACATTTTCCTTGTGGATGAAACCCATAACCTTCTTGACAGAGGACGGGAAATGTACAGCGCGGTTTTGCGCAAGGAAAGCTTTTTGGAACTGAAAAACACCATAAAAGAATATCACCCGGGTATAGCAGGACATTTGGATAAGTGTAACCGTGTAATGCTTGATATGAAAAGAGAGTGTGATGGTCTTAGTAAGCTTTCATCTATAGAAAAACTCATTAATCCATTAAATCGTCTGGCCGGAATCATTTCAGAATATCTTGAAAACCATTCAGAAGGTCCCTGCAGGGATGAAATATTGGAGTTTTATTTTGATATTTCGAGGTTTTTAACCATATATGACAGAGTTGACGATCATTATGTTATGTACAGTGAGTTTTCAGAAGACGGAAGCTTTTTGGTGAGGCTTTACTGCGCTGATCCGTCGAGAAATCTTGCTGAATGTATGGAGAGAGGAAGATCATCGATTCTTTTTTCGGCAACTCTTTTACCGATTCAGTATTATAAAAAGCTTCTTGGTGGATGTGACAGCGATTATGAAATGTATGCAAAATCGGTATTTGATCCCGACAGACTTGGGCTTTTTATCGGCAGTGACGTAACAAGCAGATATTCACAAAGAAGCGATGAGCAGTATTTGAGAATTGCAGGTTATATAAACAGTATAGTCAGTGCAAGAAGTGGAAATTATCTCATATTTTTCCCATCTCATCGTTTTTTGGAAGAAGTTCTGGACGTATATGAGAAAAATTATCTTGATGGCGAGTCAACTGAAATACTTGTGCAGAAAAGCTTTATGAGTGAAGATGCCAGGGAAATGTTTCTGGAAAGGTTTTCCACAGGAAATGATATAGACCTGTCAAAAGTTATCCACATGGATATAGATATAGTTGAGGATAAAAACGTCTTAGGCTTTTGCGTAATGGGTGGAATATTCAGTGAAGGTATAGATCTTAAATATGACAGCCTTATAGGGGTTATCGTGGTAGGAACAGGCATACCCCTTGTTTGTAACGAAAGAGAGGTACTTCGTGGATATTTCGATGAAAAAGGTCAGGATGGATTTGACTATGCTTACAGATTCCCGGGGATGAACAAGGTTTTGCAGGCAGCAGGACGTGTTATCCGAACGGAGGATGATTACGGCGTTGCGGCGCTTTTGGATGACAGATTTATGCAGGGAAGTTATAGGGCACTTTTCCCCAGAGAATGGAAAGGAATCAAGACCGTTTCGACCTATCTGGTCAAAAACGCTGTAAGCCTCTTCTGGACAGGAATTGAGGATAATTAATCCACAAAAACTTCATGAAAAATATAAAAGATATACATATTGGTTTACATAAAATGTGGATTTATAAATTTATGTAATCTGAACAAGCGTTTAAATTGTATCAATTGAGTGTTCAATTTAACGTTTTTGCAGAAAAATGATGCGAAAGATAGCGATAACTGACTTGTGTGTCATGTGGATAACTCTGTGGAAACTGGGGATTAATCAAAAAACAGTATCAAAGATGTCGCTAAAATAGGCACTTTAAATAGATTGTCAAATGATAACATTTAACTGTGCAAAAATAATCTTGTGACCGATAAGGTCAATGGGTATATGTAAACCAATGTCTATATTGACACACCTGTCACAATAAAAGAAAGGTATTTTCGAACTTAGAATTGTGGTATACTGATTCGCTTAGAGAGGTATTATCGAGCTTAGCGATAAGAATACCAAAATTCTTAGAGAGGTATTTTCGAACTTAGAATTGTGGTATACTGACTCTAGTTTTTTTAGCAGGAAACGCCTATTTATAAAAGTCCACACTTGAAAGCAGCATTTTTGGGTTATATGCTTACCCGGGGTACACCATGAACATTAGGAATTTTGATACAGAAATACAGGCATTATACGAAGAAGTACTGACTACAAGGTCCAGTATGTCGAACAGTTACATAAGTGCCTGTAACAGATTTATAAAGAGAGCCAGGCAGGCTGATGATGTTAGTCTTTTGGGGTGTGCATATTATTTTCTGGCGGATGCTTATTATCTTTTAAGTACTGATTATAGGAAGTTTAACTCCAATCTTCTAAAGGCCATTGAGACATTGCAGGCCAGTGGGGAGCAGGAGTATCTGGCGAGGTGCTATAATCTTCTTGGAATAGATGCTCTTAATCATGGCAATCCGGAACTTGCGCTTGATTTCTTTTTATCCGGTAAAAGAAGCTGTGAGGGGATAGATTCAGAAGTTCCGGGATTTATAGATTTTAATATTGGACAGATTTACTTCGAAGCAGGTGATCCAAAGCTTGCTTTGAGCTTCATTCGTTCAGCCTATAAACTTATAAGTAAGAATAAAAAAGACAGTTTGTACTATAGAAATATAATGTTCTGCTACTGTTTTGAGGCAGACTGCTATATGGAAATGGACAAGCCTGACTCGGTAAAAAAATGTCTTCTTGCGATTAATAAGCTTGAGGAAAGTCATAAATCAAGCAGAGATTTTATAAATGGAATTACTGCTACAGATATACGAACAAGGGCATACCATTATCTTGGGGACATGGTGAGTTTTCAGCGGTATGCTTCAAGGCTTCTGACTCTTATCCAAAACGATAAGCATCCTCTTGATAATATGGAAGACATATTGATTATGTGTCGTTTCTTTATACGGATAGGCTGGATTGACGAAGCTGTCCGTATAGTTGAAAATACTGAAAGATCCCTTGTGGATTTTAATATCGCTCATCTTAAAAAGAACTATGCCAAGCTTAAATGCGAGCTTTACGAATGCCTTGGCAATCAAAAGAAAAAGAATCTGGCTTTAAATGAATTTTTTAAAGCTTCCAACGAAGAAGAAAAAGAGAGGCTCGCAAACTATAAGTTTTTTACTGATATCAGAAATAAGCTTTATGATATAGAAAAAGAAAATGTTATTTTGCAAAAGCAGGCATCAACAGATTCTTTGACAGGTCTGGGGAACAGATATGGCTTAAATAAGTTTGCGGATGCTGCATTTGAGAAAGCTTTTGCTCTGAAAAGATCCCTTGCCGTTGAGATTCTTGACATAGATAATTTCAAGCAGTATAACGATACCTATGGTCATCAGGCGGGAGATGAATGTCTGACAAAAATTGCATCAATCATAAACGACATGCTTAGGGAAAACGAGCTTATTCACGCCTTCAGATATGGCGGTGATGAATTTGTTATTATATATGAAAGCATGACTGACAGGGAGGTTATGGAATGTGCTACGATGCTCAGACAATCGGTCATAGACCTGAAGCTTTTAAGTAAGCACTCTGAAAAGGGAATCGTGACGATTTCTCAGGGAATCAGAAATTCAATTCCCGCGGAAACAACCAAACTGTGGGATTACATGTATGCTGCAGACAATGCTCTCTATCAGGTAAAAGAGCATACAAAGGGTGAGATAATAATGCTTCATAAAGCGGTTATTTCACAAAAGTCACTTGACGACGCAACACATCTTTGAGTTAATAAGAGCACTGTATAAGGAGATAATTATGAAAAAAGAACTTGCTAAGACCTACGATCCTAAGGGTATAGAAGGCCGTCTTTATTCAAAGTGGGAAGAAAAAAAATATTTCCACGCAGAAGTAGATGAGACCAAAAAACCTTTTACTATTGTTATTCCGCCGCCAAATATCACCGGTAAGCTCCACATGGGACATGCCCTTGATAACACAATGCAGGATATTCTTATCAGATATAAGAGAATGCAGGGATATAATGCACTTTGGCAGCCCGGAACCGATCATGCTTCAATTGCAACAGAGGTTAAGATTATTGATGCTCTCAAAAAAGAGGGTATAGATAAGAGAGACCTTGGAAGAGAAAAGTTCCTTGAAAGAGCATGGGAGTGGAAAAAGGAATACGGCGGAACTATCATTTCCCAGCTTAAAAAGCTCGGATCTTCCTGTGACTGGGACAGAGAGCGTTTTACAATGGATGAAGGCTGTAATGAAGCTGTTACAGAGGTCTTTTGCAAGATGCATGAAAAAGGCTATATCTACAAGGGCAGCCGAATCGTAAACTGGTGTCCTGTATGCAAGACTTCTATTTCTGATGCAGAAGTTGAGTATGAGGAGCAGGCTGGTCATTTATGGCATATTAAATATCCGGTTATTGATGAAAACGGCAAGGTTTCTGACACGGAATTTATCGAGTTTGCCACAACACGTCCCGAAACAATGCTCGGAGATACAGCAGTTGCTGTAAACCCTGATGATGAGAGATACAAGAGCTTTAAGGGCAAGAAAGTTCTTTTACCTATAGTAAACAGAGAACTTCCGATTGTAGAAGACTCTTATGTTGATATGGAATTTGGTACCGGTGTTGTTAAAATCACTCCCGGACATGACCCTAACGACTTTGAGGTTGGAAAACGCCATGGTCTTGAGGAAATCAATATCTTAAATGATGATGCCACAATCAATTCAAATGGTGGAAAGTTTGAGGGAATGGACAGATATGCTGCAAGAGATGCCATTGTAAAAGAGCTTGATGAGATGGGACTTCTTGTTGAGATTGAGGACTATTCCCATAATGTTGGAACACATGACCGCTGCCATACTACAGTTGAGCCTATGATCAAGGCACAGTGGTTTGTAAAAATGGATGAGCTTATCAAGCCTGCTGTCAAGGCTGTAAAGGATGGAGATATCAAGCTTATTCCATCAAGAATGGACAAGACATATTTTAACTGGACTGATAATATCCGTGACTGGTGTATTTCAAGACAGCTTTGGTGGGGACACAGAAGTCCGGCTTATTACGGTGATGAGTGCGGAGCAGTAGTTGTGGCTAAAACTGCACCGACTGTATGTCCTAAGTGTGGAAAAACTCACTTCACACAGGATCCTGATACGCTTGATACATGGTTTTCATCAGCACTTTGGCCATTTGAAACTCTTGGATGGCCTCATGATACCAAGGAGCTTAAGTATTTCTTCCCGACAGATGTACTTGTTACCGGTTATGACATCATATTCTTCTGGGTAATCAGAATGATCTTCTCAAGCTATGAGCAGATGGGAACATATCCTTTTAAGACAGTTCTTTTCCACGGACTTGTAAGGGATTCTCAGGGAAGAAAGATGAGTAAATCACTTGGAAACGGTATTGATCCTCTTGATATTATCGACAAGTACGGTGCTGATGCTTTAAGACTTACGCTTATAACAGGTAATGCACCCGGAAACGATATGCGTTTCTACAATGAAAGAGTAGAAAACAGCCGTAACTTCGCAAACAAGGTTTGGAATGCTTCAAGATTTATCATGATGAACATGGATGAGGATGCAAAGAGCGCTATCCATCAGGATGCTCCTGCAGGACTTGAGCCGGTTGATCACTGGATCTTATCCAAGTTCAACAGAACTGTAAAAGAAGTTACAGATAACATGGATCATTTTGAACTTGGAATTGCGGTTCAGAAGGTTTATGACTTTATCTGGGATGAGTTCTGTGACTGGTATATTGAGATGGTTAAGCCGCGTCTCTACAACTCAGACGATAAGAGTTCACATGATGCAGCTCTTTGGACTCTTCAGACAGTACTTATTGGAGCCCTTAAGCTTCTTCATCCGTATATGCCGTTTATCACAGAAGAAATATTCTGCACATTGCAGGATGAAGAGGAATCTATCATGATTTCTGACTGGCCTGTATACAAGGATGAGTGGAATTTTGCTGATGATGAGAATGCTATTGAGACCATTAAGGAGGCTGTTCGCGGAATCCGTAATGTAAGGACTCAGATGAATGTAGCTCCATCCCGCAAGGCAAAAGTATTCGTTGTAAGTGATAAGCCGGAGGTTCTTGATATATTTGCGACAGGTAAGCTTTTCTTTGAATCACTTGCATATGCTTCAGAGTCGGTTTGCCAGTCCGATAAAACAGGAATCGCGGATGATGCAGTGTCAGTAGTACTTGCAGATGCTACCGTATATATTCCGTTCTCTGATCTTATTGATATTTCAGCTGAGATTGAGAGACTTAAAAAAGAGCAGAAAAAGCTTGAAGGCGAGCTTTTAAGATCAAAGAACATGCTCAGTAATGAGAAGTTCCTTTCAAAGGCTCCTGCAGAGAAGATTGAGGAAGAAAAAGCAAAACAGCAAAAGTACCAGCAGACTTACGATCAGGTAACAGAGCGTCTTAAACAGCTTGGAAACTGAAGCAAAATAACCGGACAACTTTGGATATTTTATGACAAACGAAATAGTTGAGAGCATAAACAGAATAATTGATTCCTCAGAAAATGGAAAAGGTTTATCAGTAGCTGAATGTGAGGCATTTTTGAATGCAGTACCCGGTTTTACTGATAAACATACCATAGAGGATACCAGAAAATTTCTGGACTATTTGGGTAATCCTGACGAGAACATGAAGATTATTCATGTGGCAGGAACAAATGGTAAAGGATCAGTGTGTAGTTATCTGACATCTATTTTGATGAAAGCGGGATACAAGGTAGGAACCTTTGTATCCCCGCATCTTGTAAAGATAAATGAGAGGTTTCTTGTTGACGGCAAAATGATTTCTGATTCTTTATTTGTGGAAATCTTTGTCGAATTGCTTCAAAGGATCAGGGAATATAGTAACGACGGCTATTTTCCGACATACTTTGAATTTTTGTTTTTTATGGCAATGATACTTTATGATGTTTATCCTGTGGATTATCTGATTCTGGAAACCGGTCTTGGTGGAAGACTTGATGCCACCAACGCTATCGGTAAACCGGAGATAAATATCATTACTGAAATCGGTTTTGATCATATGCAGTATCTTGGGAATACTATCGAAGATATTGCAGCTGAAAAGGCCGGTATTATAAGAGAGAACGTTCCGACAGTATTTTTTGACAAGCAAAAAGAAAGTACGGATGTAATCAAAAAGAAGGCTCTTGAACTGGATTCAAGAGTTGTTACAGTTAAAAAGAATGACATATCGGATGTAAGGGAAGAGTGTGATGAAACCGGAAACAAATTCATTGCTTTTTCGTATAATTCCCTTTATGATAAATATGCCGGCCTAAAGCTGTCTACCAGAGCGAGGTATCAGACTGAAAATGCGGCTATAGCGGTTGCAAGCGCAGAAATACTGCGAAATAGCGGCGCTGTGATTTCAGGTGAAGATATTGAGCTTGGTCTTGTAAGTGCCAAATGGGAAGGCAGGATGGAAGAAATCCGTCCCGGCATATATGTGGATGGCGCTCACAATATTGACGGAATTGAAGCTTTTTTGGATTCTGTTGCGCATGTAAGTGCAGAGGGGCGCAAATTACTTTTGTTTGGCATAGTTGCTGACAAACAGTATGAGGACATAATAGAAAAAATACTCCTTAGTGAGCAATTTGATTCTGTTTTTGTGGCTACACTTAAAACTACAAGATCGGTATCTGTATCAGATTTAAAGAGCACATTTGAAAAGTGTAAAGAGAACAATGGGATTTTTGGGGTACCAATCAAGTATTATACTAATGTGAGAGATGCAGTTACAGATGTTATAACTGTCAGAAAATCCGGCGATATAGTTTTTTCAGTCGGTTCACTTTACCTGACAGGTGAGATAAAAGCTATGATGTAAGTCATAAGTGATTTGTTTTGACAGAGGGGAATGATATGTTGAATTTTGAAGAAGAGCTTAAGAAATTTAAGCCAAGTCTTGAAATAGAAGACACTGAAGACATTATCTACAATAAGGATTTAGATGATATGTCAGATGTGCTTGTTAAGCTTCTTAAAGAAGCTAAAAGCGAAACCGATAATCAGAGAAGGGCAAGATAACAGATGAGGTGCGCAAGTTGCAACACTGAATTGAATGGTACTGATATCTGCCCGGGATGCGGCAGAGATGTCAGAATGTATAAAAAAATGGTCAGTCTTTCAAACAGGTTCTATAATGAAGGACTTGAAAAGGCCGGTGTCAGAGATTTATCCGGGGCAGTCAGCTGCCTGCGACAGAGTTTGAAGCTTGACAAGAATAATATTGATGCCAGAAACCTTCTTGGACTTATTTATTATGAGACCGGGGAGGTTGTTGTTGCACTTTCAGAGTGGGTTATCAGTAAAAATCTCGAAACAGGCGAAAATATTGCGGATTATTTCATGGATACAGTAAGAAACAGTCCTGCTAAACTTGATGAGATAAATCAGACCATCAAAAAATTTAACATAGCGCTTAATTATTGCAGGCAGGATAGCCTTGATCTTGCAATTATTCAGCTGAAAAAGGTGCTTTCACTAAACGGTAATTTCGTAAAAGCACATCTTTTGTTGTGCCTTTTATATTTGAAAGGCGGAAACTGGGACAGAGCCAAGTCGGAAGCCGGCAAGGCACTTAAGCTTGATACCGGAAATGTAATGGCCAAGAGATATCTCAAGGAAGCTGATGATATGCTTCTTCCTGGGGAAAGCGGCAAACTTGTATCGGATATAACAACCGATTCTGATGATGTTATAAGATATAACAGCGGCAATGAAATGATCATTCAGCCTGTTAAAAAGTCTGCAATTACCAGAAGCGGTTCAATTTGGGGAATAGTACTTGGGATAATCCTCGGAATTGCTGCTTCATGTTTCCTTATCCTTCCACAGAGGATAGCAGGTATTAATTCCAATAATCAGGAAAAAATAACACAGATCAGTGAGGAATCTGATGCAAAATCAGCTCAGATAAATGACTATGAGCAGCAAATTGCTACTCTTCAGAGTCAGATTGAGGAACTCCAGAGTCAGGTTTCAGGTTATGAGGGTGCAACTTCCACTTCAGCAGCAATGAACAGCCTTATGAAAGCGGCATCCATATATTTAAATGATTCAAGCGATGTGGATGGAATTGGTTCTGCACTTGCAGAAGTTGATTTAAGCGTTATCGGAGAGGATGTTTCTCCGGAGTTTACATCGCTTTACGATAATCTTATGGTGCTTGTTGGGGCGCAGCTTTCTACATCTTATTACAACACCGGCTATGAAGCATATAAAAATAGCGATTATGAAACGGCAATCAGTAACCTTTCAAAGGCATATCAGTACGATAGTACCAATGTGAATACTCTTTATTATCTTGGAAATTCCTATTACAATAGTGGTGATATAGCCAAGGCCAAAGAGGCATATGATGAGGTTATAACTAAGTTTCCTGAGACAAAGAGTGCGCAGGAAGCTCAGACCAAGCTTGCAGAGATCAATAATTCTGATGGCTGATAAAGGAAACTAAAGGCGATAGAAATATCGCCTTATTTTTGAAGGAATATAGTGGGGAAATGATAAATTTTTCGGATTTAGGTTTTATTTTCAGGTTTTTACCTGTTTTTCTAATAGCATTTTATCTGACTCCGGCTACATATAGAAGTGTTACCCTACTGATCGGTAGTTTAGCATTTTATGCAGTGGGAGACCTGAAAGGCTTTGCTGTTCTTGGCACGGCCATTGTTGTAAACTACTTATTTGGAAAAGCTATTGGCAGTGAGAAGAGAAAGTATCTTCTTGCTTTTATCGTATGCATTGATGCATTGATGCTGGTAGAGTTTAAGCTTTTATCACAATTTGTGTATAATTCTTTCATGCCGATCGGTATCAGTTTCTTTACGTTCAAGATGATATCCTATCAGGCAGATCTTTATATGGGAAAAATAGATGAGGAACCCGGCTTTATAGAGACAGCAGCATATTTTTGTATGTTTCCTCAGGTGGTTTCAGGACCTATCATGCGTTTTTCCGATTATCAGAAAAAAACATATTTTCAGACTAAAGAGGCAATCTTCTCAGCAATAGAAGATGGGCTTAGATTTTTTACTTTGGGACTTGGAATGAAGGTTCTTTTAGCCGATCATTTAGCTATGTTGTGGAATGATATAGGAACCATAGGTTATGAGAGCATATCTACTCCGCTTGCCTGGATTGGTGCAGCTTGTTATTCTTTGGAGCTTTATTTTGATTTTTGGGGTTATTCACTTATGGCTGCCGGAATCGGTGTCATGCTTGGTTTTCCGTTTGTTGTTAACTTTGATCAGCCCTACAGTGCCAAAAATGTATCTGAATTTTACAGAAGATGGCATGCGTCTTTGGGCTCATGGTTTAGAGACTATATCTATATTCCGCTTGGAGGCAGCAGAGTTTCTGAAGGCAGGATATTTCTTAATCTTTTGGTTGTATGGCTTATTACCGGATTCTGGCATGGAGTAACCCTGAATTTTATTCTGTGGGGACTTATTATATTTGTTATTATTGCATTTGAAAGGTTTGTTATTCCGGGGAAGATTCCTGTGGCTTTGGGAAAAATAATCGGAAGAGTTAATGTTCTTATATTGATACCGTTGACCTGGGTGATTTTTGCTATTTCTGATTTTAGAGGATTACTTGACTACTTTAAAAGACTTTTTCCTTTTTTTGGAAAAGGAATAGCGGTAAACAGTAGTGATTACATTAAGAACCTTGGTATTTATGGGGGCTTTTTGGCAGTAGCGCTGATTCTTTTACTTCCGGGACTTTACAGATTCTTTGAGAGAAACAGGAAGCATCCGGTATTTACCGTATTGTTGTTCATACTATTCTGGATATGCGTCTACAGCTTATCCAATGCTGCCGGCAACCCTTTCATGTATTTTAGATTTTAAGGACGAGAAATGAAACTAATTAAGACTTGCCCCCTGTTATTTGGGGTTATAATAACAGCAATCTTAATATCGGTGATATCTTTTGCTTTGAAGGGCACTGTTTATAAAGACTATGCCGCTTCCGGGAATATCGATACTCCAATACTTGCAACCTTTTTTAAGGCGGCTTCGGATGGTGTGTATCCATGGACAAAGGCCGGCAAGGCAGATACTGAACAGGTAGAAGGAATATCGGAAAGTATCATAGAAACAGACCGGGGAGATGGTGAGATTGATACTTTGACTTTGGAAGCTATTGATGAGATAGAGTCCGGTACGGGCGTTGATGAGTCCATTATATCTGCAAATGATATTTCAGGTGATGATATTTCCGGTAATTCTGAAGAAGTCTATGAATTTACTGAAGTGGATGATGATTATTTCACAGATGCTCTTTTCATTGGTGACTCCAGAACTGTTGGGCTTTCTGAATATTGTGAGGAATTGGATTCAAGGGCTACCTTCTATTCCAAAATATCATTGACTATTTATGATGCCATGAATACGGAGTTTATTAAGACAGATAATGGCAAAATCACAGTTGAGCAGGCTCTGTCTGAAAATCAGTTTTCCAAGATTTACATTATGCTGGGATTAAATGAGATTGGAACAGGAACGCCTGAGACTTTTTGTAAGGCCTATAAAACTGTAATTGACAGGATAAGGGAGCTTCAGCCTGATGCTATTATTTATATTCAGAGCATCATGCATGTTACAGAGAAAAAGAGCAGTTCTGATGAATATTTTAACAATGAAAACATTAACATCAGAAATAATGCGTTGTCAGAGCTTGCTGATAATAAGACTGTTTTTTACCTTGATATGAATGAGGCGGTGGATGATGAAAATGGTAATCTTCTTGCAGAGTTATCATTTGATGATGTACACCTTAAAGCTTCTTCATATGAGAGATGGCATCAGTATTTGCTTGCAAATGCTATTGTTAAGGAATGAGGGTAGGTGTTAAAATGGCTAGAGAAATGACTTTCAAAATGGAAAGACCTGGGCTGTTAAAAGAGGGCGATCATGTGACGGTTACTGAAGGTGTTCTTCCAAGTAACTACTATTATACGATTGATCCCTCACTTGCTATGTCGGGTAATTTTCCTTTCAGAGAGAGAATGCTTGAAAGGGAAGGCATAGTTACTAAGGTTGAAGAGAATGATAGGGGATTTTATGTAACCGCCAGGTTTTGAGCAGAATTTCTTTAAGTTAATCTTATATAAAATTATAATTCCAGGTAAGGAGGAGTAAAAATGGAATACATCAGTACAGATAAGGCGCCGGCAGCTATCGGACCATATTCACAGGCTATCAAGGCAGGGGATTTTCTTTATGCTTCAGGACAGATTCCTATTAATCCTGAGGATGGTGAGATTGATACTACTACAATCGCTGATCAGGCAGAGAGAGTATGCCAAAATATCGGAGAGATTTTAAAGGAAGCAGGAACAGACTACGAACATGTAGTAAAGACAACATGTTTCCTTGCTGAAATGAGTGATTTTGCTGCATTTAATGCTGTTTATGAAAAATACTTTACAGGAAAGCCGGCAAGAAGCTGCGTAGCAGTAAAGCAGCTGCCCAGAAACGTTCTTTGCGAAGTTGAGGTAATTGCTTATCTTGGGGAGTAATCAGAGCTTATGAGGAGTAAGACTATTTTAGTAGTTTTAACCCTTTCCGTTTTTCTTTCAGGTTGTGGGAGTCTGGCCGGAAGACACGGGATTGATTCCGGCTTTGCATATATTGAGAGTCATGAGTATACCAGTGCTCTTGAGAGTTTTGATGAAGCTTTGGAGCGCGGCGAGGATGCTTGCCTTGTCCATAGAGGGAAGGGAATAGCATATTTTTATAGCGGGGAATATGAACAGGCAGTAGAGGAACTGCTTTCTTCGCTTGCAGCTGATGAGGGAATAGTTGATGATATGGATTTTGACACCAATTATTATCTTGCGGAAAGCTACATGAAAATCGGCGAATATAATAAGGCCAAAGAAGTATATGACGCTATTATCGGGTTAAAGAGCGGAGATATAAATGCTTATTATCTGAGAGGAACCTGCGAACTTGCTGCAGGCAACCATGATGCGGGATATGCAGATTTTACCAAGGCTATATCGCTTAATCCCAAGGACTATTCCATGATGATCATGATATATAAAGCTCTTGCTGAAAATGGTTATGAGGAGGAAGGAACTTCCATAATTACCAGAGCCCTTGAGAATGGCAGTGATTACATGACTAACTATGAGAAGGGTCAGATATCTTTTTACCTTGGTAATAATGCTGATGCCCAAAGCTATCTGGAAGCAGCCAGAAGTGAGAGAGATCAGGAAAAAGAGCCTGTGGTTCTTTTGCTGGGACAGACAGGAGAAGTTCAGGGTGACTATAACTATGCAATCAGTGTGTATAAAACTTATCTGTCCGAGAACCCAAGCAGCGCAAAGGTGTATAATCAGCTTGGAATGTGCCAGATAAAGCAGGGCGACTATGAAGGTGCAGTTTCTTCATTTCAGTCAGGTATAGAGATTAATGACAAATCTCTTAATCAGGCTCTTATGCTCAATGAGATTACAGCGTATGAATATATGGGTGAGTTTGGGCTTGCATCATCTCTTATGACAACTTATCTTCAGAGTTATCCACAGGATGAGGTGGCGCTTAGAGAGAATGTCTTCCTGTCAACAAGGTGATATGACATTGCAGCCATTTTGTTTCTAGTGTAGCTGTTTTATATTAACTCGACTATATGCTTGCTATAATTTGAATCTACTGCGTTGTCATCAGTCGTCGATGGACGCCCATCGACTCCATCTTCCGCCTTGTAGATTGTAAATTATATCTAAGCAATATAGTCGAGAAATATAAAAACAGCCACACTAGATATTAATATGACCGTTAAATGTCACTATATATTTAAATAGTAACTGCGATATTTAAAGACCGTGTATATTCAAATAATGTTTGCGATATTTAATGATCGTGTATATTCAGATAATGTTTGTGATATTTATTGACCGGAGTAATAATATATGTTTAGATTAAAAATCCGCAATTGCTGCGGATTTTTTGACTGTTTTTTGGAGTATAGTAAAAATAAATGCTTTTGGAGGAGTATGTATGAAGATAACTGTATTTAATGAGTGGGACCATGTGCCTAAGGCAGAGTATGAAGGTGAGAAAAATGTGGTACTTGCCTGGGATGGAGAGTACAGAAAGGGCGATGTTATAGAATTTACCGGCCTTGTTCCCGGAAAGTTTTATGTTGTAAAAGTTGACGCAGCGGTGGATTCGGCTTTGGTTTTGGTTGATCAGGAAACTGTAGATTTTACTGTTCCGTTTTATGAGAAAAAAACAAGTTACAATCCGCTTGCTTTCTTTGGCAACAGACATGTGGTTACTATTAGAGAAGCAGAGGATTATGAAGTTACAGCTTATAGGAATATTGCTCTTAATCCTTTTGATCAGCATGAAGTGTCAGGTGTTTATCCACATGCAAGTGCCAACGTTGAGACAAGAGGTGAAGCCGTTTTTGCTGCAAGAAATGCAATCGACGGTTGCATAGCAACTCTCTCACACGGCGAATGGCCATATGAGTCCTGGGGAATAAACAGGCAGGATGATGCAGAGTTTACTTTGGATTTCGGAAGAGAAGTAGATTTTGACAGGATAGTTCTTTATACAAGAGCTGATTTTCCGCATGATAACTGGTGGGTAGAGGCTACTTTTACTTTTTCGGATGGCAGCAGCGAAGTTGTCACGATGGACAAAAAGGTTGCAGAGCCGCATGTTTTCAACATTGAAAAGAAGAATATAAGATGGATCAAGCTGGGAAAACTTATTAAAGCAGATGATCCAAGTCCATTCCCTGCACTGACACAGATTGAAGTGTACGGAACTGAGGCTTCGAAGTGATGAACATGATATTGCACAGGTGCTAAAAGCGTCTGTGCAATATTCTATATGCTTATGGTAGCGTAATATATTCACATTAAGTTATGAGGAATGATTATTTATGAATAGGACAATAGTACAGCATTATGTGGATGTAACAAGTGGTTGTGGAATTTATTCAGAGTATCCGGATATTTCTGATAGAGATAAATGGGAGAGATTGTCAGATAAACTTAAAAACAAATTGATAAAGGCCGGTGAAGAGGCTTTGAATGAGCCATGGACGCAGCTTCTTATTTCAGATTTCATGGAATTTAAGAAATCAGGAAACAGAGTAAGGTTTGAGGATAAGTTTTTTCCGAGAAGAAGAAAACTAAATAGCCTCGTTATGGCCGAGTGTGTTGAGAATAAGGGAAGATTTTTAGGGGATATTCTGGATGGTCTTTATCTTATTTTAGAGGAAACCACCTGGTGTCTTCCGCCCCATACAAGCTATGTTCGTGACGGAGTGCAGGAGGTAGTTCCTGATGTGACAAGGCCTATCATAGATCTTTTTGATGCTGAGTCGGGAGCGGAGGTTGCTTTTGCTGAGTATGTATTGAGACCTGTTTTGAAGGACATAAGTCCGTTTATCAGTACTTATGTCAATGAAAGACTTAAAGAGAGAATATTTACACCATATCTGGAACAGCATTTCTGGTGGATGGGAAATGGCAAGGAACCAATGTGTAACTGGACTGTATGGTGTACACAGAATGTCCTTATCAGCGTACTTACAAGACCTGAAGATTTCTTTTCCGAAAAAGAAAGGAGAGTCTTTATTGAGAAAGCTGCTAAGTCCTGCGACTACTTTCTTGATGAGTACGGCGAAGATGGAGGCTGTGATGAGGGAGCCCAGTATTATTCCCATGCAGCTCTTTGCCTTTTCGGATGTCTGGAACTGATGAGAGGAGCTCTTAAAAACAGTAAGACAGGTACCGATGATAGAAACAGGTCTTGTGAAGATGGAATGGAAAGTGGCATAGAATCCGGGGCTGAGGATTATTCTTTTAACGGGATATTCTCAGATAAACTGATCAGAAATGTAGCCAACTACATCGTCAAGATGTATGTGGGGAACGGCTATTATGTGAACTTTGCGGATTGCAGCGCTATGGCAGGCGGAAGGACAGCAAGGGAGTATCTGTTCGGAAAGGCTACAAAAGATAAGGTTTTGTCTACATTTGCTGCGCTTGATTTCCAGAAACAATCAGAAGACGGTCAGCTTGTCAGTGAAGAAATAAATCTCTTTTACCATTTCATTCAGGCTTTTGCCTATGATGAGATGATGAATGTCTCCGGGGAGGCCGGAATTCCTGAGGATGCTTTTTTTGAAAGCGTTGGTCTTATGGTTGCCAGAGACGGTGTATATACACTTGCAGCCAAAGCGGGAGATAATGCAGACAGTCACAATCACAATGATGTTGGCTCTTTTACCATATATAAAGACGGTAAGCCGTTGGTAATTGACCTTGGAGTTGGGACCTATACTCAAAAGACTTTTTCTGACAGGAGATATGAAATATGGACAATGCAGTCACAGTTTCATAATCTTCCGACTTTTATTGACGAAATGGGAAACATTGATGAACTGGGGAATGATGCGGCAAAAGATGTCTATAACAAGGCTTACGTCATGGAGCATGACGGTGAAAAATACAGTGCAGGTTATGTAAACTGTATACTGTGCAGCAATTTGGACTATAATTCCGATAAGTGTGTATCCTCACTTTCAATGGATATTGCCGACGCTTATGGAGATGAACGTATAAGAAGCTACAAGCGTACAGTCAGCCTCATTAAAGGGCAAGGCGTTTGTGTTGAGGATAGTTATGACGGTGATCTTAAGGCTGTAGTAAGTTTAATGACTTATGATAAGCCGGAGATTGAGGTGATTTCGACATCTGAAAGTTGTGAGAAATCCGGTGAAGGTAAAATTCTGGTGCGAATAGGAAATTTGGGATTTGCAGAGATAACCGGTGCAGAATCAGCTACTGTAAAAGCATATCCTGTTACGGATGAGCGACTTTCTATTGCCTGGAAGCACGAAGTATACAGAGTGCTTTTTGAACTTGGACATTGCAATAAGCTTGAGATGAAGTTTAGATGAAGTTTATGAAGTTCAGGTAAAGCTCAGATAATAAGTTTGTGGCGATTACTAACAGTGATTTTACTTTTTAAACGCAAATAATTACCTAGTGTACTGGCTCATTCATAATTAACCAAATTGTTTGTCTATGAATTCATCAGCTGCGTCAAAAATTCTCGACAATGCCCGCATTGTCATCGAATTTATTTCCTTGCAGATAAATCCATATACTTCACAATTTGATTAAAGATGAACGAGTCAGCACACTAGGCTGAGAAATTGTAAATGATAGCATAGTTATATTAGTGGGTGCAGTTGCAGGTTTTAAAGCAACTGCACCCTATCTTTATAATTGAGATTTCCTAAGAATGGAATTTTCGGACAAGTACACCCCCAGGTTTTGATTAAATTATCTGCTCTAAGATTCATTTTGCTAAAAATAAGCAATAATTAATATAAAATATACATTATTTTTTACTTCAAAAGACTGTACTATATTATCTGGTGGATAGATTTAAGCATCGTTCCACCGTTTACAGTAAAGTAATTATGCTTTGGGAGGAAAATTATGGGATTAATCAGTGGCGAAGACTTACAGTGGGTCAATGATACATTAAAAAAAATAGAAGATAAGATGGTTCCTGTAACTGAAAGAAACAGGGATAAGATTCCATATACCACAGATGAAAATGGAAGATTTGATGACAGATCTGATGAAAAAGAAATCTGCTGGTGGACAAATGGTTTTTGGGGCGGCGAGATGTGGCAGCTCTTTAAACTTACAGGAAATGAGATGTTTAAGGAAGAAGCTCTGCAAGTTGAAAAAAAGCTTGATAAAGCATTTCTTAATTACAACGGAATGGATCATGATGCCGGATTCAGGTGGCTCCCCACATCTGTAATTAATTACAAACTTTATAAAAGTGATGATTCAAAAAACAGAGGCCTTTTGGCAGCTAACAGTCTTGCCGGGCGTTTTAACATGAACGGCAATTTCATAAGAGCGTGGAATGACTGGGGAGATGGGAGAGATACAACAGGATGGGCAATCATTGACTGCATGATGAATCTTCCTCTGCTGTACTGGGCATCAGATGTTTTAGGTGATCCAAGATTTAAGAAAATTGCTATGGCTCATGCAGATACTGCAATGAAGAATTTTATCAGAGAGGATGGATCTGTAAGGCACATTGTTGGATTTGATCCATTTACCGGGGAGTTTGCAAGAGAATATGGCGGACAGGGATATGGTGAAGGATCAAGCTGGACAAGAGGACAAAGCTGGGCAGTATATGGATTTGCTTTAAGCTATATTCATACTGGTGAAAAGAAATACCTTGAAACTGCTATGAAAGTGGCTGATTATGTACTTTCTGAAATTCCGGATACTTTCCTTGTTCCGATAGACTACAGGCAACCCAAAACTGATGATCTTGAGGACTCAACTGCTGCGGCTATTACAGCAGGTGGTCTTATTGAGATTGCCAGGAGTCTTATGGGAGAAGGTAAAGAAGACCGTGCAAAAGAGTACCTTACAGCTGCTATTAAGCTGTTAAAAGCACTTGACAGTCACAGCTGTGATTACACCCTTGATAAAGACAACCTTCTGACCAGAGGTTCTGTTGACTATCATGGAAACGGACATCACATGGCAATAATTTATGGTGATTATTATTACATTGAAGCGCTTATGAAATTAAACGGAAGCGCACTTGAAGTTTTCTAAAAGCAATCAGTAAAGACATGATAAACGTGATTTAAAGGAGCAGCACCATGAAGTTTACACCAACAAAGACTGATTTTGATTTAAGTCCATATACCGGACTTACCAGAGACAGCTGGATTGAAGCGGCAAAGTACCTTCTGTCCGGAATCTTCGGCAATATAAAAAATATTGAAGAACCTGTAGTGATGCCAAGATATGAAACCGAGGTAACATATCCTTCCAAGGATGCACCTATGTGGCGTTATAAAGCTGAAATATTCGAGGGACTTTGCAGATCTTTTTTTATTTCTGCGCCGCTTATTCACATTGATCCTGAGCTTGTATTAAACAATATAAATATCAGGGAATATTACAAAAAGCAGGTTCTCTACGCTGTTACAAAGGGTGAAAAGAACTATGTGCTTAATTATTCCGATATGAAAGAGCTGGACGAAAGTGGAAATCCCTTTGCATGTTTTCAGCAGACAGTTGAAACCGCAGCCCTTGTAATATGTCTGTGGCTCTCCAAGGAAGAGATCTGGGATACCTATTCCAAGGAGGAAAAAGACAGAATTGCTGCCTTTTTAAGTGATTTTGCCCATTCCAATACAGTTCCCCAGAACTGGCGACTGTTCAACATGCTTGATCTGGCATTTCTATACATGAACGGGTATGAAATTGATGAAGATATAATGAGAGATCATGCTCAGAACATCTTAAACTATTATGTCGGCGATGGCTGGTACAGAGACGGACAGTCTTTTGACTACTATTCATGCTGGGCATTTAATATGTATACAGCGATTTGGAATCAGTGGTACGGATATGAAAAAGAGCCGTATATTGCCCGCAGATTTGAAGAAAACTCCAATGAGCTGATGAAGACATATCCGCTCTTTTTTGACAGAGACGGATTTACAAATATGTGGGGAAGAAGCGGAATCTACAGAAATGCCGCTACAAGCTCCTTTGACGGTAATCTTCTTATGAAGAATTCAAGTATAAATCCGGGGCTTGCAAGAAGAATCTGCTCAGGGTCTCTTTTGCAATTCCTTACAAGAGATGATTTTCTTTGGGAAGGAGTTCCGACCCTTGGATTTTACGGACCGTTTATTCCGCTTGTGCAGTCGTACTCCTGCGCTGAATCTCCTATGTGGCTTGCAAAAGCTCTTTTGTGTCTGCATCTGCCGGCAGATCATCCCTTCTGGACCAGCAAGGAAGAACTGGGACCATGGGATGAACTTAAGAAAAATGAGACATTGGTTACAACCCTGGACGGACCGGGACTTTGCATGGCTAATCATGAGGCCAACGGCATAACAGAGCTTAGAACCGGCAAGATGGTAAAAGACAAAACTGACCTTCACGGAATCTGGAACTATGGGAAGCTTGTTTATAATACAAAGTTCCCATGGGACAGCTTCTATGAAAACGGAGCTGCTTCTGAGCAGTACGTGGTTACATATCTGGAGGAAAAAACGCCTGTAGTAATAACACCCAATGCTTGTTTCTGGCATGGAGAAAAAGACGGAGTGCTGTATAGAAGGCATTTCTTTGAATATGAGACTCAGACCGAAACACATTGGAGAACTGCCATAAATTTGGCTGACTTTGCAGTTCCCTACGGAATAATGAGAGCTGACAAGATCAGGCTGTTTAGAAGACCTGTCAGAATTACACTGGGTGCTTTCGGATTCCCTGATAATGGAACAGAAGTTATCTGCAAAGAAAAAGACGGATACAAGGCTGTTATTTTAAAAGGACATGATCATACAGGAAAAGAAAAGCAGTTAGCCTTTACGATTATGGATGGCTGGGATAATATAGAGATTATGCACAGCAAGGATACAAACCCTGACAGCGAGAAGTCCATTATTCTTTGTGCGGATACAAAAAGGGAAAAACAGTACGGCTATGAGCCATATTTCCTGATCTCGCAGGTTATCACCAAAGAGAGCCTTGAAGATTTTGATGAGGATGACATTTTCCCTGTAAAGGACATAGAGTATACCGATCCACAGAAATGCGGCGGATATGGACCTGTAAGAATCAATCTGAAGTCAGGAGATACAAAGGTAATTGACTTTGAAGGAATAGAGGGTAATCTTCAGCTGTGATGCAGACTTTGCCAATAGTAGAAAATAATCCAAGGCAAAGTGATTACATGGAGGCTTACATGGATAGTACAGGCAAATATAATATAAGACTTGCAACTGTAGAAGATGCACCCAAACTACTTGATATTTACAGTTATTACGTAAAAAATACTGCAATTACCTTCGAATATGACGTGCCGGATGAAGAGGAATTTCGTGGACGCATTGAAACGGTTCTTCGTGATTTTCCGTATCTTGTCGTAGAAGAGGTTATTTCTGATTCTCAAAAAAGCCATGAAACCAGCGAAAAATGTAAGCCGGATAAGAGTGACGATTTAACAAAATCGAAGCCATCCAGAATTCTGGGCTATGCTTATGCAAGTAAGTTCCATCCAAGGGCTGCCTATCAGTGGTGCGTTGAAATGAGCATTTACCTTGATAAGGACTGTAAGAGAGCTGGGCTTGGCAGAGCTCTTTATGAAGAGCTGGAAAAGCGCCTTAAGGATATGGGAATCCTCAATCTGTACGCATGTATTGGCTATCCTGAAAAAGAGGATGAGTACCTTACCTTTGACAGCGTCCGTTTCCACGAAAAAATGGGTTATAAATTAAATGGAGAGTTCCATAAATGTGGATATAAGTTCGGACGATGGTACAACATGGTCTGGATGGAGAAAATGATTGGAGAACATGGGGATAATCCATGCATCAAAAGCTATCAACATACCTAAAAAGTACATATGGTGAAAAGATATATCGACTTTCTTTAACTTCAGGGTGCTCCTGTCCTAACAGGGATGGCTCCATCATAATGCCAGGCGGCGAAAAATCCTTTGGCGGTTGTACTTTCTGTTCTGAAGGCGGATCGGGAGACTTTGCTGTTCCCGTAAGGAGCGTAAATATAAGTGATATGAATGATGAGCTTTTAAAAGCCAGGGAAAAGATAAAGGCAAAAACAAATGCCACAAGGTTCATTGCTTACTTTCAGTCTTTTACCAACACTTATGGTGATGTTAACAGGTTAAAAGAGCTCTACAGCGCGGTAATTCAAAGAGACGATATAGTGATACTATCCCTTGGAACCCGCCCTGACTGCATTGGAAGTGACGTTCTTGCTATGTTAAAAGAGCTTAATAAAATTAAGCCTGTCTGGGTGGAATTGGGACTTCAGACAATTCATGAAAAAAGCGCAATAGCATTTAACAGAGGATACGACCTTGCGGTATTTGAGGATGCCTATAAAAGGTTAAAAGAAGCAGGAATAACCACTATTGTTCACGTTATTCTCGGGCTTTTTGGCGAAACAAAAGAAGATATGCTGGAAACAATCAGATATCTTGCGCATTTATCTCCGGTGCTTGACGGAATAAAGCTTCAGAATCTCCAGCTATTAAAGGGAACGCAGCTTTACAGACAGTACCTTGAGATGGAGACAAAAGACAGACCACACTTTATGGATATGGAGGAGTACACAGATCTGGTGGCTCAGTGTATAGCTCTTTTGCCAGAGAAAACTGTAATACACCGCATGACAGGAGATGGTCCCAGAAAGCTTTTGGTAGAGCCATTGTGGAGCCTTGATAAAAAAAGAGTCCTTAATATGCTGACCAAAAAATGTGCAGGCATATTGGAATAGGCACCGAACCATTTTCAAATAGGCACCAATATAAAACGGATATGCTGCGGACCTTTCTTTTATCTTAGGCCGGTTTTACAAATATAAATAAATATTTGAAATAAGTATGTTCTTTTTCCTGATCGTACAGGTTGATCAGACTTATTATATAAAGATCAGAGCAGGCTTTTAGCCTGTTCTTTTTTATGTAATTAACCATTTTTTGATAAGTTTTTTCAATGTCTTTTGTCATATTGTCCTGATGACAGCAAAGAGCAAGATTTCCTTCGGAAGGGAAGGTATTTATATTGTCTGATGGAAGAAAAGACAGACTTATTATGTTGTTGTATACGTAGTGTTTTTTTATAAGGTCATCATAGGATATGCTTACGCCGGTGGGAAAAATAGATAATGAGTCATTATCAGTAGCCTTGTTTAAGTGAACCGATATATCATTGGCGATGTCTGCGGCGTGGTGTGCATAATCCTTGTTTCTGACAGGGGTTCTGCTAATACTAAGCTCCGGTATTGACTGTAAAAACAATGAACCTTTCTTGTGTCTTCCAAATTCTCCCAAAATCCACATGCCAAGGTGCAAAGCGCTTATTTTCTTATTGATTCTGTAAAGTTCCCTTTGCATCTCCAGAATTTTTGAATTTGTGAGTTTTTCGATGGCTTCTCTTGAAGAGTTGTGGATAATGTCCCGTATCTCTTTGATACTGCAGCCTGCCTGACGCATGGTGCTTATAAAAAAGAATGAGCTTATCTGAGAAGCTGAATAATAGTGATATCCGTTGTCTTCATCTACTCTGGGCATAAGTATGTCCTGCTCGTAGTAGTGTCTTAGAGTATCTCTTGTGGTCCCACATAGTTTTGCAAACTGGCTCACGGTGAGTGAGTATTCCTGCTCGTTGTTTTTGTAATCGTGATAAGTTGACATTAAAAACCCTCTAAAAAAGTGAAATTTAGCTCTTGACTTGGGGGTAACCCCAAAGATTATTGTAACAAAGAATTGATAAATAATAAACTTTAAATATCAAAAGGAGACTTAAAAATGAAAGACGTAAAGGGAACAATTATTCGTATAATCGCAGAGTATCTTGATAAGAACGAGGAAGAGATTTCATCTTCTATGACATTTACAGAGATAGGACTTGATTCTCTGGACATCATGGAGCTTGTTATGCAGATGCAGGAAGAACTTGACTGCAAAATTGAGCTTTCTCAGGAAATCACAACAATTGACAAGCTTGTAGAACATATTGAAAAGCAGTGACACTTCGAGAGGAACAGCAATGAATAGTAATCCTATTTGTGAAATGCTAGGAATAGAGTACCCGATAATTCAGGGAGGAATGGCATGGATTGCAGATGCAGATCTTGCGGCTGCAGTTTCTAATGCAGGCGGACTTGGACTTATTGCAGCCATGAATTCCAACGGGGAGCAGCTTCGTGCTCAGATCATCAGGGCAAAAGAGCTTACGGACAAGCCCTTTGGTGTAAACCTTATGCTCATGAGTCCTTACATAGATGAAGCAGTTGAAGTGGTATGTGAGGAAAAAATAAAAGTTGTTACCACAGGCGCCGGTAATCCTGCAAAGTACATGGAAAAATTAAGAGGCGCAGGCGTTAAGGTTATTTGCGTTGTAGCAAGTGTAGCTCTTGCTGTAATGGTGGAGAGAATGGGAGCAAGCGCTGTTGTGGCAGAAGGGTGCGAATCAGGCGGACATGTCGGAGATACCACAACTATGGCGCTGGTGCCACAGGTTGTTGATGCAGTTAACATTCCTGTTATTGCAGCGGGAGGAATAGCTGACGGAAGAGGAATGGCAGCAGCTTTTATGCTGGGAGCAAAGGCTGTACAGATGGGGACAAGGTTTCTTACGGCCAGGGAATGTAACGTCCACGACAATTACAAGGAAAAGGTTTTAAAGGCAAAGGACAGAGACACAATTGTCACAGGTAAAACCTTGGGACATCCTGTACGGGCGCTTAAAAATCGCATGACCAGAAATTTCCAGGCAAAAGAGCTTGATCCAAATGTTACACCTGATGAACTTGAAAAAATGGGAGCAGGAGCACTTCGCCTTGCTGCAATAGACGGAGATGTAAAGATGGGGTCTTGCATGTGCGGACAGATAGCGGGACTTGTTAATTCGGAAGGAACATGTGAGGAAATCGTAACAGGAATTTACAGGGATGCACTTGCCCTTCTTTCAAAAAGTGCAGAGGAAGTGGTATGGGAAAAATAGCTTTTTTATTTGCCGGTCAGGGCAGCCAATATCCGGGGATGGCAAAGGATCTTTTTGAGAATATTTCTGCAGTACACGATTTTTACGGAGTTGCAGAGGCGATTCGTCCAGGGACTCTTTTACAGATGTTTTCCGGGACAGAAGAAGAACTGAAAAAGACAGAAAACACACAGCCTTGTCTGTTTTTGGCAGATTTGGCAGGTGCGATAGGACTTATGGAAAACGGTATACAGCCGGATGTGGTAGCAGGCTTTTCACTTGGTGAGATCGTGGGACTTACGGTTTCAGGAATTCTTGAAAGGCAACAGGCTTTTAAGCTCGTATGTCAGAGGGGAAGGTATATGCAAAAGCTCTCCGAAGACGTTGACGGAAGCATGATAGCGGTCCTTAGAATGGATAAGGATAAGTTACAAAAGCTCTGCAAGGAGCTTGAAGTTTATCCCGTAAACTACAACTGCCCAGGCCAGATTGTGGTATCCGGTGAAAGCAGGAAAATAGAAAGCTTAAAGGAAAAGCTGACTGAGCAAAAAGTCAGATTTGTGGATATTCCTGTGGGAGGACCGTTCCATACACCTTTCATGGAAAAGGCAGCGGAGAGCATAAGGAAAGACTTTAAGGAAGGAAAGTCCTACAATCTTAAAAAATCTTCTATACCTCTTTATGCCAATAAAACTGCAAAGCCTTACTCTAATGATGAAGAAGAGATGATAAACACAATCTCCGATCAGGTATGTAACAGCGTAAGGTGGGAGGAGACGCTTCTTAACATGGCAAAAGACGGAGTAGATACTTTCATTGAGTGCGGTCCCGGCAAGACACTTTCCGGATTTGTAAAAAGAACTGTTGAAGGTGCCAAAATCTACTCCATAAACGATATGGACTCATTACAGAATGTTATCAGGGAGCTTAAAAAGGATGCTTAGTGGAAAAAAGGCGGTTATTACAGGGGCGAGCAGAGGAATTGGAAAGGCCATTGCTTTAAAATATGCTGAAAATGGCGCAGATATTGCAGTTATAGCAACGAAAGAAAGCAGTGAAGCACTAGCTACTATTAAAGAGCTTACAAGTCTTAATGTTACGGCAAGGCTCTATGTATGCGATGTAAAAGATGCGGACCAGGTAGAAAGTGTGGCACAGGAGATAATTGCAGATTTTGGCGGCGTAGATATTTTAGTTAACAATGCCGGAATAACAAGAGATAATCTTTTGCCGAATCTTGGTGTAAATGATATTGACAGCGTAATTGACGTGAATCTTAAAGGCACTATTTTTGTCACAAGATCTTTTATCAGAAATTTTGTAAGAAAGCGAAACGGAAGCATCATAAATATAAGCTCGGTTGTGGGACTTATGGGGAATAAAGGACAGACCAATTATGCTGCTTCAAAGGCGGGGATTGTAGGATTTACAAAATCAGTTGCAAGAGAGTACGGGAAAAAGAACATAAGATGTAATGCCATCGCACCCGGCTTTATTACTACTGAGATGACTGCGGCTTTGGGGGAGAGTCAGGTAGAGGAAATGAAAAAAATGATACCGCTTGGAAAGCTTGGAAGGGCGGAGGATGTTGCAAAGCTGGCTCTGTTTCTGGGGAGCGAAGAGTCTTCGTACATCACCGGAGAAGTTATCAAAGTGGATGGAGGAATGTATGTATAAAGTAGTTGTAACCGGAATGGGGGTTATTTCACCTGTCGGAAATGATCTGGATACTTTTTGGAACAGTTTAAAGAATGGAGTTTGCGGAGTAGACACCATAAAAAGGTTTGACGCTTCAGGTCTTAAAGTCAGTCTCGATGCAGAGGTAAAGGATTTTAACCCAAAGGATTATTATGACAGCATGCAGGAAATCAGAAAATCCGATCTTTTCATGCAGTATGCCATGGCAGCAGCAAAGCAGGCGGTGGAGCAGAGCGGTATCCTTGATTCGGACATAGATAAGGAGCGACTGGGGGTTTATATAGGTTCAGGAATCGGCGGAATTAATTCAACCATCCGGGAACAGGATAAACTCAGAGAAAAAGGACCGGATATGGTGTCGCCGTTTTTTGTTCCGATGATGATAAGCAATATGGCAGCAGGAGCAATATCTATTAAGTTTGGAGCAAAGGGACCGACTCTTCCTGTAGTAACAGCCTGTGCTACTTCAACCAATACTTTGGGCGAAGCCTACAGAGCCATCAAGCACGGATATGCAGATGCCATAATTGCAGGAGGGAGCGAAGCTTCCATAAATGAACTTGCAATGGCGGGGTTCATAAATTGTCAGGCACTTAATCTTTCCGAAAATCCCGATGAAGGCAGCCTTCCCTTTGACAAAAGGCGAGCAGGCTTCGTAATGGGCGAGGGTGCAGGAATCCTCATCCTTGAGGAGTACGAGCATGCCAAAAAACGCGGAGCAAATATTCTTGCTGAAGTTGTAGGATATGGCAATACTGCTGACGCTTATCACATTACAGCTCCGGATCCCGAAGGGGAAGGAGCAGTCAGGGCGATTAAAAGCGTAGTAGCAGAAGGCGGTATCAGTGATGACAGTGAAATATACATAAATGCTCACGGCACAGGAACACACTTAAATGATGCCATGGAAACCAAGGCTATAAAGGCGGTATTTGGTAAAAAAGCCTATGACATCCACATAAGCTCAACTAAGTCCATGACAGGTCATATGATGGGCGCAACCGGAGCAGTTGAAGCTATCGCTTCAGTTCTGGCTCTTAGAGATGGCATTATACCTCCTACTATCAACTACAAGGAAAAGGACGAGGAATGCGATCTTGATTACACAGTAAATAAGGCAGTTCATGCAGATATAGAATATGCCATCAGCACTTCTCTTGGTTTTGGCGGGCATAATGCATGTATCGCATTTAAACGCTATGAGGCATAAGCTATGAATAATTCTTTGAAAGATTATGAAGAGATGTTTGAAAGGCTGGGGTTATCGGAAATGGAAGTTTCCGAAGGTGGCTTCAGTCTTAAGCTGAAAAAAAATTCTGATTTTATGTCAAAGGGACAGCAGGAAGTTAAAGAAACTATTGAAAAGCCTGAGCAGGACCAAAAGAAAACAGGCAAAGATATAGAGGGCACAGAAGTAAAAGCGCCGCTTCTTGGAGTTTTTTACGGAAGTGTAAATGGTAAAAGTGCCATAGATAAGGGTGATGCCGTAAAAAAAGGTGATGTTCTTTGTACCCTCGAAGCCATGAAGATGATGAATGAGGTTAAATCACCTGTTGATGGCACAGTAACAGAAGTTTGCGCCCATGAAGGTGATTTGGTGGAATTTGATCAGGTTCTTTTTGTCATATCATAGAAAGAGCTTTTTTATGACAGCGACTCTTTATTGTAAGGTGAGGTTAGTATGAACAGAGATGAGATAAAAGAAATTCTTCCCCATAGAGAACCTATGCTGCTGATAGATGAGGCTTTCCTTAATGAAGATGGATCAGCTACAGCTTTTTATAAGGTAAGGGGAGATGAATTCTTTTTACAGGGGCATTTTCCCGGAAATCCGATCGTTCCGGGAGTTATTCAGTGTGAAATGATGGCTCAGTCTGCGTGCATAATGTTTGAGGAGCAGATGAGAGGAAAGAGCGCAACTCCGGTGTATACAGGTCTTGACAAGGTGCGATTCAGGGGAATGATAAAGCCCGGAGATACTATACGGATTGATACAAAGCTTTTAAAATCAAGTCACCCTATGTACTTGCTTCATGGGGAACTTACTGTAGATGGCAAAAAGTGCATGAGCGGCGATTTTTCTTTTGCCATTTTGGAGAATGAAGGAGGAAACTGACATGTTTTCTAAAATTCTTATTGCAAACAGAGGAGAGGTGGCGGTTAGAGTCATCAGAGCCTGTAAAGAGATGGGAATACAGACAGTTGCCGTTTATTCCAAAGCCGACAAAAATGCTCTTCATGTGGAAATGGCAGATGAGAGCTATTGTATTGGAGGCCCGCTGGTAAAAGACAGCTACCTGAACATGGATGTAATTCTGACTGTAGCCAAAAAAACAAATGCCGAAGCAATTCATCCCGGATATGGGATGTTATCGGAAAATCCTGAATTTGCCGGGAAAAGTAAGGAAAACGGAATTGTGCTTATAAGTCCCGGTGAGGATGTAATGCGCAAGATGGGGCAAAAGGAAATTGCCAGAAAAATTGCGGTAAGCGCAGGTGTTCCTGTTACTCCGGGAAGTGAGATTTTAACAGGAAGTGACGATGCAAAAAAGCAGGCAGAAAGAATTGGCTATCCTGTTATCTTAAAAGCCAGAGCTGGGGGAGGCGGCAAGGGAATCAGAGTAGTCAGGAAGGAAATAGATCTTGTTTCAGCCTTTGAGCAGGTAAAAAAGGAAGCCGCCAGCTCTTTTGGTGATGATGCCGTGTTTATGGAAAAGTATCTGGAAAACGTAAAGCATGTGGAGGTTCAGATAATTGCGGATAAAAAAGGAAAAGTCCTGATACTTGGGGATAGGGACTGTTCTGTTCAGAGAAAGAATCAAAAGCTTATTGAGGAGTGTCCGGCACCGGCGCTGTCCGATGAACTACGGCAAAAGATGTATGAGGCAGCAAAAAATCTTGCTGTCAAAGTAGGGTACGTGACCGTCGGGACTGTGGAATTTCTTGTAAAGCAGGATCAGTTCTTTTTCATGGAGATGAATACGAGGCTTCAGGTTGAGCATTCAGTTACGGAGATGGTGTGCGGTATTGACATTGTAGAGTGGCAGATAAGAACAGCTGCAGGTGTGGAACTTCCATTTGAGCAAAAAGATATTATCAGTAAAAAGCATGCTATAGAGTGCAGGATATGTGCTGAAAATGCCAAAGACTTTAAGCCGGCAACGGGTAAGGTTGAACTTTTGCATGTTCCGGGAGGAGTCGATGTAAGGTTTGATTCAGCTCTTTATCAAAGCTTTGTAATAACACCTTTTTATGATTCTATGCTTGGAAAACTCATTGTCTGCTCAGATACCAGAGACGGAGCAATCAGAAAGATGAAAAGCGCCCTTTCGGAGTTTGTGCTTTTGGGGGTGGACAATAACAGAGACATGCATATGAAATTTATGGAAAACGGCAGATTTGTCATAGGTAATTATGATACGGGAATCTGTCAGAAAGTGTTGTAGGATATGGAACTTAAGAGCTTATTTTTGAAAGTGAACAATGAGCTTGAAAATACCGAAAACAGACGGGTGAGCCGAAAGATAACCTGCAAAAAATGCGGAAAACAGGTATCTGTTTCTAAAATCAGAAAAAATTTTTTTATCTGCCCTGAGTGCGGACATTATTTTCCTGTAAGGGCTCGCAGGCGCATACTTATGCTTACGGATAAAAGAAGCTTTGTAGAAATGGACAGAGACCTTGAGTCAAAAAATATCTTAAGCTTTCCGGAGTATGAAGAAAAAATTCTGGCGGCTAAAGAAAAGAGCCGCGAAAATGAAGGCGTTATTTGCGGAACTGCTACTATCGGAGGATCTAAGGTCTGTATTTTTGCCATGGACGGAAACTTTATGATGGGCTCTATGGGAGCGGTTGTAGGTGAAAAGATAACACGGCTTTTTGAATATGCTACAAAAGAAAGTCTTCCTGTTATCGGAGTTACGGTTTCAGGCGGTGCCAGAATGCAGGAGGGTATGGTATCTCTGATGCAGATGTCTAAGGTTTCCGCAGCAGTAAAAAGGCATGACAGTAAAGGAAATCTTTACATAGTTCTTTTGACTAATCCAACGACGGGAGGAGTAGATGCTTCTTTTGCGATGCTGGGAGATATTACCCTGGCAGAACCGGGAGCAAGAGTCGGATTTGCAGGACCAAGGGTAATTGAAAAGACTCTTAATCAAAAGCTTCCTGAAGGCTTTCAGAAAGCAGAGAGGGTTCTTGAATGCGGGTTTATAGATGAAATAGTAAAAAGACCTGAACAAAAGGACTACATTGACAGGTTGTTAAAGCTGCATGGAATGTAGGGAAATGGTGAAATGAACGATTACGAGATTGTAAAAAATGCCAGGTCAGAGAAAAGGCTGACTTCTGTGGATTACATAAAGCTTTTGGTAAAGGACTTTGCTGAGTTTCACGGAGACAGACTTTTTGGTGATGACAGGGCGATAGTAGCAGGAATAGGTAAAATAGGCGATATTCCTGTTACGGTCATCGGTATTGAAAAAGGAAAAGATACAAATGACCGTATTTTACATAATTTTGGAAGTGCAATGCCCGAAGGGTACAGAAAGGCGCTTCGGCTTATGAAACAGGCGGAGAAGTTTGACAGACCTGTTGTATGTTTTGTGGATACGGCAGGAGCATATCCCGGAATAGATGCAGAGGAAAGAGGTCAGGGGAGAGCAATCGCAGATTGTCTTTTTGAAATGTCAAATCTGAAAACCCCGGTTCTATCATTGGTCATAGGAGAAGGGGGAAGCGGAGGAGCCCTTGCCCTATGCCATGGGGACGAAATATGGATGGAGGAGGATGCTTATTTTAGCGTTGTTTCTCCGGAGAGCTGTGCAAATATTCTCTGGAAAAATGTAGAGAAGGCTGACGTGGCTGCAAAAGCTCTTTGCCTGACTGCCCCAAAGCTATATGAACTTGGTCTTATTGACAGGATATTTAGTGCAGATAAGAAAAAACTTAAAAACGAAATTGTAAACTGTCTGCAAAATCTTATGGAGCTTTCAAAAGAAGAGCTGGTTGACAGACGATATGAAAAGTTTAGAAAAGTTGGTTATTAAGGAAAATGTTATGATCTATGAAGATTATTATAAAGAAATAAAGGATAGCACAGGGAATATCACAGATATAGAGTTTACCTACGGTGATGATTTTAACTTTGCCTATGATGTTATTGACTCTTTTGCAGATGTTTCCCCTGATAAGCTGGCTCTTTTACATAAGACTGCAGATGGGAAAACTACAAGGTTTACCTTCAAGGATATGTCTGTTTTGTCCAATAAGGCTGCAAATGCGCTAAAGAGCCTGGGAGTAGGCAGAGGCGACAGCGTTATGCTTCTTTTAAAAAGACGTTTTGAGTTCTGGGTCAGCATTCTTGCCATTCATAAGCTGGGGGCAATCGCCATTCCAACATCCCACATGGTTTCAGCAGAAGATATTAAAGAGAGAGTAAAGCTTGCAGATACAAAGGCGGTAATATGCGTTAATTCCGGGGATATCTGTCATAAGGTGAAAGAAGCTCTTGCAGGAAGTGACGTTTGCCTGATTGTTGTGGGTGACAGATATGGGAAAGAAATCAGTTTTGAGGATATTGTGGAAAAATCCGATGAATCTTTGGAAAGGGTGGATACGAAAGTAAGTGACCCGATGCTTTATTATTTTACATCAGGAACCAACGGGGCGCCCAAGGCGGTAATTCATGACTTTTCATATCCACTGGCACATATTTTTACTGCAAAAAACTGGCATGGAATAAAGCAGGACGGGCTGCATCTGACGGTTGCGGATTCCGGATGGGCCAAAACAGCATGGGGAAAACTCTACGGGCAGTGGTTTTTGGGAGCGGCTATTTTGGTCTATGATTATGAGCAGTTCTATGCCGGTGATATGTTAAAGCTTTTGGAAGAGGAAAAGGTCAATACTTTCTGCGCTCCGCCTACAATATATAAATATCTGGTGCTTGAAGACCTGGAGAAATATAATCTGGAGAACCTGCACTTTGTAACAACTGCAGGAGAGGCAATGCCAAAAGAGGTTTCCAAAAAGTTTAAGGATAAGACAGGACTCCCTGTTCGTGAGGGCTTTGGACAGACGGAGACAGCACTTCAGCTTTGTACTGTAATCGGTAAAGAGCAAATTCCGGGAAGCATAGGCAAAGCATCACCACTGTACAAAATAGGACTTGTGGATGAAGAAAACGTCCATGTGCCTGATGGCGCGGAGGGGGAGATTGTTATTATTCCCAAAAACGGTAAGCGCCCCATAGGAGTGTTTACGGGCTATCTTGGGGATGAGAGAATGTATGAGGAAGCTTTTGAGGGCGGAGTATATCATACCAAAGACATGGCAGTAAGGGATAAAGACGGAAATTACTTCTTTGTCGGAAGAAATGATGATGTCATTAAGTCAAGTGGTTACAGGATAGGACCTTCTGAAGTAGAGGATGTTTTGATGCGACATCCTGCAGTATTTGAATGTGCGGTGACTGGCTTTCCTTCCAAAAACAGAGGAGCGCTGGTCAAGGCCAGCATAGTGCTTAATGAAGGCTTTGAACCGGATAATAAGCTTGCTGTGGAGTTACAGGATTTTGTAAAGGAGCGCACAGCTATTTACAAGTATCCGAGACTGATCAGTTTTGTAAAAGCCCTCCCCCACAATGCCAATGGAAAGATATTAAGGTCAGCCATAAGAAAAGCGGATTATGAAAGTATTAAATAGTCATCAGGCAATTATTAGCACTCATTTTAAGTGAGTGCTAATTTTTTATTGACTTTTGTCTGATAGGGTTTTAAACTAGTCTTTGGTTAGTAAGATGCTAAGGAACTAATTTCAATGCAGTTCCTGACTAAAACATAAAAAAGGAGTGAGAATTATGGCTTCAAAAAAAGGTAATCTTTCAATTAACAGCGAAAACATGTTTCCGATAATCAAAAAATGGCTTTATTCGGATCATGATATTTTTTACAGAGAAGTAATTTCAAATGCATGCGATGCCATTACCAAGATCCGCAAAATGGATATGATGGGAGAATATACTCTTCCTGATGGATTTAAGCCTCGCGTAGATGTAGTCCTTAATGATAAAGAAAAGACAATCAAGATCACTGATAACGGTATCGGTATGACAGCAGAAGAGGTTGAGGAATACATCAACCAGGTAGCTTTTTCAGGTGCTACTGATTTCCTTAACAAGTACAAAGACAAGGCCAATGCAGATCAGATTATCGGTCATTTCGGACTTGGATTTTACTCAACATTCATGGTATCTGATTCAGTAGATATCGACACATTATCATATAAGTCAGATGCTGCATCTGTTCACTGGACATGCGATGGCGGTTCAGACTTCGAGATGTCAGACGGAGACAAAAAGGAAGTTGGAACTACAATAACTCTTCATCTTTCAGAGGATTGTCTTGAGTTTTGTAACGAATACAAGGCAAGAGAAGTTATTGAGAAGTACTGCTCATTCATGCCATATGAAATCTATCTTTCCAAGGAAAATGAGGAAGGAACAGAGACAATCAAAGAATCAGAAAAACTTGATTCTGATGTGGTTATAGAAGTCGTTGAGCCTGAAAAGAAAGATGAGACCAAGGCAGATGGCGAAAATAAGGATGAGAAAAAGGAAGAGGAGAAGAAGCTTAAGATAAAGAGAAGACCTCAGCTTCTTAATGATACACATCCTCTTTGGGCTAAAACTCCTAAGGACTGTACAGATGAGGAGTACAAGGAATTCTATAGAAAAGTTTTCCGCGACTATAAGGAGCCCCTTTTCTGGATTCACCTCAACATGGATTATCCTTTCAACTTAAAGGGTATTCTTTACTTCCCTAAGATCAACATGGAGTTTGAGTCAATAGAGGGAACAATCAAACTTTACAACAATCAGGTATTTATTGCAGATAACATCAAGGAAGTTATTCCTGAGTATTTGATGCTGCTTAAGGGTGTTATTGATTGTCCTGATCTTCCGCTTAACGTTTCAAGAAGTGCTCTTCAGAATGATGGATTTGTCAAGAAGATTTCTGAGTACATTTCAAAGAAAGTTGCAGAGAAGCTTGCAGGTCTTTGTAAGACTGATAAAGAAAACTACGACAAGTACTGGGATGATATCAGCCCATTCATTAAATATGGTTGCCTCAGAGACGACAAGTTCTGCGAGAAGATGACAGACTACATCCTCTTTAAGAACCTTGATGGCAAGTATCTTACAACTCCTGAAGCACTTCAGATCAACAAGGAAGCTGAAGAGGCAGCAGCCAAGGAAGAGGCTGTAGATGAAAACGGCAATAAGGTCGAGGCAGAAGTGGTTGGAGCGACACCAAACGAGAAAGAGCAAGTTTCCGGTGGAGTCAATGATTCCGAAGAGTCAAGCAAAAATGGCGCAGACGATTCGAAGAATCAGACGGCTGATGATAACAAAGAAAAAGAACCTCGTACAATCTACTATGTAACTGATGAACAGCAGCAGAGTCAGTACATCAAGATGTTTAAGGCTCAGAAGATGGAAGCGTTCATCATGAATCACAACATTGATGTTCCTTTCATGCAGCAGCTTGAAGCCAAGAACGAAGGCATAAAATTTGCCAGAATCGATGCTGATCTTACAGATACATTCAAGTCCAAGACTTCCAAGAAGGCAGCAGCTGAGCTTGAAGAGAAGGAAAAAGAGCTTTCAGAGAAGATCAAAAAGGCTCTTAAGAATGATAAGCTTACTATCAAGCTTGAGAAGCTCAAAGATAAGAAGATGTCTTCTATGCTTACAGTATCAGAAGAGTCAAGACGTATGGCTGAGATGATGAAGATGTATGCAATGAACGGAATGAGCATGGGCGACTTTGGTAACGAAGGCCAGACACTTATTCTAAATGCCAACCATCCACTTGTTCAGTATGTAATGGAGCATGAAGATGGTGACAATACCAAGATGATCTGCGAACAGCTCTATGATCTTGCACGCATCCAGAACGCTCCGCTTGAAGGCGAGGCAATGACTAGGTTCATTGCTCGCAGCAACGACATTATGATGGTTCTTGCAAAATAATATATTCAATTTATGGCGTAGATTGAAATTACTCTGGAGATTTGGAAGAGTATTTACGAAAATGTATGTGCTATATTCTACGTTGTAGATTAGGAATAATGTCAGAGAAAAAATATGTATGTGGCTTATCTTATGTTGTAGATTAGCAACAGGAAATAAAATAGAATTGATTATGGTTACGAATGCTTACGCGGATAGCGTAAGCATTCTTGCATTTACAATTTTATATGATCATCCATTTTTATGATATAGCCATAGGACCTGGCAACGTCCGCCACCCTGATGACTGAACCTGATGGAAACGCAGTAGCCATCTTGCCGACGGTGAGGATGATGGGAACAGTAATCTTTCACTCACCGTCGGTTCCTGCATTGTAGCGTTTCCATCAGAACCAGTAAAGGGCCAGCACCTAGCGGTG
>NZ_JAGBLU010000050.1 GCF_017635265.1 Butyrivibrio sp.
AGTGCTACAATGTTCATGAGAGTAATCCTCCTTTTTCGGTGTTTGTGTCAAATTCATTGTAACAAAGGATTCTAGATTACTCTCTTTATTTTATTTATTTTTCCAACTAATTCTTTACTCTGTTACACGTCCCAAATGATACTCTTATACTTATAGAAGAAATTTTTCAGTTATCCGCAAAAATAACGAGGCCTATTTATGCATATAATATTTTATCCTGCCCTATTGGTACTTCTATTCTGGGGTGCCCATCTTTGCAAAAAAGGAGAATGGAATGAAGAGGTGCTTTCCTTCTCTCATACCAAAGCATTCCTTGGCTATTGCTCGATCCTGATCCTTTTTCATCATGCATCACAAAGGACTTGTGCCCCCTGGCTTATGGCATCTAATATCCATCACGGCCTGGATCCCTTTGTCTTTATCGGATACCTGTGTGTGGCAACTTTCTTTTTCTGCTCCGGCTACGGCGTATATACAGCACATTTCAAGGAAGGATTCTTTGGCCATTTTATTAAAATCCGGATTATGCCTATTCTGACACCGACAATCATTATGTGGCTGATCTTTTTTGTGATCGAAAAAGTTAGAAAGGTACCAATTGACAAGCCGGTGTGGCTAAACACCTACACCTATGTCTGGTATGTGGTGGCAGTGATCTATTTCTATGCCCTATTTTATCTGTGCTTTAAGATTATAAAAAAAGACTGGCTGTCCATGGCCGTGATGATCTTCGGAACGATACTGCATTTCATTTTATGTGGTTTCTTTAGCCCCGGGACCTGGTGGTACAACACACCGTTTCTTTTTCTGCTGGGCATTATCGCAGCGCGACATAAGGATGGAATGCTTGCCCTTTTCAAAAAGGCATATCCGCTGTGGCTGATCTTATCTTTCGTGATTACCGCTTGTGGATTTGCGTTTGCCAACTATTACTCTACAATCATCGTGCTTCTCGGCAGTCATTATACGGATAAGGGACATTTCTGGGGAGAATTGATCGGACAGGTAATCAGCGCGGCAACTTTTGTATGCTTTATTTTGTTACTTGGCATGAAGATACGCATAGGCAATCCGGTTATGAGATTCCTTCAAAAATTTACCCTGGAATTTTACCTTGTGCATACTTTGTTTATTCAGATGTTCGGATTTGCCTTTGTTAACGATGCGACGAAACCGGTCTTTTATATTAAAAACCAGTTTCTTTATGTACTGGTATCGCTTGTGCTGACTATTCCCATCGCGTACGGACTGAATCTACTGATGACGCTTATATGGAAGAAAGGGAAAAAATAACCGGCTCATTCCCAGCCATTATGGGCTTCAAAAAACTCGTCCATTGCTTCATCAAAAGGTCTGTCCAGATATAAAAATCTGCCCGTGGGGATTTCGTCACCTGAATAGTACTCCAGACGTTCTCCGTCAAACGTAAAGTAAGTGCCATCTTCAAGAGTACATTCAACTCCTCTCTGCATGCCGTAATAATAATCAACATGCAGCCCGCGTGTTTGCTCTATCGTCAATGAGTCCAGGGTCTCGACCAGATCTTCTATCTGATCTTCGGGAATGTCTTCATATACAAGTACGCCATCTTCTTTGTGAAAATATCTTGCGGATACGATAGGGCTGTTATAGTAATAATCCGTCAGTTTTTTCCCTTCGACATTATTCATCTCATTCTGTTCATAGGTTTTAAAATCCTCTACGACCATACTGCCCAAACCTACAGACAACCCTATAACCACTATGATAACCGATATCACGGAGACTATGATATTTGTCCATAAGAAGGATATGATCAGCGCCGCAACTGACAGGCCTTTTTTTTCATATTTTTTCGCTAATGCGATAATGGACAATATGAATCCGACCACAGGAAAAAGGAACGAAAAAACAAGTGCTAAAACAGGTAATGCGCCACTCTTATTCTTATTCATAGAATTATTTTCCATAGAAGGTTTATCCATAGAATCTCCTGGGGTCAAAACTCCTGTCCTTCATTTCTTCAGCACTTCTGATATCGTATGCTTCAAGATTCTCAATCAGAATATTTTCCCTACATATAAAATATTATGATATTTCCTCAAATTCTTCAAACGTTTTACACCAATAACCATATCCATATCCGGGCAGTAATGCGTCTTGCAGACGAGCGGATGTACAAGGATAAAGAAGAATTCTACAAGAAGCATCCTGAGTTCGCCCAGTGAGCAGTAGCTCTATTTATACTGTTTAGCAAACTGAACTGCTGCAGCAATATCGCTTTCGTTAGGCCTGCCCTTATGTATTCCTTTAAACTCGCCCTTGCAGTGAAATTCCTTCTCATCCATGGCGATGCCGGCCTTGTCGGCTGCTTCTTTTACTTTCTTATAAGTTGAATTCAGCAGTGCCGCAGAACCGAAATTAACGATCTTTCCAACCTTTTCTTTGTCGAGAGATGTCACAAATGACTTTACTTCGGGATCAATATTAAATGCATAGTATGAATTGCCCAGGAACAGGTAATCAACAGTCTCATTCACGGGTTCGCTGATCGGCAACGCTTCCACACCCAGTTCCTTAGCAATAGCCTCCGCAAGTTTCTTCGTATTTCCTGTTTTTGTGTAATATCTTACTGCATATGTCATGGCAATACCTCCTTACAACAATGCATTAATGAACTCTTCAATCCTATCCACGTCGATGTTAGAATACAGCCTTTATCTTTTATACAATTATATTGCATGCAATATATAATGTCAAGAACAGGTTTTTTTCACCGAATGCGGAAATAATAACGAACAATAATCCTCTAACACTTGTCCGTTATTATGTCATACTATAAACTTCGTAAAAATAAATGAAAGAAGGGCCGCAAATAAGGGATACATGATCATAGAGATCACCCATTTTCGAATCATCACTTTTTTAGGAATATAGGGCATAAGGTCCTCGGTTCCCGAAATGATCCACGCCTTTGTATGGCCAACCCAATACCAGTCAATGAAAATACGGTCAAATAAATTACATATCATATACGCAATCAGCAGATGAATGAATCCCTCCGTAAAACCTGAAGCCCCATTCAGAAAAAATACCATGACAGGACATACTATGATCATCATAACAAAGAAAGGTATAGCTAACAGGCTCTTATTCCTTTTTATTTCCTTTTCAGTCAAAAGGCCCATTTCTACCACTCTGTCCTGTACATCCTTCTCGTAGTAATGAACGCCTCCTTCCGGGCCGTTTTTTATACTTATTACACAGATCATAAGCAGTGTAAAACTAAGGAGGACTCCTTCGATAACCGCTAATATCATATTTCTGCTCCTTTCTGTTTTCAGATCAGGCTTTCAGATACCTGTATAAAGTCTCGAATATAAGGTCAACATTCGTCTGAAGCGAATCCTCAAACAATGTATCCCTGTTCTGATACAGGGCATAAATCGACTTGATAAAATTGACAACCACACCCGGTTCGGCATCCTGTCTGATCCCTTTGATTTTTGTAAACATGAATTCATATTTCTTAATATCATTTGTCTTATTGAAGTACGCACTGTCCGTGATATGGGACTTAAGCCATACCCAGTCATCCAGCTTCATCCGCAGAAGTATGTTGTTCTCAGGTTTGAAATTCTCGCGGAAAATCTCCAGAAATTTCTTCAGCGTGATAGTCCCATCCTTGGAGAAATGCGCTGCCATTTCCTTTTCAAATCTCACTTCGGTATCCCGGATCATTGCAATCACAAACTCTTCCTTGGAAGCATAAAAATTGTAAAATGTACCTACTGCGATGCCGGCACTTCTGGCAATCATAGCAACAGTCATTTTCTTGAGACCAATTTCGGTACTCATTTCATATCCTGCATGCAGGAGCTTTTGTCTTATTTCTTCCCTTTCTTTTTCAGTAAAACCACCGGCCATATTAAGTGATCCTTTCTTGGAAAATGTTCGTGAATATTTGTATTTAAATGTTCATTGTGAATATTATCATATAAATATTCACACGTCAAACCAGGGTTAGAATCTTAACGAAAAAAAACTACGAGATTTCTCTCGCAGCTTCTGTTTTGAATATGAATCCTCTCACGACGCCCAAAACGCCATCACAGCAACCAGGATCAAACATGAGGGTGCCATAAGCACAAGTCCATACACAAGCTTGACAATGCCTATCACCTTGCCCGCCTTTTTAACCAGGATCACAATCCCGCAGATGATAGCAGTCAATGCCAGCGCAAAGAAAAAGATTATTGATAATTCCCGGTACAGATGCCACAAGCATAACATTGCCCGTGATGCGCCTCGTGCGATTTTCACTCTTGCGGACCACCACCGCCATAATGAAAAAGCTGATGTATAACACTAATCCCGCATATGGTTTAAACCCCAACTCTACCAATCAGCCTTGGCAATCTGTCAACATCATTTAACGATCATGTCAAAATCCGTTGCACGTTATTCGAACCACGCAACGGCGCGTATCGGGGAACCGTCACAGTCTGCTATCTTCAGAGGGAAACAGCTGAACCAAAACAGCCCCGGACCGCACAGTTCAAGATTACACAGATTTTCTATGTTTACGATTTCCTTCTCCGCAAAGAGTTTTTTATGTCTTGTGAGATTAACATCCGCGATCGGATCGAGCCCGATCACATCAAATCCGATTCCCTTGAAGCTGCCGTTCAGAATATAATCCATTACCTCGTCGTCCAGACAGGGATAATCGCCAAAATATGACTCATCCCCCAGCGCTTGTCCCATCCGAGATTGAAGAGTAAAAAATCAGCCCTGGCAGCAAGCTCTCCGGCCTGACGGATCTGTGCCATGGTGATGGGCTGCCCTTCCTGCAGATCACGGCAGTCGATCACAACCGCCTTTCCAATAAACTGCTCGGGAGGGAACTGATCCAGGGTTGTCCTGTTTGGGAACAGATACGCGGGAGGATCCAGTCTTGGAGGCTCTGTTCCGGGGTAAACAGGCATATTCTCTTTTATCACATGTGTTAAATCTATCACTCTCATTTTTCATACTCCCTGTTTTTTTAAGTAAATCCGCGCCCTGATCGGATGAAACGACAGGACGGTGGAGAGGAACAGACAGAGGAGAAAACCCCCATGTACGTATAAGATCAAAAGCGGAACTTTAAATATCCTTAAGAAAAGATAAATAACGAACAACGCCACCGCACCGATCAAAAAATATTTTGGATGTATCCGGTCACACACATAAGTAAGTCTGCCATCCTCCTTATGGACAAAACGGTATTCGTGGTATCTTGAACCGTTCCTTGCCGGAACATAAAGATAAACGGTAAACACACCGTCCTCAAAAGTGTGGTACGGTGCATGCACCTGATCGGTCAGGAACTGGGCGACCACAAAGACTACAAAAAATATCAGTGCAAAACCAAAATCCTGAACAATGGGATCGTTTGAAAAATTATTGATCAATTCACTCATAATACTCTCTGATTTACTCCCAGATCTCCACCTTCGTAATGATCCGGACCGGACGGTCAGAATGAGAATAATAGATCCACATAGGGATCAATGCTTTCGAACCATCTTTTTCCTCACAATAGGTCACCTCAGTCCCAACGTGAAACTCCCAATCAGGATACATTATTGCTGCGTATGCCTTGATCACCTTAAGCCGTTTCCAGATCGTCTGCATCTGCTCAAAGGCATCCGCTGTCACACAGATCCTGTTGCTGTCGGTATCCTCCCCGCCAAGCCACTCCGGCAGAGCCGTTGTAGGGATCAGTTTTCCCTCTGCCACCAGTGCATCCAGATCCTTCTGCTCTTTGACGCTCTCAAAATCAATCCCACTCGTTAATATCTCATAACGTTTGCTCAGCTCATCATCATAAGGATCGCCGCTCTCCATGGAATGCCCCCAGCCCAGGATGATGCCATTCCTTACCGTAAAGGAAACGCCATGTTCCGGCTCATAATCCGTTCCCCCGTTGATCGCAAAGGCAATGTCCCCTTCCGACTCCGGTTCATATAAATCGATTTCAAACGCTCTGAAATTTTTTATATTCACCATTTCCTCGTCTACATCATAGATTGATAATATCCGGCGTTCCAGACGCTTCCATTCCTTTTGCGGCATCTGTTCCAGACTCTTTACACATTTCAGCGCATAATCCTCCGGAAATTGGTTTCGGCCATATTTTCGAACTTCCAGATCCGCATCAAAAAAGTCGGAATGTATACTCCCGATACTCTCCTCATCATCACAGTCGGAATCGGTTATCCTAAAATCCTCCAAATTGAGTGGCTTAAACTTCACATAGCGCTCATCGATACGTTTATAGATCTTTTTTTGTATCTCCCGGGAATACTCCATGCAAAAGTAACGGTCTTCCTGCTCTCCGTTGCATTCGAAATAATCATAGAGGTAATGTTCGTCCCGGCAATCGTACCAGCCTTCACCGGCCTTAAAATAACTGAATAATAAGCGCTTCGCATCAGGCTTGATCCAGTCTTCCGTAAAATAATAACCCAAACCTGCCAATGCCTCCTGCGGTGTACTCCTGCCGGTCCTGATCCCCTCCAGGATTTCTTCCGCTTTCTCCTCGCCGACTTCCTTTGCAAATCCCTCTCCGATCAGTTCTCTCTCGCAAAGCCATCCGAAGAAATACGACAACGGCATTATCGTATAATCGTAGACCTTTTTCTTCTCTTCCTCCGTCAGCTCTGCATCCCCGGGCTTCCCTGAAATCCGCCTGTATTCCCTTGCCGCTGCCTCCCAAAGCTCTTCACCTTTGTAGGTATAGCTTTTCTGTTTAGCTCCGGACGATGAGGAGATTTTCTTCTTTTTCCGGGAACCATCGAGGACCATAATGATCCCGACAACGATCAGAAGTATTACGCCGATCGCGATCATAACGGTAACCAGTAAATTTCTATCCATAATCCTATTTCTCCTTTTTCCTATGCCCTTGCAAAATGGGGATAATACATCTTAGTTTCCCCGTAATTTATTAATTTCGCCGGATTCTCTGTATTATACCATGATTCGGCAGTTGGAAAACAAGCGAAGTCTTTTGTGATTTAATGGAATTTCGCCAATCGTTTTGCTTTAAAGAAATAAGAAACAAGGCTTCCCGAATGTCCTGAATATGATCATTTTACAGAGATCATGTCTGAAAAATATGATACTGTGATAGCGCATGATACCGATGATATGATCGAGATGGTCATGGGTCCCAGGGAACATCTGGCATGCATTGTTGTAGATGCCAAAAGAGGCATCGAATATAACTTTGCCATGCATAAAGAAATGAAAAGCGATATGGGCTGTGCATTTTTGATTACTGATCGCAGCCCGTTTCCACAGTACTTAAGAAAGCTATGATATCATCTACTGTGGCATTTTTCTTCTGTTGAACTATTTACAACTCCATTCTATTCGTGACACTTTCCATGTCTGCAGGAATGACCTTCGCCATGCTCATGGTCATGATGATCACAGTTTGCTTCACCAATCGTCTCAAGTGTTCCTGCGATCAGAGCCTCAACAGCTGCATCGGTGCTTCCGCTTGCCCCTGCATAAAGCTTAATACCGGCTTCCTCAATAGCATTCACAGCTCCTCCTCCTATACCACCGCAGATCAGAGCGTCTACATCCGCAATGCTCAGGATACCGGCAAGCGCTCCGCATCCTTCTCCGTTGGTTCCAAGGATCTGAGAATTAACTACCTTTCCATCCTCGATATCATAAACCTTAAACTGCTCAGTTCTTCCAAAATGACCAAATACGTTTCCATTGTCGTAAGTTACAGCTACTCTCATTGTCTTATCTCCTTTGCTTTTCAGGTCCACACTGAACCCATTTCTATCCCTGTCAATTTCGATATTGCCACCTGCTATGCGAAGCCGTTTACCTTCAACAACAGCACTCACAAGTTTCTTTCGGGCACTCTCATACATAGCAGTGACCGTTGTCCTTGCAACACCCATTCTCAAAGCGCACTCTTCCTGATTGAGACCTTCATAATCCAAAAGCCTCACGGTCTCATACTCATCCAGCGACATCATCACAGTCGGGATAATTCCCGCATCCTCTTCTTCGGGTACAAAACTGTAGAAGTCCGGAAAACTGCATATTTTTCTGCACTTTGTAGTCCTTGCCATCGTTTTCTCCAAACACCAAAATTGACATATGTCAAGATAAGTATATATCTTTTCTGACATATGTCAATATATTTGTGCGATTTCTATTCTCCGGAGGTTATACTTGCCGTCAAGATACATTACGATTCCGCATTGGTCAAAGCGGTGGCATCTCTTCCGCAGAAGCCTGTTCCAGAATCACAGTGTTGGTCATAAATCCCGGAATACAGCGTGCCGCCTTAAGATACACGATCCTGTTATCGGGAGTGATATCGAACTCCTGACCAATACCTTTATATTTACTCAGTTTATAATCGAGAAACTTCATTAGAACATGATAGTGACCATACTGCACAGGAATCCTGATGCTATCTCCGTATTTCAAACATCCGAGACAAATATTGTTAATATATATTTCCATGCTGCTTCCTATCCCCAGACAAGCAGGCATACGGTAGATTTGAATAATACCATCCCGGGGAAGACTCACCATAGTATGGCATTTCCAACAAGCTTTATCACCCGGTGCATCCTGAACCCTACCACATTGTGGACATTTAAATCTGAACAATTTTGACATAATAACTCCCCCTGTATGTGCCTTGTAAATGATTCATTTTTGATTAATCCCATAGCATCCAAAAATATTTAGAGAATAGCGTAAAAAATTCACAGTTCCTTGTAGTATGGGCATATATTCTCATAATGCTCGTCTTTCATACGAAATCCGCCCGGGATTGTTCCAAGTTGTTTAAAACCAAGCCTTTCATACAAATGTCTTGCATGAATATTGCTCTCTACTACCGCATTGAACTGAAGAACTCTGAATCCAAGTTCTTTGCCTTTCTGTAGGCAATCCTTAACAAGTTGTTCGCCAATATGCTTTCCTCTCGCATCCGAGGATACAGCGTAGCTGGCATTGCAGATATGTCCGCATCTACCGATATTATTAGGATGAAGGATATACAGACCATAAATTTTACCATCTTCCTCTGCAACTCCTGTATAACTTTGAGATGTAAAGAAATCCGCTCCGCTTTCCATGTCCAATGTATCTTCCTGTGGAAAAGCGATACCTTCTTCAACAACCTCATTCCATATACGGATTATCTCCTTCAAATCCTGATCATTATATTCTCTTACTCTCATTGCTTCTCCTTAGCACGATTTATTCAAAGTTATAATTTAATCCGGCTGTTGACCATCATGAGCCAGCCATTGGCACTCCATCATTTTCATATCTGTAAATATTGCTTTAAAACTTGAATCCTCCGGGCTACACGCATAAACTCCAAATCTGATCTTTCCGGCACCTTCCCACATATGGCATATTCTCATCTGAGAGAAATTCACACCATCCTGGGAGCATTCAATACAATAATCATCTTCACGTCTGCTAAATCGGTACCACATCGCCTTAACCTCAGCAGGTATAGCAGTAGTTGCCCAGTCAGAGTATCCATGATTGGTTACTACAGAGCCAAGATGCTGAAAGCTCTCATTCTCATATTCTACAGAACCTTTGAGCCAGTTCTCCGAATCCAGGTACATTACTATTCCGCACTGATCAAAACGATGATGGCTCTCTTTGAAATCTGTTTTTACAACAAAGGAAAAGAATTTTTCTTCAGTCTCAAACTGAAAAACCGGTGCATTATCATTCCTGAAATGATAATATGTCCTCTGCCAGAGATCTGTATGAGGCTGTGTTACTATTTCAATCCTGTTACCCTCAACCTTATAGTTTTCCGGTTCTCTGATCCATTGCATCTTTTCTGTCATACTGTTGCACCTTCTATGATCACTGCTCCCTTTCTTTTGATAACAAATCCAGCATTTGATTTCATCATACCCGAGTGTATGATTTTTCGTCAATAACGAAACAATCTATCCGATATAGTTATTTATATTCCTTAGACTATAATATGTATTTGTTCTAGGGATGTGGCAAAAACCCTTGGGGGAACCATCGAAGAGATCTTCTTTTTCGATGAAGAGGAAGAATCGTAAATACAAACATTTACGCGGATCACGATAGGTGTATCACTTATATTTTCCTGGGTTCTTCCCGTATTTAAAAAGCAGTTCCCCGGTGTACAGGTAGAACTGCTTTAAAGCACGCCTCTTGAAATGAAAAAC
>NZ_JAGBLU010000051.1 GCF_017635265.1 Butyrivibrio sp.
ATCATGATACTGTTGGGAACATTCATGCTGACCTTCATGCTGACCGCTTTATGGTTCCTGATTATCGAAATGCTCGACCGCACTTTACGTGACCGTATGCGTTCTGAGCGCATCACCCAAATACCTGTCATGGGCTGTTACCCCAAGGAGAGCAATCTTCGCTATCGTCGCTTCAACAAGACCATTGCCGACATGGCCATGAAGCAACTTAGCAAGGCATTACTGCCCCATTTCCAGGAAGGTCAGCAGAATGTATTGAATCTGATTTCTACCGACTCCGGCAGCGGCAAGAGTTATTTGGCTCAGGAGTTGGAGAACTATTGGATTTCTATCGGTTTACAAGTGCGCCGTCTGACATACGATGAAGACTTCTTGGCAGAAGACAGCAAGTTCATCATGGCTAAGGACATCAAGGATCTCTGTCCCGATATCTTGCCAGACGAGATTGCAATCATTGAGTATCCAAATCTGGATGAGAACTCCATCTCTCCTGCCTTGTTAAATATGGGTACTGTCAACTTGATGGTTACCCGTGCTAATCGTACCTGGAAGGATGTTGACCAGAAAGCATTGAAGGAAGTACAGGCCATGTTGGATGAGGAGCATAAGGATACCCTCTTCATGTATCTGACTGAGGCCAGCCGCTATGCCGTTGAGGAGTTTGTAGGCCAGTTGCCGCCTTACACCAAGTTCAACAACTTTGTCTATCGTATCTCCCAGTTAGGCTTGACTGCTACAGAAAACGAACATGGAAAGTAAATGACAAGTGCGTTCAAGACATACGCTAAAGACAACGGAGGAAGAGTCTCGTTACTCCTCCTCCTCTTTGTGGTAGCCATATATGAGTTAATTACCGCAGGATTTGCTCCTTTTGCCATCATTTGTGCTATCCCTCTTTTAGTTTTAATAGTCATCGCCATATTCAACTACCGGATGTCTGCTTTTTGGGCATTGATTGTCATCAACTACATCGTTATTTGGCACAGTGCTCCGCTGCCACAAGGCATTCCGACCTCACTTTATAATGAGGCAATAGAAATCGTACTACTTACTATAGCCATTATTGATATTAAAGAAGCGAGATTCGAACGTTGTGCTAATATCATGCTATTTTCACTGATAATTTGGTGTGGATTTTGCACATTAGAGGTACTTAATGACACCTGTGGAATCGGCATTAATGTGGGGGCGTGGTATACAACAGCCCGTTCTATTGCATATCAATTGATGTATGCATTCTTGGTCTTCACATTATACATTTCAAATCCGAAAATATTAATTAAATATTTATACGTATGGGGGGGATTGGCCTTATTTGCCGCATTTTGGGTATGGAAACAAAAATACATTGGTTTTACAGATGCTGAGAATATTTGGCTACAAGGACGTGGACGCTCGACACATATTCTATATGGAGGAACTTTGATTCGATATTTCTCCATATTTAGCGATGCTGCCAACTTTGGTATCGGAATTGCCTCAACTGCCGTTGCGTTCATCATCTTTGGAATTACCAGTAGAATCAAAAAGTATAAATACTTTTTTCTCATCACTGGAGCAGTATGTGCCTGGGCAGTATTCCCATCTGGCACCAGAACAGCAATAGCCTGCCTTATCGCAGGATTTATCATTTACATTTTCTTGTCAAAATCTTTCAAGATAGCAATTCCTATTACTATTGCATTTACGCTATTTATTTTTATCCTGGCATTTACAGATATAGGTAATAGTAATCAGTCTATTCGACGTATGCGTTCTGCATTTGATAGAAATGACGCGTCAGCCAATGCCCGCACTATTAACCAAACAGCTATGAAGAAATACTTAGCTGAAGCCCCTTGGGGCATTGGTATGGCAGTAGGCTATAAAAATATACCAGCAAACAACAAATATACATTTATGGCAACAGTCCCCCCCGACTCTGAATATGTCTTTATTTGGATTCATACGGGTATTATCGGTATCACTATCTTTTTGATTTGTACAGCCATCATGATTTTCGGAGCTTGCTGGATAGTTCTATTTAGACTAAAGAGTCCATCCCTAAGGGGTATTGGAGCAGGTTTCTGTTGTGCGATGGTATCCCAACAATTAGGAGGATATGGCAACCAGGTTCTCATGCAGTTTCCGAATTGCCTCGTTTTCTATGGTGGTTTAACCATTGTCTATGTACTACCTTATATTGAAAACGAATGGATTGAATACGAAAACAAACAACTTGCCATACAAGAAGAAAAGAAACGCCTAAAATTAGAGAAGAAGCGTGCATCGAGAGTGTAACTTTGAACTTTCTATTATCACGATTAATTTCAATGGGTTGGAAGACACCTGTGAGTTAATTGAGACATTACCTTTAGACGATGCGTCGATAGAGGTACTCGTGGTAGATAATGCTTCTAAGGCAGACGAGGCCACCCTCATTGCGCAACGTTATCCTCAGGTCAAAGTTATCCGAAGCCCCCAAAACCTCGGTTTTGCCGGTGGCAACAACTTAGGCATCCAAGCCGCCCAAGGCAAATACTTGTTCTTTTTGAACAATGATACGATTAGACAACAGACATCAGACATCAGACATCTCATCAATCGTTTAGAAAGCTCGCCAAAGATTGGCGCAGTATGTCCGAAGATACGCTTTGCGTGGGGTAATCATCCCATTCAATTTGCAGGCTATACCCCACTCTCTTCCATCACCATGCGTAACCATTCCATTGGTTTTGGCGAGGAAGACCATGGACAATATGATACTGCTCATCCAACCCCTTACGTTCATGGGGCTGCCATGATGGTTAAGCGGGAAGTGGTTGAAAAGGCAGGACTGATGCCCGAATGCTATTTTCTCTATTACGAAGAGTTAGACTGGTCAATGATGATTCGCCGGACGGGATATGATATCTGGTATGAGCCCGCCTGCACCATCTATCATAAGGAAAGCCAGTCTACTGGTCAGAATAGTCCTTTACGGACTTATTATATTACTCGTAATCGATTACTATTTGTACAACGGAACAATCCGACATTCTCTCGATATTTATCCTATGGCTATCTCATTGGGATGGTAGCAGTCAGGGATATGTTAAAGTATTGCATCCACCGTCGCCCCGATTTGGCAAAAGCGACCATCAAGGGCATTCATCACTTTATAAAAGCATCAGCATCATGACATTCTGGTATATTTTTACCATCATAGACTGGATCTTGTTTATCCTCATCTCAATGACAGTGTTGTATTTGGGAGTATTTGCTATTACCTCTCTCTTCGTCCGGCATAGTGAAACACCAAAAGCGAAGAAGCAGAATCGCTTTATCGTACTGATCCCATCTTATAAGAGTGGCAGAAGTTTGGAGATGACGGTCAAATCGATTCTTGGACAGAGTTATTCCCAACGTCAATTCGATGTAACCGTTATTGCCGATCATGAGGACGAGATGACCATGTTTCATTTGGCGCAACACCCCATCACCTTACTGACTCCGAACTTTAGGAGACAATCCAGGACAAAATCCCTGCAATTAGCCATTAACAACTTGCCTCAATTCAAGATTTATGATGCTGTTGTCATCTTAGAAGCAGGCGATGTAGTGGAACAGGAATTCTTAGAGCAGGTGAACGATGCCTACGAGGCAGCAGGCACCAAAGCCATTCAAACACATAAGTTGTCTTTGAATCGTGACACAACACCTGCTCGTCTAAGTGCAATATTTGAGGAAATCAACAACTCTATCTTCCGCCGTGGTCATATCAGCATAGGCTTACCCGCAGCATTGGCCAGTTCCGGTATGGCGTTTGAGTTCAACTGGTTCAAGGACTACATCCAAAAGGCCAAGGCACATTGGGCAGACAAGGAATTAGAAGCCATGCTGACCCGTCAGCATATCTATGTCGATTATTTCGACAAAATCTCTGTTTATAATGAAAAAGCCCGTCAGGCTGAGGATTTCAACCGTAAGCACCGTAGTTGGATATGGACCCAGTTTCGCTCTATTCTCAGAAATATCCGTTATTTGCCTGCCGCTTTGATCAACCGTCATTATGACCTCATTGACAAGTTGTTGCAATGGATGCTGATACCACGAATGATTATGATGGTAGTCATCATCATCATGGGTATATTAGTTCCCTTCATCTATATGACAGCAGCCTTAAAATGGTGGGCGCTCTTTGCTATTGTACTATTGATTTTTGCCATTGCCACCCCCAACTATCTGGTGGATGACAAATGGGACAGTACCTTCTTCAAAATTCCAGTTGTGTTTCTTAGTTCTTTTTTGAATAAATTCAAGTTAGGCAGGAAATTCAACGATATGATTGATCTCAAAAACTAACAACCTATGATTTGGCATCTTATCCATATCATTGATATCATCTTATGGGTATTGATGGCGGCTTCCGTCTTCTATATTCTTTTCTTTGCCTTGGTTTCTACATTATGGAGAAGACGCGTGTCCGAACTGACATCATACCTGACCGACAAAGCATTGTCCATGCGCAAAAAAGAATATTTTTCCTACCTGATTCTTTACCCTGCCTACAATGAAGACCGTGTCATTGTCCCCTCTGTCCGCCAATTCTTAGGGCAATACTACCCGTATGAAAACTTTCATGTGGCAGTCATTTCCGACCACATGCAGCCTGAAACCAACCAGCAATTGCATGAATTGCCCATTACCCTGCTACAGCCTGTTTTCGAGAAGAGCAGCAAAGCTAAGGCTATGCAATATGCGATTGACCAAATAAAAGAATACTATGACTTTGTGATTATTCTTGATGCCGATAATGTGGTGGATTCTCACTTTTTGGAGCAATTGAATGAAGAGTGTGCCAAAGGGTATAAGGCTATCCAGTGCCACCGCTGTGCCAAGAACAACAACAACGACATTGCTGTGCTTGACGGTGTCAGCGAGGAAATCAACAACACCATTTTCCGTAAAGCCCACAATCGCATAGGTTTGTCTTCAGCCCTGATTGGTTCCGGCATGTGCTTTGACTATAAATGGTTTAAGAACAATGTCCATAAGCTTAGCACTGCCGGTGAAGACCGTGAATTAGAAGCACTTCTACTCAAGCAGAAAGTGTATATCCATTACGAATCTAACATCCACGTCTTTGACGAGAAAGTCAGCAATAAAGACAATTTCCAAAAGCAACGTCTGCGCTGGATGACGGCCCAGATACAGAGTTTTTTCAATCTGCTGCCCTACATTCCCCATGCTATCATGACTTGCAACCTTGATTTTATCGACAAAACCATTCAGCAAGCACTCATTCCCCGTTCCATGCTGGTCATTGCAACGTTTGGCCTATCCATTTTGATGACTCTCGTTTCCTTGTTCTTTGACAACCTTTGGTATGTCAAGTGGTGGTGTTTGTTCTTGGCAATCTGTATAGCCCTTTATATTGCAACACCTAGACAGTTGCGTAGCCATTCTGTTTTTGGAAAGATTCTCTCTCTACCCGTACTTGTATGGAGAATGGTCATGAACATTCTCAAGATTGACCGCAAAAATACCGACTTTATTCATACCACACACGATAAATAAAAGATGAAGAATATAATTATTTTTATCTGCGCTCATAAAAAGGTTCCCCTTCCCCCGCACCCATACTTCTTACCTATTCAAGCAGGTGCTGCACTACATGAAACCATTCCTGGTTATCAACCTGATAGCGAAGGAGAGAACATCTCATCCAAGAATCCTCATTTCTGCGAACTGACCTGTCATTATTGGGCATGGAAGAATCTTAAGAATGTTGATATCGTTGGTCTCAACCATTACCGTCGTTATTTTGACTTCCAGCGCAAGTGGCCCCAGTTCTCTGCAGATAAGCACTTCATCAAGACAGAAGAATTCTTCAGCCATCCTTATCAATTCCCTGACTTGGAAAAGCTTTTGAAGAAATACGATATTATTCTGCCTGTTGCCCGCCATTGGCGAGTGAGCAACACGCAGCAATATGCCGACTACCATATTGCAAAAGACTGGGAGATGCTACGCCAAATTATTAAAGAACGCTCGCCACAATATATACCAGCTTTTGAAAAATCTATGGACCATTCCAATATTTCTGTTGGTTATAATATGTTCATCACTCACTGGAAGCATTTCGATGAGTACTCTAAATGGCTTTTCGACATTCTATTTGAGGTTGAGCGCCGTGTCCCCCCTATTGACGATCCTGTCCAAAGCCGTATCTATGGCTATATGAGCGAACGACTCATTAATGTCTTCTGCGAACATCATCACCTACACATCAAACATATTCCATTGATTATGCCTTTAGATGGATATAAAATGGGATTAAACATATCAAACCCACACTGGTGTTGGCGAATAGCCATGAATGACCTACGATATAAGCTTCATCAAATTCAATAAAAGATTGTAGTTATGGGAGAAAGAGTAAAGAAAAGCATTTTAAATGCGGAAGTAAACCTTATATTCTACTTCCTAACCTTATTTCTTGCTTTCTTCTCTCGAAAGATATTTCTCGAATTCCTCGGTACCGAGTTCATTGGACTAACAGGAACGTTAAATAATATCCTTGGATATTTAAACCTGGCAGAATTAGGAATAAGTGGCAGTATTGGCTATCTTTTATACAAACCGTTACAACAAAAAAACAAGGCCGAAATATCTGAAATTCTTTCTGTTTTTGGTTATCTTTATAACTGGATAGGTCTTATAATTCTTTTTGCAGGTCTCATCATCAGCCTCTTTTTCCCATGGATTTTTGCCAAGACAGCCTTAGGTCTTGGCATCGTGTACTTTTCTTTCTACTCCATCCTTGGTTCATCACTCATCGGCTATTTTATTAACTATAGGCAAATTCTCCTGTCTGCAGACCAGAAAAACTATCTTGTTGCAATATATTTTCAATCAGCAGGCCTAGTTAAAACTGTGATACAGATAGCATTAGCATATACATACAAGAACCTTTACGTCTGGGTTTTGATAGAATTCTTGTTCGGCATTATAGGATGCATCATTCTTAATTTGAAAATAAATAAGGAATACCCCTGGTTGAGTACTAACAAATTGAAAGGAAAAAATCTTTGGAAGAAATATCCCAACATCATCGTATATACTCGACAAATATTTATCCATAAAATTAAAGATTTCATTCTGTATAAAAGCGATGAACTTTTCATCTTTCTCTTTGTTTCCCTAAAAATGGTCGCCTTTTATGGTAATTATACGCTTATCGCTACAAGAACGGGACAACTATTTAGTTCTGTATTAGGAAGTATACAGGCCAGCATCGGCAATCTTGTTGCAGAAGGTAACAAACAAAAAATTATCAAAGTCTTTTGGGAACTTACAACTATCAGGCATTTTGTAGCAGGTTTCCTATGTTTTTCCATTTATCATTATATTGAACCTTTTATCAGCATTTGGCTGGGTGCAGAATATCTTCTCCCGCGAAACATCCTTATCCTACTTGTCATTTCCATATATATCGGAACTTCGCGAGGCAGTGTCGACATGTTCAATGCAACACATGGCCTTTTTGCTGACACATGGTCTGCTTGGGCAGAACTATTTATGAATGTAACAATAACACTCATTGGTGGTTATCTTTGGGGTATCAGCGGCATTTTGCTTAGTAAAGTTATTACAACTTCCCTTATTGGTTTAATTTGGAAACCGTACTACCTTTTCCATTCCGCGTTCCATTTACCCTATCTAAAATATTGGGGCGGTGCAATACGTAACTATATTGTATCTATATTTAGTTTTGGGACTACACACTTAATATTGGCCATATGGGACTGTCATGCTGATGAGGGTTATCTTCAATGGATAGCATATTGTGCTGCAGGTACATTCATCTATCTCATTATCAACTTCACTTTAATATACCTTTTCTGCAAAGGAGCAAAAGACTTTTTTTCACGAATCTGCAATATCATTCATTTCAAATAAAAATTCCATGAATAGGATTTCGTTATCAGACCGACTGATTATCAAAGGTTTTAACCAAGCACGAAAAATACATACTACGCTTTGGGGGACATTCCATCCCCAAAAGCCTCAAGCAAGTGATAATCCTGCATTCTCTAACAAACGGATACATGACTTGCTCTGTTCTGAACGCCCATGCATGATAGGACGTTTTGGATCAAACGAAATTGAGTGTACTGTATTTGCAAGAAATCGCATGTATTATAAATATGACCTACTGAACTATGCACGCGGCAAGAGTGACATATGGTGGTATCCCGATAATCTCATAGAGAGGATGTATAACAATGCAGGTTTTTTCCTTCCTATAGACAAGCAATTTGATCTATTCGGTAAAGAAATGATAGCAGCCATGCCACTTGTTGACGTTTTAGGCTCATGGTGCAAAGAAGAGAGTTACTTTTCAAAAGAACTGTCAAACGCGACCTTCGTAGACCTAGAGCTGCTTAATCCTTTATGGGGAAGCGACACCGAACCTTGGACAACGGCATTGGAAGGTAAAAAAGTTCTAGTTGTTCATCCATTTACTGAAACTATTCAATCACAATATGCCAAAAGAAATTTAGTTCATAAAGATTCAAGAATTCTGCCAGAGTTTACCTTGCAAACCCTCAAGGCTGTACAATCTATCACGGGAGTAAAGCCCAACGGATTTGAAACATGGTTTGATGCTTTACATTACATGGAGAACGAAATTGATAAGCACGACTATGAAATCTGTATCATCGGATGTGGAGCCTATGGTTTTCTCTTGGCGGCACATTGCAAACGTCAGGGGAAGAAAGCAATTCACCTTGGTGGAGCAACCCAATTGTTGTTCGGCATCAAAGGCAAGCGTTGGGAGAACCCTAACTATGGTTTTAACGGGACAAGTTATAGCCGTTTTTTTACACCTTATTGGGTGAGACCATTGCCTGAAGAAACACCAGATCAAGCACAAAACATAGAAGAAGGCTGCTATTGGTAACGTGCTTAATCCTTATGTTTCCCTTGCCACGTAATCAAATCTTTCTGAGCAGTAAAATATGGAAGAAATCTGACTAATAAAGGAACTAAAATAAAATATAGACTCATAAGAATAATAAAAATAACCCACCAACTATCTAACGGTGTGTTATACAAAACATAACGAAACAGGTCCAAAATGAAATAATGAGTTGATAAAATAATTAATGAATAATGTCCCCAAAATGTTAACATAGGAACTTTACCAAAACATTTACATAATAAAAGCACTGAGAGACTACCCAAGATGCCACAAGGATATAATGTAAGAACATTGGCGAACTTATTAAAATTAAATTCCGAATTGCGCGAAAAAAAATAAATAAACAAAAAAGATATCATAACAAAACATAGCACAAAAACAATATTATGCTTCCTATCTGAAATGATATCAGTTCGTTTTACTAAATATCCAAAGAAAAAGAAAGGGATCCCTGTTAATGCCGAATCTAAATTGCAATATAGATTTATAGAGAAATAACTTAATAGAAGTCCAACGGCACCGATCAGAACAGAAAACAATAACAAAGACACCTTAGAATCATTTATTCTCCATATAATACAAAATAATATATTAACTTGAAATAGACAGAGCAAGAACCAAATAGGGCCATTGGGATACAAACCCTCTTTAAAATAGAATGCTGTCGCTATCTGAAAAAAAGA
>NZ_JAGBLU010000014.1 GCF_017635265.1 Butyrivibrio sp.
AACTGATTAACCCTGGTTTTATTAATAATCATGAGAGACCCTCAAACCAGCCCCTCAAACCAAACCCTCAAACTAGCCCCTCAAGTTAGACCCTCAAAGTAAACCCTCAAACCGATTGACCCTCAAAAAGTTTGATTACCCTAAAGGGACTAGGCGCTGTGCGCCGTCGCTGGATTCACACTAGACTCGAAAGAACCTCGTCAAGTGTTCACCCATGGCTCGCACTAGGCTCGGAAAGACCTCGCCAAGTGCTCTGCTCAAAGTCCCATCTTCCGCCTAATTCTTGCAGTTTAACTCCTTTGTAAACGGTATATTGGTACTTGGGAACGGTGGAAATGGGATTTCTTTCTTCCTTTGCTTCCGTTGTAATGAAAAATGCCATGAGTGACCTTTGCCGTAAGGGCGACTCTTCTTTTGAAAGACAGCTTACCGATCATGGCATTGTCCAGGTATTCCTGAATGACAATTCCGTTGATGAAGATGGTATTCCGGAAATAGAAAAAGTCGACACCAACAGAATACAAGACACTGTGGGGGATGAGGCAGTACTACGCGTCATGATACAAAAGATGCGGAACCGTCTCGTCATGCTCCCAGCACGCGAGCAACGGCTTCTCATGCACCGTTACGATCTTGCCTCCTTGGAGTTTAAGACCATAGCCGAAACGGCAGCCTTCTTCCATCTGACAGAAAAGTATATGCGCCTGATTGAAGAACGTTCCCTAGTCAAGCTGCGCGCGGGCATGAATGATGGAAAGATATTATAAGAAAACCATTGTATTTAACACAGATTTGCCATGAATCATAACAAACGTTGTGGTAAAATACTAAAAGTTAGGAGAAATGAAAATGAGCGAACTTAAAGGAAAAGAATACAAAAGATTTGAAGATATCAAATATATCCGTGAGGATGGTTCCGAATATTGGAGTGCGAGGGAACTCGCTCCCGCTTTAGAATATACTCAGTGGAGAAATTTCGAAAATGTAATAAAGCGAGCTATGATTGCATGCGAAAACAGTGGACATAGTATTTTTGACGATTTTGCTGAGGTCAGCAAAATCGTAGAAGCAGGTGCAACTTCCAAACCGAAAAAAGATTATGAGCTCTCCAGATATGCCTGCTACCTTATTGTTCAAAACGGTGATCCTCGCAAGGAAGTCATTGCTTTGGGACAGACATATTTTGCAATTCAAACTTACAGACAGGAACTGGCGGATCACTTCAATCAACTGGATGAAGATCGCCGACGTCTGGTTGTACGTGGAGATATAAAGCAGTGGAATCAGCTGCTTGCAGAAACAGCCCATGATGCCGGTGTTATTACTAATGAAGAATTTGCCATATTCCAAAACGCAGGATACATGGGACTATATGGTGGTCTTGACGTTGATGATATTCACAAAAGAAAAGGTCTGACAGTAAGCCAAAAAATATTGGATTTTATGGGCAGCACTGAACTCATAGCAAATCTGTTCCGTATTTCTCAAACGGAGGAAAAACTGCGCAAAGACAATATTCAGGGGGCGGAAAAAGCAACGCAAACGCATTATGCTGTTGGCCGCGAAGTTAGGAAAGCGATAGAAAAGATTGGCGGTACAATGCCTGAAGATCTTCCTACTCCCGAAAAAAGCATCCAGCAGATTGAAAAGGAACAGATGGAACGGCTTCAGAAAAAAGCTAAAGCCGGCAAACTGATGTTAGATGAGTGAGGTACAAAATGAAATATTTATACAAAGAAATGCCTGAACAGATAGATGTGGTTGAATACTAAAAACATGATGGATACTAAAAAGCAGACTGATCGACTTAGCCGCATCAGACAAAATGAAGCAGCTTCTCATACCGAGGTATATACTCACGAGAAGCTTTACGCATCGGACACATGGTTAAAGAAGCCGATAAAGACCGTACAAGACATTATGCCTTCTTTTTCGGATTATAATGAATTACATGTTTTGGATCTCGGATGCGGTGTTGGAAGAAACAGCATTTACATTGCAGAGTCATTTCGGAGCGGCACATGTATCATAGATTGCGTTGATATTCTTGATGTTGCAATAGAGATTTTGAAAAAGAACGCTCTTGAACATAATGTAAGTGATCGTATTAACGGGATCACGACACCTATTGAGAAATTTGCCATTCCCACTGCCGAATATGATCTTATCCTTGCCGTTTCGGCGCTGGAACACATTGATACAAAGCAGCATTTTATCGATAAATTGCAGGAAATAGCCCACGGCATCAAAAAGAACGGGCTTGTATGTCGTGTCATTAATTCCGACGTCACCGAAGTCGATACAGAAACCGGTGCTAGTCTTGAGCCAAACTTTGAAGTTAACCTGAAATCGGATCAGATCATGACATATCTTGAGGGAATCTTCGAAGAATGGAGTGTAATAAAGGAAACGGTAGTTGCTCAAAAATATGAAATCCCGCGCGACAACAGAACCAGCCAACTATCGTCCAAAGTAATCTCCTTTGTAGCACAAAAAGTGCGTAATGCTAATTAAGCAAAATATTATCAAAGAACTTGAAATGACGGAATCGATCGGTTATAGATTTCGTGAGCTAAAAGAATGGCTGTATCAATTGATCGATCTTCGTATAAAGAACTTAGAGTAAGAAAATAACGATAGCACTAATAAAGTGAAGGTAATGTATGAAAGTTGGAATATCTGCATGCTCGGATGGGCAATTGAAAGAATGGGAAAAACAGAACGAGGAATTAGAAACTATCCTTTATGAACAGGGGATAGAAGCTACGTTCGCAAAGCATATCTACGCAAAGAAAGATGGCTATAGCGGAACAGATAAGGAACGTGCAGAGGATTTGATGCGCTTTTATCAAGATGATTCTGTTAATGCCATATACGATATATCTGGTGGAGATTTAGCAAATGGTGTTTTAACATACTTGGATTGGAATGTGATTGCAGCTACCAATAAAACCTTTTGGGGATACAGTGACCTTACAACTATAATCAATGCAATATTTACAAAAACCGGAAAAACTTCAGTTTTGTATCAAATTAAGAACCTGGTTTATGCTGATGGCAAGCTTCAAAGAAAACGATTTGCCGAGTTTGTTTCAAAGAAAAATAATGAATTGTTTGATGTTAAATATACTTTCCTTCAGGGTAAGCAGATGGAAGGAGTCGTTGTAGGCGGAAATATCAGATGTCTGCTAAAGCTTGCGGGAACAGAGTACTGGCCTGATATGAACGGTAAAATACTTTTATTGGAGGCATATGGTGGTGAAATTAGCCAAATAGCGACTCTGTTTACACAACTTGAACAGATGGGAGTGTATAAACAGGTAGCTGGAATCATACTGGGAACATTTACTGCATATGAGAAGTCGGGGGCAACGCAAAGTGTATTTGACCTGCTAAAAGAGCATATTCCAAAAACATTGCCGGTGGCTAAAACTTCAGAAATTGGACATGGGGGAGATTCAAAGGCTATTGTTATTGGCGGAATTATTAGATTATAGAGATGATAGTTGCAACCAAAATGATGAATCAGTCATAAGAATATTTGAGGGGTTCCTAGTCCCTTCTTAGGCATACCAAAAAAACGGGTCACGAAGCCTGATTATTTTGCATACACCTTGAATTTTTAATTCAAGAATGCATAATAATATGCATATTAGATAATTTGGGGGCATAATATGAATCCACAGGATAGAAACGAATCATTAAAATATTATGGCATTGCTGAGGTGCCGAACCTTTTTATTCATGGTCGTACCAACTGGCCAAACGAGACTAAGATTCTTCCGCTGTTTTGGAATAATAGCGGTGTAGAAGTGTGCACAGATGGAACTGAATTGTGGATAACGGTTGAATGTGATTATGATCAGTATGAGCCTTGGTATGCGGTTGAGATAAACGGTGCTTTGATAAGCCGCAGTATGTTACAACCGGGGGAAAACAACATATGTCTGTTCAGGGGCATGAGTTCGGGAGTTATAAAAAGAGTTTTTTTCTATCGGGACTTGCAGGCTATGGGACAGGATGATTGCTGCCATATGCTTGTTAAGGGCATGTATAGTGACGGGGACTTTTTTGAAGTTCCAAAGTATGATTACAGGATTGAGTTCATAGGTGACAGTATTTCCTCTGGAGAGGGGACATATGGCGCACATGATGATATGGACTGGATTCCTATGTATATGTCTTCAAGTCACAACTATATCAACATGATCTCCAAAAAGTTAAATGCTGATGTTCGAATAATATCCCAGGGTGGATGGGGCTTTTATTGCAGCTGGGATGCTGTGAGGGCTAATAATATACCAAGGATTTACGATCAAATCTGTGGTCTTGCTCATGGGGAGTACAATCATGGACTTGGAGCTGACTTATCTTATGATTCTTCGGTCTGGCAGGCGGATGCCGTTGTTATAAACCTTGGAACCAATGACGGAACCGGAATTGCGACAGATCCGTCTCTTAGTATTGAAGATGCGGAGAAGGAAGTAACAGCTTTTCTTAAAAAGCTGCGGACCTATTATCCCAAAGCTCACCTTCTGTGGGTATACGGAATGCTTGGCTATGACATAAATACAAACATAAGCAGAGCAGTAGCATCATATATTGAGGAAACCGGCGATACAAATGTGAATTATCTTACTCTCCCCAATACTCTTGAGGATGAATATGGTTCCAGAATGCATCCCGGTGAAAAGAGTCATAGAAAGGCTGCTGATATGATTTCAGACTACCTTAAACAAAAGCTGGATAAATAATCAGATAGCACGATGATAATTCATGTTGCTTTTTAGCTAAAATTAGGTAAAATTAAGTTAAATAATATAGCTAAAAAGGTGAAGGAATATGGATATCAGATATATTGAAGAAAACAGGCTTTTTGTATTAGAAACAGAAAATACCAGTTACATAATGGGAATTGTTGATGAAGAAGGATTCCTTGGGCATTTTTACTACGGAGACAGAATTGACCCAAGGGATTCTTCTTATGTTTTGAATTTGATTGAGCCTGAATACACTCCCGGTACTAATGGTAGGGATAGAAGTTCTTTTTTGGATAGATTTCCGTTTGAATATTCCGGCAGTAATGTTGGCGATTACAGAAATGACAGCATAAATATTACAGACCATAACGGAAATGGAAGCGTTCTTCTGTGCTATGATTCTCACGAAATCTTCAAAGGGAAAAAGAAACTTGAGGGATTACCTGCTGCTTTTGGAAATGAGAATGATACCATGTCTTTGGAGATAACTCTGATCGATAAGATAATCGGTCTTAAGGCTGTATTATCATACAGTATTTTCGACGGGCTTGATGTGATAGCAAGGTCAGTAAGATTGGAAAATACTTCAGACTATCCGATAATGCTTAACAAAGTCATGTCTATGACTATGGATATGGATAATGAAAATTATCAGCTTCTGACGCTTTATGGTTCCTGGGCAAGAGAGAGGATGATGGATTTTAGGCCAATTGGATATGGGGATACCCTTGTTGAATCCTTTAGAGGAGAATCATCCCATCAGTTCCAGCCTTTTATGGCGCTTGTACGGAATGGAGATTCACAGGATACCGGCAAGACATACGGATTTTCTTTTATTTATTCGGGTAATTTTCAGGCAGGAGTTTGCAGAAGTCAGTTTGATAGCCTGCGACTATATATGGGAATATGTGAAAAGAATTTTCGATGGAAGCTTGAAAAAGGAAAGTGCTTTCAGGCGCCGGAAGTAATACTTAATTATTCTCCCTGTGGCCTTGGGAAAATGACCAGAACCTTCCATGATCTTTTTAGAAATCATCTTATACGAAGCCCGTACAAAGATAAGGAAAGACCGATACTTATAAATAACTGGGAGGCTACCTACTTTAACTTTGATTCTGAAAAGCTTTTGGCAATTGCAAAGGAAGCCAAAAAGAGCGGAATTGAAATGCTTGTTATGGATGATGGCTGGTTTGGAGAGAGAAATGATGATAACTCAAGCCTTGGAGACTGGTATGTTAATGAGAATAAGCTTAAAGGCGGTCTGAAAAAACTGGTGGATGATATCAATGAGATTGGCCTTAGATTCGGTATATGGATGGAACCTGAAATGATATCGCCAAAGTCCAGACTTTATGAAGAACATCCCGACTGGGCTATACAGGTGGAGGGGAGGGTTCCTTGCAGAAGCAGAAACCAGCTTGTTTTGGACCTTACGCGCCAAGAGGTGTTTGAATATGTTTACGATAGAATAAAAGATGTATTGAGTTCTGCCAATATCGAGTACTTAAAGTGGGATATGAACAGACAGCTTACTGACCTTGGCTCTCTTTGGCTTGACAGTGACAGGAAGGGAGAACTTAGCCACAGGTACATGCTTGCCGTTTATGATCTTCAAGAGAGACTTGTTACAGATTTTCCTGATCTTCTTTTGGAAAACTGTTCCGGTGGCGGAGCAAGATTTGACGCAGGAATGCTTTATTACAGTCCGCAGATATGGTGTTCTGATGACACGGATGCTATAGAGAGACTCAAGATTCAGGAAGGAACCGCTCTTGTTTTCCCTCTCAGTACAATGGGAGCTCACGTTTCTGATTGCCCCAATCATACAGTAGGCAGGACAACACCGTTTAATACAAGAGGGGATGTTGCTCTTTCCGGAACCTTTGGGTATGAACTTGATATAACCGGGATTTCCCGTAAAGACAGAGAAGCTATCAAAGAGCAGGTTGAGAATTATCATAAATTCAGTGACATATATAGAAATGGTGATTATTACAGGCTGGCTTCTTATCAGAGAAATCATGAGTTTGATGCCTGGATGGTTGTAAGTAAAGACAAGAAAAGAGCATTACTTACATGTGTTCAGGTTGTTGCGGCTCCCAATGGCAAAAAAAGAGTGCTTAAACTTGACGGACTCGATAAAAATATGGATTATAGAATTGCGGATAGTAATATGAGAATTCTGGGATCCACACTTAAATCAGCAGGCTTGCAGATTGATATGCCTGCCGGGGATTATCAGTCAAAGCTTATATACTTGAGCTCAGAAGAATAATTATTTGTAAGAGGTAGGAGACTATGCCAAAAAAAACAACTATGTCTGACATAGCAGCAGAGCTTGGAATCAGTACCGTTACTGTGTCAAAAGCGTTGTCAGGGCAAAAAGGCGTAAGCGAGGAAATGCGTCGTCGCATAATAGAAATTGCAGAGGAAAGGGGATATCAGAAGTCATCTTCAGCCAGAGAAATCGAGTCTTTTAAGATTGGTATTTTGATTGGAAGCAGATATTTAGGCAATATTGATTCATTTTATGGCCACATGTATCAGATTTTTTCAGCTAAAGCAGCCAAGATGGGATCGTTTACAATGCTTGAAGTTCTTGCTGATGAGGATGAAAAGAATCTTGAACCTCCCAAACTCATAGGTGATGGCAATGTGGATGCTATTGTAATAATGGGGGCGCTCAATGAAGATTATTTGAGAATGCTGGATGAGAAGCTTTCCACTCCTGTATTTTATATGGATTTTTCCGATAGAAAGCATCAAAAAGATTCTGTCATATCAGGAAGTTTTTATGGAGCATATATTTTAACCAATTACTTATTTGACAAGGGGCATACTGAAATAGGATATGTTGGAACAATACTTGCTACGCCGTCTATAACCGACAGATATCTTGGATATTGCAGGGCTTTGATGGAACATGGACTTGAGGCAAAAAAAGAGTGGGTTCTTGATGACAGGGATATGAAGACGCAGGTAGTCGATATGGAAAATAATATAAAACTTCCCAAAAAGATGCCTACAGCTTTTGTTTGTAACTGCGATCTGTCGGCCAGTATGTTTATTAAGTACCTCAAGGAGAAAGGATACAGAGTTCCTCAGGATATTTCTGTGGTTGGGTATGACGATTTTGTTTATTCCGGAAGCAATGACATAGGGATAACTACTTATAAAGTTGATATGGAGGAAATGGTAAGAAGAACCTTAAAAAGGATTCTTCATACTTTAAAAGGTGAACAATACAGAGGCGGACTTAGCATTGTAGAAGGACATCTGGTAGAAAGAGACAGTGTAAAACGATTAACCTTATAAAGCAGATAATATGGCGCTTGAGAGCATTTTGCGATGGTTATTTTAACCAAAAGCAAGATGCTCTTTTTGTTTATTAGGTAGAAAATAAGCTAATAATTAGCTAAAATATTGACTAATAAAATTAAGCTAATAAAATATAAATTAGCTAAAAACATAGTTGTATTTTAAGGAGGAAAAAATGAATAGGAAAAAAGCTTTGGCATTGTTAACAGCTACTGCTATGATGGCAACCTCTATGGGGTGTGGTGCCGCAGAAGAAACGGCAGAGTCCGGCGAAACACAAAGTACTCAGGAGGAAAAACAGGACAGCACAGAAAGTACTCAGGAAGCGTCAAAAGCTCCTGAAACAGAAGAAACAACAGGGCTTTCTTACACAACATTGAATCTTGATGATTACAAAGACTTTACTGCTTCAATTAAGTTCCTTCATCACAAGACAGACCGTGAAGCTGACGGAACAATTGCTTCAATGATAGCAGAGTTTAACAAGGAATTCCCCAATATAACAGTTACAACAGAGGCTGTGACAGATTATGCTGAGGATTCACTTCTTAGACTTTCAACAGGGGACTGGGGTGACATTATGTTTATTCCTGCTGTTGATAAGACAGATCTTGCCACATATTTTATGCCGCTTGATACACTTGATAATCTTTCTCAGGAGCTCAACTTTGTTGATAACTGGCAGTTTGATAATGTGTGTTACGGTATCCCTTACATGGCCAATGCCCAGGGAGTGCTCTACAACAAAAAGGTATTTAAAGAGGCCGGCATCGAAGTTCTTCCGCAGACCCCCGATGAATTCATTGAGGATCTTAAGCTTGTAAAAGAAAAAACAGATGCTATTCCGCTTTATACAAACTATGCAGCAGGATGGACAATGGGCGCATGGGATGCATATGTAGGAATAGTATCAAATGGAGATAATACATATTTGAACCAGAAAATAGTACATACTGCTGAGCCGTTTTCTGATCCGGGTGATGGAACAGGTGCATATAATCTCTACAAGATTCTTTATGATGCATGTTCAGAAGGACTTATAGAGGATGATTACACAACAACAGACTGGGAAGGCTGCAAGGGAATGCTTAACAGAGGAGAGATTGCCACTATGGTTCTTGGATCCTGGGCTTATGCACAGATGCAGGAAGCAGGAGATACTCCTGAGGATGTTGGTTACATGCCATTTCCTATGAGCGTTAATGGAACTCAGTACGTAAATGCCGGTGGAGATTATAACTATGCTATTAACGTTAACTCATCTGAAGAAAACAAAACCGCTTCATTGGTTTTTGTTAAATGGATGGTTGAGAAATCAAACTGGTGCTACAACGAAGGAGGATACACTGTAGTTAAAGGCGGTCAGAATCCTGATATGTATTCTGCCTTTGATGGCTGTGAGGTTCTTTCGGATCAGCCTGCAGTTGCAGGAGAGGAAACCTATCTCAATGATATGAATGCGGAGTCAGAGCTTTCAATCAATGCAGGAGGAAATGCCAAAGTTCAGAGAATCGTAGAGGCAGGCGCAAACGGTTCAGAGAGCTTTGATGATATCATGACTGACTGGAATGCCGTATGGCAGGCAGCTCAGGAAGAGCTTGGGATAGAAGTTAAATACTAAAGATCAGCTTTCTTTATAGCCGGAGAGCGTTTTTTCTCTCCGGCTATATTAATGACAGTATGGAGTATCGGATATGAAGAAAAAGAGAACATTTACAGAGTGGATAAGGAGTAGAGACGGGCAGCAGGTTCTTGTGATGTTTGCGTTTATGGTGATCCCGCTTCTTCTTTTATTCATATTTACATATTTGCCATTTGCCAAAATGTTTGGCTTTAGCTTTTATAACATGAAGTATGTCGGCGTGCGCAAATTTGTAGGGTTAAAAAACTATATAAAAGTTTTTCAGAGGGATGATTGCTTTGGTGCACTTAAACTCAGTCTGTATTATATGCTTGGGTCTATTGTGCAATTGGCACTTGCCTTATACCTGGCCACTATTTTGAGCTTTAAAGTAAAGGGCGGAAATCTTTTCAAAGGATTCATGTTTTTCCCGTTTCTTATAAATGGTATAGCAATCGGCTTTATTTTCAAATTTTTCTATACCAGAGGGTTCGTTTTTGACACTGTTCTCCAGTGGTGTGGCTTTAATCTTGAAAATCTGCCTTATTGGTTAAAGGATCAGAGAATCAATAACTTTTCACTGGTTGGCACTTCAATATGGAGATATTTTGGACAGAACATGGTTCTTTTTATCGGAGCAATAATGTCTGTTGACTCAGAACTTTACGAGGCTGCAATGCTCGATGGTGCCAACAGATTTCAGCAGTTTAAATACATTATTATGCCTAGCATCAAAACGATAATCACCTTGAATGTGATTCTTTCAATAACAGGTTCACTTAGTGCTTTTGAACCTCCGTATGTTATTACAGATGGTGCAAACGGCACCGGGACATATTTTGTGGTTATGCATGAGATAGCGCATACACAGCAGAAGGTAGGACTTGCATCTGCTATGGCGATAGTTCTTCTGATAATAATTTTTATAGCAACTATCCTGCAAAAACTCTTCTTTAAATATGTTTTCAGAAGCGCTGAAGACGAGGATCCAAGGGCAGGGGCAAGAAGACAGAAAATGTTGGAAAGAAGCATAAGAAACCAGGAAAGAATAGCTGCAAGGGGAGGAAAGTAATATGAATGAGTTAAACAAGGCCGGAAGAATCTTACTTACCTTCATAAAATATTTATCTTTGGTATTATTTTCTTTTGTGGCGGTATTGCCTGTAGTATCGTGTTTTATCACTGCATTCAAAACAGATTATGAGTACCAGACCACAAATGTAATGACTATGCCGCAGAACTGGTTTAATTTTGAAAATTTCACACAGGCATTTCAAAAGGCGGGAATGGCGAGAGCTTTTGTAAATTCCTTTATTATCCTTGTGTGCGTGTTGTTTTTTTCTGTGATGATCGGAACCCAGCTTGCTTATGTTCTTAACAGATTTAAGTTTTTTGGAAATACGATCATACGTGCTTTGTTTTTGTTTGCATCACAGCTTCCTGGCGTAGCCATGCAGATTTCTGTATATGAGATCATGTATAATCTTGGTTTTATCAATTCTTTGCCCGGTTACATAATCATGATGTGCGGAACGGATATTATTTCCATATATATTTATATTCAGTTTTTTGAAAATATAAATTATTCCCTTGATGAATCAGCAATCATTGATGGGGCAAGTTATTTTACCATTTTCTATAAGGTTCTTTTCCCGCTTTTAAAGCCTGCTATTGTTACAAGCTGCATTTTAAAAGGCGTTGGAACTTATAATGAGTACTACTGTGCCAATCTGTACCTTCAGGACAAAACCAGATATGCCACGGTTGCAACTTCTCTCTATACCTTTGTCGGGCCGCTGGGGAGTAAGTACAATCTCATTTGCGCCGGAGTTATAATATCGCTTCTTCCGGCCCTTATAGTATTCATTTTATGTCAGAAACAGATTTATTCCGGACTTACAGCCGGTGCTGTTAAAGGTTAAAAGAGGTAAAAAATGATAAATGAAATAAGAAAGCATCTAAGCGAGGGGATAATTCCCTTTTGGAAAGGGCTTAGAGATGATGTTTATGGCGGATATTACGGATACCTTGACTACAATCTTGAATTAAATAAGCAGGCAGAAAAAGGCTGCATCCTTAACAGCAGAATTTTGTGGTTCTTTTCAAGTGCTTATATTTTGTTAAAAGACGAATCGCTTCTTGATGAGGCAAAACACGCTTATGATTTTATGATAAAGAACTGCTTTGACAGTGAAAACGGTGGTGTCTTTTGGTCTGTAACCTATGATGGGAAAGTACTTGACAGCACCAAGCATACATATAATCAGGCTTTTGCCATTTATGCTCTCTCTGCGTATTATGAGGCTTCCAAAGATGAGTTGGCACTTGATAGGGCTTTAAAGCTGTTTTCAATAATTGAAACGAAGTGCAAGGATGATAAAGGTTATCTGGAAGCCGGGGATATATCTTTTTGTAAAACAGAAAATGATAAATTATCGGAAAACGGTGTCATGGCTGACAGAACGATGAATACTCTGCTTCACGTCCTTGAGGCTTATACTGCTTTGTACAAGGTTGCGGAAAATGAGAAAGTAAAAAGAGCTCTTGAAGATATTTTGGATATTTTTTCTGAAAAGATATATAACCCAAAGCTTCACAGACAGGAGGTGTTTTTTGATGACTCCTATAATTCACTGATAGATCTTCATAGCTATGGGCATGATATAGAATCCTCCTGGCTTGTGGACCTTGCAGTGGAAGCTATAGATGGTCCCGATCACAGATGGCAAAAAAAGATAGCGCCGATAACAGAAGATCTTGCAAGAAACATATACGAAAATGCATTTGACGGTCATTCACTTCCAAATGAATGCGAAAGAGGAGTTGTTGATGAAAAAAGAGTCTGGTGGGTGCAGGCAGAAACAGTGGTAGGTTTTTTGAATGCCTATGGCAAATCAGGAAATACTGATGAAAAATATCTGGATGCTGCCCAAAAATGTCTGGATTTTATTTTTGACAATGTTATCGACAAAAGAGAAGGCTCTGAGTGGTACTGGGCAGTAGATAAGGACGGCATGCAGATTGAAGGACTTCCGATTGTTGAGCCGTGGAAATGCCCGTATCACAACGGAAGAATGTGTATTGAAATTATTAAGAGGATGGAAAAATGATACACCCTAAATATTATGAACTTTTAAAAGAACAGGAAGAACTTATAAAAAGACCGAATAAAAAGAGCTCTTTTTATAATGGTATATATGACAGATATGAAAATCCGGTATTGACCAGAGATCATGCGCCTGTCATATGGCGGTATGACATTGATAAGGATTCCAATCCCTATTTTATGGAGCGCCTTGGAATAAATGCGGTTATGAATTCCGGAGCTGTATTTCTCAACGGGAAATATTATCTTGTGGCCAGAGTTGAAGGTGCTGACAGAAAATCTTTTTTTGCTGTGGCGGAGAGCGATAAAGGAACAGAAGGATTCAGGTTTTGGAATTATCCGGTGATGCTTCCGGATACTGTTCCCGATGAGACCAACGTGTACGATATGAGGCTTACACAGCATGAAGACGGATATATATATGGCGTTTTCTGCTCTGAATCCAAGGATAAAAAAAGCAGCGATCTTTCTGCAGCAGTTGCGGAGGCCGGAATTGTAAGAACCAAAGACTTAAAAAAATGGGAGAGGCTTCCAAATCTTAAAACGCTTCGTTCGCCGCAGCAGAGAAATGTGGTTCTACATCCGGAATTTGTTGATGGTAAGTATGCTTTTTATACAAGACCTATGGATGATTTCATCGATACCGGAAGTGGAAGCGGAATAGGCTTTGGTTTGTGCGATGATATAGAGCATCCGGTAATAGATGAAGAGAAGATGACAAGCATCAGAAGGTATCATCAGATAACAGAAGCTAAAAACGGTGCGGGAGCAGTCCCTATAAAAACCTCAAAAGGGTGGATTCATATTGCACATGGAGTGAGAAATACTGCAGCAGGACTTAGATATGTAATATATGCTTTTGCAACTGATCTGGCTGATCCTTCGAAGGTAATAGCTGAACCATCAGGTCTTTTGATAGGACCGAGAAATAATGAAAGAGTTGGAGATGTCAGCAATGTCGTGTTTACAAATGGAGCTATTGTAAATGATGACAATGAAGTATTTATTTACTATGCTTCATCGGATACCAGACTTCATGTGGCAACAACAACAATTGATAAGCTTATTGATTATGTGTTTAATACGCCTGAGGATCCGGGAAGAAGTGCAGATTGTGTAAAACTAAGATGCGGACTTATAGCGTCCAATCTTGAGCTGCTTGGTTGACTTTTTACTCATATTCCCGCGAAATGCGCAGTATAGTGCGCATTTTTTGTCTGAACAGTAACAAATATAATTCAAAAAATCATATATATTTAGTTTTATGAGGAGATAAAGAAATGTCAAAATATAAAATGTTAAGTGAGCCCCTTAAAAATATTCCATGGCAGGAAGGACCTGAAAAATTTGATGGTGCGCCGGTATGGAGATACAGTGAGAATCCTATAATTGACAGGAATCCGTCTCCGGGGGTTGCCAGAATCTTTAACAGTGCGGTTATGCCTTATGAAGGCGGATTTATAGGGGTGTTCAGAGGAGAACAGACTAACGGTATCCCTTATATCTATCTTGGAAGAAGCAGTGATGCTATCCATTGGTCTTTTGACAAGGAGAAGATTCCGTTTGTGGATAAAGACGGCAAACCATTTATGCCAAGGTATGCTTATGATCCAAGACTTGTGAAGGTTGAAGATACTTACTATATAATCTGGTGTCAGGATTTTTACGGAGCATCTATCGGAATGGCAAAAACAAAAGACTTTAAGGTATTTGAACGACTTGAAAATCCATTTATTCCGTTTAACAGAAATGCAGTTCTTTTCCCGAGAAAGATAAATGGTAAATATATGCTTCTGTCACGACCGTCAGATTCGGGACATACACCTTTTGGTGACATTTTCCTTTCGGAAAGTCCGGATATGGAATACTGGGGACATCACAGGCATGTTATGGAACGTTCCCCCAACTGGTGGGAGTCGGTAAAAATAGGAGGAGGTGCTGCGCCTATTGAGACCAGCGAAGGTTGGCTTCTTTTTTATCACGGAGTAAGCAGTACCTGCAATGGATTTGTTTATTCGATAGGTGGCGCAATACTTGATATAGATGAGCCGTCAAAAGTAAAATACCGCTGCGAGACATTCCTTTTAACTCCTGAACAGTGGTATGAGGAAAGAGGCTTTGTGCCTAATGTGTGCTTCCCCTGCGCTACTCTTCATGATAGCGAGACAGGAAGAATAGCCATATATTACGGCGCTGCTGACAGTTATGTTGCCCTTGCTTTTACCAGACTGGATGACATAATTGACTATATCAAGGAAAACTCCGTAGTCCGCGAAAGTGATACCGAGCCTGGCATCAGATAAGGATTTGAACATGGTGACATTTGATAAAGAAAAGGCCATAACAGGGCCGTATAATATCGACAGATTTGTAAAAGCATTTAAAAAATTAGAAGAAGGTAAAAAAGTTACTGTTTGCTTCCTTGGGGGATCCATCACCCAGGGAAGTCTTTCTTCGCGGCCTGAAACATGCTACGCCTACAGAGTATATGAATGGCTGCAAAAAAGATTTCCCAAAGCAGCTATTAAGTACGTTAATGCCGGAGTAGGAGGAACCACTTCGGTATTTGGTGCCGCAAGGGTTGAAATGGATGTGCTCTCTTATGATCCGGATATAGTTCTTGTGGAATTTTCTGTAAATGATGAATGCAATGAGTACTTTACAGAGAGCTATGAAGGACTTGTTCGAAAGCTCCTGTATAGCGAAAAAAGACCGGCAGTATGCGGACTTTTTAATTTCTTTTATGAAAACGGAAAGACGGCGGAGAGGATTCACTCTAAAATAACGAGATACTATGGGATTCCGGCTGCTTCAATGCACGGAGCTATCTATGATGATATACTGTCAGGGAAGATTCCGGATATAGCTCTTTTGTCGCCGGACGGTCTTCATCCCAATGACACAGGCCATGATCTTCTTGGCAGAGTTGTAATAAATCTTTTTGAAAAACTCTATAAAGAGTGCAAAGATGCGGATTCTTTAGATGGGGAAGATGATAAAAAGACTCCTGTTACTTGTAATAGCTTTGAGTTTGCAAAAAGGCTTGATAATAGGAATTTTGAAGCGGTTCTTGAGGGATTTGCTGTGGATAAAAGACCTCAAAAGGATGTGAGTGACTGTTTTAAAAACGGATGGCTTGGTGCAAAAAAAGGGGACAAAATTATTTTTGAGCTTAAGGGCGACTTGGATTGCAGCGGCATTGCTGTTCAATATGCCAAGACAATAAAAAGACCCGCGCCTGTTGTAGAGCTTACAGTTGATGATGATGCAGACAGCAAAGTTATAATTGATGCCGCATTTGAGGAAACATGGGGGGATCTTCTTGATATAAAACAACTCTTTTTACATGAGAAGAAGCTGCCTCATAAATTGGAAATAGAGGTTATTGATGATAAAGGGGGATTTGCGGTATCATTTAACCTGGTGTCTGTAATTATTACAAGGTAATAGGAGCAATTATGTTTAGAGATGATTTTATTTGGGGCGTGGCTGCCAGCGCATATCAAACGGAAGGCCGTGATAAGAATGACGGTGCCGGCGATAATATATGGGATGCTTTTATAAAACAGGGCGCAATTTCGGACGGAACCGATGCAAGTGTGGCTTGCGACATGATCCACATGTATGATGATGATTTTGCCATTATGAGAATGATGGGGATAAAGGCTTACAGGTTTTCTATGAGCTGGAGCAGACTTATTCCGGATGGTGTCGGCAAGGTCAACGAAAAAGCGGTTTTGTTCTACAGAAATATGCTAAAAAGCATGAAGGCTAACGGTATAAGGCCGTTCATTACTCTTTTTCATTGGGAATACCCACTTGTTCTGGAGGAAAAGGGGGGCTGGGTAAATCCAAAGAGCCCTGAATGGTTTGAAAAATATGCAGAAGCTGTAGCAGAGAACTTTTCCGATCTTTGCGACGATTTCATAACTTTTAATGAGCCGCAGTGTACCATAAACCTTGGTCTTGTAAATGGAGCACATGCTCCCGGTAAAAAACTTCCGTTAAAGGATACTCTTTTTGCGGCACATAATCTGTTAAAGGCTCACGGACTTGCAGTTAAGGCCATAAGGCGTTTGGCGCCTGAAGCAAAGATTGGATATGCGCCGACTTGTGGTGTTGCGTATCCAAACTCCGATGATCCAAGGGATATAGAGGCTGCGAGAAAAAGATATTTTGGATTTGATAATGACCTTTCAAACTGGGCATGGAACGTATCATGGTTTCTTGATCCTGTTGTTTTTGGAAAGTATCCGGATGAGGGACTTAAGCTTTTTAAGGATGATCTTTTTGAAATAACAAAAGAGGATATGGAACTTATAAATCAGCCGATTGATTTTATCGGACAGAACATTTATAACGGATATCCTGTTAAAGCAGGTGAAAATGGCGAAACAGTATATGCTGACAGAGAACGTGGATATAACAGGACAGCTATGGACTGGCCTGTTACTCCGCAGGTTTTGTACTGGGGACCAAAGTTTTTGTATGAGAGGTATCATAAAGATATTCTGATAACGGAAAACGGCCTTGCAAATTGTGATATGGTGGCGGCAGATGGCTGTGTTCACGATGGAAACAGAATAGCTTTTTTGGATAAATATCTTTGCAATCTTCAGAAAGCAACAGATGAAGGAGTTTCTGTCATCGGCTACCTGCATTGGAGCTACTGTGACAATTTTGAGTGGACTGATGGCTATAGCAAGAGATTTGGACTGGTATATGTGGATTATCCAAGCCTTAAGCGTACAATCAAGGATTCCGGTTTCTGGTATAAAAAAGTTATTAAGTCAAATGGAGGAGTATTATCAGTGAATAGTTTTGTAAGAGAACCTATATTTTTAGAGCCGCACTTTACACATAATGTATGGGGCGGAAGTAAGCTTCGCGATGTCTTTGGATATGATATTGAAGGCGATGATATCGGTGAATGCTGGGGAATTGCAGCTCATCCCAATGGAAAGTCTATAGTAAAACAGGGCGAGTATAGAGGAATGGGACTTGATGAACTTTATAAAACCCACGGAGAATTGTTTGGAAAGACCTATGATAAATTCCCTCTTTTAACCAAAATCATAGATGCCAGGTCAGACCTCAGTATACAGGTTCATCCCGATGACGAGTATGCCAATATTCACGAAAACGGATCACTGGGAAAAACAGAGTGCTGGTACGTGCTTGACTGTGACGAGGGTGCAAGTCTTGTTGTCGGACATAATGCGGCTACAAGAGATGAATTGTGCAGGATGATGGATGAGGGCAGATGGAATGACCTTATAAGAGAAGTTAAGATTAAAAAAGGTGACTTCATACAGATAGATCCGGGGACGGTGCATGCTATAAAAGGTGGAGTTTCTGTGCTTGAAACTCAGCAGAACAGTGATATAACCTACAGGCTTTATGACTATGACAGAATGTGGAACGGAAGCAAAAGAGAGCTTCATGTTGATAAGTGCAAGGATGTTATCACAGTTCCTGCAAAAGATCTTTCTGATGCAATTGTACATGACACAGATGATGAGCAGGGAATAAGACTTTTAAACAGCTGTAAGTATTACAAAGTATCAAGAGTCAATGTTAAGACAGAGCTTGAAATGGAGATAACTGACCGTTATATGTTGTGTTCCTGTATAGAAGGAAGCGGACTTATGGGCAGTCATTTCATAAAGAAAGGTGATCACTTTATCCTGCCTGCTAATTATGGAAAAGCTTTGTTTAGTGGAGATATGAAACTGATTGTTTCCTGTGAAGCATGATGTTTACGTGGAATATTGATATCCGGTATGTTGAAGCATGACGTTTACGTGGTATACTGATGTTTGGTATGTAAAAACTTAATGTTTTGGGGAGGCTACAATGTATATACTAGACGACAATATTAAACTGAATGCTAAAATTGATATGCCTGAAAATGGGGCAAAAAAGTGCCCAATCTGTGTCATTATTCACGGATTTACAGGGCATATGGAGGAGAGGCATATAATTGCCGTTCAAAAGGCTTTTAACGAGCTTGGGGTTGCAACACTTAGAGTTGAAATGTACGGTCATGGCGGAAGTGACGGAGAGTTTAAAGACCACACTCTTTATAAGTGGCTTTCAAATGCTATGGCAGCAGTTGATTATGCAAGGAACCTTGATTTTGTAACTGATGTATATCTGTGCGGACATTCACAGGGAGGACTTACTGCAATGCTTCTTGCCGGAATGGAGAGAGACAGGATTAAGGCACTTATCCCCCTTTCTCCGGCTCTCTGTATTTTGGAAGGAGCAAGAAAAGGTAATCTTTTAGGACAGCCCTTTGACCCTGATAATGTTCCGGAGGAACTGGTTAACTGGGATAACAGGACATTGTCCGGTAACTATGTCAGAGTAGCTCAGACTCTTCATATTGAAGATGCCATAGCAAAGTATGATAAACCTGTACTGATTGTTCATGGTGATGCAGATGAAGCTGTGCCGGTTGAAGATTCAATCGAAGCAGCAAAAAAATATAAAAATTGCAAGCTTGTTTTGATTAAGGGCGATACACATTGTTATGATCATAGTCTGGAAGAAGTCATAGGGGCAGTAAAAGACTTCATGATAGAGGAACTTGGAAGATAAAAGAGACAAAAATAATAAACGAAAAAAAGTTTTTAAATTTTTGTTGACGTTTTCCGAAAATCTTGTTATTATAGACAAGTCGTCACGAGAGATGTGACGACGGTTCGCGGAAGTGTCGGAATTGGCAGACGAGCAAGACTAAGGATCTTGTGATGCTTACATCGTGAGGGTTCAAGTCCCTTCTTCCGCACGATAAAAGGAATCGGTTTAGTCAACCGGTTCCTTTTTTGCATAATCAAACTTTTGAGGCTTTTTTAGCCTGATTTCAAAAGCACATAGATCACACCGAAGAGTATTGTTGCGCGAGTTTTTACTTATAGCAAAATACTCTTTTTTTATGAATGTAATTAATTGGCTGCGCTCGCCATTGTCTACGTCCACCATTGGGGGTGTTTGTCATTGCCTGCGGCTATTATTGTATGTGCCTGACATTGTCTGCGGCTGTTATTGTCTGTGTCTGTCGTTGTTAGTAAACTACTACCCATGTCAAGGACAGTATTTGAAATTTACACCCATTTTTTAGACCAGCATCTTCTTTGGATATTCTCCGGTTTTTATGTATCTGTAGTATTCATTTGGGGATAGTTTATTAAGACTAAGTTTATATCGG
>NZ_JAGBLU010000007.1 GCF_017635265.1 Butyrivibrio sp.
ACACTGCTACGAAGACACTCGCCGGGAACGTGCTTTTTGTCCGCTGGCAATGTGCCATCATCCAAAATCAATCTCTTTTATCTTGCCGTCATTACCGAAATCAACTCGTTGTTAGCACCGCGCCCAATTCGCCGTTTGACAGAATATATACTGAGCCATTTATTTTTTCTGTTCAGTTTTCTAAGCCTTTTATCACTTTCCCTAATTAATGAACCGAATTTTTCATTACTCGTGTTTATCTTTTCCTGTATGTAAGCCATTTGTTTTTCATAATCTGATATGGATATATTTCCTTTTTCGTACTCCAGTTCTTCTTTTATTCCCTCGGCTGCATATATCTTACATTCTTCAAGTATTGCTCTGGCTCTGTCCCTGTATTCCTCTTTTACCATTTCCTTCATACCGGACAGTTTTTCCTTTTCAATCATGTCAAGCACCGACAGAGCTTTTTCCTTCTCCATGGTAATGACTTTCATTACTTCATCATATAATTCTTTAAACCCGATGATCTTTTTCTTATGTTGCCTGAATCGGAAATATCTCTCTTCTTTTTTGTCATCTGCTGTCCTAAGGATGAGCTTTTCCCCGTTATCCTTATAATAAATAAGATCTGTAAACGGATTAAAATATCTGTCATATGAATCATTTGACTTTTTCCTTTTGGTAATCTTATCCTTTGCCTTGTCAAACACACCCTGATCAATGATCTGAGGATATGTAAAAATGCCAAATATAGTTTCCACTGAACCACCGACGTATTTGATATTATCACGTATCCTTATAATGTTGTCACTTATCCAATGGTCAATAATTGTATCAGGCTTATTGATGTATACTCTGTGGGTATATTTCCCGGGGCATTCTATATTTTCTGCATTAAGGATATCCGCAATCTTCTTTGGCTTCATGCCAGAACCAATCATCCAAAAGATCCGTCGAACTATTTCCGCAGCGTACTCATCTACTTCTATGTTTTTTCTATCCTTCGAAAGCCTGTACCCGTAACACTCCATCAAGGCTGGGATTATTCTGCTGTTAGAATCCTCTGTCTTTCTTCTTTCGATTGTATTTATCATTGAAGCCTGTGTTGTCTTTGCCATAAAATACTCTTTTAACGTCTCATAATCTTCATCCCTGCTGTCCACGTTATCGTCAGTTATTATGAATTGGATACCGGCGACAAAAAATGTTTCCAAAAGAAGGAATCTGGCTTCAGATACGCTTTTCCCGCACCGGTATATGCTCTCCAGAAGTACAAGATTAACTTTCCCGGCAATCCCATCCTCTTTTAATTTTACAAAACCTTTATCAGCATCCGGATCATCACTTTTATCTTCATAAAAAGCATCTATCTTAAGCGAATGTTCTTTTGCATAATCCCTGAGTCTGTCATTCTGTTCTTTGATAGGAACCGGATTTTCATTATCAACAACAGATAATCTTCTTGAATAAACAACACATTTCATACCTGCCTCCTTATGCATTGATTGCTGCCATGAGGAACTCATTTATCTCGTCATGGTGGCGGAAAACACATACCACACTTTTATCTGCCCTTACCTCAACTTTTTCCAACAGCCTTATACAGCATCTTCTGTTCAGTTCCTTGATACCCTTTTCTGACAGAAACTCCTTTATCCAGCTTTTCTGAGCACTTGCAAGAGAGACAAGCTCATTTCTTTTGTTTTCATTTTCCATCACTTTTTCAGATAGATCAGCGAGCTTTTCTGCAAACCTCCGGTTAATCTCCATATATTCATTTTTATCTACTATACCTTCAAGATAATCCATATACAGACGTACTTTCATTTTAGAGATCTTTTCTATCTCTTGCTTCTGCTCACTGATCTGACTATCTAAAAGCTTAAGCGCCACATTATTCTTCGGAATTTCTTCTAAGCTTTTAAACTTTTCATTTGCCTCATCAATCTGTTTACTGATGCGTCTGATGGTTACAAGCACCGACGCTTTCAGCTTATCTTCACTTATTATATGTGAAGAACAACTATTCCCACTCTTATAGGTGGAGCAATGATAATAATAGTATTTCTTGTCATTTCTGGTTATGCTTCTCATTACCATGTTCTGCCCACAGTCAGCACATTTAACAAGTCCTCCAAGTATATGCACCTTGCCATCTGATAAAGAAGCCCTTGTATCAAGGTTTTCAAGCCTTCTTACCTCTTCAAAAACGTTTTCTGATATAATCGGATCATGCATATACGGAACTACTATCCACTGCTCCCTCGGAAGCTTCACTGATTTTCTGATCTTATAATTGACCTTTTTTGTTTTACCCTGTACAATGCATCCAGTATAAAGCCTGTTATTAAGAATCATCCTAACTGTATTAGGTTGCCATATTGATTTTATTGATGCCTTTAATCCGCAATAATAATTCATTCCATGCATCCTCTTATATTCAGTGGGTGTGACTATTGCATACTGGTTCAGTTTCTTGGCTATCTCATCAGCACTGTATCCATCAAGCCTCAGATTGAATATCATTTCCACAACTTTAGCTGCAGCCTCATCTATAATCAGATGATTATGGTCTTTCTCATCTTTCATGTAACCATAAGCAGCAAAGCTTCCTATGAACATGCCTTTTTTCCTCTTTACATCCAACTGGCTTCTGACCTTCATTGACATATCACGGCAGTATGCATCGTTAATAAGATTCTTGAAAGGTATTATCAGCTGATCAGTTTTACTATCTTCGCTGATGCTGTCATAATTATCAACGACTGATATCAATCTTATACCAAGCGTCGGAAATATCTTAGTCATCAGCCGGCCCATCTCGATATAATTTCTTCCGAGCCTTGACAGATCCTTGACTATTACGCAGTTTATGTCTCCTTCGTTTATTCTGGCCATCAGACTTTTAAAGCCCGGTCTTTCAAAGTTTGTACCACTGTATCCGTCATCACTGAATTCTTCATCTATAGTAAAGCCATGGCTCTTAGCATAATCGTTTATAATAAGTCTCTGATTTTTGATACTGTCGCTTTCTGCCTTGTCTCCGTCATCACGAGACAACCTTAAGTATCCAGCTGCTCTCAGTTTATTTTTCACTGCTAGTCTCCTCCGAGGACTGCTTCCTTTAAGATATCAGCAAGGGATCTCGTTCCCGAAAACTTAACGCTGACAACTATTCCGTCACATAAATAACAATATGGATTCTTTATCCTTTTGATGTAATCGATTATCCTTTCAAGCGGTGGAAGCGACTCATCCGGTTCAACATACATTATGTCTACAAGTGTGCTTCTATCCACTTTCCTGTAATCTTCCCTGCTTAAGCGTTCCAGCTCTTTCTGTAATTCCAAAATATCCTCCCTACTGGGATTCTTTGCATTGATTCTTTCAATTATGTCGCTCATAGGCACCTCCGTGTATACTTTATATAATACATACCGTTAAGGTGCCGTTTTACAAGTGTTCTATGAAGCAATTTTCATTTTATTGATTATATTTTACTTCTTATTCCGAGCAATTATTAACAGTTCTCATTTGTGAACCTTTGTGCTTATTATAAGTTCTCAATTGTGAACTGTCAAGAGTTTTTTGAAATTTTAGTTCACAAATGGCAACCAATATGTTATAATCAATTTCAATCCAATAAAATACAAAGATAGGAGTTAACATAAATGAATAATAATCAACTTCCACGGCTCATAAAGCTTTACAGAGGTCTGCGCAATATGTCGCAAAAAGATTTAAGCGATGCTTCGGGTATTCCTGTCAACAACCTTAAAAAATATGAAAATGAATATCGCAATCCCAAGATTGAACAGATTCAGATTATCGCAAAGGCTCTTAATGTAAGCCTTAATGCATTTACAGAAAACAGTGTTACCGACGTTGGCGACATTATGGCTTATATCATTGCCCTTGATGAACAGACTGACTTTACCATCAACTGCGAAAAAGATGATGACGGAAACTATCTTCCAGAGACAATGTCTTTTTCCTTTAATGATGTTAATATAAATAAACGAATTGCTGATTACCTAAAATATAAAGAATCGAATGACAATGCAACTGATCAGGATGAGAAATATCAGTTCTATCTCAACAATATTGATAACAATATTGACAACTAAAAAAGGCCTTGAAAGATATTGATTTACAATACTTTCAAGGTCATTTTACATTTTTACGGTTAATATCTTGTACCAAACTATTATGGCTTTTCTATCTCGTATTCATCGAAAAGATTCTTTTGAATAAATCCCATCGCTTCCAATTGTTCAAGACTCTTTTCGATATCTTCATTTTTAAATCTATTATGTTTATCTTCCGACCAGTTTGCAAATTCTTGTACTACATCGTCTTTTTTGATCTTTTGCTCATCCTTGATCAAAAACAATGCTGTAGCCATTCCTTCAAGCAAATGATCATCTTGAACATCGTTCACAACAGACAGTGCACGATCAGAAGCTTCCTTCAATCTATCTAACCGTGAATCTGTTCTTTTAGAACAGATCACTCTATAGATTGCCTTATATGTTTCATAAGAGTTTTTGTAACCATGTTGTTTCTGGTAATCACCCATTCTTTCTGCTGCACTATACAACATTTTTGAATACGGACCATACTTTCCTCTCGAGAAACTATATATCGAACTTCCGGCAAAATAATTAGTGAAATAAAGTGTTTTCTGAAATCTCAGTGATGTTACATTTTGCAGTTGTCCCCTTATGTATAAGAGTAACAAATCTTCAGCATTCATATCCTTCTCGCTTATAGTAGATATTTTGCCGCCAGGTTCATACACATATACATTACAATCAAGGTCTTTTAATGCTTCTTCTATTCTGACCTTAACATCGTTCCATTTAAGGCCCCCATTTCCACAACCCAAAGGCGGAATAGCTATATCCTTGATATTATTCTTTATTATTTCTGACTTTAATGCCTGAAGTCCCTCATCGATATATTCCATCCTTGAAGGCTCCCGCCACTTATCTTTTGTTGGAAAGTTCACTATCAACAATCCTTTTTCCAGATAAGTCAATACTGTACCTGGACGAAGTGTCTTTCTGTCACATGCTTCTATGTATGCTTTATTATTGTCAGGGAAGCGAAGCTTGAACTGATAAGCTATCCCCTTTCCCATGAATCCTTCACAATTCACGGTATTAACTAAACATTTAGCATTTGATTCAAAAATATCTCCACTTTTATAGATTATCATTGAGCTTCCTCCTTCCTGCCTTAATTAAGAACTATTTTAAAAGAATTCCCTCATAACACTTACATACGGCGGATGTTCTTTTATCCCTGCATCCCAAAATAGCTGTTCAACATACTCTCTTGTCCAATCGTCTTTAACATATACACATTGGATCAGAGGTGCCGGAAGCGGTTTGTCAGACAAGCATTCTGCCATCTTTACGCACTTGCTGTATGTATCATTAGTACCGGTTTTTTCCATAGTATCCCAATCTATCTTAGCAATGCCTTCAGCATAATCATATAACACACATTCTTCCTGTGATAACGGATGTTTGATCAGTACCTTATATCCGGCAACTTCAGCGAGTTCTCTTCTTATTGTAACATAAACAAACTTTGTATCAGGCTTAGAACTCTTAACCGCAACATCAAATGCCGAATAAGGATGAAAATGAAAAGGAACATAGCCATCCAATCCAAGTTCTTCTCTCTTTGAAATAATTTCAGCATCAGCTATATCATTATACTTTATATTTTGGCTTTTTACCTGTTTTCTTGATAGCAACCCATATTTTACAATGCTTTCCATGTTATCAAGGGTAGTCAGATGATACAAAAGCTTTTTATTACGAACACCTTCTAAGCCCATGGTCATGCTCCTTATCTAAAACGCTTTAGCATTAATCATTTTGGTACATTACACACATATATTATATCCTAAATGCACAATAAAATCAACTCCATTGTTGATTGGGGCTTAGCCGTGAGCTATTTCTAACCCATTATAAAGTCAATATTATTCCCCTGTCTTACTGCTCATCAAATGAAAAAGGCATATCATCAGCCTTCCTAACAATATGCCCATCAAATCATTATTATATCCCCGGACAGACTCGAACTGTCAATACCCGGTTCGTAGCCGAGCGGTTTATCCAATTAGCCTACGGGGACTTACGTTCCGCATGGGACTCGAACCCACATTAGGGGCTTAGAAGGCCTCTGGTCTATCCTATTGACCTAACGGAACTTACGGCTCTGATGGGGTTCGAACCCATACCGCAGGATTCAAATTCCTGAGTGCTTCCATTACACTACAGAGCAAGAATTACAGCCTCGGAAGGAATCGAACCTCCATCTCCTGAGTCAGAATCAGACGTGATACCCTTACACTACAAGGCTAGACGTGGGCAATGAGACTCGAACTCATACGCCGGCGGTCCCGGCTACTCACAGTTTAGCAAACTGCTGCCTTACCAATTAGGCTTATACCCACATAAACAGGATGGCAGGGATTTGAACCCCAACGAACAGTTTTGGAGACTGTCATGCTGCCGTTACATCACCACCCCATAGAGACATCGGTGGGATTCGAACCCACGAATACCGGTTTTGCAGACCGGCCTCTTAAACCAGACTTGAGCACGATGTCATACGCCGTGCACAGGATTCGAACCTGCAAGCCCTTTCGGGCCAACGGTTTTCAAGACCGCTCCCTCACCACCCGGACACACGGCAAAATAAAAAGCGCTGTACAGATCATGTGTCCATACAGCGCTGATTTCATTACAAAGCTATAGTCCACCTATAGCCTAAGAAACATTACCATATCCGACACAATCAAATCTGCATGCTGGCTGCACCACTGTCTCTGCGAACACTGGCGTGACTGTCTGCGACTGGATTGTGACCTGAATATAGTCTTCATTTCTTTTTACTCCTCTGTTTTCAACAAATACTTATTGCTTACAACTTTCATGGAAAGCGCTCCGCTTATCCTTTCATTAAATACCGGCTCTGTCGGTCTTATTACTATTCCCTCCTTTTTTCCACCCTTCGGATAATCTCCGTCAGCTCTTTCTAAAAGGGCTTCTACCGTCGGATATTTAGAAGGAAGATCAACACCGATTTCCTCAATCGGTACCATCTGCAGATTCAATGATTCACATATCTCCTGCATCTTTTTTAATCCGAGTCTCTTACCATCCAGACGGATTGTGAATACATACCACTCTGGACGGGACAACTTCAATCTGTTTTTCTGAATGCCCGGAGCACACAGCTCACCCTGAATTGTGAGCAGATGTAATCCATTCTCTTCATAGTATTTACGGACTTTCTCTTCAATACCATCCCGCTTTACCAACTCATAAAAAGCACTCTTTCCGTCATCCTTATATTCATAATTATGACCTGTCACATGAAAGCCTTCTTCGTCTATAGAAACAGAATGTGAAGATCCATCCATCTTGGTACTGATATAATATTTCAATCCGGCAAAGTCCGCGATAAGATCCGGCTCTGCCTGAACTCTTGTTTCGTCCGTATGAGGAACATCAAGCGGCAGATTTCCAATCACGGTACCTCCCGTGGTCACTTTTTCCTCAATTTCCCATTTTTTCACTCCAAGTATCTCGGTTACATCCGCTCCAAGTGCTATGTTCTCTGGTATTTCAGGGAAAGCACTGATTGGAAGCAGCAACCCCTGGGAAAACTGTCCTCTGAATTTCATAGTGCGAAGCCTGAATCCTTCGCCCATCACATCAGTTTTCCTATAGCTTGAAGAACGCATGAATTCAAACTCGTCTCTTATAGGCAGGAAGCTGTCGATTTCAAAATATACAGCAGTATCCATCGGCTTAAACTGTCCTTTATTTACCACACACTGCCAGCCAAGGACATATGCCAGTTCTATTCTGTCTGCCCCTTCAATCGGTTCTATCTTCCAGATTCTTTGTATGCTTGCAAGTTTTCTCATTGTTTAATCCTTTCTCAGATATTTTTTCTCTGTTGCCCCGTCTATAGTAAGCCTGTGGATATCTTTTGTATCAGACAAAAGACCTTTCTTAATCATATTCCCAAGGCTTACAGGCGTGTACCCGCATACATCGGATGCAAGGTTTATATGCGTCTTCGTGCTTTTTCCATTATGGACATGTCCGTGGATATTAACGCACCACTCCTCAAGTCCGTAGACTGGCTCGTGCGATAACAGTATCCTGTCTGCAATAAAAAGTGGCCCCGGATACACTTCGTCAAAATACGGTTCAAATCTTTTTACCGACTGGTCGTGATTTCCGAGCAGCAGGACCTTATATGCGGGAATCTGCTTCATATACTCAGGATTACCGACATCACCGAGATGTATCAGCGTATCATTTTTGTGAACCATATTTTTGATGATTTTTATGGCTTCATCAGGTGCCAGCCAGTCAGAATTCATAAGCATGCAGTCCTCATCTTCGAAATGAGTATCTGAAATGATATAGACCGAACCCTTCTCCGACCATTTCTGGAATGTTTTGTAAAGTGATTTAATCATTATTTTTTACCTCTATATATTTAATGGTTGCAAAGGAGGGAATCGAACCCTCATTCTGCGGGTATGAACCGCACATCCTAGCCGTTAGATGACCTTGCAATAAACCGAGCGATGGGACTCGAACCCACAACCACATGATCCCAAATCACGCAATCTACCAATTGAAATACGCCCGGAAGAATACTTGAACATTATTCTTCCTCGGGTCGGTCCTTAATTGTCCTTATCCGTTTCATATATTTTTACCTTCTTTCCTAAAAGTGTATCGCTCAGGTTATACGCTGAAGCATACCCGTGGCGGGACTTGAACCCGCAACCTTCTGATTAGGAGTCAGTTGCTCTGCCAATTGAGCCACACGGATGCAGTAGTTTGTTTAACCACTCTCCTGCACCCGATGGGACTTGAACCCACATCTTACTGATTAAAAGTCAGCCATTCTACCATTAAACTACGAGTGCTAAAGTTTCTTCTCCTTCGGAGAGGGTTTTCGTTTCTGCTTTCGCATTTGTTTTTCCTCCGTTTCTTTATTATTATAACGAACCTTGCGGGATTCGAACCCGCGATCTCCTGATAGACAGTCAGGTGGATTAAGCCGCTATCCTAAAGGTCCATATTGCAGGAACGGGATTTGAACCCGTACAATCAGCTTATGAGGCTGACAACCTTCCGTTAGTAGATCCTGCGATAACTGTCATGAATCCATGACGAATGGATGGGGTAAGACTTGAACTTACAGGGGCCGAGGCCAACGGTTTTACAGACCGCACCGCTACCAGTTACGGGCTACCCATCCTAGAGTAATCGTTGATAATAATAATCTTCAGTCATATCTGACACTTCCTTTCGTTTTTTTGTATGCCCCGAAAGAGATTCGAACTCTCACTTTTCGGAGCTTAAATCCGATGCCTCTTCCTGTTGGGCTATCGGGGCTGTGTATGACAGGACTCGAACCTGTACATTACTGCACTCTGAATACAGTTTCTCTGCCATTTGGAATACATACACATTGATACCCGAAGTGGGATTCGAACCCACACTGTCAGCATCCTTAATGCTGTATCTCTGCCAGTTGGAATACTCGGGCGTATCTGATGTCAGATTCGAACTGACAGAAAACGGGGTTTGAATCCGTCGCGTCTACCATTTGCGCCAATCAGATAAAAGTAAATTGTTAATAGTAGGGCGGGTGGGAATCGAACCCACGACACACGGCTTATAAGGCCGCCGCTCTCACCTCTGAGCTACCGCCCTGTAAATTGTTTACAAAGCGGAATACATATTCGGAACATAGTTTTTCTCCTTCATTCGTTTTAAGCTTCTACCCGGATTTGAACCAGGATACACTGATTACAGGTCAGTAGTCCTACCATTGGACGACAGAAGCATTAAGTCGATAACGGGACTCGAACCCGTAATATCTGCTTGGAAGGCAGAGATGTTGCCAATTACACTATATCGACATGTGCGGGATAAAAGAAGTGCCTGTTTTCTCTTATCCCTGATTGTAATTATTTGTGCCACCTATAAAGGCTTGCAGCTCGTAGCGGGCTCGAACCGCTATCTCCGGATTGAGGGTCCGGTCTCCTGGCCAGTTAGAGGAACGAGCCATAGTGATCCGTAGGGGAGTTGAACCCGCTATCCCGAGGATGAAAACCTCGTGTCCTATCCACTAGACTAACGGACCGGGGTGACTGGGCGGAATCGAACCGATAGAGCTGCTCCACAAGCCGCCGTTCTGCCGCCCGCCTACAGTCACAGTACGCGGGAAGGGACTCGAACCCATAGCTTCCTTCTTGTAAGGGAGGCACTCTGCCAGTTGAGTTACCCACGTATGACAGTCTACTTTTGGTAATCTTATTGGTGCAGACCAGACCTCACCGAATACAGTTGTCGCTCACAAGACGCTTACACTACGCGGAATGATTACCGCACCAGCCGCAGGGCCTCATCCCCGCCTGTTATATCCTGTCAATTCAGGCATTACATCGGTTGAAGTACGGACTATAAGACTTGCACTTATGACCTTCTCCTTATCAGAGAGATGCTCTGCTGGCTGAGCTAAGTCCGTATATAACGGAAACTCCCCAAGTGCCTGGTTTGAAGAATTTCCTGATTGTTTCAGTTTTATCTTGTCTAGCAACTACGTCCGGTCACCATTTTTTCTTTCGGGATTTTCCGGATTAAACAACAAACTGTGTGGATCGCACGGGATTTGAACCCGTAACTTCCTCCTTGCAAGGGAGGCACTCTCCCATTGAGTTAGCAACCCATTTAATCAGATGGGCGGTCAGGGTATCGAACCCTGCTCTCCGGATCTTCAGTCCGGCGCTTTCACCTGATTAGCTTACCGCCCTTATGGCGGCTAAATCGTATCTTCATAACACGATGTCCTTTCTTATTATTCTTCAGTAAAGGAGTGCCTGTTTCCTTTACTGAAAAGCTCCCGCAACAGGACTTGAACCTGTAGCCTTCCAGTTAACAGCCGGTCGCTCCACCAATTGAGCTATGCGGAAATAAAAAATCGCCTGTAAGCTTTTACCTACAGACGATCACGTATAAAGATATAATGTTACAGAATATCTCTAACATCGCAATCGTCCCCCGGTATGTTCTATTCCTTCTTCGGATATTATGCCCAGATCGAGTGTGAATAGATAGTCCACGGGCGCATTATAGGTGCGCTGAATCGGGCATGACAAACTAAACATATGCTTCGCATACGCTTTAGCTGTTAAGTTCTGTTTTTGCCATCTCGTCCTGAACATTTTTGTTTCCTTTCATTTTTTTAGGTTTGCTGCAGTCCTTATCTCTGCAGCATCGGTTTCTGATTTTGGGTATAAAAAAACACCCGTCAATTATCTCAATAAGAACACACGCTCCCTCATATATGAGGTATTAACGCTATGAACTTATGGATAAAAGAACAGGCACTTCCTTTCATCTGGTCAATACTTTAACACAAGTCAAATACAATGTCAATACATTTCTTCAAAAATTTTCAAAAAACTTTTTCAGTAACTTTTTTCACCTATAGGAAGAACATATCTGCGATCCTGCTCGGCATTCCTGATCATGTTGAACAGATGGAAGTAATGCGCAGAAACACTTTCCAGCTGGTTCTCAGCATTATACTCACCTGCTGCAATTTCTCTATCTTTCGCCGTTGCCTTAATCAACATTTTCTTTGGCACGCTCTCATCTGCCTCAATGGAATACTCGATTTCGTTCATCCTCCAGTAGATTTCTGTCAACAAGTTAATACCATTTGCATCAATCACAAACCATAAGGTATCAGCATCAAATGTTCCGTATCCGTTTGCTGTATCTGCCGCCAGATACACTGCAAGTACATCTTCAGCATCCGCCTTTTCACCCTCTATCTGATAGCTCTCGCATCCAGCATTCCGTCCTATATCAACCAGTGATATAATCTTATTCTCATACTGCTTTTCAAGGTCCGAATACACAGACTCATAGGAATACATCCCAATCCTTCCTACTTCTGAATCATCTCCATTCGTATCAGAGGCGACCATGCTGACTACTGTAGCTATGAGAACGACCACTACAACAATCGCTATGATGATCCCGGCAATCGAGCTTACCGCAACAACAACCAGACTTAAGGCCGCGGTTACGACAAGCAGAGCAAGTTTGACAGCGATTTTAACTGCCATCAAGGTCATAGCTATCATCTTTATCATAAGCGAAAGTGCTATTTGTGCAGAACTGTTAAGATTCTCCTGCCCGCCTGGCTGTATATCATTTACTGTGCTTATCGCAATAGTTCTTGTCACGGTATTTCCTAAATGCCTACTATTTCTTCGCTTCCTTCCAGAGATTATGCCCGACTTCTTACTGACAAGACTTTTATTAGAAGTCCCATCATCCGTTACAGACTGTTTCCTGATCATCCCTTTCCTTACCTTCGTTTGTCGGTATCTCTGATAACTTCCAAGAGAAAATGTATTCAGCATTGCTGCACCGGATTTTTTCACCGAGTCAATGCCTGCCCTCACAAGTTTCCGTCTTGCCTGTGTAATAGCTTCATCTATCCTTTCATACCTGCTCTTTGGCAAAAGTTTACCTCTACAGCTTTTCTGTTCTCCCTGAGCGGTAATAACTCTGTTCACAGCGTAGGAAAGGTCACCTTTTTGATAACTTTCTCTCTTATATATATGAAAACCATCGTTTCTTCTGATTATATTATCACCCATTTCACTCTCACCATTCCTTTTAATCACAGAAAAACAGCCGCAAAAGGCATAATAAAGTCTCCTGTGGCTGATTATCTGCAATAATCACTCTTTTAAATCATTCTCTTGGTCTTGTACTGATCATCTTATACAGTTCGGAATCCTTAGGATAGCTGTTTGAGAACGGCACAAGTGCTCCGGTCTCATTTATATATATTAGCCCTTTGCCATAAGTGACATTAGTAACATATTCAAGCTGCTCCGGCGATACCTGGAAAAGCGTGTAAAGGTTGTCAGATTCGTCTGAATGCTGGTTCATTATGATCACAAACTGTGAGTTCTTAATTGTAACCCTTGCCGATTCGCTGAGTCCGAAATCACTTGCATTCTGAAGAATACCGCAACAGCCGGCACCATACTTTCTTACCCTCCGCCAGAGCCTTGACAGATACTGGGCAGAGTATTCATGTCCGAACAGAAGACTGATCTCGTCAATGAAAATGTAGGTCAGTCTTCCATTCTCGCGGTTCCTTGTGATCCGGTTCCATATGTTGTCAAGCACGATAAGCATACCTGCCGGACGAAGCTGTTCCGACATGCTTCTGATGTTATAACATGTCACACGGTTGTTTATATTTACATTTGACTGTGTGGCAAATACATTCAGGGATCCAACGACAAACAGTTCAAGCTCCAGAGCTGTTGTTGCCGCCTCTGGCTCAGGCTGTCGTTTTATCTCGTTATAAAGGTCAAGCATAGTAGGTGGTGTGCCCTTAAACCCGGCATTAACATATGGACGAAAGATATTCTGTACGCATCTGCTTATAATCGATTTCTTTCTCGCATTCATATTTGCACTGCCTATTATCTGCTCGCAGAGTGAAAGAACAAATTCAGCCTTGACCGTTACCGGTTCCTCGTCATCCCCGTAATACACACTGATATCCAGCGGGTTGATCCTTGTCTGGCTTGTAGATGAAATGTTGACCACTGTACCATCCAGAGCCTTCACCACTTCTGCATACTCCGCATCGGGATCGATGATAATGATATCAATATCCGGGTTAGTTAAGAAGTTCTGCACGATAATCTCTTTGGTCAGGAAACTTTTGCCCGAACCGGTGGAACCTATGACATAACTGTTATAGCTGTTATAAGACCATATGTTTATGGAAATAAGGTCATTACTGATCGCGTTCTCACCCAGATATATCCCGTCTTTCTGCTGCAGGTTCTGAACGGAGAACGGCATAAATCCGGCAACTTCTCTTGTTGTCAGCGTTCTGACCGGTGCAAAACGTCTAAGGCCACCAAATGGAAGCACCGTGTTGAGTGCCTGTATCTGTTGAAACTTGATTTTTGCCATTGTGAGCCCTACACCGGATGCAGAGTTGATAATCTCATGGGTATCATCCTCCAGCTTTTCCAGGGTATCTGCCATATGAACAAGAGTTATGCACACGCACATCATCATCTGGTTTGCACTGCCAAGGTCATCGGCAAAGCTCTGTATTCCACGCTTCTGTGTTTTGAACTGATACGGGATATCAAAAGGCACAACAGAATGCCTTGTCTGGTTCTGCTGCCATCTGGTTATATCAGTATCAATGCCGTCCATGATCCGGCTCACTCTTTTCTGTGCCTCCTCTACCGACACCGGATAGATATCCAGTGAAAGTATCACATTATTGCTAAGTCCTGTCAGCTTCTCGATTGTTTCATCATAAATCTTTGCGTTCGGATAGTCTTTTACATAAAGCACACGAGTAAATTTGTCACCGATTTTCAGATAATCATCCTTAACGCTTATCCCGTCAGGTGCTATATAGTCTTTGAAATCATGGCCTAGTTTTACTGCATTTTTTATCGAATAGACATATTGTTCCTCTTCTCCCGGACGGTAGAAATCATGGTATATTTTCAGTCGTTCATCTGCATTTAGAGCAGTTATGCCTGATCCAAGTTTACGGAATGCAGCAGAGAGTTCCTTTTCGCATTTGAGAAAATATGATTTCGCACTGTCCTCATCTCTTTTTTCGCAGCTGGCTGTGATATATTTCTCCTGACGCAGATTATTGATCTCATCAAGCTTTCCCTCGATTATCTCATTATGCTCCTTACGGTAAACATCATACTTGTCGCCCTTAAGCTTCATGCGGAACTGTTCTTCAATTTCATCCCTGAGCAGCTTACGGTTTATGACAGTTATCTTAGTCTGCTGTCCCACCTCAAAAGTGTTGAGACATTCCATATAGAGTTTATGCATGATTTCTTTTGAATCACCGCTTGCTGCTGAATAGTTGATATCCTTTAGGGCAAACATCTTTGTATAGATTCCGTCGCCCATATATGCCATGCCGTCCTTATAAAGAACCTTTACCGGAATGACATCCTGCACATAGCGCGGGATCTTAAAGCTTTCGATTTCTTTCTTCTTCGCCACTGTTCTCACCTCTTCCCGAACGGCTTGTCATCGCCATACTTCATATCCTCATTGACCGCAGATGCCGGTCTCCCGCTCTTGATCTTCTCGATCTCTTCCCTGACAGATCTGCTCACCGGCACAGCCACGATTGTTTCACCCAGTTTCATAAAGACCTCCGGGCACTCAAATATCTTCCTGTACTTCTCTGCCTGAGCAGGCGTCAGGGAACCAAAGTTATCCCTCGTCAGTCCGACTATAAGGAACGTGCCTGCAATTATATCCCTGTAATCGGTGCCTTCGTATCTTATCTCGCGGTTAAGCCTCATCCCGCGAAGCTTCCCCTCATCGTTGCATATGATCCCCACCTTCTCGGTGAACGGATATGTGCATTCGATCGGTCCGTCCAGAATCTTTCTCAGATAGTTATAATCGTTCGGTATCTCTGTGATATATGCCTCTTTGTCTGGGACACATACCACTACTCTCATCATCTTAGCCATTGCTGCCACCTCCTTGATTCAATCATATTTTCTTCTTGCAGACTTCCGATTCGCTCCCGTCCTTCTCTCTGCTCTTAAAGGCTTCGATTTCAGACCGTACCGATCTTCCGTCTGCTTTTTCGTGCATATAAATGATATTTTCGATCTTCTCCTTCAGCACCTCAGCCGGATCATCAAACCTTACCCGCTCCGACTTCCACGACTTATGCGTATCGTTGATGGCATTCACCAGCTTTATGCCCTTTGCCGGCGGTTCCCATGCATTGAGATTGATAGTGTAATCATCGAGAAGGAAATCATCCTCCCTCAGATCGATTGCACCCGCCTTGTCGGTTCCGCATGGCACAAATATCCGGTGCGTCTTATCAATTCCCGGCAGATACCTGTCGATCCAGACATTCTTTTCGTCAAGAGCATATTCGCTGTCAGTCAGATAGGCCGAGAGAATAAAGACCTCGATGTCCTCATTCTCCAGCACTATCCGGTTTACTGCCTCGACCACGTTTTCATGCGGTCTCAGGTAAAAAAAATAGCCCTCTTCATAAAGGGTTTCTAAAGTGTCAACTATACGGAACTCTGCTAATGTCCCGTCCATATCTACAAAAAGCCGTGTTTTATGTTCTTTATTCATAACGTACTCCTTTCTCGCAATAAAAAAGACCGCGGTTTTTCCACGGTCAAATTTTGAGTTTAATATTGACATGTTCCTAAAAAAGTAGTATTATTGAGCATAGGAAAAGGCACTACCTCATAGACGGTTAGCCCTTGAACTTAGTGATTAAAAAATAACCGCATTCAATTGGTGATATGTACCCAGAATCCTGGACACATATTTATTAACTAGACTGAACACATGGATGCTATCCTGTATTGTACAGGTGGCATCCATTTTGTTTTTGCCTGAATTCTTTTATTATTGTAGTAATCTATATACTCTTCCATA
>NZ_JAGBLU010000052.1 GCF_017635265.1 Butyrivibrio sp.
TCAGACCGTCAGGAAAATGCTGAAGTAAAGATGCCGGATTTCCCGGATTCCTTGGGCGACTATTCTTTTGACGGCGGAAATACAGTATATGTTGCCGGAAAGGATGATTCAGGGAATACTCTTGGCAAATGGGATGATCTATGCGCTGTTTACAAGAATGAGGACGGCGATATCGTTAATCTCACCTTGTCCTACAACTTATCAGATGATGAGAATCGTACCACTACCGAAAGCCGTACAATAGATGGAATCACCGTCAACTTCAATTACGATGAGTACCTTATTCTCCCTGATGAAGATGAGCCCCTTGAGGCATCAGTACAAGAACGCAAGGAAAATGATGAGCACTTTTTCGTAAGCTATGGTGGCGAAAAAGAAACATATTTCTTCAGCAATGCCTCTTTCATAAAAGATGGTGTACGCTATCTTATTTTCACCAATGATGATGTATCTGCAGATGATCTGTTTAAGATGGCTGCTGAACTGATAAACCGATAATCGAACATTTTCGTAGAGAAATCATTTTTTCTTAAAACGGACAACATATTGCAAAAGGGGCGAAGTTGATTCGCCCCCTTTCTTTAACTCATAATCATCCATATCCGAAAACCTTTGGGTTATCAGGTTTAGTGCAAGATCAGTTTTATCATCGATTATCCATTTTTCTTATAGACGAACTCATTTTTCCTCCACAACCGGGCTTTCCACTATATTCGAAAACATTCCTCTTATATCATCTGAAAATGCCTCATGGTCTGCTCATTCAACCACATCAGATGTCTTCCGTTCATTTACAATTTCATTTTCAATTTTCATTGTTGTAAATGAACATATCCCGTGTTTTCAAGCTTTCTTTGATTCTTTATTAACCAAAAATGCCGTTTCATTTACAATTTCATTTACAAAAATAACGTGAGCCGCCCTATCCTTGTCTCTTTACCCAATAAGCAAGCTGTCTGCTGTTGCCGTCCCGTTCTATCTCATCCGCATCCTTTAACATGGTCAGCAGATAAGTTATCTTCCGCTCCTTCTGTTCATCTGTCATGGTATCCGGGAGCTTATCAGCCAATAATACTCGGATCTGTTGCTTACTCGCCTTCCCGAACTTGCTTATATAATCCAGGATAAGATCCTGATAGTACTTGTTGTCAAAGCCTTTATTCTTTATATATTTTGCTTTGTCATCATCGGATCTGGCAAGCGGCGCAGCGAGATACAGATTATCTGCCCGGCCTTCCACAAGCTTATGTTTACGCAGATGAGCCACTGCTTCTTTCGGTATTCTCTTACCCTTCTGAACCTGATCCAACAGATACACCGTTGCAAGATCCAGATCCGCATTGTGATGAAGCAGATAAGTGAACTTCTCATCAATCTCCCTGCCGTACAAAGACACCTCGACCTTGTTCTTTTGAGACAGATCATAGTCCGGCAACGGGAAAAACCGTTCTCTTTGAATACTGAAAACTCTTCTTATACCTGTAGTCTCAGTATCGATCATCTTAAACTTCACCATAGCATCCGCAAGCAACTGATTTCGATAAAACGGTGAAGTGTAGCTCGGACGCAGGATCACCTCTATATTTTCCGGTATGAAAGAACCGGGATTCGTAAGTATCAGTTTGTCTTCAAACTCATTTACGTATATCCTGCCGCCTATACTATAGTCCGAATGAGCGATACAGTTATTCAAAAGTTCTCTTAAAACCCATGGATCAAACTGACGGATCTCCTGTGTAAACAATGTCATCTGATCAGGCATATACCGATATGTCAGATTCCTGATATTTGCTGTAATACGGTCTGAAAGCGTGATAAAAGGAATCTTAAAGATCTTATAATCCTTTACCATATCCTTTGAATCATAAACACGCCAGGATGCTTCCGGCATGCTTTCCATCAGAAAGTCATATCTTTCATCTCCCAAAAGCAGCATAGCTGCATTGGTGATTTTCCCGTTTACCACAAGCTTTCTGGCTTCAAGGAATTCCTCATCTGACACCGAATCAACCTCAGCAGAGATATGCTCATCATCCATTTTTTCCTTATACTTTTCCCTGGCGATTTGTATAGCTTCTCTGTTGAGATGCTCTATCCCAGCACCCTTAACAAACTGCTTTGACCAATCCAGAAATGTCTGCCTTCTGATCCTCTCCCTTTTCTCCTGAGAAAGTGGTTTCAATGATTCCCCATCCCTTGCATATTCATATCCCTTCCAGGCAGTCGGGACAGCACTGATCGCAGCGGGAATCTGAAACATCACGACTCTTCTTACTTCTCCATCAACTTCAGGATAAACTTCATATATATCAATAAAGCTCATCGCACCTGATGTGTCCTGTGAGATCTCGTTCTTAAGAGTTCTAAGCCCTTCCGTGTTCCGGTAGTTAGTTCCCACAATCTCTCTTGACTTGTTTCTCACGCCGAAAACAAGCCATCCATGCTGCATGGCCTTCAGGTTCGCTTCATTGCTGAGTGCAGAAAAATACCTGCCGATCTTATCCTTGTCATAATCGTTACCGGCTTCCTTAAACTCTACAACCTCATCCTCCCAGTTCTTGATCAGATCGTAAAGCAATATCTCCATTTCCTTTTGCTTTTTAGCCCTGTATTCCGCTATTTCCATCCGATATTCTCCTATACGATCGCGCTCTTTCCGCTGTTTATCCACTCATCGATCTCAGAGCGCTTAAATTTCCACATTCGTCCTACCTTATGAGCCGGGACCTCATTGTCAGGATCCTTTATCCAGCTACGCAGAGTTGCAGGCTTTATCCCAAGATAAACAGCAGCCTCTTCAAGATTAATGTAGTTTTCCTGTAAATTCATATCCATTCAATTCACCTTATTCTGATAGAAAACTGATTTAAGCGTATTCTACAACAGTCTTTATGATAACACAGGGCTTGCAAATCATCAATCTGTTTACTATAATTAGTTGATATCTGACATGATTACGCATAAATAATGTAAATTTACTGATATGTAAATTAAGAAGCGAACTGATAAAGGGCTATAGCTATGAAGAAAACTGTACGATTTCCATGTATAGAATGTACTGATCACACAGGCGTAACCTACCCTTCCATCAAGGAAATGTGTGCCCACTGGGGGATTCAACCAGAAACCTATACTCGCCGAATACGGGTCTATCATATGAGTATTGAAGAAGCTCTCACCACACCGGTAAAACCGAACGGAGGGCAGGAATGCAGGGATCACCAGGGAACACGATTCAGGAGCCGTTCCCTTATGTGTGATCATTGGCATATTGACCGCAAGCTGTTTGAATATCGTACCTCTCACGGATGGAGTCTCGAAGATGCGTTGACCAAACCGCGTCGCGGATCTTCACTGACATCCTCTGTATAGCCAGATGTTACCTCGTTTTGTCACGTAACATTATTAAAGCCTGTAACCGACTCAGACCGGCTACAGGCTTATTATTTTGCATTTGAATCTCGTAACACTGACGTAACAATTTACAGTTGCTTTTCGTTAATTTTTGTGAAATTCGGTAGTTTCACCAAAGTCCCGAACAGCTTGATTTTACAGGCTTTTCGCTCTTCATAAAGGAGATCTTCGTAAGCATTGAAACTCCGATTCCTAGTTTCATTTTCTATGTATCTCCTTCTAAAAATGCTTTATTTAAGCCATTTGTTATCTCAGTTTGTTTGACCGAGTGCCACGACGAGTACCATTTTTGTATTAATTATGCGTTATGACACATTGTGACATAAAAATAGTCCTGACACAGCGAATATATATTACCATGTCAGGACGGATTTGTAAAAACATGCAGTAATGGACCTAGGGAATAGACCTAGAGGACGGGGTCAATGTCATTTAGATAAGAAAATGCAGTAAATGCGAAATAGGCACGCTACGTTCTTCAGATTATATAGTAGCGTGGACATCTACGTGACACCGCTTTATCTTTAGACTGTTATCACGTAGTTTCGCAACGATTTTCTGGCATTCTACGTGATACACCTCCGTTAACAAGCCTCGCCTCACGTATTTTTTTCAAATATCTGTTTAGTTTTACGTGTTCTACTACTAATAAAGAGCAGCATCTCACGTAGACACCATAAATATCATGCTTGTTGCTCTGTCACATCTTTTTCTTATCTAAATGACATTGCCGCGGATCTCGCCGGGCCGCTCCCATTACGATGAGTTGTGGCTAAGCGGAAGTATCATTATCCCTGCAATTATCATGGCCCGGCCGGAACTACCGGCTTTCCAGGGAGGCTATCTCGCGCAAGGCGTACCTATAGGGCTAACTACTGCAGGAATGTACCTGATGAATGGGTATTAAGTTTTCAAGGTCCTTTCACCTATACCCACAGAGAGAAGCATTTTTGCACGCCCCTTTTAAAAAAACTTTATTTTTTTCAATATTTTTTCCAGATTTCCCTTTGCCTTGATGATTGATTCAGATACCTTCTGATAAGTAATCCCCTCAATCTCAGCTATCTCATCTACTGTAAGCTCCATAAGAAAATACATTTTGCATCTCCTTCTCTGCTTGTCCGGTAAAAGATCTATCGCAGCAACAAGAGCTTCGTACCTCATCTTGTTTACCACAGCATCCTCAGGCTCATACTTGGAAAAAACCGAATTGAGATACTCAGTAAGTCCTTCCTCATACCCAAACATATCGTGATGGCGAATGCCTCGCATATCATGCTTCTTCTCATTCTGTGTATACTCGTGAAAAACCTTCCCCTGCTCAGTTGTTATGACTACATAAGGCAATTTGGTTATGCCCTTCTCATAATTATGAATTGTCTGTACTGATTTCCCCAACTTTTCAGCCATCTCTTCCTGGGTCTCTTTATTGGCAATTCTAATGTCTTTGAATCTGCCACCTATCTCTTTCTCAAGCTCAGAAGGCGCTTTTATTCTTTTTCGATTCAGCGGTGTGTGTTTAGCCATTTTTTCTCCTGTTATCCCTATAAAAAATGATAAGCCACGCTCTGCTCATTAACCATAAAGCACCATTTTAGGTATTCATAAAATCCAATCTAGTTTTTTCATATATTTCACCAAACTCCTGCTTCCATATACTGATTCCTAAGTATAAAAATAAGAGTATCTCTGCAGAAGCAAGTGCACTGATATCAGTCACATTGCCTGCAGGGCTACCCTTATATAATGTCAAAATAGCAAGTCTTATATTTTCAGATCTCTGAAGCTGAATGTACGAGCTTTGCATCTACTGATGCAGCCCCAGAAACATATTCTCCAAGCTTCTCAGCTGTCTTACCTATTCCGCTTCCACCAGATGTGGCAAATGCGTGTATAGTCTTGCCGGTCCAATCATACCCTTTACAGAATGTATATACTACTCTTGGAGCCTGTCCGTACCAGATAGGAAAGCCAATATAAACAGTATCGTAATTGTCAAAGTTCTCTATTGTTCCGCTTACAGGAACATCCTTCTTGCCAATCTGCTCTTTGTTACATCTGGCAAGTGGATTGGTCCACTTGATATCTGCAGCTGTATAAGGCTGCTCTGGAACTATCTCAAAAAGATCAGCGCCGATCTTAGCCGCGAATTCCTTTGCTACCGCTGCTGTGGTGCCTTCGGCACTGAAGTAGGTTACTAGCGTTGCCATGGTTCACCTCCCGATTGTTTATGTTTTGGATAATATAACACATTCATGAATTTATTGCAATTAGATTGTTGACAATCATTGTTGTAAAAAATAGCGCCTCCCAACTAGGAAGACGCCATTTGATTTTCTCATACCTAAAGAACTTATAATTTTTTTGAAATTAGTAGCGAGGAATCTATATGTTTTCAACTATTTGTTTCAAGAAGAATTTACATCTTCTCCAAAATAAAAACTATGAACTAGTAGTTCAGTGTATTCACAAAAGATAATGCTTGCATTTATAGCACAAAAAGACCTGCCTCAGTGACATTTGCCACTGCAGCAGGTCTTTCAATATCCCATTATTATTTATTTCTTCTTTACCATCGTACGCATTGGAGACTCGTTCCATTCATCCATAAGTACAAGTTCACCTCTTTGGATAAGTCTGTATACGCCGTCAAAAATAGGCATATCCCCAAGCATCAATCCGCATTCCCCCATTACATCCCCAACTAGTCGAGAAATTTTGAAGGTTTCTGGCATCCTAGAAAGCACGTCTCTGATAAAGCCATCGAGGAACTCTTTATTAAGACTGATAAGATTACCGCCAACCATCAGCCTAAGATACGCGTTTTCTTTTCTTAATTCTTTCCAGCGCTGTGAGCAAGCCTTAATCTCATCTTCTGAGATAATTCTCTCCAGCCCAAGTGTATTAAACCATTCCTCAGGTCCAAGCTGCCCCCATGCACTACAATGATACCGCCCATTCCAATAATTCGGAGGTAAAAACATTGTACTAGCATTGGTATAATGCTTCTTGCTATCCAGGTAATACATTAGCCAATAAAATGCATTGATTTCATTAGAGCTGGAACTGTACCATATGCGAATACTCTCGTCATTCTCAATTGCTTCATTCAAAGCCTTTAAATATGAACGGTTCTTTTTCCTTATTCCTGATACCCACTCATCTGCCAGTTCTTGATGCCGCTCCTCTGGGTACATCGTACTGATCATGTCGTAAATTGACTCATATCTCTTTTTCCCTGGAGTCTTTTCCGATATATCGCCATATTCCAAGTTAAACTCCAAGCAAATGATATCATCAGCGTGCCCTCCAATAGGACGCGCATTGTTCCACTTTTCTTCATTTTCAGCATTAAGTCTTTTTATGGCATCTGGAATATTGCCATTTTCATCCTTAATATCACATCTCATGAAGTCAGGACACTTCCCAACTCCCATGAACTGTGCCATTCTGAGGCTTCCTTGAACACTTGGTTCAAATACGATTTCTTTTTTCATTAGCTAATGCTCCAACAAGAATGATTCCATTACAATAGGCGTCATAAATTAATCATGCCTTATTATTTTTATCATCGTCATCTGAAGATGATGCATTGCTATTCGCTCCAAGAATAGCCGCTGCGGTTCCTCCAACCAAAGCAACAACAAGTGCACCTGCTCCAATAATTTTCATAATAAAGTTCTTATTTTCACTATCCTTTTCTCCAATCATAGCGGCGACATCAATCATTTTATCTTCAATTCTGCTACGTTCTTCGGAATCAATATTGTCGTCCTCTAACTCCTTATGTAAAGAATCAATTATTCTATTGCATGCTGCAAAAAAGGCATCTTGACTTTTATTATTACTTTCATATGCCTTATCTACTGCATTCTTATACTGAGTAACAAGTTCAGTTGCCAAATCTTTAAATGCAGGGAATTGTTCCAAAGCCTTTTTTGCCACCTCTGGATCCATATAAGGAAGCATAGTTGCAAACTTTATTACTTTATCTTTGGTCATGTGCTTAAAGTCAGATATTCCCAACTTCCTCAATACCTTTTTTTCTGTCATTGTATATGCCATAGCGTCCTCCATACATCACTTCTCATCCAGCAATTAAGTAAATGTTGTCTTTATCAAAACATATTTCTGTGGTTTTATCATATATTTGAATCATTTCAGCCATCTTGCGCATAAAGATTCCTGTGTTAGGATCGCTTACTTTAGAAAATAATTCTATAGTTTCTTTACTTATGTCAGTGGCCGTATTACGAAGTTTTCCGCCTTTTTCCTGTAAGAACTCATCAACTTGTCCATCTTTAATCTTCGGAATGTTTCCAATAAACTTGCCAACAGCATTTCCTGCTATGCCAATGCCCTTAAGTAAATTAACTTCTATTGAACCATTAGAAAGTTTTTCCAAAAATACTGAGCACTTACTAAACAACTCCCGATATTGATCCGAATTCTTCCTAATTTCTATAACTGATGCAGAAATATTCTCCTCTTTAAAATTGCCGCTCAGCATAACCTCTGTCATAGAAGCTAATCCAAACGTATACAATGAAAGCCTATAATACTGGAATTTCTTCTGCAGATTATTAAGTACATCATTAACCTGCCCCTTTGCGACAACAAACTTTTTAGTGTTTAATACCTCATCAACACTTTTCTGAAAAGAAATCATATTTTCTCTTGCAGTTCGCTGAATATCGCAAACCATCTTATGGTTACTGGCTATAAAAAGGTCATTATCCCAATTGTGCTTATATTTTGAAATAATCCCATTTAGAGTTTCTAAATCACCTTCTATTTTAGATTCTTTTTCAATCTCCAAATAGGAAAGAATCTGCTTGGTCGTTTCTGATATAGTACCAAGCTCCTTTTCAATAGAGAATAGCGCCACTGACATCATGAGGATAGCAGGGTTAGCCTTCATCGCAATGCTACTAGTTGCAGAAATTGGATCTGCAGCAGCAAGTTGAGCAAATTTCGATCCACCTCCTGCAGTCTTAAATGCTCCCCAGAAATTCCCATTCTTTGCAATCTTTAAAGTATCTCCTACACTTGCATTAGCCAGCTTATATAAGCCTGCAACATTCATTGTTGTTGTTTGAGTTACAGTATTAAATGCAGGAATCAATGAAGAAACTCCTGCCCCCAAAGTTGATAATTCTGCAATTGGCATAGCTATTGACTTATCTTTTGGTATGCTTTCATTTCTTACTTCTAAAAGCAGTTCCTCAGAAGTTTTAACTATCTCATTTTTATTCTCTATAATTTCATTATCACTAATTGGCTTAATATCTGCCATATCGACCTCCATTATCTGTCACACATCATAAGATGTGTTAGTTCTTAAACATCAATTTAATTTTATCATGCCACTAACAAACTGATTCAAAATAATAATAAATTCTAACTAAATCAGTTGAAACTATCTGCTCTACGAATACTTACTAAGCAATTGCATATTACGCTTTTCTATAATATTACCTTTCATTCTTTATCTCTATAATAATTTGCCTTATTCTACGTTCTGTAAGTCCCAAGATCCTTGCCAGTTCAGCAGGCCTCATTTCATCCATATTTTCCTTGATGAAGTCTTTTCTATAATCCGCAGAATACAGTTTCTGAGGGAAAGTAATATTCAATCCAGCAAAACGCCTCCACACTTTCATTGTTGCCGCATCGCCAAGTATTTCCGCTAATTCTTTATAGACTCCACTATACTTTTCCGGATTGCTCTTCACTTCCTTTTCCTCCTCAGAAACAACTATATTTAATTGTACTGAGTCCTTTTTGAAAATATCACTTGCCGTTTGTCCTGTAATTTTCATATGAAATTTACACTGCCTTATTTCCCAAATCATTTGCAGTGCAATCCTCCTTTCATTACAGGCCATGATTTTTTCGCGAACAAAAAATAATATATTTTTGCCATTCCATTTCAATCATTCGTATAAATAGACAGAACATAAAAAACACCGCAGTCCAAGTAGCTTACGCTTTACAAAAGGTCAGCGGTGTTTGACAGATATCATCTCAGCGAATGTAGCGAAGCTTTACCATAGCATAGAGATGAACCTGCAGTTCTTATGAGAGGGAAAATGATACTGGGAGCTGCTTAAGCCTAGCTCAGAAGTATCAATAGAATATCTACAGCAAGAATAGCGAATGCTTTATTCAAGCCAAGGGATGAGTTACAAGAGCCTGTCCGTAAGGATGGGCTCTTGTATCGCTTAGAATACCTGAAATTGTGATTGAACCAATGGCCCTCTGCTTATGAAACAGATGCTCTAGCCATCTGAGCTATTCAGGTATAGCGGATACAGAGGGACTTGAACCCACAACCTCCCGGTTAACAGCCGGGCGCTCTGCTGATTGAGCTATGTATCCAAAACTGCGGTAGCCGGACTCGAACCTGCAACATCGTGAGTCGTCTCTGCCTAAGTTCGATCACGCAAATCACAGATTTGCTATCTCACTTAACAGTCAGGTGCTCTACCAATTGAACTATGCCGCATCAGTGCTGCTGGTGGGGTCGCAGGCATCCGGGGGATGCCACGCTTGCGACTCCGAGCTCCGCGAGGGAACCCACGACCTTCGGTTTAAGAGACCGTTGTTCTTCCAACTGAGCTACAACAGCTTAGTGCTCCCCACGGGGGTTGAACCCGTATCTCTCGGCTTAAAAGGCCGGTGCATATCCGCTCTGCCAAGGAAGCGTAGTGGACTCGGACGGTATCGAACCGCCTCACAGGGATTTTCAATCCCCCGCTCTACCATTTGAGCTACAAGTCCATATAGAGACATAGGTGAGATTCGAACTCACGATCCCCGAGTTGCAGTCCGGAGCCTTTCCATCTTGGCTACTACGTCTTACTACGGCACTCAGATTTGAACTGAGACTACCGGAATCAAAGTCCTGTGGGCTACCCATTACCCCATACCGTAAGATGCAGTCTTACTCGACTGCAATTATTCTCTCAATAGGAACTTCAAGATATACTGAAAGCGCCACTATCCTGTCTATACTTGGAAGGACATCTCCTCTTATGTATCTATAGACAAGTGATGTGCTAGTCCCAAGGTATTCGGAAACTTCCGTAACTGTATGACCGCTTTCTCTTATCAACTCTCTTATGTGTGTTCCTGTTGTTTCAACATCTATTACTGGATAATCCATTTTTCTAATCTCCTTTTTCGCATTAAAAAACCACTTAACTTTGCAAGCTAAGTGGTTACAGATCTAATCGACCTAATCTATTCTTAATGCTCTGGACCATCCATCATTTTCTGGATCCTGGATCACTTTCCACCAACTTGCAATTTGCATAACTAATAAAGCACTTCTGATTTTTGCAGAACTGCATAAACTGTTTGTTATTAAATTGCTTGTTGATAGTTACGTAGTACATCTAAAATAAATCCTCTTAACTTTCTGCTGCTCTTTGGCAACTCCATATCTTTGTTCTATTTGTATTATCGTCCTGCCGGACCAGTTTGTATAGTGTCATCAGATGACACTTAAGTGGGCAGGGTGAGACTCGAACTCACGATGTTTCTGTTGTCAGGTTTTTACAGACCCCTGCCTTCGCCACTAGGCATACCTACCCGGAGCGTTTGCGGAAGGATTCGAACCTTCGGCACGAAAAGCCGTGCTCTGCCTTAGCAGGGCAGCACCATAAGCCATCTCGGTCACGCAAACATAAGTGGGTGGAGCAGGAATTGCACCTGCGATGTTTCAAATGTGGGAGTTTTACAGACTCTTGCCCTCGCTTCTAGGCATACCCACCCATGATAGCTCCTGCGGGGCTGCGACGGCACTTAGTGCCTAGTCCCTTGTGGAAACCCGGCATCTCCAGCTTGAGAGGCTGGCGTCCGTCGTCGCTGCGCGTCCTCCGAATGCGTAGCTCGACCTCCTCTGGAGGTCACGCATCCAATTAGACTAAGGAGCCTTAGTGATCCCACCGGGACTTGAACCCGGTATCTCTGGCGTGAAAGACCAGTGTCCTGAACCATTAGACTATGGGACCTTGCGCAGGCACTTCCGTACCTGCTTATCTATATTCAGTTCATGCGCTTAGTTCATAAAGGCATTCCCCTAGAACAATGATGTCATCAATAGCCACGCCAAAGATAACAGATAAAGCAACTAAGTTATCAATCGTAGGCATCGCAGTTCCATGCTGCCATTTGTAAATCGCCTGTGGAGTAGCAAATCCAAACACATCCTGTAAATCCCTAACAGACATACCGGCTGCCACTCTTAAATCAGTAATTCTCTGTCCCGTAGCGACCATATCGATCGCTGGAATATTCTGTGTCATTTCTAACTCCTTTCTGGCATTTGCCAAGTACACGAGGTGGGGTTCGAACCCACATGCATTACTGCGTCTGATCCTAAGTCAGGTGCGTCTACCAGCTTCGCCACTCGTGCATAACAGACCCACCAGGATTTGAACCCGGACAAACAGTTTTGGAGACTGCTGTGCTACCATTTCACCACGGATCTATAGCGCAGAGTCTGGGACTCGAACCCAGATACCCTTTCAGGATGGCGGTTTTCAAGACCGCTGCTGTACCAATTGAGCCAACTCTGCATTTTCAGACAAAAGAAAAACCGCTTGCCTCATCTAAGGTAAGCGGTACGCAAACATGTTTATCTATAAGCTTCTGATTCGGATTTACTCTATCCGTTCCTTTGCTAGAACAACATTTTCTCGCATTTGCCTATCCTTAAATGAGCGCATGAAATTAAACATCCACTCTGATTTGCTCTGGAGTGATGATTCATAACTTTCGCTATAAAGGCAATAATTGCGATTCATTGTTGTCATGTCTCTTCTTTTCCTTTCCGGGAGTTTGCATCCGCTCCGCTTATCTCTTTCTATATCGTATAGTAACACTGAAATTCTTAGCTGTCTATTATACTCGTGGTATAAAATGGGCATAATTATCTAATCAAAAACAACATATAATCCTCCAAAATATCATATGCCTCAGATATTTCTTCATCACTGTATGTTACAGTTCCCTTATGAAGAATATTATTTCTAAATGGTATCCTCTTATCTATAAAACTATAATTGTCTGTATTAGAAAAAACCACAAAACAAATAGCTGTAACAATTATAGTATCAAAGCTCTCTTTATTCATTTCATGTTTTTCATCTACATGATTTCCAGCAACTTTTTTTACACTATCATAAGGAACTCTAGTATGATTCATTTTTTCATAAATCAAACTCTCGGCATTGGATAAAAGCACAACTATCTTTTCTCTTTTGCCAATTTCCTTTGAATTTATGATTTTCGACACGTACTCAGCTGTAGTGCTTTGATACTCTTTAGTTTTGCAATTATCCACTACTGGTTGACTACCAACCACTTCACGTAGCCAGCAAACATCTTCGTATGATATTTCCTTCTTTTCCAATTCTTTTGTTCTTTGAAACAATTCTGTATCATGCGCATCCTTAGGCAGATTTTTAAAAACTTCAATAAGATTTTTAAATCCATCAGACTCAATAAATTTCATCATTGAATTTGTATACACTTCTGTCATAGAGTCTACTGCTCTTGCCATTTCCAACAGTTGATTTTTAACTTCTTCAGAAAACATTTTTACCTCCTAGTTTTAATCATAATATATACTTTAGTTTGAAGCCTTAAAATTGTAAATTGGCTTCATCACATCAATAATCTCCACGGACTCCTTAATTACATCGATAATGTCATCCAGTGACTTGTAGGCCATTGGCGCCTCATCAATTGTAGCCTCACAGACAGATGAAGTGTAGATTCCCTTCATAGCCTCTTTGTACTCATCCATTGAAAGGTTGTTTCTAGCTGCAGACCTGGACATAAGTCTGCCTGCGCCGTGTGGTGCTGAGTAGTTCCACTCAGGGTTTCCTTTACCTATGGCAAGGACAGAACCATCCCTCATATTGATAGGAATTAGAACTTTCTCACCCTTATGAGCTGCAATAGAGCCCTTTCTAAGGATCATCTCCTCAGTATCAATGTAGTTATGAATTGTGTGAAAAGCCTCGCCAGCTACAAGGCCTGTTTTCTCTAAAAGAATCTCCGCCATCTTCTCACGATTTCTCTTAGCAAATCTCTGACATATCTCCACATCGTGAAGGTAGTCCTCAAGATACTTGCCTGATAAGTAGCAAAGATCCTCAGGCATTGTCATTGGTCCCTCATGATACTTCTTGTTGTAAAGCTCCTTAAGAGCAGCCTGGATTTCTGTTCGTCTTCCTTGCGCTTTGTACTCTTTGATCAGTTCCTCTCTTGCCTCCAGGTACTCACCGATTCCCTTATCAAGGTCCACGGCAAGAGTCTGGTAAATCTCAGCAACCTGCTTACCAAGGTTCCTTGAACCTGAGTGGATTATAAGATATTGAGTCCCATCAGCCGCTCTGTCCACCTCTATGAAGTGATTACCTCCGCCAAGAGTACCTAGCGATCTCTCAAGGCGCTTTACCTCCTTAAGCTGGCGATAGCAACGTAGCTCTGTCAGATCAAACTTCTCAATCCTTCCATCCCATACCTCACGTCCGCAAGGTATTGTGAATGCCGCCATATCCAGTTTCTCAAGGTCAATCTTCTGCTTCCCAAGATCAACTGTATACATGCCACATCCGATATCGACACCAACCACGTTAGGCACTGCCTTATCTTTGATTGTCATTGTTGTTCCAATTGTGCAGCCCTTCCCAGCATGAACGTCAGGCATGATTCTGATCTTTGAGCCCTCAGTCATAGGGTAGTCGCACATTCGTCTTATTTGCTCTATTGCCTCGTCCTCAACAACCTTGGCGTAGCAAAGAGCTGTATTTACTTTTCCCTTTATCTCAATAGTATTCATAATTATCCTTCCAGTCTCGGCTGGGAGTCTTCATTCTCCCAGCCTCTTCTATTAACTCATGCCGCTATCCTTTCGTAGCGCTCAGCTGAAAGGATACTCATCATGAATTTATATGGTTCTAAGTTACCTTCTTTTAACATTGAAAAAATCTGTGGGCTGCAGCCTGAAACAAGCGCTACTCCCTGATCATTCATCTTACCAGGCTGCTGTTTATTGCGGCTGTTCACGTTCCAGAAAACTATCTGTGGAAGTTTGAAGCCGTATCTTGCATACTCTGCTTTAGCATGTTCGAAGTTTGTAGCCTCGGCATTACCAGCACAGTAATTGAACTCCATGTCTGAGATTATGTATAGCTTCTCTGGCATATCAGCCTGTGTAAGCTTATTAGCTACAGCAGTCATTAGAATCAGGTTAAAGGTCTTCTCGATATTTGTATCGCTACATTCGTTAAATCCCATGCAATAGCGTACTTTCTCAACAATATCTCTGCCCTTGATCTCGATGAGTCTAGGATTTGTTGAAAATGTTATGAAGTGATTTCTGAACGCACCGGTATTTCTTTCTGCAAAGTAGATACCAAGTGACTGCGCAACAGCCGCAGGAAGAGGGTTCGTTCCGCAATACATAGAACCTGAACCATCAACCACTACAAGAGAATTCTCTGAACCAGCGAAGTTCTCAAGAGCATTCCAGGTTGCGTTCATGACGCGCCTCTCATCCTCTGTGAACTGTGCTCTGTTTATTACAGGAGCTATCACATCGTATGGTGTAAGTGTGCCTGTGTGCATAACAGAAGGATCTGTCTCAACCTTGGTTATAAAGGCGTGGTATCTCTCCTGATCATTTCTAATGAAAGCCTGTCTATATTTGTACAGCGCCTTTGAAGGCTGCTTCTCATAATCAAAAGAGTAATCCTTTTCTCTAAGGTTATTCTCTATGATCTTGATCTGAGCTCTGAGCGCCGAAAGTGTTTTACGATACTCAGCATCAGAGATTTTAATAGCTCTGGCAATCTTCTTTGCTTTACTTACAGCATCTTTATTGCTTGTATTTACAGAAGGAAGCCATTTTGCCAAAAGAGATATGTTTGCATTCTCACCATTTTCAGCAAGTTCGTCTATGTCGGCATTCAGAGTTTGCTCAATATATGCCATAACATCTTTTTCTACAGGTGTATCCAGTAGAGCCATAAGATCATCATATCTGCCATACTCTGCCACATTTTCAATATTCTTTTTAACAGATTCAGGCTCTGCAGCTGCCAGGTACTTAAGAATAACCTTAAACACTTTTCTCTCACCCAAACCGCCTCTGATATCTCTTGCAAAGAAAAGCATTTTCATTGCGAGATCAGCATCCTCAGCATAAGCTCTAGTGAATCTTGTAATGATATCTTCATCTGAAGCTTTTCTAAGCGCACCAATTGTTGCAAAAAGATCCAGACAATCTGATTTTGTTGATGCATAAGTCACAGCGCCATTCTCTGTATATGTTTTGTTTGCTTCTCTCTTTAAAAATTCTAGCATCTTCTTTTCCTCTCTTTCATAACAAGGTGCAACTGGGTTATAGCGCCCAGCTCGCTCACCCTGCACAAGCAGGGCGCGATTTACAGTTGCGGACTTGTATTGGCTGCTGTATGCACCTTTTATAATCACTAGATACATCCCTTAACATAAGAGGGGTTCTAACCCTCCATCAGCCTGGTTATGAGCCAGGTGCTACTCTCTGTAGCTATATGTGGTCTTGTTTGCTGTCAGTATCTATTTGATTACCTGTAATACATGGCCCACAATCCTGTGGCTTTCATGGGCCAACTCTTCAAGATACACTTTTTCACCGCAGCGGGCTCTTACCCCGCAATGCCTAGGTTATGCCACAGATACCCTTTCAACGGTTCGCAAAAAGATTGCTGTTCGTATCTTATATTCAAGACACATACACCCCGAAGGGTTGGAGCGGGATTTGAACCCGCAAAGCCGAACCTAAAGATCGGTGCTTAACCATTTAGCGATCCAGTAATGATTGCTGTCTGTGTCTTTGTTGTGACTTAATCATAGCGCTTTGAATTGGAGATAAAAAGATGCAGATTGACCCAATGTCACAACCCCAATATAATATGAAATATAAGTATTTTTATTTAAGAAAAGCGTTTTTCGCAACCCCAATTAAGAGGCGTAATATGACTGAGAAATATAAAATTTATCTTTCAGATGATACAAAATCAAGACTTATAAACGATGCTGAGCTCTTTGAATTCACCAAAAAAGACGAGTCAGTAAACCTCAACGCATTCCTGAAGACATTGATTGTAAACTACTTTGACCAGTACAGACATGACAGCGAAAATCTACTTACAAGCATCAAGCAGGACCTGACCGCCATCACATCCATCAGTGATAAGGACGCTGCGCTATTAGCAGATAGGATTGTAAGTACATATATTAAGGCAGACAGTTTTCAGAGCAGCAAGAACTCTGCCCTCACTCTGACTGTAAGCGGCTCTTCGTATGAGATTCTTAAGATTATTGAGAATAACATGTTAAAAGACACTTCTCTTTCCCAATACCTCAAGGACATGTTCAACTCTTATCTATCCATACCACGTAGTGAAAGGGAAGCTATCATATTCAAAGACACCTACGAAGATATCGCCAAAGCTCTTAAAGACCACAGAATATTGTCTTTTACTAATACAACATCCGGTGACGAAAAAGCCTATCTTGTGGAGCCATATATCATTGCTCCCTCCAAAGAAGAGCAATGTAACTACCTTCTGTGCAAAGACAGAAGCACCAGAAGGCCTAGAACATTTAGAATTTCAAGACTCAGAAGTGTTTTTGTGACATCTGATTCTTTTCCTGTGGATCCAGACACACAAAAAGAGCTCCAGGAAAAAGCTATCCGAAGCCCTCAGTCAGTTTCATTGACAGTTAAGGCCGTTGTCCGTCTAAATAAATATGGGGTAAAAAAGTTTAAGGCAATTACCAAAAACAGACCTCTGGTCTCAAAGATTGAAGGTGATCTCTACTACTTCGACTGGCCAGAGCTTCAGCTGGAAGAATACTTCAAGCGTTTTGGAAGAGATGCAATAGTAATAGAGCCTGCATCATTAAAAGAAAAAATCAAGAAGTTCTACTATTACGGATTAAGAGAATACAGCAAATGAATCAGAGTAACCAAAAAGGATCAGCTCCAAATCCATCTCTGAATTCTTTGCTGATCCTCTCTTTTTCTTTCTTGCGGTTGTAGGCCTTTCCGTTCGGAACGCTCCTTGTTACTGGATTAATATCTCCCCAGGTGCGTCTCTGTTTGGAATGGTACTCTTTTTGCTGTTTCTTACTCCGCTTGTCCAGTGAAACATATTTGCTCATTTTCTTTCCTCCATTTCTTCCTTCTGAACCTTCTTGTTATATTTTGATGCAGGAATTCCGAACAGTAAACATACCGGTATTATCGTTGCAACCAAAACAAGAATCAATAAAATCTGTGCTGTCATTATTATAAGCCCTCCAACAATTTTGATGTTGAAATCATTATATCTGAGGCCGGCATCAGTATACATACCAATATAAGCGAGTATTACACGTTTAATTTACTACCTACGCAAATCAAATACTCAAATATCCCCATGCTTATCGCTTCTGTGATAAGCGGGATCATTCCATAGATATATCCAACCATCGGCTTTACCCTGTAGTACTGCAAATAGAAATATAGGCTTAGAATAGCAGCCGCTGCCACAATCACCAGGAACAAGGCGACCTGATTTACAGTTACCATTTCCCAGGCAAAAGACCTGTTGATTGAAGCCACCTCTAGCATAGCCCAGCCAATTATCAAAAACAGTTCCGATGTAACCTGTCTATGCAGAATAATCCTGGAGCCATAAAGAAGTACCATATAGGTCACAACTCCGGTAATTACGATTACAATTCCGGATACCAGCCCCTCTTTTGGTGGAATCTTGATTATTCCCAGCATATTAACAGTAAGTCCTGCCAGTCCAAAAGTGCCGTAATTAGCAAAAGAATCCCATCTATTCCGGAAATATGGCTGTCTCCATGAGATGGATGAAATGCCACTCCCCACCATAGCAGGTAAAACACACAACATATGATCAAAAGACCTTGTCCTAACCTTATCTGTTCCATGTTTGATCACTCCTTTGCGAATAAGCTCCTTATATTATAACAAATAGCAGCTAAATTTTTTTGCCACAACATCATCTTCATTCGTATATATAAGCAGATAAGAAAAAAACCATTTCACTTTACGTGGCTTATGCTTCACGAGCGGCAGAAATAGTTGTTAAGTGGAAAAAAAAGTAGCATCCACAGCAAAGGTGACGACGTTTCACCAGAGCCTAGGGATGCTATTTTTTCTTTATAATTGTTACAACTCTAAATTATCTTTTCAATTACTCTATTAAGGAACTGCTTGAAGACGGGGCGATAAGAATATCAATAAAAATAGCTCCAAAGAAGTCAACTCTTTGGAGCTTTTATAACAATGTGTTTTTAGTTTTCTCCTACATTCGTTCCAAAAGCTGGAAAAAAATGTTTAATTACCCTTCCAAAGGGAATCACAACAATATACTTAATAACAATCCCAAAAATGCAAAAAACAGGTCTAATAAATGTCGTGAATATAGTTTTTATCCATATTCCCTTGCATCGGTCAATCATCCACAGTTCAAACTTAATCATCTTTATTCTAAATCTTGCATCCAAGTTCTTTTCAGTTGCTATAGGGTTACTTGAAATATCATTTACAAAAAAAGCAAGTGCATCATTATCATCAATATTATTAAAAAGACTTAGACCAACTTCTTTACGCATTGTCCTAAGAATATCTGACATTATATACATCGCTATTTCTTCTTTGTAATATGTGCAATTCTTTATTAACGGATTAGTCGTAAACTCTCGAAAGAAAATATACCTTCGATAAATACGCTTCGAACCATATAACAATAGAGAAGAACCTGTATCAAAAAATAAATTTCTCATTTCACCTGAATTGAGATCTTTCTCCTTCTTATCAACAGATGCCAAAAATGTTTTTTGCATCAAGTTTATCAATTTTAAATACTGAGTTTTCTTATCTTCAAGCTTTTTGTACCTAGTCTCTTGATTCTTAGACAAAACAAAAATTGTGAATGTTATGACAACAGACAATAACGCAACATTTTCTGCAGTAATTAACTTTGATATTGCACTAACCATTTTTCCCTCTCTTAACTTTTGTCCATATCCAGGTCTTAAATTATCATAGTTCTATAAAATGCAATATTATCCATCCAGCATCCATGCGGCTTTCATGGCACTTCAACAGAACAACTAAATAATAATATGTAAATTTGCAAAAAACAAGTGGGAGGACAGCTTTCGCCATCCCCCGATTTTGATTTTCCGTTACTTTCTACTTTTTTTACACCTCAAACGTCACATCTTCTCCACTCTCAAAACTGTGAAGTGCATTCTCCTGGAGCTTCTCCCTGAATTCCTTAGTGATAGGATAAGCAATGTCTTTGTACTGAGCCTTGCCATTCTCGTCAGTTGTCTTGAGTTTGAAGCTTGGCATAGAGATGAAAAGGTTGCCTGCCTTGCTCTCGACGATTGAGATGTTTCTTACAGCAAAGCTGTTTACAAATGTTTACATGAAATTTTTGCGGATATCCCAAAATATTTCATGAATAATAATAGACCAAAACTACTACTCTGCTGTTTCAATCCATTCACTAACTAAGTATAGTGGAACATTTACCATCCAGTCTTGTTCTCTATAATTAGCCATCGAAAACCTAACAGGTTTTAAATTGTTGTTCTCTTCAAATACTGTTTTTAAACTCTTTGCTCTTAAGTTTTCTTCTGCTTTAACTTCAATTGGATATACATAATGTTTTTGTATTACAAAGTCCAATTCTAGTTCTGAACGTTCCTTGGAATGATAGTATACACTTCTGTTAAGTGACTCCAACTCTTGCAATACATATTGCTCGGTAAATGCACCTTTGTATTCAGTAAATGCATTATTGTTTACTAGAACATCTTTGGCATCGACTTCCGATAATGCCCCAAGAAGTCCCAAATCAAGTACAAATAGTTTAAAAGCATCAATATCTTCATAGAATTTTAGTGGTTTATCAACCTTTGAAACGCGAAGGATCTTGTAAACTAGTCCTGCGTCAACAAGCCACTGTATTGCATTTTCAAATTCCTTGGCTCTTCCGCCTTTTTTAATAGCACTGTATATAAATTTCTTATTCTCTTTTGCAAGCTGCGCAGGTATGGAATCCCATACCATATTTACCTTTGGAAGCAATTCCGATGGAATGTGATTAGAGAAATCACGCCTATAGTCTGCTAAAATCTGCTTTTGAATGTCTCTTACGGCAAAAATATCATGATCCTCCACATAGGATTTAACTACAGCAGGCATTCCTCCTACATAATAATACTGACGTAGTAATTCTATGTACGTAGATGATAATGCTGACAATTCACTCCATCTATGCGCTTCCATATTTTCAATTAGAATTTCTTTACCAAGTGCCATTAAAAATTCTTTGAACGACAACGGGTAAAGGTTAACTTCATCCACTTTCCCTACAGGAAAACCAGTTCCCTCATGCAATCCAATGCCAAGTAAACTTCCCGCAACAGCTATATGATACTCTTTTGCATTTTCGCAAAAGTATTTTAGCGATGAAAGTCCAATTGGCACCACTTGTATTTCGTCCAAAATAATCAGCGTTTTCTCAGGCTTAATGGCAACTCCAGAGAGAGCTGAAAACACTCGAATAAGTCTATCTATATTAAAATCATTAAAGACACTCTTCATGTCCTCTACTTCATCACAGTTTATATATGCCACATTCTCATACTCTCTGGAACCAAATTCCTTTAAAAGCCAAGTTTTACCAACCTGTCTAGCCCCATTTAATATAAGCGGCTTTCTATCTTTGCTATTCTTCCATTCGACTAATTTATTGTATGCTATTCTTTCCATATTATCGCCTCCCGCAAATATATTTTACATTTTTTAAGGTGAAAAAACAATTTATTTTACATTTTTACAAGGGAATATTTTGTATTTTTTTCAGAATTATTGACGAACAGTTTTAAAAATCTTTTTAGGGCTACTATATGTAAAGGCAGCCGAAGCTGCCATATCTTTACGCTTCTACTACATCATAAAGATCCTCGTCCTTAAGCGGCATGCGTGGATTGAGGTTCCATCTAATTATAGAAGTGCTATTTTCTGCTATATTATTACGCTCTTACAAGCCTCTCCCCCAAACGAAATGCTTCTTCCAAATCTATTGGAAACTACTTTTCTCGCATTTCTTTTTTATGTTCCTCATTGAAGCTTGCCATATTAAACTTGTTGTAATCATTCACCTGAAGAGTATCGCAAGCAGCATATACTTCTACATACCCATTTAAAGCACTAAAAATCTGCTCTACCTCTTTTACTTTTCCCTGATAGCCTTGCTCGAAGTACGCTTTAGGCGCATTCATGGTTAGGATAATCCCAACGTTTACTTTCCCTTTGAAGTAATTAGAGTAATCATCATAAGATAGTGCGCAAAAATGCAGACGTTCAATAAGCGCATGTACCTGGCTCCCTTTTCTGCTTCTTTCAAAAGCATTGCAGTATTCCAGTTTTTTCTTGGACTTCCGTTTAAGATTATGGTTTTCATGTGCCCCTCCTTCATATATTCAACCAATCATTACAGTGTTTTCTTTCTGCTTCGAATAGCAGCCATTCTGTCCAAATCGCCATGTTCAATCTCATTTTCCAATGATGCAATAATGGCATCCTTTCTCTTCAAGAAATCTGGTCCTGTCAGGTTTTTACCTGAAACAGTATGATGCGTAATGAAATAGCAATCACAAGTGAGATTCTCCACAAAGGTCTTCAGCTCTATGAGCATCTCTTTTTCTGAAAGTGGTGTAAACTCTCCTCTCTCTGCCTCCTCAAGAAGTGGTGTTCCGGGAAAAAGAGTCAACCCGCCGGTTCCTACAAGCATAGGCTTGCACTGAGAAAAAATCTTGGCAGAATTGATGGCATGCTCCAAGCTATGCTCTTTGCCGGCTGTGCCATTCAGGAAAGTCATCCAATAATCGATGCATGCTTCTTCAAGCTTCTTGCACTGCTCAATTATGTCTGATGCGTGATATCCTTTATTAATTCTATCAAGCGTCCAGTCATCTCCGCTTTCAACTCCAAGGGATATTTCTCTTAGCCCTAACTCTTTCAGCTTCTTCAGTTCTTCCACCGTCTTGTTTCTGATATCAGTTACTCTGGTTGCAGCGTATATATATTCCATCTTAGGAAGATAAGCATTGATTTTCTCTAAGATTGGAGCAAGCTTGTCATAAGTCATACAGAGAGGGTTTGCTGATAGAAGCTGTATTGTCGTTGCATCCGGAGCAATCTCAGCTATCTCCTTTAGATCTTCCTCGATCCATTCCATTGGCTGCATACGAAATGGAACCTCTCTGTACATTGTACAAAATTTGCAGTTGTTGTGGGTACACCCCTGTGTAATCTGTAAAAGTGGAAATGTTGGCCAATAGGGATTTCTATAAACAGTATCTGTAAAATGCATGGTAAATGCCTCCTTCATCTCATGTTCAGTAGTTCAAAACTTCACTCTTAGAATAAAGGCAAATCTTGTACCATTCCACTTACAAAAGTATAATAATGACAGATTTTCTTACATAAATGTATTTTTGTAATAAAGCTGTGAGGTAAAAACTATGACAGACAGAACCAAACTATGGATTTCAGAGAAAATGAAAAAGATTATGGCGACAAAGCCTTTAGATAAAATACGTGTGACGGAGATTTGCCATGAAGCTGAGATTGAAAGACCGACCTTCTACTATCACTTCAAGGACAAATACGATTTAGTTGCCTGGATTTTCTTTCATGATGCCTTCAAGACAAATATCCTCTCTGTAGAATCGGCTGCCAAAGCCATGAACGAGATGCGAGCAGACTACCTCTTTTATAAAAGAGCTTACGAAGACAATTCCCAGAATCCGCTCTGGCAATACATGCATGAATACTTTGTTGACCGTTACTCTGTTGAAGCTATGAGAATTCTTGATACAGATAGATTGGACACTCAGATTTTATATAGTATCCGGCTATACTGCTACGGATGTGTAGGGATGACAAGAGAATGGCTGATGAATGACAACATCACCCCTGCTGAAACTATAGTAGAAATGATGTTTCATTCTATGCCTGAGAATATGAAACGTATTTACGGACTATCTCCAGTCCGCCCATAGGAACACAGAACTTCTCATCCCTTGGTGGCTGGCATGCCTGATACACTTCCTCGAGGTCGAACCACTCTACACTGTCCAGCTCTTCCTTTTGGATGGTAAGGTTATCGATTCCTACCTCCTCATTATAGACATAGACGAATGCAATTTCATTGTCCTTGAATGGCTTGCCATGGAATTCCTTTTCATACTGAATTGGAAATGTTCCTGCAAAATGCAAATCATCCGGATCCGCCTGAATACCAAGCTCCTCCGACAATTCTCTAACAGCAGATTCCAATGGCTCATCCCCAGCCTGAATATGCCCAGCTGATGAAGTATCATATCTACCCGGAAAAGAATCTTTATTCATAGCTCTCTTCTGTAAAAGAACCTCTGTCTTATCTCCATTTTCACGAACCACCCATATGTGAGCTGTTCTATGTCTAATACCCTCAGCGTGCGCCTGTGATCTGGTCACTGTCTCGCCTGTAGGCTGCCCGTCTTCATCTACGATATCAAA
>NZ_JAGBLU010000053.1 GCF_017635265.1 Butyrivibrio sp.
AGCATATGAGGAGGATGGCTTATCTTATGAAGATGCGGTTTCAAAGGCGGTAGCTGAAATGGGCGATCCGGTCAGCGTTGGAGTAGATCTTGACCGTATCCACCGACCACATATGGAGTGGCGGTTTCTATTGTATGTATTTTTTATGGCTGTTTTGAACTTGGGAGTTCAGTATATAGTGAACAGGAATATGCCAGCCGAGACAGGCGCAGGCATCCTCGAAAATTTATCTAGGGTCAACATAATGCAAACAGTCATAGGATTTGCGGCAATGCTTGGTGTATATAGATTGGATTATACGATACTCGCCGGAAGAAGCAGGATGATCGGGGCGGCATATTTGGTTCTTCTGATCCTTTTATCCTTCTTTTTTGGTGCACCATTAAAAGGAATGACGAGCTGGATCCGGATAGGTATGTTCAGTGTGCCGATATTTGCTCTGATGGTACCGTATCTCCCGATTTTTGCCGGGATTCTGTATGAGTATCGGGGAAAAGGAAAGGCTGCTATTGTTAAAATTGTTATATGGATGTTTGCACCGGTATTGTTGCAACTGATTGCCGGATATATTTCGTTTCCGGTATTGTTGTTTGTTGTTGTATCGGAGATACTGCTATTTGGAATAGCACTAAAGAAAGATTGGTATGCTGTCAATAAAAAAATCGTGGCAGCTTATGGAGCAGGAGCACTGGTATTACTGATTTCCGGTGCATTAGTCCATGTATATTCTCGTAATGGCTATCAAAGTGCAAGACTTAAGAACTGGCTTGCGCATTTTGGAATAGGCAGTTATGCGGCCAATGCTGATTCAACGATTAACTATGTGAACAGCAGGCTTAGTGGAGCTTTTTCAAAGAGTAATCTGATCGGAGGAAGTGATGCAGCTCTTTCTGCCATGAAGGAGATTCCAGCCTATCGCAGTGATATGATACTTGGAACTGTAGCGGCAACCTGCGGTATCGCTGCGGCGGCAGGCATTATTATTTGTCTGGCAGTGCTTGCCATATACGTGTTTAACATATCTTTAAGGCAGAAGAATTCGCTGGGATGCATGATAGGATGTTCCTGTGGAGTGGCAATTGGATTGCAGAGCCTAAGCAATGTATTGATAGTTTTTGGAGTTTTGCCGTTAACGGATTCTGTTCTTCCATTTTTTGCAAGTGGATTATCATTTACGGTAGTCGATTATGTGTTGCTTGGACTGGTGTTGTCAATATACAGGTATAAGGATATCAGAAGAGAGAAACAAGCCGCTAATTTGACTCTACGGAGAGTAGAATAGAGTGAAGAGTTACCGAAAGGGAATACGCTAAAACTTGATACGGGTAACTTTTACAGAGGAGTGCTGATTCTCCAAGCTGTAGAAGGCAGTACAGATGTTGTTGAGCAGACGGCACAGCTTCAGTCTGACACGCCTGTTACATTTCAAGTGCAGCCGGGAGTATGGTACCGGGTTGGACTTCGTATTAATCTGAAGATAGAAAATGATGATATTTTTTTGAAGGTCAGGGCGAAAAACGCAGAAGTAATGATGCTACAGCGGAGCAAGATGCTATGATCATAGGCCGTGTGGCAGAGCTTGCCGAGAAACACGGTATTACCATGACGGAAGTATCACTGGCATGGCTTCTTACAAAAGTGACATCGCCGGTAGTTGGAGCGACTAAGCTTCATCATACAGAAGGGGCTGCAAAAATAGTATTTTTTAGTTGATTTTTCATACTGGTTGGATATAATTAAATCAGAAGTAGCGATACTTCCGATGTAAGAGCATCGATAAAAGTTGGGCTGCAGATGGTGCAGGGTAAAATACCATCTCATCAGATGCCTTAACTGGGCATCGAGCCAGGCAGCAAGGATAAAGCTGTAGTCCACGTGGGGGACTTAATGATTTCCACGTCGTTAGGGGTATCTTAACTGGGTACCGCGGCTGACAACCAGCATAAAACTCTTATTTTGAACATTTGGAAGAGTGTGGTTAAGATCACACTCTTCTTTTGGGTATAAGGGGTACTAATGGCTACTAAAGAGGAAAAGAAAAAGGCTATAAGGCAACAGATTATAGATGCTGCGAAAGTGTACAGTTCCAGTCTTGCAGGTAGAACTTTTTTGTACGTTTATGGTGAGGAGTATTTTGAGGTAACATTCCCAATTGAGAACTTTCTGCATTTAACAGGGGTGGCATCCAAAATATCTGCAAAGGATTTCTATAAAAATGCAAAGGACAGTAAGCTGATGATTCAGCAATTCTATTTTGACGCACGGCATGTGTATGCAAATGCCAAAAAGAAGCTCCCTTGCTTAATCAGACTGCCGAAACTAACAAATACTATGGTATGTGTTTTGAAAGATCTTAAAACAGTAACAATCGTGTATAAATTAAGCGTTACTAATCTTGAGTTTACTCTTGGATTGACAGAAAATATAGGTTCGGATGGGAAAAAGATCAACGATCTGTTTCTTCCAATGTCTTTACGCGTAGAGGATTCATCAGTCGAGAGAAGTACTGATGGTGAAATCGTTGATTTCATCTTCTCAAAAGATGCAAGTCGTCCTATATACGATACCATGCTGGTTGAAGATAAGAATAAGGTGATTACTGAAAGCGTAAGACATCTGATTTCTGAGGAATTCTATTTGCCTGCCCATGGGAATACTCAATAAGGTAACATTGTAATTCTCGTTCAGTACATTAAAATAATAATGGAATAAATAACGCTCTCTGTAAAAGAGAATCCCAAAAATCCTGGGATTCTCTCTACAGTGGATTGCGGATATGTAAGATGGGTGATACCTTGAAAGCACTAAATACAAAACAGGGGGTGCTTCGTATGGATAAGATCAAAACAGGTGAGCTTATAAGAGAGGCCAGAAAGACAAAGAATTATACCCAAAGCGAGTTGGGAGATATGCTTGGAGTGACCAATAAGGCTGTTTCCCGTTGGGAGAAAGGAGAGAGTTTTCCTGACATCGGAGTTTTGGAAAGCCTGGCTCATATTTTAGATCTGAAGATACAGGATATTGTGGTGGGTGAGATGCAGACTGTTGAGACGGACAATGACTCTGGCGAGATAACAGCTACCGAAATTGTACGTATGGCAGCTGTCCAGATCCAAACAAGGAAAAAAAGTATTTTAAGCCTTGTGCTTGCAGCCGTCGTAGTGTTTTGTAGTATTGTTGCCGGAATAGTCGGAACATCGGGGGCAAACCTGTTATTTGATGAAGCTTCAGGAATTGTATATTATCTATTGATGATATGCTCACTTGCGGCTGTGGTTTATGGCGGCTTTGCTCCCAGATATGAATCTGGAAACAGAAGCGGACTGGATCATCTCATGATTGTCCTATCTATCGCTTCTTATGGATGGATGATAATTATGATGTGGTGTGTTTCGATACTCGTTGTAAATGATCATATTCCATTTGGCATGAGGCTGGAAAATGCAGGACCATTTATAAATACCCAGCTTAGTGCAATAATTGTTCTTAATCTCCTGCTTTTAATAGTCGAAATAGCACGTATGGGGAATGAGTTTAAGAGGCTCCATTTTGGTTATGTATTTCAGATAACGGCCATATATATGGCTGCTTTATATGGAGATCTGCTTCATAGATTATCATCATTTGAGGGGTATATTCAAAATTTGGCATTGAGAACGATTGCGGTGTTGATCTGCACGGTTGTTGCGTTGTTGTCAATGAGAATTCTTAACAAACATGATGATGGAACTGACCAGAGGTAAGTCAGAAGAGAAAAAATACATATACAGCTTGAATATGTAAAGTGTGGAGACTATATGATGCCAAATCTGAAAGCAAACGAAGAACCGGAGGGGCCGTTGCCACAAGGCGTATGAGACCGAAATACATGCTTGGAACCATAGTGGATCCAGTGAGACTGAAAGATAGTTTAAGATGAGAACAGAGGGAGCATTGCGATTGCATCATATGCTCCCTCTATCGTGTTATTATGATGTCAAAAGTTCACAGTAGTTATTGCTCGATCAGTTCTTCTGCCATCTTAAACAGATCATCGGCAGATACATCATCATTGGTGAAAATAAGATAGCGTACACCATCTTTTATGAAAGAGGCATTGCTGAAGAAATATGTCACTTTTTCGCCACCATAGCTTACGAAAAAGTGATCATCATTCTCCTTGCGTTCCTGCACCGATGCCTCAAGGGGCTCATTTTCATCAGGGCGTATAAGGTACTCATCGTAATTGAAGTTGACGGTAATTCCATCTATTGTACGGCTTTCGGTAGGGGTACGATTCTCATCATCTGATAAGTTGTAGGACAAGGTGAGATTAACGATATCGCCGTCCTCATTCTTGTAAACAGCGTGTAGATCATCCCATTTGCCAAGAGTATTCCCTGAATCATCCTTTCCGGCAACATATACTGTATTTCCGCCGTCAAAAGAATAGTCGCCCAAGGAATCCGGGAAATCCGGCATCTTTACTTCAGCATTTTCCTGACGGTCTGA
>NZ_JAGBLU010000054.1 GCF_017635265.1 Butyrivibrio sp.
CCTCCTTTATGCCGGAGTAGCATATGTGGATGAACTATTGGATGGTACCATTATGAATTAGTAAATTCCACCACAATGTTTGGAATTAGTAACTTCCATGGCTGCCTTAAGAGGGGTGGAAGTTAGTATTACAATTCACTAGCAATTCTTATATGAGTTCAAAGTAAAATATTTGTGGAAAAAAATATTTTACTATGTTATAATCTACAAGCGATTGTGCCTACACGGCAAAAAAGGTTTTTTTAACCTATATATAAACAATATTTAGAAGGAGTGTTTACAAAATGAGCGTAACAGTAGAGAAGCTTGAGAAGAGCATGGCTAAGCTTAAGATCGAAGTATCTGCAGAGCAGCTTGAAAAGGCAATCCAGAAGGCCTATGACAAGAACAAGAACAAGATTCAGATCCCTGGATTCCGTAAGGGCAAGGCTCCTCGTAAGATGATCGAGCAGATGTACGGTAAGGGAGTATTCTATGAGGATGCTGCCAATGAGCTTATCGAGGAGGAATATCCTAAGGCTGTAGAAGAGTGCGGAGAAGAGGTGGTTTCATCACCTAAGATTGATGTTGAGCAGCTTGAGGCTGGTAAGGATTTTATCTTTACAGCAGAAGTAGCTCTTAAGCCTCCGGTTAAGCTTGGAAAATATAAGGGCGTAGAAGCTGAAAAGATGGATCTTGAAGTATCAGACGATGATGTTGATGCTGAGATTGAGAAGCAGAGAAACACAAACGCCAGAACAATTGAAGTAACAGACAGATCTGTGCAGGATGGCGATATTGTTACTCTTGATTTTGAAGGATTCGTTGATGGAGTTGCCTTCGAAGGCGGTAAGGGAACAGATTATCCTCTTACAATCGGTTCAGGTGCGTTCATCCCCGGATTTGAAGAGCAGCTTGTTGGATTTGAGATTGGTAAGGAAGGCGACGTTAACGTTAAATTCCCTGAGGACTACCAGGCTGAGAACCTTGCAGGTAAAGATGCAACATTTAAGTGCACAGTTAAGGCTATCAAGGCAAAAGAGCTTCCTGAACTTAATGATGAGTTCGCAAGTGATGTATCTGATTTCGATACTCTTAAAGAGTACAAAGAGGATGTAAAGAATAAGCTTGTTGAGAAAAAGACAAACGAAGAGAAGGCTAAGAGAGAGGACGCTGTAGTTAAGGCTGTTATCGAAGATTCAGAGATGGAACTTCCTGAAGCTATGGTTGAGACTCAGGCAAGACAGATCGTTAATGATTTTGCTCAGAGACTTCAGATGCAGGGCATGAACATGGATCAGTATCTTCAGTACACAGGCAATACTGTTGACAAGATGCTTGAGCAGGTTAAACCACAGGCTATCGAGAGAATTCAGGCAAGACTTGTACTTGAAGAAGTTGCTAAGGCTGAGAATATCACTGTTAGCGATGAAGAGTTCGAGGATGAGCTTAAGAAGATGGCTGAGCAGTACAGAATGGAACTTGATAAGTTAAAAGAGCTTATGTCAGAGTCTGAGCAGAAGACAATGAGAAGTGACCTTGCTGTACAGAAAGCAGCAGATTTCCTTGTTGAGAATGTTAAGGAAGTAGCTAAGAAGGCTGCAAAGAAGACAACTGCAAAGAAAGCAACAAAGTCTGAAGATGAAGCTGAAGAAAAGCCTGTAAAGAAGACAGCTGCAAAGAAAACAACAAAGAAAGCAGACGATGCTGAAGAGAAGCCTAAGAAGACAACAAGAAAGAAAAAGACTGACGAAGAGGCTTAAATATATGCATTCTTGAATTTTTAATTCAAGAATGCATTTTTTAATATCATAGGAAATTGTTTTCCTATGATATTAAAAAACGCTCCGCTAAGGATGCGCACCTCGCGGCAATGAAATTAATTGCTTCGCAATACCGCTCGGGCGCGAAGAGTCGCGAGCGACTCTTTATTTTTGTAGTTTGAATCTTTGTAGAATTTGGGTGGCAAGGTTAATATCAATATTGGGGAGTTGTTTAACTACATTTGGAATGAGTGTCTGGGTTTATGAACAGACAGGAAAAGCTACACCGATGGCGATATTTTTAGCAGTTCCAGCAGAAGAATTATCAGATATTAATTGTTTATTTTGGTGGAAGAGAATTTTCGTTTATTTGAGAATTCGGCATATTGGGTATAGCATCAGGACCGGTGCCTTGCGGCATCGGTTCTTTTGCGTCTCCTGAGACATTTTCCGGCAATTCACTGTTCTGGATGGGGCTGTTTACAGGTGAATCTTTTTCTTCAGCAGGAGAATTTTGGGAATTGTTATATTCAATACTGTTTTGATTTGGACTTTGCTCAATGTCAGGAATGTCGGTAATTTCCTCATTTGCAGGTTCAAGGCTTTTATCTTCGTTTGTATTCATTTCGGGTATTTCAGGATCTGTGGCCGGAGATATATCGCCTGTCGGTTCTGTATATTCTGAAAGAATTTCTTTTACCGGAATTGATTTATATATATCAGTAAGGGTGGAAGGGGCATCATTCATATCACCGGTATTTGTGGTTGGGGAAATACTGAATTGGCTTTGAGCAGCATTTTTCATTGCCTCATACCTGCCTGTGCTCATGCCGCTTTCAAGAGCTTCACTTCTGGTTTCCTTGTCGGAATGCAGAGTGCATACTGATATATCGGTGTTTTCGAGAACAACCGCAACATCTGATGTAAGCTTTTGAGAAACGTTATCGTTTTCAGTGGCTACATCTATGAGTATAGAAGCGTCTTCATCTGACAAATAATTATTATCCTTTAAAACCGTTATTGTTTCTGCAAGTGCATCGGACAAGGTTTTGTTTTTTATGGTTGAATCAAGTGAATCTACGATTTCTGTTGCATCTTCATTTAATGCCACAACATTAATCACACGATTTAATCTGTTTAGTGTGTATTCTATTGATGGGTTAACATCAACAGTTACATATGAATAGGCGAGAACTGCCTCGTAAGTATAACCAAGACCTGCCAAAACTATTATAACGGCAGCAGCCACATAAGGCAGAAATAGTCTGTAAATACTATTTTGCTTTGGTCTGCTTCCCTTTGCATGGCAGGTTTTATCGCTGTCAACTACCACTGATATTTCCTGCCCGATTTCAAAGTTTCCGGTCAGTTCTCTGAAACATCCATCGTCGCATAAAACGGCACATATTTTTTTCTTTTTTTCCAATACTACTGCGTGCATTTTTCTCCTTCCGATTGCATAGAAATCTTCGGCGAGTTTTTTATTTCAAAAACGGGTTTTTGTTTAAAGTTTTTTATATAGCGCATATATTCGGACAAAAGAGGATAATCTCCATCCAATATGAGAACGGCTGCAATTATGTAGCGCCTGTATCTGTCGAGCAATTTCCTTGAAATACCGGTCAATTCCACCAGTTCTTTCATGGGGAGCGATTTTGAATGCTTCATTTTGGTCAAAAGATCTTTTGAATCAATGATCGTTTTAATAGCAACTGCGCAGGCTTTTTTTGTTTTGGATGCGCTGGGAGATGATTTTACAAGATCCATAAAACCAAATCCATACAAGGACAATTCTATACTGATGGATTCGATTTCATCTTTTATGGCTTCATGTCGGTCCAGAGAGCTGTCCTTTGTAAAAGAGATTTCGGCAGATTTACTTCTAAGCTCAAGTGACAAAGAATTTTGATCATCATCATCAATATCTCCTTCAAAAGCTCCGGGTTCGACGCTAAGCTCATATTCAAGATGCTTATTTTTTCTTAAGTGATCCAAAAGACGCCTTTTTATTACCAGTTGTGAGAAGCTTGAGAAGGCGCCTTTTGTATCGTCATAGGAGTTTATTGCTTCCAAAAAAGCACTGAGTGCAATAGAGTATTCGTCATCACTTTCTGTTATAAACTTCCCAACACTTTTATAGGCACAGTATTTTATGTAACTAGTGTTTTTTTCTATAAACGAATCCAGCCTTGAAGGTGTCTCTTTTACCTCCAGAGCCTCTGCACTAAATGCATTCTTTTCCATAATAAACTCCCAAATATACAGATTAATTCGTACATCACCGGACTAAAAAAGGGGGTAGCTGAAAAATAAAAAAAATTTATGATAACCCCACTTTATTTTTCTTTTTATGAGAAATATTACAGTGAGGAACTAAAAATAAATTAAAAATGGAGGAATCTATAATGAAAAAAATAATAAGAGGTTTAACGGCAGCAGTTGCTGCTATAATGCTTTTTTCAAGCGTGGGGATGACTGCCCTTGCCGCACCGGGAAAAGAGGGATCGCAGCCACCTGCACAAGGAGAAGCACCTTCAGGAGAAGCGCCTAAGGATGGTCAGGCACCACAAGACGGACAAGCTCCAAAAGATGGTGAACAGCCACCGGAAATGCCTGCAGGAGAGGCTGCAAGTCTGTCAAGTACCGGGGAAGCACCTGAGAAACCCGAAGGAGAAGAGCCAAAGGAAGGCGAAAAGCCAAGCGATGCAGAAGATATGGCAACCCTGCTTGAGGAACTGCTGGCTCTTATTGAAGACATTGAGGATGATGAGACAAAAGAAAACCTTCAGGAATTATATGATGCTTTTGTAGCAGCACTTGATGCTGAAAAGGAAGCAGTAGAGGCAGAGTCTGATGAAGATACCCTTGAAGAGTTAAAAGAAGCTGTGGAATCTGCCAGAGAGGCGCTTATAAGTGCTCTTGAAGAAGCCGGAATTGAATTTGACCTTGAGCCAAAGTCAGTTGAAGAGCCTAAAGAAGCAGAGGGAAAAGAAGAAATAGAAGCTGCTGAGGAAATAGCACCAAAGGATGCTGAACCTGCTGTAAATGAGGACGGTAGTGCTGATGAATCAGTAGAAAAGACAAGTCCTATAAAGAAGATTGGAAACGCCATTAAGAGCTTTTTTAACAAATTATTCAAAAAGAGCGAATAAGTTACAATTTTGCTTCGTTACTGGTCAGGAACTGAACAGTAACGCGAATAATTAAGAGTTTATTAAATTGCGCAAAAGACTTTAAAAATATAGTTATTAGCCGTATAATATAGTGTGGTTGTGTATAGTTTTTTAGCTGTACCTGCCACACTATTTAGGTTGTAAAACGCTGATTTTGGAGGACAGAAAATGAGTTTAATACCTTATGTCATTGAACAAACAAGTCGCGGAGAGAGATCATACGATATTTACTCAAGACTTTTAAAAGAAAGAATTGTATTCCTCGGTGAGGAAGTTAATGCTACATCTGCAAGTATCGTGGTTGCACAGCTTCTTTTCCTGGAGGCGGAAGATCCTAACAAGGATATTCACATGTACATCAACAGTCCCGGAGGAGAAATTACTTCCGGAATGGCAATTTATGATACCATGCACTACATCAAGTGCGATGTAAGTACAATATGCATAGGTATGGCAGCAAGTATGGGAGCTTTCCTTTTGGCCGGTGGTGCAAAGGGAAAGAGAATGGCACTTCCCAATGCCGAAGTTATGATCCATCAGCCACTTGGCGGAACTCAGGGTCAGGCTACTGAGATTGAAATTGCTGCAAAGCACATCTTAAGAACAAAAGAGAAGATGAACAGAATGCTTGCAGAAAACACAGGGAAGACATATGAACAGGTTTGCGCAGATACAGAGCGTGACAACTGGCTTTCAGCTCAGGAGGCTCTGGACTACGGCCTTATCGATTCTATTATTGAGAATCGCCCTGTTGAAAAGGAAACTAAGTAATCAAAGGAGATGTTATGGCAGGAAAAAATTCCGGAGAGATCAGGTGCTCTTTTTGCAATAAGACACAGGATCAGGTAAAAAAGTTAATAGCAGGACCTGCAGGAGTTTATATCTGTGATGAATGTGTGGAGATCTGTGCAGACATCATTGAAGAAGAATTTGAGGATGAGCCTGTTGCAGCCGGTGAGAAGAATATCAATCTTCTTAAACCTGTTGAGATCAGGAATTTCCTTGATGAGTATGTAATCGGACAGGATGAAGCCAAAAAGGTTTTGGCTGTTTCCGTTTATAATCACTATAAGAGGGTTCTTGCTCCAAAGAGCGAGGACAAAAATGATGTAGAGCTTCAGAAGAGTAACATTATTATGATTGGACCTACAGGTTCAGGTAAGACTTATCTTGCACAGACTCTTGCCAAAATCATAAATGTTCCTTTTGCTATAGCTGATGCTACAACTCTTACTGAAGCCGGCTATGTAGGTGAAGACGTTGAGAACATTCTGCTTAAACTAATTCAGAATGCAGATTATGATATTGAGAGAGCTCAGTACGGTATCGTTTATATCGATGAGATTGATAAGATTACCAAAAAGAGTGAGAACGTATCCATTACAAGAGATGTATCCGGTGAAGGTGTACAGCAGGCGCTTCTTAAGATCGTAGAAGGTACTGTTGCAAGTGTTCCACCCCAGGGCGGAAGAAAACACCCTCATCAGGAGCTGATACAGATTGATACAAGCAATATCCTCTTCATCTGCGGCGGTGCATTTGATGGTCTTGATAAGATCGTTGAGGCAAGACTTGACAGAAATTCTATAGGTTTTAATGCGGAGATAGCAGATAAGTCCGAAAGAGAGATCGGAGAAGTCCTTAAAGAGGTTACACCTCAGGACCTCGTAAAGTTTGGTCTTATTCCTGAGTTTGTAGGGCGTGTACCGATTACGGTTACTTTGGAAGGCCTTTCCAAGGAAGCACTTGTTAAGATCCTTACAAAGCCAAGGAATGCCCTTGTTAAGCAGTATCAAAAGCTCTTTGATTTTGATGATGTAAAACTTACATTTGAGGATGAGGCAGTTCAGAGAATTGCAGAGATGGCTTACGAGAGAGAGACCGGAGCCCGTGGACTTCGTTCCATCATGGAAAAGACAATGATGGATGTTATGTATCAGATTCCTTCTGATGACACCATCAGTGAATGTGTTATCACAGATGCTTCTGTAGATGGCACAAGCCAGCCGCTCATCGTCCACAAGGACAGTAAGAAACTTAAACAGGCTAAATAATGTATAAAAAAGTGGCATACTAAATTGTGTTTTTGCATGATTTAGTATGCTCTTTTTCATATCATAGGAAATTGCTTCCTATGATATAAAAGATCGCTCCGCTAAGGAAGCGCACTCGCGCGATTGGAAGATGTTGCATAAATGCAACCGCGCTCGGCGCGAGAATGTCGCAAGCGACATTCTTTTTCATTACATCTTTAGAAGGAAAAGAGTATGGATAAGGAATTGGATTCATTGGACCAGAGGCTGGTAGAAGTTGTTCCCTCTTTTAGACAAATTAAATATCAGCAGTTAGAGTTTACAGGTTTTATACATTTTACTGTAAATACATTTACAGACAGAGAATGGGGAGATGGTACAGAAAGTGAGGCTGTTTTTAATCCGCCTGATATTGATGCGGATAGTTGTGTGCTGAGCATGAAAAATGCAGGAATGAAAGGGGTTATTCTTACCTGTAAGCATCATGACGGATTTTGTTTATGGCCCAGCAAATATACTGAACACAGTGTGGCAAAAAGTCCGTATAAGAATGGAAATGGTGATGTAGTAAGGGAAATATCGGATGCATGCCATAAATATGATATGAAATTTGGAATCTATTTATCTCCATGGGATAGAAATAATAAGGTCTATGGAACCGGGAAAGAATACGATGACTATTTTGTAAACCAGCTAAAGGAAGTTCTGACGGGATATGGCGAAATATACGCTGTGTGGCTTGATGGTGCCTGTGGCGAAGGCGAAAATGGAAAAAAGCAAGTCTATGATTTCCCAAGGTACTATGAAACAATCAGAAAATATGCACCCAATGCCTGTATCAGCATATGCGGTCCTGATGTTAGATGGTGTGGGAATGAAGCGGGAGACACCAGAGAGTCTGAATGGAGCGTAGTTCCCTACAGAACCTGTGAAACAGAGTACACAGCTTTCCGTTCTCAGACTGATGAAAATGACACATCACATTTGAGAAAGATAAGCTCAAAAGATAAAGATTTGGGAAGTCGTTCAATCCTAAAAGATGAGCAGCATTTGATCTGGTATCCTGCTGAAGTGGACGTTTCAATCAGACCGGGGTGGTTTTATCATGAAGATGAAGACGATAAATTAAAAAGTTTTGATGAGCTGGTTGAAATATATGAAAAAACCGTGGGCGGAAATGCAGTTTTGCTTTTAAATGTTCCGATTAACAGAGAGGGAACTTTTGCCAAAGGGGATATAATAAGGCTAAAGGAGCTTGGAAACTATATAAGAAATAGCTTTTCACCGGAGAAAAACCTGGCATTATCAAGTGAACTTAAGGCAATTGATGCTCCGGCAAAGGAAGGAACTGATCTGAAAAATATACTATTGCAGGATGATTCTTTTTATATGGCGCCTGACGGGAAAAGAAATGTGTCATTTTCATTAACATGGGATAAAAAAGAGAACATAAAGTATATAGTGCTGCAGGAAAATATAGAAAAGAGCCAGAGAATTGAAAAATTTTCAATACTATGCGATGGACCTGAAGGCAGAAGAAAACTATATCAGGGAACTACAATAGGATATAAAAAAATAGTGAAGTTTGAAAATGTGAGCACAGACAATATTATTGTTGTTATTGAAGATTCCAGAGTATGCCCGACTCTTGGTTTTGTGGGCGTTTACAGAAACTGATTTTTGCCAGATGGATGTTTATAGTGTAGAATTACTTTGATATACCTTAAAGAATAAGGAGCATTATATATGGTAATTAAAAATGTCAATCTGGAAACAGTCTGTGGTATTACAAGCACACTTCCTGAAAATAATCATCCTGAGTTTGCCTTTGCAGGGAAAAGTAATGTGGGAAAAAGCTCACTTATAAATGGAATAATGAATCGCAAAAATTATGCCAGAACATCTCAAGAACCGGGAAAAACTCAAACAATCAATTATTATAATATAAATGATGAGTTTTATCTGGTTGATCTGCCAGGATATGGTTTTGCCAGAGTGCCTGAAAAAGTTAAAGCACAATGGGGACAGATGGTTGAGAAGTATCTTCATTCTTCCAGACAGCTTCTCAGGGTTTTTTTGCTTATTGATATAAGGCATGAGCCATCTGCCAATGATGTTCAGATGTATAAATGGATTGTACATCAGGGATTTCAGCCGGTAATTATTGCTACAAAAGCAGATAAGATAAAAAAATCTCAATATGAGAAACACCTGAATATGCTCAGGCAAAAGCTAGGTCTGCCTGATGAAATTACAATTTTTCCATATTCAGCTCTTTCAAAAGAGGGACGACAGGAAATATACGATTATATGGATGAACTTTTAGAAAGTACACAGCAGAATTAACGAATAGGAATGGGGGAAATTATGGAAACACTTAAAAAATTGAAAGCAAATTATATTGTTGAGGCCCTTGTGATGATTGCCATAGGTGCTGTTTTGATATTCTGGACAGAGGCAAGCCTCATTATAATGGCCAGGGCTTTGGCTGTTCTTTTGGTTTTTGCGGGAGTTGTTTTTGTAATCAGCTATTTTTTCCACAAGGATAAAAGTATCGTGATGTCCGGTGGATTTGCCATGGGAATAATAATTGCAGCCATCGGTGTTTGGATTTTCTTAAAGCCTGATACATTTACAGACTTCATTCCTAAGCTTTTTGGTGTGTTCATTCTGATAAGCGGACTAATGAATCTGGCGCAAACTATTTCTCTTGTGAGCTATAAGTACAGCCTCTGGTGGATTTCTTTGATACTTGCCGTAGGTACTGTTATCATGGGAGCATTTCTTTTGTTCAATCCCAAAGATGCAAAAGAAATAGCAGTAACAATTATCGGAATCTTTCTTGTGTATGACGGACTTACAAATCTTTGGACCATTTCCAGAGTCTCCAAATATGCGAAAAGAGTGAATCAGGAACTGAATGCAGTAGATGTGGAAGCTGTCGTAGAGGATGTGGATAAAAAATAAGGTTATAAATCCTGAATCAGAGGAACAATATGACATTTGAACCAATAGAGGTATCGCTTGATGAAAACTGTTTTGATGCTTTCATCAGGCGATATCATTTTAATGATAGTGACAAATTAGAAATAATACGTACTTACAGAAAAATAGCACCCCGAGTACATGCAATCTTTCATTATGTTCTTGAAAAGGATAAGAACGGAAATGAATTTGCTTTGGTTGTAGCAAGCCTTGGAAGAGCAATAGATGAGTACCAGAACATGTTCTTGTCAAAAGAGAATATTCAGCAGGCGTATATTGTAGATTGTCTGGGGCTGGAGCTTTTGTCTCTTGCATATGACAAGATAGACGAAATGCTTCACGAAAAGACGGGGCTCTTTGCCGGTGGATATCAGTTTGCCGGAAGTGATGTTTTTCCCCTTGAAGAGCTGCCTGAAGCTATGAAAAAACTTGGACAAAAGAAAATCAGATACAATGATGCATATGTTCTTTTACCAAAAAAAAGTGTGGTATTTAGAACGCCATTGTATAAAGAAAAGCAGGAAAAACACTCCAGATGCAGCGGTTGTAGTGCGAAAAACTGCAGCTTTAGAAGTAGTGAGTATTCAGGAGTAACAGTTGTTTTGGACAAAAACCGGGATGCAGAAACAGATAAGGAAGATGAAGGACGTGGGAGTTTGATGAATAATGTTCAAAATGCCAAAGGGCTCGTACATCTTTATACCGGTGAAGGAAAAGGTAAGACAACCGCATCAATAGGACTTGCGGTAAGGGCTGCAGGAGCAGGGAGAAAAGTTGTCTTTACCCAGTTCATGAAGGGAAGGAAAACATCGGAATTAAACTCTTTTGAGGAACTTGAAAACATCAAAGTGATCAGAAGCAGCAAGAATTTAGGATGGTTTAAAAAAGATGCTCCTGAGTCTGTTCTGGCATTTACCAATGAACACAACAGAATACTTGGTGACATAGAGAATTTAGTGGAAAAAGGACAGTGTGATGTACTTATAATGGATGAAGCTACTTATCCCTACAATTATGGGATTGTTGATAAGAAAAGGTTTGAAGCCCTGATCTTAAATAAACCGGCCTATATGGAAATTGTGCTAACTGGCAGAAATGCACCTGATTTTTTTATTGATAATGCAGATTATATTACAGAAATGAAGAAGATAAGGCATCCCTACGACGGGGGCATAGAAGCGCGCCTGGGCATTGAATATTGATTATCCAATAAAAAGGGAGAGTATTATGGTTTTAAACATTTCGTTTTTGCCAGAATACTCTCTCTTTGTATGTGCGTAAGTGGATTGGCTGCATCCGCCACCCTTGACTGAACCTGATGGAAACGCCGTCTATTTCTTGCCGACGGTGAGGATGATGGGAACAGTAAATTATCACTCACCGTCGGTTCCAGCATTATAGCGTTTTCATCAGAACCAGTAAAGGGCAAGCACCTAGCGGTGTGGCTGCTTTTTCTGCCTCAGGCTCCGAATCCAGGAACAATAAAGGATAGATGACAATTCGCAAATTCGATATAAAGAGCTTATCTCTTCAATTTAACATACATTGCCTTACTGCCTAAAAGATAGATGTATGATCAAGCATGCAAAACAAAGATGTATAAGCGACTATACGTTGCAATGTCTACGGCCAGCTGTACATATAAGATAACTCTATTATAAGCAGCCTGATTTATCTTATATGGACCAATTGAAAGTTCCGAGAAAGTGTTTTGGTCTCAAATCATGGTCTCGTATATGTCCATTTTCAAGAGCATTGCGGGTAAAAAGAACAAAATGCAGGTTTTTACCCATGAGTTAGTGAATGATTTGGGTAAAGAGATAAAAGAGATGAATTTTACCCGAGAATTATGGACAAGCTTGGGTAAATATGAAAAAAATAATAGATTTACCCAATGATTGTTTTCAAACCCGGGTAAAAGTCAGAGAAAATTAAATATTGCCCATGAGTACTAAATAAACTACTACCTATAGAGTGGACACATACCAATTCACTTTAGACCCACTTTCATGTGGTAATACCCATTTAAAATACAGCCTAAAATCTGTTTTATACATTTTTTTGAAGGCAATACCGTGTTTTCGGAC
>NZ_JAGBLU010000055.1 GCF_017635265.1 Butyrivibrio sp.
ATATCTTTCGGTGAAAGACCTCTTTGCCTCTCTCGCCGAAAAATATAATGATTCTAACGGAAATAATTAACAAATCTCAATTAAGCAGAAATGCTCTCATTTCCAACATCTAACATTGGCACGCATGATATAACTTGCTCCAGAGATTCCCTATGAGCCGTTCGAGGCACTATGTTCCTAGAAAACTCAGGTTTCCGGTTTTTTAACAATCACCTATTCCCCATAAATGCAGATGCTTCTATCCTTAATCTCAACCAGACAGTTATACATCACTTCAACGTAAGGCCCCTATTCTGCAAGGCCGATTCATATTACCTGTCGAGATCCATTAATATACCACATACAATTAGTATCCCAAAAGAGACCAGAATAGTCTTTTCCCCGATTAGTTTTGACAGATTTCCACCTATACCGGCGCCCATAGCAAAGACAGCAATTACAGAGAAATAATCCAAAGTCTTTCGGAGATCATTGTGTTTTTTTAATCTTAAGTAGTTCGAAAATGACACCACGCCACTTCTTATATTTCCAATGCACATGGTGCTGGCATAAACATTTCCATGGACTTTTTTAAATGATTGCACCTGTAGGGCACATGAAAATGATATCAGGCAGTTGCACAGCATATTTAAGCTTTGTGACAAAAAAGCTGCCAGCAACATTATCATTATTTCTGCCGCTATTATCCCTTGACGCCAGTGGACCTTCCTGGCATTTTTAAAATAAAATTGGATATTATCGGATATGAATATTCCTGTAATAAAAGAGAATAGCGGAAATAAATACATTAATCCTCTGCGGATGTCTCCTCCAATGAGGCATGTACTCATCAAAACTATATTACCCGTTTGCGCATTTGCAAAAACGTTATCCCTGACAATATATGTGTATGCATCCTGAAATCCACCACTAAAAGCCAAAAGCAGATTCAGAATAAGCGATTCTGACATTTGCTTCTGGCTCGTTAGGCAGCTTTTTATTTGCTGTTTACTGATCATTTAATAAATCCAACCTGCTTACTGATGAGTTCTACTTGTTCGTCTTTTTTCTTATTATACTCTACTTTCTTTTCTTCAAAGTAGTTTCTTCCGCTTGAATCAATCGATACAATAAGAGGACCAAATTCTTTTACTCTGCAGTTCCACAAAGTCTCAGGCATCCCAAGATCTTTCCACTTGGCATCCACTATCTCTTCGACTTCTGTAGCAGCTACTACAGCATTTCCGGCTGGGAAAACACAATGAATCGCACCAAATTCTTTGCATGCTCTTTCTGTATTTTCCTTCATTCCACCCTTACCTACAATGACTCTTACACCGGTTTCCTTAACAAATTCATACTCAAATTTTTCCATTCGCATTGAAGTGGTCGGCCCGACGGAAACCATCTCATATTTGTCATCATCAAGTGGTCTGATGATGGGGCCTGCGTGAAAGATAGCATTATCCCGTACATCTACCGGAATCTGTCTTCCTTCTTCAACAACTCTCCTGTGAGCCACATCGCGGCATGTAGTAAGACTCCCTGACAGGTAGACAATATCTCCAATACTGATATCTGCAAGATCTTCCTTTGAAACCGGAGTAACTAAAATCTTCTTTCCATCCTTAATCTCTACCATCTCAAACCTCCTTACAGCTCAACGCCTGAATGCGATGTAATAGTTACGTTAAGATATTTGTCAAATATGATATGGCCTCTTCTGTGACTCCAGCAGCCCACATTAACGGCTACACCAATAGCAGATGGGTGTCTTGCGGTATTCTCAATATTAACTCCCATAACTGAATACTTACCGCCCATTCCCTGAGGTCCCAGACCAATGGCGTTAATACCATCTTCAAGAAGTTTCTCCATCTTGGCTGCTTTTTCGTTATCATTATGAGAACCTATGGGACGCATAAGTGCTTTTTTTGACAAAAGAGCTGCTGTCTCAACACTTGTTGCCACGCCCACTCCTACTAGAAGTGGAGGGCAGGCATTAAGTCCGTAGGTTGTCATCCTGTCCAGCACAAACTTGGTCACACCTTCGTATCCTTCGCCAGGCATAAGAACGGTGGCGTTTCCCGGCAGTGTACATCCACCACCTGCCATATATGTATAAATCTCGCACTCATCAGAGTTCGGAACAATATCCCACCATACGGTCGGCGTTCCTTTTCCCACATTCTTACCAGTATTGTATTCATCAAATGTCTCTACTGAGTTATGACGAAGCGGCGCTTCAAATGTAGCTTTCACAACTGATTCTTTTAACAATGCTTCCAGTTCGTTAATAAGCGGAAAGCCCGTTCCACATTTTACCCAGAACTGCAGAACACCTGTATCCTGGCAGGAAGGACGGTTAAGCTGTACCGCCAGTTCCTGGTTTCTGAACATTGTGTCATAAATAACCTTTGTCATTGGAGAATCTTCTTTGTCTCTGAGTTCCTGAAGCTTTGCTATTACATCATCAGGAAGTTTCTTTGCCGTGTGTGCGATAAACTTCGCCATCAGATCAGTCATCTTTTCAACTTGTACTTCGTTTGCCATCTTCTACCTCCTACTTATCTGTTTATTTGATCAGTTTTCCCTTTGCTTTTGATTATGGGAAGAACGGAAATGCTATTGGAAGGATTATCATGCTCACTACAGTAGCGATCAGGATAAGCGGAACTCCCGCCTTAACATAATCCATAAATTTGTATCCACCTGCACCAACTACCATGGTATTTGCAGGCATTCCAATCGGTGTTGCATATGCACAGGATCCGCCGATTACACAAGCCATCAGAACTGCTCTGGGGTCTGCACCCATTCCCTGCGCAATAGCAAGACATATAGGCGCCATAAGTGCTGTAGTTGCTGTATTGGACATAAAGTTAGTCAGCACGCAGCACAGGATAAATACTGCAAATGTCAGAACGTATGGAGAAGGATTTGCTCCAAGCGCACTCATTACTGTATCTGCTATCTTCTCTCCCGCGCCTGTAGACTGAAGTGCAGCCGCCAGTGAAAGAGTTCCGCCAAAAAGAAAAATTGTTTTAAGATCAATTGATTTGATCGCATCTTTTTCAGAAATGACTCCTGTTACAATCAGAAGGATCGCTCCGATACAACCTGTAATCGCAAGCTTAATCCCTATCTGATCTTCAAAGATCATTCCAAGAAGTGTTGCCACAAGAATCACTAATGAAAGTATCTTCTTCCACTTTGGTACATTGCTGAAATCCTTTTTTTCATCAAATACCGACCCGTCGTCCTTTGTATCATGATTTGGAAGAAGTTTATAGCCAATCGTAGCATAAAACAGTATCCCTGCAGCAAGGATCGGAAGTCCTACGATAGCATATTCAAAGAATCCAAACTTAAGTCCTAAAGGCTCCAGAGTACTCTGTGCTATCATGTTCCCCGGTGCACCAATAAGTGAAAGATTACCACCCATGGCAGCCGCAAAAACAAGCGGCATAAGAAGCCTTGAACGCTTAAAGCCTGACTTGGATGCTATTCCTATAACTACCGGTATAAGCACTGCTGCTGTTCCGGTGTTAGAAAGAACCCCACTCATAAGACCCACGATGACCATGATGGCTATGATAAGGCTTCTCTCAGTTTTTGCAAACTTTGTTACAATGCCGCCAATCTCGTTGGCCATTCCCGTTTCAAACAATGCTCCACCTACAATAAACATTGCCACAAAAAGTATTACGTTACTGTCGATAAATCCCGCAAATGCAGTTTTCAGATCCAGGACACCTGTTACAGCCAGACCGACACATACGATCATGGATGTAAGTCCAAGGGGGATCTTTTCTGTGACAAACATCACAATGGCAAATGCCAGGAACAATAAAGTTATTGTTGATGCACTCATCTGTTGTAATCCTCCTACCCATATACATCATATTCGCTATTGATACGCATCGGCCAATGCTCATCTCTTGCCTTAATAGTACGGTAAAAAAGCCATATTGTACATTTCATGCTTTTTATGTATAGTATAGTTATAGACTATAGCATCATATTTTATCATAGCTTTTTGTGAACCTTTACCAATAAGGGAGGTTTTTCATGACTCTGATACAGCTTCAGTATTTCTGCGCGGTCTGCAGATATCACTCCATTACAAGGGCTGCAAACGAGCTTTTTGTTTCCCAGCCTACTATTTCTGTGTCCATAAGAGATCTTGAAAATGAATTCCATTTAAGGCTATTCAATCACGAAAAGAATAAAATAACCCTTACTCCGGATGGCGAGGCTTTTTACATAAAAGCGCAGCAGCTGGTAGACCAGAGCTACTCAATACAGGCTGAGTTCTCGACCATGAATTCATCAAAAAGGCCCATAAAAGTCGGAATCCCACCTCTTATGAGCACTGTGTTTTTTCCAAAGTATCTGTATGAAATAAAAAAAAGGACTGACATCTCTATCAGCCTTTATGAGTACGGTTCAAACAGAGCCTGTAGTCTTGTTGATTCGGAGGATCTGGATATGGCCATTGTAAATTTGGATTTCTATGGCTTAGACAGGTTTAACTATCATGTTCTATTAGAGGATAACTATGTCTTATGCCTTAGCAACAAGCATCGTTTCAGTAAGAAGAATGAAATCTCAATAGCAGACCTTGAAATGGAGCCGCTTATCTTCTATAACACAGACTCAGTACAAAATCAGACGATAGGTGATCGCTTCAGATCACAGAACGTAACACCTAATATTTTCATGCACTCAAGTCAGCTTACGACAATCCTTAATACCTTAAAAGGCGCAGATTGCAGCGCCTTTCTATACTCATCCATTCCGGTTCCGGATGATGAATACGTGAAGGTGGCTATCTCTCCTGCCATCACAAACAAATTTGGAATAATATGGAAAAAAGGTATATTTATCAGTGAAAGAGTAAGTACACTAATAAACCTGTTAATTGATATGTCATAATTATTGGCGCGCAAACGGGGGCTTGCTCCCGCCAGTCCCTTAGCACCAATAGAACATAAAATAGCGAGATAACATTCTTCACACTGCATCAGATACTTTAATATCACAAGGAACGGATTTGGATGCTTCTGTCTTAGCACCGCCCAGATACATTGCAATACAAACTACAGCGAGCATTACTTCTACTACGGGCTGGGCTGCTATAGCACCATCAAGTCCAAATAGCTTGTTTAGTATAATGACACCGGGGATGAAAAGGATGAGATTCCTCATCAGGGTTATAACCAGTGAATTTACAGCTTTTCCCAGAGCCTGGAAATACGAGGTAACCGTATTTATTATCCCAAGGCAAGGTGCTGACAATGCCAGAACGCGAAGGAATGACGCTGATAATGCTACAAGCTCTTTTTCTGACAGGAATATGCCTGTAAGGATCTGACTTGCCACCAGGAAAAGAGCTGTGAATAATGCGCCAAGAATGATCCCATCAACTGTTGCATAGCGCATAACTTTTCTTAATCTTGTCTTCTGTCCTGCGCCATAGCAGTATCCCATAAGCGGGGCCACACCCTGGCTAAGACCTACACTGAGCATGATTGGAAACATATCGATTTTATAGGCAATTCCATAAGCAGCCACAGCATCAGATCCATAAATGCCAATATAGTTATTAAGTACAATATTGGAAACACTTATCATTACTGTGATCAGGGCTCCTGGGATTCCGATCTTTACTACATCAAAAGTCATAGCAGGTGTAACAGAAAGGCTCTTTGGAGAGAGGCTGTAGAGCTCATTTTTCCTGGATATTTCTTTTACCATGCAGGCAAAATAGTACACAGTTGAGCACAAAAATCCCACGGATGTAGCGAGAGCTGCGCCGGCAGTTCCTTTTTCCATGAGGACGATAAATACCCAGTCAAGCAGGATATTGATCCCATTTCCAATGACAATACCGATAGTAGCTTCCTTTATAAGCCCTGCAGATCTGAACAGATGAACCATTCCGTTTGACAGGATGATAACTGGTGCTCCGAAAAATATCCATCTGAGATAATCATTGGTATAAAGCAGATTCTCTTCATCTGCACCCGCAATGCCTGCCACCTGATTCATGAAAAGAGATCCAAGCACAAGTATCACAATACCTGAAACCGCCATTGCATAAATACAGAAGGTAATGCATTTCCTAGCCTGGTCAGATTTCTTTTCCCCAAGCATTCTTGCTATCACACTGCTTCCGCCCATTCCAAAGATGCTGGAAACCGACATTATGATCAAAAGAATCGGCGTGCAAAGTGTAACTGCAGCTATCTGCGCCGGATTTTTGGTCATTGATACAAAATATGTATCTGCCATGTTATAGATAAGTGTGGCCAAAGTTCCCAGCATAGCGGGAATACCAAGGGTCACGATCAATTTTTGTATATTTTTCTCTTCAAATACGTTTGACATAAAACCTCCAATCTGTGTTGAAACAATACATATTCTAAAATAAAATAGAATCAATAAACCGGACATATGTCCTGTTGGAGGAAAACATGAAGAGAATCTATGACAAAAAAACCATAAAAGAAGCCATTGAGCACAGTTTGTATAGAGAAGTTCTGGAAAGCCTCGATGTACCTATGTTCATCTGCGAATATGAAGACGGCGAAATGGTTGTCGCCCCTTATAGGGAGAACAGCCTGTTTCAGATCACCATCTCCGGCAGCATGTCTATTTACTTCATCCGTAATGACGGAAGCAGCTACCATCTTGCATATTCAGATATAGATTCCTTCATGGGAGATAATGAACTGTTTGATACCGCTAACCATGGTGTTTATGGCGAGGCATCGGGTACACTTAGGTGCCTTGCTTTTTCAGTCAAAGACAGTAAAGAAGCACTCCTGGAAAACTTAGTTTTCCTAAGAGTGCTTGCAAAAACCCTGGCCGATAGATTTAAATCCATAGCCCTGCAGGACGCTGCTCCCAGCTCTCTTACAGAGCGGGTCATTTCGTACATGACTTATATCAGTGAAGACAAAGCCCTAAAGGGTGTTGAAAAAACAGCCTATCAGCTCCACTGCAGTCCCAGACAGTTGCAAAGAATCTTAAATTCCCTGGAAAAATCTGGGGCTATCAAAAAAATAGGGAAAGGGTCTTATGAGATGATATAGGCATTATGGTGTAACAATCTTCATATCCAGCAAAATATTTAGCGAATTCGTCAATTCCTATTACTGCCACTCTATCTCCTCCAATACCGTTTCTATTTCGCCCTGAACTCTGGGATCTTTTGTATCTTTCAACGAAGAAAACAAAGAAAGTTTATCTACCCTATCTTTATCGCTTAATTGTTTAGGGTCATAATTCCATAACTCAATTCTATATATAGAGTCAGGCTCTTCCCATTCAGGTTCGTCTAATATTTCAAATTCTCTGATAATCTCACTTTTCTTAAAGCAAGCATAAGTCTCTACCGATGGTGGATTTAGCATACTGATCTCAGAAAGTGCATAGTCAGAAGCTTTAAGAAGCTCCTTTACTTCGTCTGTTCTTTTTATATGGATAACATCGCTCACCGGAGTAACAAATATATCATTTCCAAGCTCTAATAATTCCTTTGGCTCAAGCACCAGTTTGACAAATGTGTTTTTACCTTCCTTATAATTTTCAATTGAAGGTACAGCATCGCCCTCCAGAATAAGCTTCTGATTCTCAGATGCCAGTCTGATAGATTCTCTGAGTCTATCGTTTTCTTTGCACATCTTTTCCGTATCCTGGAATATTGCTACATTTTCATCTCGTCCCATTTAAACCTTCCTCTCATTTTCTTATTTACTTATCTCAGGATACTCCACAATCAGTTTTTCAACATTTGCCGGTGCAAGCACTGCCATGATATCAGTGATATCCTTATCGTTACCGATTGCCCTACGCCTCGTTTCTGCCATAAGGGCAACTTATCATAGTTGATTCCTCTGCTGAAAAGCAGCTCATTTTTATACGCAACCCCTTTTCCTTTCAACTCTGACGTAGCTTTATGAACTGATGTGCCCTCCTTTCGGAGCATCCAGTAACAATGTGAATTTAGCGCATTCCTGTTAGCATCTTCCTGACGCCATCTGAAGTAATCCTCAACTCTCTCCGCATTTGGAAGAGGCACCATTCTACAGTCAAATGTTGCCGCCATCCCAAGTTCAAGCGAAAAGACTGCGCTTGCTTCAGCAGCAAGTGTTGAATTATACTTGCGCACTTTTCTGCCGAATGCATCTTCATCTGCCGCAAACAATAATGAAATCTCATCGCTTTCTGTATAGGCGTATACCACTCTGAATCCGCAATCCATGAGAGTTTTTGTTGTTTTCACCATCATATCTCTAAACTTTTCATCAAATGGTGCTTCAAAATGACAGACTTCCTTAGTAAGTCTTGTAAAGCCTCTGCCATCAAGCCTTGCCACCATATAAATATCTGGAAGCAATACCTGATCTAAGGACTGCTCGTAAACACGCATCTTTTTGTCCATCTCATCAAAACGCATTTCTATCATCTCTCCCTGCTATACTTATTTTCCCAAATCTTGCAAATCCGACTGTTACGGCGACGCCCGATAGGTGGACACCATCTGATTTTCACACCACCTCCGGATTAATGTGACGGCGCACAATCCATTTAATTAAATGATATCCCTATACATACTGACTGTCAGTTAACTCGTGGTTGATAAAACATGAAGCTGAAACCTGCAAGTTTTCTATAGCTTAGTCGCGGGAGCAGGGTCGCAGGCATCCATTCGCTTACCGGTCTTGTGCATCAAAAAAGGACCTACCCACTTTCACGGATAGATCCTAAAACCCTGATTATTATTCCAATGTGCCTGGTATCAGTCTAACATCGGACTTTATAATCTATCCTTCTATTTCTTTCTATGCCTTTTTTGCCGCGTAATGTCGCCAAATCGAGCGCACGAGTACTAAGCATATCGATCGTGCAATCATATGCTCTGGTTTCTATGGCTGTGAAATTTGTAAACATCATATTTCTCATTGAAAGCTTAAAACCTTGCCTTTCGTAGTATTTCTGTTTTAATCCAATTAACAAAAAAGGAAGCGACCGCATATTTATATTGATGATTGCATCAAAATAAATAGGACAGGCTTGTTTAGAAGACCTTATTCATAAGTTTTAGCAACAATCTCAAATCGAGGAAGCAGCAAAGAAATATAACCATGTCCCGAAGATATGATTATACCTCTTTTTATCAGTCTATCACGGTATCTTGAGAAAACAGCAGATGTCATGCCTACCTTCTTACATATTTCACTGACTTTGGTCTCATCCTTTTTTATTGCAAGAATGACTGCTCTATCCTGCTTTGATAATGAGGACCATATTTTTTTATATACAAAATCATCAAGCATATCATCAAGCTTGAGGAGAATTTCTCTTAACTCCATTTCATCTCTATATTCATAATATAGAAGACCTAGCGCTTGGAATGCAAAAGCATATCCCTTAGTTATCCGTGCAAGGTTCTTGGCATTGTCTTCATCAATCTGAAAAATATCTGCATACTGTTTCGTTATTTGATGCAAGCTTAGTGGTTCTAATGTTATTTTCGGCGTTCTAAGCAAAAAAGTAAGAGCTGGGTCGTTCTGGATTGCATAGATATTTTCATATAATCCTGTCATTAACAGGAAAACCGGATAATCTTTTCTAACAAAAATTTGAAACTGACTCGCAAAGTGACGCATGTTGTCATCATGCATTACTTCATCAATAGTAATGATTACTTTTTTATTATGCTTTTTTAATGAAGAAAGCATATTATCTATGATGCTTACGTTATCCTGAAGAGTATCATTTCCATTAACACCAATACCAAAACCTGCGATGGATATGTTGAATCCCTGTTTAAAGAAATCCGGGATTTTCTTGCAGGAATCGATCAAACGCATAGCACAGTCATTGATAAGATCCTGCGTTGAATTTAGGTCTATTACAATCCAATCCTTATCCTTCCCAAGTTCATTTGTTATTGAAGTCATAAGTACAGTCTTGCCACTTCCTCTGATTCCTTCGATAAGATATGCCTGACTGATTGGATTGTCAGCCTCAAATGTACTTAAGATCATATCCGTATTTTCATATCTGGATATATATTCATTTGGCTGTTTTCCAAAAGTAAGAGTAAATGGATTATTCTTTTTCATAACATGACATCCTTTCATAATTCTTCATAATCCATTATACTTTCATAATTCTTCATAATTCAATATAGTTTTCATAAACTTTCATAATTAAATTACAATGCTTCTATATATTTCCTCGTTTCTGTATCCACAATGTATATCTTCTGGTTTCCATACGGATCCCCATTTGAGTATGTTGAAAAAAGATCCAGCGTCAGTACTCCTCCCAGATCAAGTGGTTCCTCTACAGGTGTATGTCCCACAACCTGATAAAAGAGATCATCCCTGAACATTCGGTAGAAATCAGCCTGAGGTCTTGCCCAAATCGGTGAATTATCCCTCCACAGTTCCTGCTTACCCATACGGTTAATCCTTGCAAGGATATCATCAATCTCTTTCATATGATATCCACACGTCTGAAAGACAAAACTCTCCGTGAGACCGGCATGACTGAACAGCACATCATCAATTTTATGGACAAATCTATAACGTTCTTCAATAACACGCTCCAGTCTGATAATACCTTCAATAGCAGTTATCCTTGCCTGGACAGAATACCCCGATTCCATGGCATCCCAAAGATAGGATACATCGTGGTTGCCATAGCACCACAATGAATGGTCATGCTCTTTGCCAAATTCAGCAGCCCTGTCCAAAGTCTCGTTATATGCGTCTAAATCATTTCCCTTTCCCCAATCATCTACCAGATCTCCGAGAATTACAATGTCATCGTAGCTGTTCTCATCAACTCTATCAGCCATATCAAAAATCCATGGCTTTAAATGTACATCAGGAATCACAAGTACTCTGCTCATTTCAAAACTCCGATTATTCCAAACTGATTCATTGCTTCACTAACATTATGGCTCTCATCTTTTCTCAATCAGTACTTCCCATTTCTTTACGGCTACAGGAACTAAAAGTTTATCAACACTTACACCCAAGAGACCGCTGAGAACATAAAGGTTTTCAATCACAAAAAATGATCCTTTATGGCGCCATTTATTAACTGCCTGTGGAGTAATACCCAATTTATCAGCGATAGTCTTATCTTTTAACCCTTTTGCTTTAATAAGATCACACACCCTATTCTTTGTAGCTTCAATGTCAAGTCCTTTTACCCTGTCAGGGTCTTCCCAGCATGCTGTGTAATCCAATAGTCCCAGTCTCTGCTGAAATCTATTCATTTCCATGATTTCCATTATTTTTTCATATCCTTCATCCATAAATATTTTCCCTCTATGCCTACTCTGAATGTAATCTTTTCATCAATCCCAAAGGTCCCAAAACCATTCTTTAAACATATCAATAGCCCTGTCCTTGCACTCGTCTCTATATTGGTCAAGTTTCCTGCTTTCTTCAAAATATCGGCCTTCTATCTCTTTATATTCCGGCACATCGCCTGGATGATACAACCTGTACAAGCCCTCTTGTTTCTCCCTGGCAATTTCATCCTCTGTTCTTAGTTTTTCTCCCTGCTTCCCATATTTTTCTCTAAATTCCTGATATGCCTTATGATAATCCTCTTCATATTTGTTTTTCTTAGTGCAGGTATCCTCATTTGCTTCATTCAAAAGAAATATCATTTCTGACAAGATGTCATCCCATTTCTTCATACCTGCATTATCAATATCATCTGGTCTACCTGTACCAAATACTGCATGTGAAGTGTTTCCGCAAAAATCCGGGTAGCTATGAGTTGTGTCTTTCAATTGTTTCAGCATCCCAGGCATCACCATCAAAAACCAGTAATCAATGCTCCATACATCGGAATCACAATAGCCATACTTTACACGCTGAATAATAAACCTAATATTGCGTTTCCATCGTTTTATCTTATCAACCGGCTTCTCAAAACCTTTATACTTTTTCTCAATGCATGTTTTTCCTGTTTTTTCAATATTCATTTCGCTTCTTATACCATGTAATCAATAAACTTATGCCTTTTCTCATATATATTGTATTGGAGATTAATTCTATTGTATATAAACCCGTGGTTGATAAATTAGAAAATCGCTCTATCAAAATGATTAAATAATAGTCCTAGAAACGGGTAGCAGGCATCCGTGGGATGCCATGCTTGCGACTCCGAGCTCTGCGAGGGGAACCTGCAACGCCCTGAGTCGTCTCTGCCTAAGTTCGATCACGCAAATCACAGATTTGCTATCTCACTTAACAGTCAGGTGCTCTACCAATTGAGCTATACCGCAACTCTTAAGACTCTTTAATCATAGAACAAGCGTACAATAGCTATCGAGATGCAATGCGCAAACACCGTTTGCATTATGCGAACATGAAAAAAGCCCCAACCGGGGCGAAAAATATCTATATAACGAAAAACAGAGCTAACATCACACAATGTGCAATGCCGCTCTGCAAAAGTCAAACTTTTTCTTTGTGATTGTATTCTACTAAATTTCCGACATTAACCGTCCTTTTATTCTTTTTATTACCAAGTTAAACCATGTAGTTATCTATATTTCTCCATCAACTCTCTTGCCATATCTACACAACTTGATTTTTTCCATGCCTTTGCATCGCCCACAATGTACAATCTATACTTAGCTCTGGTGACCGCAACATTGACTATATTTTTGTTAACAAAGCCTATACCTGTATTTTTATCGCTATCATCACATCCCAGAAGGAATATAACTTCATTAGCCTCCTTACCTTGGAAAGTGTGTACAGTACCGATTTTCTTATACTCATAGTCAAGCATATAGTCTTTGTCTATTTTAGTATCAGGATGATTTTTACAATATCGCTTTATATATTCTTTGATTCCTGCAACAACAGTTGTAAAAGGACTAATAATATATAAGCTAGGCTCAGGATTCTTACTAAAAGCTATTTCCAGTAACTCGCAAACCTTTTCTCCCTGTGCTTCTACAAAATGATCCCCATTACCTCTTTCTTTTCCTACTACATCAATCCACTCAGATCTATCTTTAATAAATTGTTTTTGTAGCTCAGCTTTGGGCTCTGCAGTTTTCTTTTTCATGATGCCATTGTAGGAAATCGCATTGGAAATATCATACATAGGAGAAATGCACCTTCTATGAACCACTAAAGGTGATCCAACCCATTCTTCTCCGCCTTCATTATTATCCAAATTGGTCCCTAAGCAATTAAGGGTATCTGCAAAGCTCTGCACGGATAAAGTTTTATTTTTATAAAAGTCAAGGTCAACATCGCTAAAAGCCATTTTTAAAAGGGCTAGATCATCTGTAACTACAGGCTCTACCTGTCTTGGATCTCCTACGATAATCGCCTTTCTACTTCTATACAATGCTCCAACCGCCATCTGTGGCTGAGCTTGTCCTGCTTCATCCACCACAAGAGTACCTATCACAGAAGGTCTCTTAACATCTCTCAAAAAATTTCCCACTGAAGCAAAAGTTGTTGATACTACCGGCACAAACAAAAATAATGTCTGCAAAACTGCCTGCACAAAGTTATCCTTATCGCTCTGAGCAAAATCTATTTTCTTTCCATCATCTCCCATACGGACACCCCAATAATGCCCCAAGGTCTTAAAGTTATCTCGGCAATGGTTGGAGGATAATACAAATTCTTTATTGAGCTTCATGGCAAGTGCAAATAGCTTTTCTCTCTCTCTGTTATACTGCTCAGTAAGCCATGGATTTTCTACCTGTGCATCAGTTGATTCTTCAGTAGTTGAAAGAAGTTTTTCTATAAACGCAGCATCAGCTATTGTAAGTTTTCTCATGCAGTCATTTTGATCATAAGCTTTTATCCGCGCCTCATATTTTGAAACAGCCTCATTATATGCGTTCTCACTTGCTACGACTCTCATTTTCTCAGATTCAACATCAGATTTTAGCTTATCAATCTTAGCCTGTTTCTCTTTTAAGTTATCATCGACTCCATCGAGTTTATACGTATATTCTGAATACTGTCTCTGCATTTCTGCAGCTGATTTTTGTACTTCCGCAATTGATTTTTCAATTACATTTAATTCTTCCTGCTTCCTTGCAGCCTCCGATTCATAATTGTCTGCCAGACGGTTTGCCGAATCATATTTTTTCTTATTTAGAAGTTTTGTAATAAACGATACACTACTTCTAGTATTGAACGAAAGTTCATTATTTTCTTTAATCTGCTTATAAAGATTTTCTTTTTCCTGTCCTAAATTCTGATTCCTATACGCAAGCTCACTTAAAAGTTCAGACCTCTTATCACGCTCTATCAAAAGCTTTTCTCTGTTTTCCTCTATATCAGCCAGTTCTGTCTGCACAATATTAATTTGCTCTGATATCTCGTTAATTTTATTCTTGCTATCATTTCTTGTTTCTTCAAGACGCTTCCTGCTTGTCGTACATTTCATCATAGCTAATTGAAGATTATCCAAGTCTTTTTGATGTTTTCGTACTATAGCAAGCTGCTCGTTAAAAGCATCTCTAGCCTTAATATATTTTTCTCGTCTCTTACCGGCGGCTTCCTTATTGACGTAGAAATCCATATCAATTTTCATCAAAGCATTCCCATAAAAACGAGAAAGATTAGATCTTTTTCCAAGAGGAGCTGCTATCAATCCCCATGCACTAGCATCATCCAAAAGTTCTCGGGCATATTTTGTGAAATAAACATCTCGATATTCATCACCCGATTTAGTCGTTTCTATATCTTCTGATTTATCCGGATCAAATAGATCTTCCACTTCCCGCAGCTTTTCCTTCAATTCATCAGAATCATTGGCTAAAGGTTTAAGATCAGAAAGCATGCTCTTTGGCAATTCTTTTGAAATATTCTCAACTGCAGCATTATTGCATGAAGTTACAAGCATACTGTAGTCATTTATGGAGTCATTTTTCAGTGAATACCATTTTGGAACAAACTTTGAATATGCGTTATTTTGCTTGTCACCATATTGAAATCTATGCTCATCAAATGCATCATCCGGATTATCATACTTCGATAGCAGTATCGCTCTGTTTACTATATTTCCTACTATAACTTCTTTTAAAAGAGTTGTCTTTCCTGTTCCTGGAGGTCCATTAACAGAAAAAATATTACCATTACCATCAGTTACATCACCTACACCATTCAGCGCTGCATTTATCGCTACCTCCTGCATCATTGCTGGCATAAACCTAGAAGGCCACTTACCCAGTGGAGCTACTTGTGGTCTTAGTAACATATTCAATACACATTCATGAAAATACTTATTTATCGGATTAATAAGATCTAACTGTTCATGATTACTATTAGCAGCAATTTCAATGTACTTTTGGAGATCTTCTGTCATCTTGCCAGTTTCAACAAGCTTATTGTTTTTGACCTTTTCCAAAACCATATTAATATCTGTCGAAAAATAATCGTGACTAAGCCCTAAGTAATTATCATCCTCTTTCTTATCCTTAGTTTTCTCATCGGCAAACACTTGAAATGACAATCCATAAATCACTTCATATGCATCAGGATTTTCATCTGTATTTTTGATACTTCCTCTTACATATTCATCAACAATATAAGAATAGAGTTTTTTTACTGTTTCCAGCTTAACAGCTTCAACAGCCAAACTCTTAGCAGTTGCTACCTTGTTAACATCAGTAACAACATCTGTACTTTCATGCCTTTCAATATTTTTATCAAAAAACTTTTCTTCAAGGTCTCTGCAATCCGAACTATATTTTTTGGCCTTTAGATACTCTGATAAATCACCATCTGTATCCTTTAATTTATTCATTGCCCACAATACTGGAGATAGTGACAATGACTTTTCAGCGAACTTTCCGTCTGATGTAATCTGGAAACTTACCATAGCAATTTTTTCATTTGATTTTTCAGGACGCTTTGGTAAATCATTATAATCAACTTTGATATGCTTTGTTATCTCTTCAATACAACAATCTCGCTTTACCTTTCCAACATAGAAAGAAATATCTCCCCATAATTGCATACCACATTTTTCTGTTTCATCGCTGATTATTTGAAACAGATCTTTATCCATATCGTCATCTTTAAGCTTGATAAATGTTTCGAGGCTTTTGACACCAGTCGCTCCCATGGCAACTTTTTCTTTCTGCCTCCTAACTTTATTCATGACATCATAATTATCTGGATATTTATCCTGCGATAAAAACTCAATTGCAAACCAGTAATTTAAAACTTTCTCAGCAAGTAACTGTGGTTTTTCCATAAAACTATGCCCTCCACGGAGCTTAACACTTAATTTATAAACGACATTAACCATTATACCGAATATTAAAGCGTCTGTAGATGGCATTTATAGAGATTATCAAAGTTCCGCTAACAGTTTCAGTTGCCTTAAGGCCACATCTCGAAGCTTATCATTACTCAATCCATTGTATAGTAGTAGAATACTCCTATCTAATCGTAAGAAGAAATGAGTTTGTTTTCACCTAGATAACGTTTTTATTCTATAGTCACATTATAAATGTTATCATTCAATATTTATGTTACTGTACTTGATATCACTTCACCAAAGCAAGCTCCTTCCTCTCATCAAATAGTTTCTGGATCTTATCTTCGTATTCTTCTTCGGCTTGCTTTTCCTCTTTTTCCTTCAAAGTTTCCTGAATGTCATCCAGATCCTTATCTATGCGTTCCATGAGTTTATCCCATTCCTTTTCGGTAAACTCCTGGTTTCCTATCTTGATCTTAACTTCGGTCTCATTGTTAAGAAGCTTATGATAAAGCTCAGTTTTATATGAGTTTATCTGTTCTATCAAAGAGTTTTCCTTAATCTCTGGCTCTTTTTCCGCGTCCGGAGTCTCGTTCTCCTCAGCAGTATCCTCTATCGGCTTGGACTTCTCTTCCTCGATCTCATAACGCTTCCTTGTGCAGTGATTATACTCATGAATGGCCCTCATGATCGCATTGAGATCTTCCGGCGTAAACATGCTGGCAGCCTTCGAAAGTTGATCAATGTTATCCACGTTCACATGAAGAGCTCCGCCACTTGGAAAATATATCTTAAGGACCTTTTCTTTCTCATACATGTTTCCAAGGGTTATGGCATTCTGCTGATAATCGCATTCAAAAATCACGCCATTGTAATTGATGATGCCATCCTTAGCCAGGAAGTTATAAGGACATTTCTTCTCACTGGCCTCACTGAGATGAGAACCAAAGCTTTTAGAAGTCTCATCTACGCCTGTATAATTCTCTTTTCCCGCTACAGAATATGTATTGTCCGCATAACGGTCAAGTGCCAATGCTGTTATACCCATAATGCCAGCCTCCTAGATGGTAACAAAAAACGTGCCCCTTCATAGGATAATCAATCCATTGAAAAGACACGCATTCCTTTTGCTATCTTATATATCGGTAATTCTCTTTAATTGTTTATACCACCAATAAAAAAGAATCATCTCCAAATCCATCTCTGAATTCTTTGCTGATCCTCTCTTTTTCCTTCTTGCGGTTGTAGGCCTTTCCACTTGGAACGCTTCTTGTTTCACCTCTATCACGCAATCCAGTATGTCCCATCTGCAGCCTGATATATTGAACCCACTTCTTCTGATAACGTGTTACCGGCATGATCTTTTATGAGCACCTTGTCATAATACTTATACTCGTCAGTAGCACAGTCATTCTCCTCATCCCAGCCTTCTTCGATCCACTTCTCAATATAGACCCGGTCATCTGTCACAATCTCCACAGTCTCAGAACCTTCTAAGGGAAAAGAGATTTTCTCGGGATAGTAACACTTGAACACCTCGCCATTCTGACTGATGACATGTACCTTCTCACCGACAAGCTGCAGATTGTATAAATCCACTTCATCAGTGCCAAACTCAGCCACAGTCTCAAGCACATCTTTCGGCAGATACTTATACAGCGTTACTTTTCCCTGCCCATAATCCGCCTGCAGAAAATAATAAAAGCCATCAACGTACGCAGGCTTTGAGTAGATCACGTCTCTCTTTTTCTCAAAAGGAGTGTATACATTTCCATTCTCAAAGTCATAGAACTTTATCACAGAACCCTGATATCCGCCGCGCTGGGCATATTCAACCAAGTCATACAAATCAGACGTATCAGACATTGCAAACGCCAACCTGTCCTGGCCGTAGATTTTTTCTATATAAAGACCATTTACCTCTTTAAATCTCTTTATCATTTCACTCTTCCAAAAGCCGCTTAAGCAGCTGCTCCTTATTCTCGATAAACATTTTTGTTATCTGGTAGCTATCAGTATCCTCATAATCAATCGGATGAATCTGTCCATTGTCATTCTTCGAATCAAGAAAAACAGATGTTGGTCCATCCGCACCACCAATAATTGTCACATCCGATTCGTTTTTTTCTCCGCAGCCTGCTATCACAAGGGTAAACATTAGCATCGCTACGATAACAATCTCTTTTCGTCTCATTGTTTCTTTTTCTCAGCCATTCTCTCTTTTATTACCACCACAACAGTTCCAACCGCAACAACTACAAACGCTATAAAGCCATAAACCATCATGAGAGCCGCACCAAAAATCGGCGCTTCAGAATTAGCACTGACAAAATAGTAGTAATAATACGTGTAAAGAACCATTCCCACTACCGTGGATGCAACAAGCATCAGAGAAGAAATCACATACTCTTTCATGCTTTTTGCAAGAAACATATTCATAACTCCAAGTGCAACAATTATGATAAGTAAATACCTGCTGATAAGTGTTCCTCTCAGCTGATCTACAATGAAGAACATAATAAGCGGTATCAAATTCAGCCATTTCAGATATCTCATAATCCCATCCTCATGCTGACGATTCCGTCTTTCTCTCCAACCTCTTCGAAGCCCATGGCGAGCGATGCAGAACAGTTATTTCCGTTTCTGTGATTTGCTCTTGCTTTCATTTCCATTTCATTCATGTTCAAATCCTCATCAAAACTCGTTTTTATGCTTTTCAAAAAAATCAAAGTAAGTCCTTACTCCCTCAAGCTCCGTCCACTTCTTGATATCTACTGGCCTTTCATCAAGGTCATAAATCAGTGCACCTTTTAACGCCAACAAAAATGGGGAATGTGTTGCTATTATAAACTGGCATCCAAAGAACCTTGCTGAATTCTGGATAAACTCAAGCAATTCCAACTGCCTCTGAGGCGAGAGTGAGTTTTCAGGCTCATCCAACAGATAAAGTCCATTATCTTTAATCTTTTCGGAGAAATATTGCAGAGCACTTTCTCCATTGCTGTGCTCTATAATGTTATTTCCAATCGTATCTCTGACATACTCTGACTGTGTCTTGGATCTGGCATCCACAACTTTCTTGAGCTGCTCATAATCATCCAATGATTTCATCTGAAACTTTGAATGCTTATTCTCAATCCATTCATCAAAAACCTGCTCTTTCTTCCGGTCAACGCCATCGTTCAGTGCTCTTAAGTTGAGCATAAAATCAAATACATCATCACTTGTAATCATCCTGATTTCTTCAGGTCTGCCTTCATGTGTCATCTCAAAATCACACATACCGATATAATCACCAAAGAAACTACTTCTGTTGAACAATGTATCTCTTTCGGCTTTCATTTTCTCTGCCATAAGGTTCAGGGCTGTGCTCTTTCCTGAGCCATTGTTTCCATACAAAATCGTTATTTCAGAAAAAGACATCTCCCGCAGCTCATTCTCTGCGAACACCCCAAACGGATAGAACGAGGTATAGCACGTTCTTCTTATATAGTTTACAAACTGCTCTTCATTTTCCACTCCTGGAAACTTAAATGAGTCAATATATCTCATTTTAAACCTCAAAATCCAGGCAGCTTCTGATCTTGGTATAAGGTCTTACCTTGGAATCAGCTACTGCCACGTGCTCATGATGTACTGAATATCCCTTAAGTGCCTCTACGTTCTCAAAAGTTGAATCCAGCATCAGGTCTGCATTTGAAGACTCAAGGCCATTGATGTTAACCTTGATATCCACGATTCCGGGTACCTTTCCCTTTAGTCCTTCAAGACCTTCCTTGATTCCCTGCTTGATAGTTACTTTCTCTTCTGCTGAAAGCTCATCCTTAAGTGTCCACAAAATCACATGCTTAACCATTCTCGTCCCCCTTATCCTTTCCATCATGAGTCACATAAGCATACGCTCTATTATTTCTTTAGTTTCGTCACTGAATCCCTCGAGGTCCTTCATTGAGATAACCTCATATCCCGCCAATGATGCCAGATGCAAGTCCGTCGCCTTTAAGGAAATCTACGTATTCTTTTATCAGCTTTTCCATGTAGTTTTCCTGCCAGTCAGGAAGGTCCTTTCTGAAAAGCATCCAGAACTTTGAGATTTTTCTCGATAAGTTTTTTGTCCGCCTTGGCAGGCAGATCGTCGGGGTCCGTTGCCCTTTAAAAAACATATTTTTACTATAACAGAAAAAGAGCCATTTAACAGTAAATTATACTGTCAAAATCAAACGTGCTCTTGAGCATAGGATTATTCTTATAATAATCCTTATTCTTGTAGGCTCTGTCCATAACTTCATGAAGTCCTTTAGCTTCCTTAGTGTGAACACCACTGCTTGAGACAAGTACAATGACGTTGTACTTTTGAGCAAAAGAAAAAGACGCATAAACCATATGGCCTATACGTCTTGAGCTATAACTATCATTTTATCCTTTTTAATCATCTGGCTTATCCATTGTTAAAATTCGATAAACCAAGTTTTTCCCCATATTATATGCATTCTCCAAATCTATCGGAAACTGCTTTTCTCTTTTTGCCTTCTTTTCTTCAAGCCTCGACCTGAATTGCTCGTTCAAAGCCGTATTTTCATTATACTGAAATGTATCGTAGGCATGAAGTGTTTCGGGCTCAGTTCCAAAGCAGTCTTTTATGTACATATTAATGATATCCATTGGTGCTTTGGCAAAGTGTGCCTCCTGCTCTTCATTCATGTTCATTGTATATATCAAAGCAGTCGGAATGACCTTGGAAGAACGCCCAGGATACATGAGTCGTTCCCAAAATGCTCTAAGCTGAGCTGTTACATTCAGGTAATAGATTGGAGAGCCAAACACGATTCCATCCGCATGAAAAGTCTCTGAGAGTATGTCAGATATATTGTCTTTAATCCTACATCCTAAATCAGCCCTATTTGCGGTAAGCTGACAAGCAAAACAGCTCTTACATCCTGTATAAAGATAGTCATAAAGATTATATGTTACTACCTCAGCATCCGGGTTAGCATCACTGACACCTTTGATAAAAGAATCCAGTAACTGTGCTGTGTTGCATTTTTTCCTGGGTCCACCATTTATAGCTACGATTCTCATAGAAATCTCCTATTAAAGTACGTTTACCTTACTGAATATCGGTTTTTACATAATTCTAAAAAATCCATGTCATACACCTTTCAAATGTCAGATTCCTTCTGTGATAAATACTCTGTACTTGGCACCCTTTAAGCGGTGTTTCATAGCCTCCTGATAAATTGGATTGTCGTAAGTAGCTTTAGCTTCCTCAATATTATTAAACTTTATAATGGTAGCTCCATCTACTGTTGCCCCTTCCAAAGTTACCGTCTTGCCATAAAAAGCAAGAGGCTCGGCCTCGTATTCATGAGGAGCCTTTTTAGACTCCTCATTGTATATATCCATTTCCTTCTGATCAGTAATCTCATCTCTGATATAAATCATATATGCGCTCATAAAATCACCTCCGGATTACTCTTCATCTGGGCCAAGACGCGCCGGGAAATTAAGCTCCAAATCTTCAATGTTGCTGAAATCAAGTTGTTTGCCATCGTTAGGATATTCCTCACGGCCTTCCTTCCAGTCATCAAATGCATGAAGCATGTAGTTGGATGTGAAAAGAGTTCCCTCATCAGGTGCATAAGCTCTTGCATTTACAAGTTTCTTTCCAACATAAAGTGAGCGCTTAGGGAATGAAGCTATTCTTTTTGCAAATTTATCAACAAAATCATCCAGCTTGTCATCATCAATGGCGCGGTTTACAAATCCGTATTTCTCTCCAAGCTCAGCTCCATACTCATCTGCACTTAGTACAATTTCCAAAGCTCTTGCTCTGCCGCAGAGATTTGAAAGCCATTCGACTCCGCCACCTCCCGGAATTGAGCCGCCGCCTACTTCTACAAGAGAGAACTTCGCTTTTTCTTTTGAAGCAAAGATCATATCTGTAGCAAGGGCAAATTCAAATCCCTGTGCCCAGGCACGTCCTCTTACTTTTGAAATCGTAAGTACAGGACTGTTTACAAGACGTGTCACAAATGTAGGCCACTCATGAAAGAAAGGCTTTGCCCCGGGAACATCAGGTACTTCAAGTCTGTGTTCAACATCATGGTGATCAATGAAGAAATGCTCATTTGCACTTTCAAATACAACAACCTTTAACTTCTTATCAGCATCCATCTGATCCATAAGTACATTTAACTCAGCAAAAAGATATGGATCCCAGTTGTTGTATGGAGGATTTCCTATGATAACCCTCCAATAGCCTTCATTTACCTTTACAACTTCAAGTCTTTTTAATTCTCTATTCATGTCAAAACCTCGCTTTCTTGTTTGCAATTTCTCTTTACAAGACCTATAATAACGAGCAAGAAAGAAAATGTATAGTACGCAGAAAAAACTGCCTTGCTTATAGGAGGTCAAAATGAAAGCTGAAGATCTAACAGAACTACTTGAGACAGGGGCTAAAACAACAGATGAAATATGCCCTGTTCTTTATACGATGTCCATACTCGGACAGAGGTGGAAACTGCCTATCTTGTGGCACCTGGCTGATGAGGGAACTCTCAGATATAATGAGCTGAAACGAGGCATCCCTATTATCACAAATATCATGCTCACACAGTCCTTAAGAGATTTGGAAGATGCCATGCTTGTAGAAAGACATAATTTAGAAACTGTACCACCACATGTGGAATATTCTCTTACAGAAAGAGGTAAAACGCTCATTCCAATACTAAAACAGATACATGCCTGGGGCGATGATCAGATGGCTCTTGTTGTAGAAAAAGCAAAGGCTGATGGGAAATGGCATGAGAGGACTGGCTCTGAGGATAACCCTATAAAGTTGAGATAAAAAAAAGAAATGGACTCGGAAGTGAGGTATTTTTTCTTTCCTCATTTCTTTGTCCATTGTAAATATAACACACCCAAAATCACTTGAAAACAGACATCAAGCAGACATTTTGCAGACATTTTGCGGACATTTTTCAAAATCGCTTATTTTTCTGCCTTCATCTGATCATCCGCCCAATTATACACAGACTCAAGTGCGGGAATCAGTGTTTTTCCACGCTCAGAAAGAGAATACTCGACTGTAGGCGGAATCGTATTGTACTGCTTTCTCTTTATAAACTTATCCTTTTCCAGTTCCTTAAGACATTTCGTAAGCATCGTTGCTGTAATGCCTACAACCTTTCTTTCAAGCTCTCTATATCTTAATGTCTGATTTTCTGCATCTGAAATATACCACAAAATAGGAAGCTTCCATTTCTGTCCTATCAGATCCATTGCATACAAAATCGGACAGTCAGTTTTGTATATATTTTCGTCTTTTGGTAACTCTTTCTTCCCCATAAATACTCCTTTACTATATTTTTTGTAGTGACAAAGAATATTCTGCCTTCTTGTTTTTTCTTTGTACCAAATTATAATGAAGCCAAGGTGAAAAGTAAAGCTTTTCATTGAGTTAATTAAGGAGGTCTGCAATGAAAAAAGTATTTGAACCTGTCGAATTAAAGAATTTATCTGTTAAGAATAGATTAGTCAGATCAGCTACCTGGGAAGGAATTGCAAATCCCGATGGCAGTATTACAAAAGAATCCTATGAGATTTATGAAGAGCTTGCAAAAGGAGGCATAGGCACTGTAATTACCGGATTTACCAGCGTCAGCCTTCACGACTACTACTTTGAAGGGATGATGAGACTTTGTGATGATGCGCTGATCCCGGAGTATAAAAAACTTGTAGATATCATCCATACAAACGGAGCAAAAACCATCTCGCAGCTTGCACTCGGAGCTTATTACCGTAACACATCCGGAGGATATGAGCAGGTAGAGCCCGATGCGATGACGACTGATGAAATTGCCCTTGTAAAGCAGCAGTTTATTGATGCAGCCGCAAGAGCCGAAAAGGCCGGTTTTGATGGTGTGCAGATCCATGCAGCCCACTTTTTCTTTTTAAGCCGTTTCATATCTCCTGCCGTCAATCACAGAACTGACTCTTATGGAGGCTCTGTTAAAAACAGAAGTCGCATACTGCTTGAAATTCTGGATGGTATAAAAAATGCTGCTCCTTCTCTCCATGTAACGATAAAGCTCAATAGCAGTGACTTCACCTTTGGTGGAAACGAAAAAGAGGACGCACTTGAAATTGGGATTCTCCTGGACAAAGCAGGGATTGATTCCATTGAAGTCAGCGGAAACGGAACATCGGTAGGAGGCATAAAAGCACATGTAAACGAAGGCTATTTTGTCCCACTTGCTAAAGTCCTTGCAGATAATGTCAGCTGTCCTGTGATCGTTGTTGGGGGCTTTAGAAGCCTTGATGTTATAGAAGATGTTCTAAATAGTTCCGGAATAGAACTTATTTCTCTATCAAGACCTCTTTTATGTGAGCCGGATCTCCCAAACATCTGGATACAGGATAAATCCCATATATCAAAGTGCGTTTCCTGTAATGGCTGTTACCGATCCGACTCTCACAAATGCATTTTTAGAAATAGATAAGGAGATAATCTCATGATGTACAGACTTGATGTCCCTACAAAAAGAGGTGTTTTATTAAATGGAGTACTCTTTAGGGACACAGAAAAAAGAATGAATGATACGGTTATGATTGCCATAACCGGTATTCACGGGAATTTTTATTCAAATCCATTTTATTACAATGTAGGGGATACCTTAAACGGCGGAGACATTGATTTTATCTATGCCCAGACAAATGATGCTTTTTGCGAAATTGAAACAATGAATGTAACGACCGGTCAGAAAGAAATCATCGGTTCCTGGAATGAGCGATTTTCCTATGTAGATGAGGATATTGAAGCCTATCTTTCTTTTGTCAAAGATCAGGGATATGAGCATATCATACTTGCAGGACACTCCCTTGGTGCCAATAAAGTCATCAATTACCTGTCAAGACACCAGGATGCAAAGATTGATCACTTTTTCCTTCTTTCCCCCGCAAACCTCACCTATATGATGTCAGGCGTGACAGACAGCGAAAAGCAGACCATCAAAAATCAGGTTGAACGCGGGGAAGGTGAAAAGATGCTGCCGTTTCCATTTATGGGATGGGTTGAATGCATCGCCGATACTGCATATGACTGGCAATTCTCCGAAATCCTTAATAATGTACATACTGCTAAGAATGGCGATTTCTCACAGGCAGAGAAAATCACTCATACCGGGGCACTGCTCGTGGGAACATATGACAACTTTACAGACGGTGATCCTTCTGATTTCCTCAGAAACCTCAATAACCATATGCCATCCTGTAAGGATAACAAGCTGATCTTTATAGAAAAAACAGGTCACACCTACCAGATGAAACATCAGGAGCTTGCTGATGACATCCTTCATCAACTTCAGGAATGGAGGTGTGCATAATGCCTTTTATCAAAACAAAGGTCAGCTGTGAAATCGATAAAGTTCAGGAAGAAGAGATTAAAAGTCGTATAGGGAAAGCCATAGAACTTGTCCCAGGAAAAAGTGAAGAATATCTTCTTTTGGAGTTTGAGTCAGACTGCCACTTATGGCTGCGTGGCGACAACTCAGAACCGATTGCTTATATAGATGCTGCAATATTCGGGAACGAACCCCATTATGGTTATGATAAATTCACCGCCAAAGTCACAGAGATCATATCTGATGTTTTAGGAATAGCACACGATCACATATATATTAAGTATGAAGATATCATCAGCTGGGGCGTTAACGGCATGTACATAGACAGAAATATTTACTGAGGACGGTTTATGGATAAAATCATTATTACAACTTTCACAGATCCCATGATGGGCCTTACATACGAATGTGAGCCCATTTATGACAAATTGCAGGAGTATTATGGAGATGCCTTAGAATTAAAATATGTGATGGCAGGCCTTGTAAGAGATGTTTCCGACTTTATGATTCCAGATGAACTCGCTCTTCCTGCGAAAGAAGGAATTAAGAAATATAATAAAAGACTTGCCGGTATATATAAAAGTGAGGAGTCCATTGGAGGACTCCCCATAAATATGAAAGGCTTTCATCTTTTTGATGAAGAGCACCGCTCCTCATATCCTCTTAACATCGCCTATAAAGCTGCTCAGCTTGCAGACAATGAAAAAGCGGACTTGTTTCTATATAATCTGCGACATGCTACTGTTTTAGAAGCCAGGCAGACTACCTTGACCACAGAAATACTTAATGTTGCAAAGGATACAGGGATTAATACTCCCCTGCAATCTCCACATATTCTTTCATGCTATTCACAACGATGCCATTATTTAGGATCCTGGCATTAAAATCCCCATCTCCAAAATCCATCACATGTCGAAGATTGATAGTTAAATCCTTACTCTCCGCAATTTTCAAAATCCATTTTGCACAGTTATTTCCACAGGCAGAAGCATTAAACACTTTGCCTGTTTCGTCAAATGCCATTAGTATCAGAGTTTTTACACCATCCGACAGTTCCTTGGTTGAAATAGGTCCAAGGACTGGACTCTGGATAAGTGAGGACCAACCACCTCAGATTTATCCACATCCTTTATCATCTCAACTGACAATGAAGCTGTAATCCAGTTATCTTCATAGGTATTGTCAAAATATGTCGGTGGATGATATATAGTATTGTCCGCGTCTCCAAATACAATGCTTAACATACGTCCACCTCCCAACTATTGATATAGTAATTTTACCATAATATATACTTTTACCCGACCATCATCTAATATCTGAGAATGTGTTATCTCAGTCTCATCATCTAGTGTTAAATGTGGATACATCATAATTTATGACCTCCTGAAACTTCGAGCTATAGCAGCTTTTGGATGTCACTTTATCATTTCATAATTACCATCCCTTTTTACCATAAGCTCCATATCAGCTTTCTTTGTATACTCCAGGCATAATCTCACATTTCTCATATCGCTGTAGTCAACAAACTGTTCTGATTTTTCCCGGGTGTTACCACTCTTCTGCTTGCGGTCTATCAGCCTTTCTCGGAGCATATCTTCATCTGCTTTTATGGCAATCGTGAAATCTGCCGCTTCTGATAATCCATTCCATCCAGGCTTATTAAGAAGCAGATAGTTACCCTCGAGAATCACTATGTCTGAGTCTATGGTGATGGCATTTTCAACTGGATTATGGAGATGTCTGTCATATGTCGGCCAGTTGCATGTTCCTTGTCTCATTACTTTTTCAATCTGAGCCTTTAGCTTATCCAAGTCGAAAGTCTCAGGGCACCCCTTCACATCGACCATGACTACTTCTTTCCCATCCAACATCATGGTGTGGCTTTTAAGGTACTCCTGCCTTCTGTGAAAGCCATCCATTCCAATTGCCTGTACCTTATACTCAGGTATTGTCTCTTTTGATAAGAATTCCAAAAAACTGACAAGTGTACTCTTTCCCGTCCCCGGAGGCGCAGCCAACATAACAAGGACTCTTTTCGATTTTGCTTTCCTGATCCTGGATAGTTTATGCAAAAGAGGCTTGAATATCTCGTCAACTGCCTTATCATCAAAGTCCGCTTCAACATCTATACCATTTATGTTTACCTGATACTTCATATAATCCTGAACCTCTTATCAGATCCGGTGGCTTACTTTTTCAAATGCCATTCTGGGATCATTATCCTCATGAACATAAATTGTTCCACAGTAGCTAAATCCAAGCTTCTTAAGCATGTTTTGCATCACAATATTATCACTGTGAGTATCTATTCTAAGATGACGGCATTGTTCAAGAGCCCACCTGATACAAAAGCTCCCCGTGCCTTTCTCGGTTCCATCTGAAGCTATCCTATGGACAACTCCGTAATTCTCATCACCGATCCAGTTACCATCATCTATCTTCTCATATGTAGGTTCTACATTTTTGCCATGATTATAGTAAAAAGTGCCAATGATCCTGCCATCATCATTCTCGCAGGCATAACTGCAACCTTCTTTTATATCTTCCCTGATCAGATATTCCGGCGGCCAATTAGTCGGACCCCATTGGTTGGGATTACCGTGTTCAGCCATGAACTTTCTGGCATGTGCATATATTTCCATGACTCTTTCTATATCATTATCAGTTGTTTTTCTTATCAACATATGTCCTGAGTTCCTTTAATCTACTCATTACTCTTCCTCCGTTCCAAGGCCATAGTTCAGCATTTCATTGTACTTGGCGTTTGCTTCCTCTGCAGCTTTCTTGCTATGCCAGCTGTCGATATCGCTGCAGATTGCCAGCATCTCATCAACCACCAGCTCAGCTGTTCTTGGTTTCACGTTATAAAGATAAGCCAGCATCCTGTCCATAGCCTTTGGGCTTCCAAGCTGTTTTGCTATCTGCTCACCAAGCTCTTTTGGGAAGCCGAGCTTTGATACAGCAGATACCAGTTCATCACGTTTCCTGGACCATTCAATCTGATTCTCTGTCATCTTTTGTACCCGCAATCTGCCTTTTCAGGTCCATCTACTCCAGACTCGTAATGAGCCCTGAATTCCATATTTATCTCACGGATTTCCTTCTTACCATCAATATAATCCTGGTACATATCAGCAAGCCCTGACATGCATCCATCACATGAACCGCTTATATTTCCTATAGACTCTGCAACTATCTGTTCACGCTCTTCACGTGTTGTATCTTTTATAAGAATTGATTCCATACTAAAATGCCCTCACATATCCAATCTCTGTATATATCATTCCATGCTTCCCACGCTCTGATTTCATAAGAGATATTCCATTCACCCTCATCGGATCGCTCTCCTGAAACTGTGGTAAAAAGGCCTTGTCTTTTGTACAGTCAGCTTTTCGTATAAGCGTGACATGAGGCATGAACTTCTTTCGGTCAAAAGGAATCTCTTCATCCAAAAGAGCACTTCTGAGCCGTTTGACATAGTCTCTTAAATTTTCATTTTCTTCAAAATCTGCAAAGAACATATCCTTAAATGGCCTGTAACCACTAAGTTTCACAGAAAATGATCTGAGTGGGACTTTCTTCATGACTTCTTCTATCTGCTCCGGATCATCATACTCTCCAATGAAAGCCAATGTCATGTGCAGGTTCTCACGAGAAGTATAGTTACCCTTGACTCCACTTCTTGTCAGGTCATCCTGGATCTCATTAAGAGAATCCAGCATATTTTCATCAAAACAGATTGCTATGAACAGTCTCATCTGCAGCCATCTCCTTTATATTCTTACTCCCACTTTTTCCATATTTCAGGCTGATACTTTATACCATGTTCTTTAAAAAAGCGTTCTGCTTTTTTCGTGTCATTACTTTTTTTAGTTCCAAAAATCTGTATATTCATCAAATAAGTATTCCTTCAAAATGATCTATCTCATGCTGGATTATCTGTGCTGTGAATCCATTGTATTTTCCATGTTTGGGCTGAAAGTCCTGATCTAGGTAATCCACCTCGATCTCTTTATACCTGGTGCATGGTCTCACCCCATCCAGGGAGAGGCAACTCTCTTCTGTCTGATATTCACCTCTCTTCTTTGTAATGACAGGATTTATCATAGGAAATACAAAAGGTCCCATTGCAACTACTATGATCTTTTTCTTAACCCCGATCATGTTTGCTGCCATACCTACACATCTTTCCTGATTAGCTCTTAATGTATCAAGCAAGTCTTCCACAACCTGCTTATCCCTTTCTGTTGCCGGCTCTGCCTTCTGCTGTAAAAAGAACTGGTCCCTGACTATCTTTTTTACCATTTCTCAGACCTCATAATCCAGGCAGCTTCTCAACTTGGTATATGGTCTTACCTTTGAGTCAGCCTCTGCCACATGCGCAGGATGAACTGCATAGTTTTTTAATGCTTCTTCACTTTCAAAAGTTGAATCAAGCATAAGGTCAGCATTTGATGATGCAAGTCCATTGATGTTGACCTGGATATCAACTATCCCCGGCACCTTTGCTTTTAGTCCCTCAAGACCTTCCTTTATGTCCTTTTTTATATCATCTTTTTGTTCTTTGGAAAACTCATCTTTCAATGTCCATAAAATTACATGTTTTACCATATATTTATTTTTCCTTCCTGTTACTTATAAATTCTGCTATTTCCTTTATATCCTCCGAAAGCAGTACTTTCTCAAAGTACTCTCTCCTTCCAAATTCTGCGCTTAGTATATTATCCAGAACTGCCTTTAATGGTCTGTAGTATCCGTCAGTGTTATAGAGAACAATCGGTCCCTTGATTATTTCCAGACTTGAGAGCGACATTACCTCGGTAATCTCATCCAGAGTGCCGATTCCTCCCGGAAGAGCCACAAACACATCTGCAAGCTCAATCATCTTAGACTTTCGTTCTGCCATTGATTTCGTCTCGATAAGCTCCGTCAGACCGGTATGTTTCCTTGCCTGGATAATGGCCACATCAGGGATGACTCCTATCACTTTCCCTCCGGCTTCAATAACTGCACTGGCCACAGCACCCATAAGCCCTTTGTTTGCGCCTCCATATACAAGAGTATGCCCGTTCTCCCCAATCCATTTTCCTAAAATTTTTGCAGATTCGATGAATCTTAGATTATTACCACTGCTTGATCCACAATAAACTGCTATATTCATCTTTTATCACTAGTCCTTTTTTCTTTTTTCAAATATCTCCTGACTCTCTCAAAATCAAGTCTTTACACATGTGTCTTATTGCATACAACTATTTTACACTTACTAATACCATATCTGAACATGCATCCTGAAATTTTTATATATGATTTTTCAACTTCTTCATCCAACTTTACATTACCTGTATGTTTTATAAATAAGTTCGGCAAAAATAAAACAAAGAAAGCTTCCAAGCAGCATACACCATATAGTAATCAGATTTCTTTCTCCTATCCAATATCCGTATACTAATCCGAGCATACTTACTGCCATCCCCAAAATGCCGCCGAGGACAAGTGCTCCAAAGCCTCTTAGAAGTCGCACTTTGGGGAGTCTTCTGTCGAGCTTTGCAATTCTTTCAGAAACAAGCTCTGCTATTCCGATTATCATGAAAATAGCCGGTATTACTGAAATTACAACGATCCCAACTAATCCCCATGAAGAAATGAAATCCGGTTTTACAGCAAAACACCTTGCAAGACATACTATGTAAATAATCCACCCCACGTTGCCCGGAATGTCATAAGCTATCCATCTTACATCTGAAATCTCTGTTACATATATCCTGTCCTCGCAGGGCTTCCACGGAATACAGCGGTTTACCTTAGTCTTATATGTCTCATATTCAGCACCATATAAATCCAAAAGCCACTTCTCTTCCGAGTTTATAAGTGTGATTGTCATAATAATCCAGTTTATCACAGGCAAGACAAGCATCCATATGTTATGCCACATAAGGGTGATACCTGCAAAGGCAATCCACCATCCGCTGTACATTGGGTTTCTGACCCAAGCATATATTCCGTTTGTCTTAAGCTTATTGCTCTCTATATGATCATCCATATCTGAACGAACCGCACCGATAAACCATATAAATATGCCTGATATTATCAGTAAGGCTCCCATTATCCTGAATACTATTACCCAGGGCGTTTCCAATATCCAGATTTTAAACACATATCCAAACAGTATGATACCTATCAGTGTAACTAAGCCCATCCCAAAGATCATATATGGCCCTATTCCAAATAACGGTAGCTTTTGCCCATCCTTGTTATAATTCTTTAACACTTTTCAAGTCCCTCTTTCTATAATCTCAACCCTATAAGCCAATATAATCCTCCAACGATTGCCGCAAGTGGAATTGCAAATGGAATCAGCTTTAAAAACTTCCATTTTTTTACATTCACGTTATGCCAGGTATCATTTAAGTCTTCGGTGCACTCAATAAGCCACCAGTCAGACATAGCAACCCAAAAGGTATCAATAAATAACCAGTCAAAAACTCCGCCCCCAAAAACAAGACATAAAATTGCAGACTGCAATCAAAATAACTCCTTACTTCCATAAGAACATATTAAATCAGTGTACATATCCAAGCTACTAAAGCAGAGATCGCCGGGAATACAACCAAAAGCTTAAGTAGCTGGCTTTTTATGTTAAACCCATACTTCCTGCCGTGGTTTACGCTTTCAATTTCCGGGAAATAAAACTGAAAGAAATGAAACTTTAGTAAAAGAAAGTAGTCAATGCAAATCATGTCAAAGAGCTTATATAATGTGAAAATCATTACAAAGCGCAAAAAGAATTGCCAAAATGAATATTCACATCTAAAACTGTCCCAAACAGAGATGACCAATGCTCCTATTATCATTACTACACTAAAAATCATTAGCATCCATCCTATAGCCTTGGCTCCATAAAACAGCTCCTTATCCCTTGGCTTTAATACTTCCCTAAATTCTTTTGGTGCTGATGAAAACAGCTTTGTATCCTGAATAAATGCAACTCCGGCAAACATCATAAGTGCGACTGCTGCACATACTACTATTGCTAAAAATATGGTTAATAACATATCTATTCCTCCGAAATCACTCCTTTATGAGATCATACATGTGAAATCGTTTATATTTATAATCATAAAAGGCATCTGCTATGTCCACCATTCATACCATTTACCATCATCTTTCCAAGAAAGCCTTCCGGTTTTCTTGTCTGACTCACATAATCTTTAAAAAGTCCCATTTCTTACTTCCTCCCCATTAAAATAGCTGAACCTGATAATCCCATCCAGGTTGACTCCCATTTAGTCATGAACATTCCGCTTGTTGTATCTACAAGTTTTACATCGTCATATCCCATGTCTTTTAGCTTCTGTACAAATGCCTGCATATCACCGTATTTTACCTTTGACATAATGTCATGGATTGCGAATGTACCGCCCTTCTTTAAAGTGCGTAATGTCTCCAAAAGGATCGCCTGTCTGTCACTGCTTGGAATATTGTGATATACATAGTTGCTTGTTACTACATCAAAGGTCTCATCTTCAAAAGGCAGTTTACATGCGTCTCCCTGCATAAAAGAAGTATTGTTTACACCTTCCGCTTTAGAATTGCTCTCACAGAGATTTTTGCTGAATGAAGCATACTCCTTCCCCCCCATCTGTCAATTCCTGTAAAAGACGCTCCTGGATTCTTCTTTGCACAGGCTATCGTAAGAGCTCCACTTCCGCATCCAACATCAAGCCCCTTTCCACCAACAGGAATGCTTACATAAGAGGCGACCCCTTCAATAATCTGTTTTGACATCTGCCGCTTTCCGTTGTAAGAAAAAGCTCTGTACATCAAATACATCCATATCGTCACGACACAAAAAATAACTGTAATGATCAAAAGCACAATTCCAATAACTCTTTTTGCGCTTCCTTCCGGCACTATTGGAGACACCCCTAAAATAAGAAAAAGAACCAGTGAAGCTATTGTTCCGCATCCGGTTCCCATCACCATACCCTTTGGCATCCAGTTTTTATAATCTGCTTTCATACACTTTTTCCTCCGCTTCTATCCATATATATCGCCATTATAACTCTTTTTGTTAGTCCTTGCTAACTATAATTTTAAAATAGATAGGGACTGCATTTAAGCAATCCCCATCTATTTGATGAAATCTTATATTATTTTATATATGAGAAAAGTATTCACTTAATAAAGAAGGTATATATTCATTGTTCTAAACAACAGCAAATCTGTAAGACCAGGCTATCGCCAGCAATAGTAAATAACTAATCGTCATATGAATCAAATTGGAGTAGAATAGTCTGAAAGATAGGAGGATACTATGATTACACGTGACGAAGCATTTACACTTCTTAAGCAATATAACAAAGATTCCTTTCATATTCAGCACGCTCTGACTGTAGAAGCTGTTATGAAATGGTATGCTAATGAACTCGGGTATTCAAATGAAGAAGAACACTGGGGTATCGTTGGATTACTCCATGATATAGATTTTGAACTTTACCCTGATGAGCACTGCCTTAAAGCCCCCGAGCTTCTCAGAGATGGCGGTGTCAGTGATGATATAATCCATTCCGTTTGCTCCCATGGATATGGAATAACTGTCGGGAACGGAACCACAATAGATGTTGAACCTACCTTAGAAATGGAAAAGGTACTCTTCGCTGCGGACGAACTTACCGGATTGATCTGGGCCGCTGCCCTTATGAGGCCATCAAAGAGTACAAAAGATATGGAGCTCAAGTCTCTGAAAAAGAAATACAAGAGTAAAGGATTCGCTGCCGGGTGCTCAAGAGAAGTCATAGAAAGAGGCGCCACCCAGCTTGGTTGGGAGCTAGATAAACTTCTCACCATGACACTTCAGGCAATGCAGGCATGTGAAGATACAATAAATGATGAACTTGCTGCTGAACACATCTCAAGTAAAACAGCTTAATCCGTCTACACTAAAGCGCAGCCGATGTCTATGAACACCAGCTGCGCCTTTGCTTTACGTTAAAAAAGTTTTCTTCCAAGCCATATACAGATAGCTTACTTAATTTCGTCCGTGGTTCCATCTTTCTTTACCACTTCCAGTCTGCAGCCAAGTCCAAATGCTGCAACTGATCCGGCAATCAATGCCCACGGAGCTGCTGCAAGTCCTATTATGCCACCGACTATACCTACATTTACAGGGACACTGAACACAACTTCATTGCCTTTCTTGATCTGTACTCTGTCCACGTTGCCCTCTTCAACTTTCTTTTTAAGCTTATCCATTGCCTCTTTGATATCCTCACTGATATCTTTTGTATCAGGCTGAATGAGCTTAATTGCAGCATCGGGATCTCCGTCTGTCTTTAACAGTGCTTCTTTTGCAGCTTTATACTCAACCCCTGTCTGTTCCATTACCTTTTCAATTGCTTCTAATGTGATATTCATGATATTCTCTCCTTTCATCATGTACTCATGCACGGCTGAAAAGACTTACCAACCCTACGATTACAAGTATCGGAAGTGCAATATATATTAACCCGCCAAACAGCATTATCATCAATATCGCAGGCAGGAATACGATATACAGCATCACCTTCATGATGCTCCAGGATGCCCTGAATGCGAATCCTATAAGCTTTCCAAATATACCGAAAAATAAAACCATAAACAACAATGTCATCATAACACTCACCTCTTTCGCACAACATCATCAGTTACTACTTTTTCTATCCATCGGTTTTTCCTCTTTCTATCTGTTTACAAACTTTTATATTTTTCTGTTGATGATATCATTATAGATGTGCCCGTTCTTAGTTTACATAATTACTTCAGTGATATCGGAACGGTTATTTCACATTTTCAGCAAATTAAAAAGGAAAGCATCATGTCAACCTACGCTATTTCTGACCTTCACGGGCAATTAAGCACCATGATGTCAAGATAATTCTGCTGCGACAGTCTGGTAAATCAGGTAGTCCTCTTCACTAAAGCTGACTATGGTTATCTCCATGTCATAGTCTGAATTGGCCTCAAGCCACTCCTTTACAGTCTTAAGGGCAACTCTTGCCGCGTCCTTCTTGGGATAACCATAGACACCTGTAGATATCTCAGGGAAAAGCAATGCTGTGAAGATTGTTTGCTTTTGCCACTTCAAGGCTGTTCCAATAACAGTTGTGAAGATCTAATAAATACATCAAGAGGAACAAAACCTCTTGCCCCCTCATAAAAACATACTTTTTTATAACACATCCCGGTCATCCCCTGACCGGGTTCTCCCTAAAACTATGCCGCAGTTCGTAAGAGCTACAGCTTTATATATATCCACAGCATCAATGTTTAAATAAACCAGCTCTTCACTGTAGCAATCTCCTGAATATATCCCTTATCATCATTTGGTGTCTCAAGGATAAAAGGGAGTCCGTCGAATACCGGATGCGTCGCTATCCTCTTCATGGCATCCATGCCAATGAATCCCTGCCCCAGCTTTTCATGACGATCCTTTGCAGCACCGCATGCGTTCTTACTATCATTAAAGTGAACTGCTTTGAGTTTGTCCAGACCTACAATCTTGTCAAACTGCTCCAACACCCCATCCAGGTTATCTACTATATCATATCCCGCATCCCAGATATGGCATGTATCAAAACACACACCAAGCTTGTCGTTCAACTCTACTCCCTCGATTATTGCTTTTAGCTCCTCAAAGTTTCTACCCACTTCTGACCCTTTCCCCGCCATTGTTTCCAGGAGCACTGTTGTTTTCATCTGAGGGAAAAGAGCTTTGTTCAATCCTTCAACTATCTGTTCTATGCCTACGTCTGCCCCCTGACCGGTATGTGAACCAGGATGGAAGTTATAGTATTGTCCCGGAAGAGACTCCATCTTCTCAAGGTCTTTCTGCAGCATATCCAGCCCGTTAGCTCTTGTTTCCGGATTGGATGAACACAGATTCATTGTATAACTGCCATGAGCCACGAGCTTCCCAAATTTATTATCCAAAAGGACCTTGGATAAAGACTTCACATCCTCAGGATCTATCTCCTTTGACTTCCCTCCTCTTGGATTTCTGGTAAACCACGCAAATGTATTTCCTCCAAAATCCAGCATTTGATGGCCCATGGCTTCATATCCATTTGTAACTGTCAAATGACAACCAATATAAATCATAATTGCAAATCTGCTCCAGTTAAGTTCTAAACATATTCTCTAAAATACATTATATCTGCCTTTCCAGTTCACCTAAAGCACCTTTTCACATCTCATCCATCTCATCTTCAAAGTCCAGCCACGCATCCAGCCTGTCATCTTCTCTATCCCGGCGGAGCTGTTCCTGACGGCGGTCGAACTCCTTCTTCTCTTTCCTGCTCATGCTGCCTACCAGATCCTTGTACTGCTTGTCTGTTAATCTAACGTCTTTATCTCTTTTTCCAAAAAACATAGAATTCACCTCTCTTTCCCATCATGGTTCATCTAAAATCTTTAACCGCTTTTCCTGAGTGCTTATCCTGTTCAATAGTCGCTGACACACCTCCTGTAACAAAACTGTTATAGCTAGAGCCATTGCCAGTACAGTAGCCAGCACTTTGAGAATTATTCTCTTTATCTTTATATTATACTTGTCTTTATGCTTCAGATAATGCCTTATAGTGACAACAATTACTGCAATTATCAGTTCAAACATAAACAGCATGTGTTTCACCACCTTCCATAGAGGACACAGGGCAGGAAATGATATATGATCATCCCCCGCCCAAACTAAATTGTTAATCTATATCCCCATACCAGCCGGGTAATGTGTACCCGTTTTCTCCCTCCGGAAGTCCTATTACATGAAGCTCATCACAGGAGTACACCCATCCTTTACCTGATCCCGAGTACGAGCCTGTGCTTTCGCCAGCATAACTTCCTGATCCGCTGCTTGATGTTGACTTATGATTAGGGACTCTTCCTTCACCATACTTGCCTGCTGCTTTGATTGCTTCAGGAGTAAGGTTGCCATCAGCCTCTAGTTCATCAAGCCACTTCTCCATATGTTCTTTTTCCTGCTGCTCTCTCTTGGCGCGCATCTTCTCGTAATGCTCATGCCAGTCATAGGCCTGAGCTGTAATGCTTGTTGTTCCAAGGATCAGCAATACAATAGCCATTGTAGACAATGTAATCACTATTCTTTTCATAACCTTCACGTCCTTTCTCAACTTTCCTCTATTATGCCTTGGCAGTCTCTCAAAAGAGACATATCACCGCATATGACAAGTACCTCGTTCCAGCACATTTCTATTTCTTCAGGAAGCTGCTCGATATCTTCAAATCTTCTTATTACAGCAAAGTCCTCATAACCGGTAATGTCATTGAAGCCATTTATCTCTCTGTCTTCCTGATCAAAGATGTCCTGCATCTCTTCAGAAGCTTCACCGCAGAATGCTATGTTTTTGCAGCCTCTCGTGAGGATGTCATCAGCGATATTTTTTATTAGCACCTCATCTTCAAGTTCATCTGCTATAATGATTACAGTGTAACTGGAAAGATCATGAAGCCTTTTTCCGGCGATAGCTCTTTTACTAATAAGGCTGTATGTGACATTTGATGTGATCTGTTCCGGATATATATGCTGTAACATTGGACACCTCCTTGTTGTACAATAATGTTTGTTGTTATCTGTTGTACTCATCTTACAAAATATAGAGTCCAATAATCACACCAGCTACATATTGTGGTTTTAGTGAGATTTCATTTGTTTTCACCACAATATATGCTATTTTTAGTATCATAACATTAAGTTGAAACGGAGAATAATATGGGAAATAAAGAGCCAAATATTGATGATTTCTTTAGACATACGGAAGCTATTTCCAAGAAGATGCATGAATACATGGCAGGAAAAAGCTTCGATGAGAAATTTGCCACAGCCATGCTCAATGCAACAGATGCCGACAGCAAATTCAAGGCTGACGTAGCTATGAAGCTTTCAACAGTTCTTAACATGATAGAAATGCTTGTTGAATACGTAAACAAACCGGTAAAGAAAGAGGGCATCCTTCAAAGAAAGCTTGATGGAACTGTCATGCTTGAAGATACCCATGTTCCGGTTGGATCTCTGGTAGAATACTGGAAAGATGAAAAATGGAATGTGGGAAAGATTGCTCAGAATCCTCAAACCAAACAGCTTTCCATTATTGATGTTGTTTCAAACAAAACTATGGTAGACAAGATTGAACAGATAAAGGCTCGGGTCAGATAGTACCAATTATCAATTAAGATACTTGTTCAGGGAAAATAGCTGCCTTTTAGCATCTTCGTAGCCAAGCCAGTACAGATCACCGAGTTTATCCATGTTACCTTCAACACGCTTTACTGTAACATGTTCTGAAGGAGCTATTACAAATATCCTTCCTTCTTTTTCAAGCTGGTCGATCTCGTCGCATTCTTTGTTATAATCAGAATTCATATTTTCAAGCTTTGATGCGAACTCAGGATAGTTTTTATAAAAGCGCTGAGGCATTCCCGATTTTTTAACTTTTTTTCTGTAGCCTCTTTCTCTTGTCTTGATTACCACTATATTCTCATATCCCTGCTCCATGGCCCATCTGTATGGGATATGGCAACTACATCCACCATCAAGGCACAGCTTCCCATCTACTTCCACCATCGGAGATACATACGGCATTGAAGCAGATGCCTTGATAGCAGATAGGATATCTCTGCATTTTCCCTTTTCAAAATAAACCGTTTTGCCGCTCCTGCAATCAGTCGCAACAGCCACAAAACGCCTGGCCGGATCATAGAATGTTCTTTCATCAAGCTTATCCAGCTTGTCATTAGGCTGGATGGCAAAGTCAATATTAAGCGGACTATGCGCATGAACAAGAGCCAGCGCACCGATATAATCAGGATCATGTCTGAATTCAAGGTTGCACCTGGCAGACCGTCCAACCTGGCCTGCAGCATAGTTTAGTCCTGCCATAGCTCCTGCACTAACTCCAATGACGCACTCAAAGTTCAGGTTGTTTTCCATGAAAAAGTCCATTACTCCCTGATTGTAGAGTCCACGAAAAGCGCCGCCCTCAATCACAAGGCATCCTTTGGTAAGTCTTCCTCTTGCATGTCCTTCCGGTATATCATTTAATTTTTCATATACTTTTTTGGTAATCATCAAACTAAATATCCTTTACATGTCCCGTCAAAGTCTTTTCTCTATTTCTTTAAGGCTATTACAGAAATCTTCGTCGTTGTGGTCAGAAACATGATATAGAAATTCATGGAACGGCATTACTTTCACATCGTTTACTTCTCTGGCATCAAACTTAAAGCCGCCCTCAGGCACTTCTACTCTGCACATAAAAACAGAAACAAGAAGTCCTGTTCCATCATCCCAGTCAACAATATTCTCAAATCCAAGCTTTAGCTCATCAGCAGGAACTGTTATATCAAGTTCCTCTTTTACCTCTCTTGCAGCTGCTGCCTCCGGAGTCTCACCAGCCATTACAGCTCCGCCGGTCATGTCCCATTTACCAGCATAATATTTTGCCTTCAACGATCTCTGCTGAACAATATACTGCCCTTCGCCTTCCCCAGGCTCTGGGCTGTCAGCTGTCTTCATAATAATAAGCACATGCCTGTAATATTCACCAGGCTGTTTAGGATCATGCTTAGGCCTACTGATTCCTGTAAATATTCCATCCCTTGTAAAAATGTCTATATATTCCAATTTTTCTTCCTCTTTAGTGTCATATCAAAGGTATTCCATGAAAATCATGGGATGTGCAGTACAGAACGGAGTCTGCATTTTTTATAACCATCTTTTCATTTAAATCTTGAAAACAACCATTCCTTAACTTCTTCGTCCTCCCCTGCCGGTACCCAGCTGCAATGAGGATTGATGCCAAACCTTTCTTTCAGTTCACCAACTTTATACTCTGTGTAATGTAAATCCGGGTGTATATCCTTTAGTTCATCATAAATATCTCTTGAACCCAAGTGTACAGTATTCCCATCAGTCTTATAGGATGCCTTTACTATCATGTCATCTGCAGCGTGGATCATCCATATTGATGTCTTTGTCAATTCCCTCAAGTTCTCCCATCCTGTGGCACCACATATTGGGACTGCTGCAGCAAAAATGTCAGGATGATATTTAAGAATTTCAAAACAGCCTACTCCACCGGCACTGTAGCCATGAATATAGATTCTTCTGACATCAATGTTTGGATACCGTTCCAAAAGTGATCTGATCAAGCTGCATATCTTGTTCTGCGTCATGAGATTGGACCAGCGATTGCCCCGATTACACTGCGGAGCACAAACATAACAAGGATGTTTTTTCTGCCATTCATCCTTTGCGAAAGATGTTCCAATATCATGCATGGTCAGCTGAAGATCATTATCGTTCCCGAAAGCATCTGCTCCATGAAGATACACTACAAGTGGAACTGCATCGCGACTATCTGGTATAAACAGCCTATATAGCAGGCTCCCAGAATAATCAAACGTTTCATATATGAATTTGTCACATAAATCTTTATTTCCTTGGGATGGAACATCCCAGTCAGATGATAATTTCATAAGCATTTAAAAAATTTATCTTGCATTTTCAGTAACTGTTTCAAGGAATATTTTCTTGTCAAACGCTCCTCGCTTATCAGCTTTCTCTTACGTGGCTGAGATACTGATTCTGATGGATGTCTTTTTCCAATATCCTTTGAACGGGTATAGCCTAATATCCTATCCAGTAATCCCATACTCTTTTATTTCCTCACTGCCTTTTCGATTCAACGCTCTATATGCTATCTACAGATGCATCTCATGTTTAGCACGATTCCTATAATATGCTTTCAGCACCTATAAATCTCTTTAAACCCTATACTCTTCAAATACCGGTATGTACCATCATAGTACTCCGGCAAACGAGTCTCATCTTCCCAGAATCCAGTCTTGGTCTTATTTGCATGCAATTCTCATATATTTCACAGCAAAGCATCCTTCCACTCATCTTCTTTAAAACCGGTAAGAACTCTGTCACCACTTACAAGCAGTGGCCTTTTCACAAGCATCCCGTCCGATGCAAGGAGTCTGAACTGTTCATCCTCGCTCATGTCTGGCAGTTTCTTTGAAAGTTCAAGATCCTTATAGATTTTTCCGCTTGTATTAAAGAACTTCTTAAGCGGAACTCCACTCTTCTTATAATACTCCCTGAGAACAGCCTCATCCGGATGCTGCTCTTTAATGTCTGCCTGCTCATAACTCACGCCATTATCATCAAGCCATTTAAGGGCTTTCTTACATGTAGAGCATTTCGAATAACAGTATACTTTGTTCATAGTTTTCTCCTGATTACCAAGTAGTCAAAAGCACAGTACAGATCTGTTTCATATTCATCGAGATACATGTCATGGCTCATGTTCTCATAAAAGTCCTTCCACTCTTTAATCTGCAGCATTCTCCTATTATAGCGCTTAAAACTTAAGATTATCTCCCAACACCGGGACTTTGCTTGCAAAGAAGGAAAACTCTCCACTATCTAGGAGATTCCCTTCATCATCAGTCACTCTGATATCAAATACAAGAATATGCTTTCCGGTCTTGAGTTTCATACATTCGCAGTAAATATATTCAGTATTTACCGCAGGCAAAAGAAAATTCAGATTAGCCGAAACTGTGGTAACATAATATCCGCTCATGCTGCCTGTAGCACCTGCCATGGCATCAACAAAAGACAAAAGTGCCCGCCATGGATGCTCCCATAAGAATTATGAAGTCTGGTATCACATTTTATCCTGGACTTGCTGTAAGTCGGACTTAATTCCATCACCTCAAAGCCTATAAATTTGTTATATTCATTTGCATAAAGCTCAGGTATTATCTTCTCCCTGATTGCTTTTTCTTTTTCTGTACGAGCTTTTCTCATTCCTTTTAATTTCTCACAATGTCTGGACTCCCTTTATCCAACCTCTCCTGTTTCTTCGCTGATTCTTATTATACTGTCTCCCATAAGTGGCATGACAAGCATATTCATTCCTCAGGTTTTTCTTCTCTACCACTAAGCCTTGAGTCAAATATGGCTTCTTCTATGACTTTGACGCACTCATCCGGATTCTTCTTAATATCTGTTCCCCAGAAACGCATTACCGTCCAGCCCTCAAAAAGAAGCTTCTTGTTAATTTCATTGTCACGTTCACGGTTTCTCGAAATCTTACTTATCCAGAACTCACTGTTATTGCTTTTCTCCAGTCTGGGTTTTAATAATTCCCAGTCCTTTCCATGAAAAAACTCGCCATCACAAAATATGGCAATCTTATACTTTGTGATGACTATGTCTGGGTGTCCTGGAAGTTTAGCGTAATTTTTCCTGTATCTGTACCCTTTCTTCCATAGGGCCTTCCGCAGGATGACTTCTATTCTGGTATCCTTGGACCGGATGTGTTTCATATTTTTCGTGCGCTGTTCTTTCGAAAGTACATCAGCCATTCTTATACCCATCAGCAAATATCTGCCGCTCTTTGACCAGTCCCAGGAAATCCTCAACCGAGTATAACCATGACTGCTGTTTCTCAGAATATGTTGCATGAATTTCTTTAGGAACAACAAGCTGTAACTTACGGCTTATCATTTCATTAGTCTGATTCTCGCTAATAGCTCCTTCAAGTGTTATGAGATGCTTTCTCTCAATTCTATCTGCCTCCTCAAGAACCTGCCTCCACCTGTCTTTAGCAGTAGTCTTGGCACCAAGCATCGTAAGCTGTGTGGCAGGATAATTCACATCACGGTAATAATCTATTGAAGGAAAGATAAAATCAGGTTTGGATTTATTCTCTGTAACAGGAGTATGGGAATATCTTATTTTATGCTCAGCAAATAACGCTTCCAAATGATTCTCAAATGACAGACCCGCCCTTGATTTTCTTCTGTTATTAACGGAGAGCGAAAACTGGATAAACGCATCAACATCAACATCGTCTCCAGTTTTGAATCCAACCATAAGACGTTCCTGTATCAGATACCTCTCCATGCACTTAAACATTTTTTCTTCCCTGTCAAACCACAGCAAAAGTGCACCATCAGGATCATGAAGCGGATCTGCTTCAACCGTTTCTCTTGCAAACTTGGAAAATTCTCTCGTAGATGGAAACGCATTTCCAAACTTGGCAACAAGCATATCTGTATAATCTTCTTTGTCATCCTGTGTTTCAACTCCAATGGCATACAAAATCATTCTGGCTGTAAACGACACCTTGTCAGATGGCTGTGATGTCATATCAGTTTTGGCGACAAACTGGTTCGGATTTTCATCCGGTCTTACGTCAAAGAGCCAAAAAAGCTGGTTCTCAATTATTGAGTCTTTTCTTGCAATGATCTCAAGAACCGTTCCGTCAGCTTTAAGGCAAATAAAAAGTGAATCTTCTGCAACAGCTGATTCTGTGACGGTATTTGTAGGATAATACAGTCTCCATTCTGTTCTAGTAGGATGATTAAACCTGGCATCATACCATGTCAGCTCACCATCCGCAGAAATAGTACTGTCATCATCTGTAACATAAATAAAATGCGTTGGTATGCTTATTTTCTGCTCGTCTGTTCCAAACATTTTCTTAAGCAGACTCACACCATTATATTCATGCTGGTTGCTTACAGCGGCATCGGCTTCAACTGCCGAGAGGCGCTTCACAGCAACAGCTTTAAAATACTGATTTAAATATCCCGCTTCCATACATTCCCCCTAAGTTCTCATACAACTGCCTGTATTTTCTTTTTGGCGTTGATTTCAGGGATATCCCCATCAACTCCCACAGCCATAAGCTTTTCTGCTTTCACAGATACATTATTATGCTCTGCAGCCGCATCAAGTTCTGAAATCTTAGAGCATATAAGCTGTGCCACATTGCTCATAAGAGGAACTACTACAGAATTGCCAAACTGTCTGTATGCCTGTGTATCTGAAACAGTAATTTTAAAAGTATCAGGAAATCCCTGCAGGCGGGCACACTCTCTTGGCGTAAGTCTTCTTGGATTTTTCCCTTTCTGGGCAATGAGAATCTCTGATCCATCTTTATAGTATCTGGCACTTAGTGTTCTTGATATTCCATCAGGATCCGCAATGCCATATCCGAATCCATTACCAGCCGCCTTGTGCTTTGCAGCATATCCCTGAAGATATGTCCATAGCTTGTCTGACAATGTATACTTGGAATCAACCTCTGTCTCAAGGATATCTTTCATGACTGGTTTTGGATCAATCTTCTTTATATCAAAAGAGAATCCTATATCGCTGCCATAACGCTTTCTGTCAAAACCAACGATGATAATTCTCTCCCTGTGTTGGGGAACAAAAGCCTGCCCATCAATAACCTGGTAGAAAACCTCATAATCCAATTCATCAAGTGATTCCCTGATTACCCGGAATGTCCTTCCCCTGTCATGACTGCAGAGATTCTTAACATTCTCAAGCATAAACGCTTTAGGCCTTTTAGCTTTTAAAATCCTGCACACATCGAAGAAAAGAGTCCCTTGTGTCTTATCTTCAAATCCCGTTGCTCGTCCCATGCTCTGTTTCTTGGAAACACCAGCAATTGAAAATGGCTGGCATGGAAAACCTGCAACAAGAATATCGTGATCAGGAATCTCATTCTCATCCACTTTGGTTATATCTCCCTCTGGCTGTTCTCCAAAGTTTGCAAAATAAGTCTGCTGACTGTATTTATTCCATTCGCTGGAGTAAACGCAATGGCCACCTGCACTTTCATATGCAAGTCTCATACCACCTATACCGGCAAATAGATCTATGAATGTGAAGTTTGCATTTTCAGGAATTTCTTCCTTGTTCTGATTATTTATATACTGCATGATTGCAGATGAAACCACATCCTGCAGTGATGAATTTTCATTGGTGTTGCAGCCAGTCAATGCCTCATAAACAGCATCATCAAGTCTGACATGTAATTGCTTTGCCATATCTTACTCCTCCCCGGGTATTATCCCATACCAATTCTATCCCATTATAGCAAATTCAATTTCTTACTACAATATATTGGGGACATTTATGGTATATGATAATTCCCTGCACAAAATGTTGAATACACTACAAAAGCCTCCTTCGTATCACATGTATTCTGTTATATCCATCATAAAAAAAATAAGAGTCCGATAATCACCCCAGAATATGTTGCGGTTTTCGGACTCTATTTCATGCTGAATATACAATATGTAGTTTTTATTCAAATAGACAGCTATCTATTTCTTTATTATCTCATCAAAGCAGGCTTCTCCATCTGAAAGGTCTAAATGACGCACAAACGTGGCATGCCTAGTCAGTTCGGAATATGCTATACGGTCGGTGTTACAGAATATCTTGCATAAGGGTCTGATTCCATAACTTGAAAAGATCTCGACATGCATTCATTTTTCAATATCATTTACATTTTCATTAATAAACGCATTCCGATAATACCTGGAATATGACTTAATGTTTTTATCAATTTCCTTATTATCCATCTCTTTTAATCTAATCCTTTAAAGTTTCAAATGCCTACCACTTCATTATGGTAATATCTCTTATTATTCCAAAGCATTCCCTTATCATGTTGTTGGGCAGATACCATGGCACTGTATAGGCTGCAATTCCATAAACATCCGCTTCCGTAAGCTTTTTTGCCAAATGTATTCCGCGGAAAACATGGAAATTATTTGTCACAATCCCAATCGACTTTAGTTTATCTGACTCCCCACCAGTAGTTCCGATGATATCCAGTGAATTTGCTATATTTTCTGTTGTGTCCATGGCTCTTGTCTCTGCTATGATGCGGCCCGCTTCAACTCCTTTTGAGATTAGATACTCTTTTCCTCCTTCTCCCTCGGTAACGGATTCATTTCTTCCCTGCCCTCCTGAGACAATGCATATTGTCTCGGGATTATCCAGAAGATACTCATATGCCTCATCAAGTCTGTACTTAAATATGATACTCGGACCGTTTTCTCTCATCTGAGCTCCAAGTACAACGATATAGTCAAGATCTTTTACTCCCTTGTCACCAAAGTGGCTTAACATTGCCGTCATGCAGACAGTAAAGACAATAAGCGCCACAATAATAAAACAGTAACAGGCTCCTCTTAGTACTGCCGGCACCTTCATCCATCTGTCATCACCGGCAAAGAACCATGCACATCCGAATAATGCTGCACCCACCAGCCATATAGCAAAAGAAAAGGTTCCACTTCCTACCATGTATATGCTCACAGAATAGATCAGGCATATGACCGTGAGTACGCAGAAAATGGCTCTCAAGTATTTCACAGTAAATCTTCCTTATCCCTTCATTTATATTTCAGAACAGGTTCAGCTGTTCATAGTCGCTTTTTCTATTAAGCTCAGGCAGGCCAAGCTCTTCTTCCACGTCCTCTGCAGTTTTATCAGCATAATAATATCTTCCGCACATGCATTCATTATACCTTATCTGTAATAATAAAAAATTAATAATTTGTTCAATTGAAACAATAGTCTGATAAGATGTTCGAAACATACATTCGATAATCATTCATGAGGATATGCGTATGGACAACAATTATAAGATCATAGCCGTTGATTTCGATGGTACTCTCTGCTACAGTAACTGGCCGGAACTTGGTAATCCCAATACCAGGCTTATCAGCTATCTGTTAAAAGAAAAAGCGGCAGGAAACAAGCTCATACTCTGGACTTGTAGAGCCGGAAAAGCTCTTTCAGATGCTACCGTTTGGTGTCATGAACAGGGACTTAGCATTTCACAAGTGTTTGGGTTGCACTCCAAAAGAAGCTTAACCAGCTTATTGAAACCATAAATAACTGTATCTGTCTTGTCATCTTCGTACTGGTCAAATTCAGTCATCCCCAACAGATCAGATGGCATCTGAAGTGTCACTCCCCTGAAATCGATATCACTGCCTTCATTGTTGGTACCATATGAATAACTGCCTCCAAGGCCCAGCAACATTATTCTATTTCCAAGTCTTTCATTTGTCCGGAGGAAATCATACTCCTCCGAGTTCATTAACTCCTTAAAATCCATTACAATTTAAAAACTCGTTACTTAACAATGTACCCATACAACCTTTGCCCAAAATGGAAACCTTCTCAAACAAAATGACTTCTATCCTGAATATCCACATCCAGGCCCTCATCATATAGCAGCTTCTCTATATGCGTAGCTGCATAGTCACCAATTCCAAATACTTGCCACTCCCATCTCTTTTGACGGGCAAGAAGAACAAGCAGCCCCACGTTATCAATTCCCATATTTAAAAGACATTTGATATTATCGGAACTAAGGCCTTTAATACTGCCAAGATCGTAATACACCTGCTTCGACTGTTCATATTTTGCCATAAGCAACCTCTCCACTCCTGGCAATAAGCTCCCGCCACTCCCATGGGTTCACTTTAGGATTTCCACACCACCAATACTCAACTGCAGTACGCTCCTCAAGTGAAAATCCCGGAATATCATTCTTAAAAAGTGGCAGAAATCCTACTTCATTTATGTAATCAATTGCATCCTGAACTGTATGCAGGCATTC
>NZ_JAGBLU010000056.1 GCF_017635265.1 Butyrivibrio sp.
AAAGAAGTCATCAATCCAGCCTATCGAAAAACATTGGACGATTTCTACAATGCGGCTAAGGGTGCGGATATGATCGTGTACCATCCGAAAGCATTGGGTGCTGTAGACATAGCACTAAGTCTTAGGATACCTTGCGTAAGTATGCCTCCTGTTCCTATTACTTTTCCTGCCAGCGAGTTCGCCAATCTTGCAGTAACATATAAAAACCTTGGGCCTGTATTAAACAAACTTTCATATATAATAAATGAGAAAGCAGAGGCATCACAGATAAAGGAAATCAATGATTTTCGTGAGAAAACACTTGGAATTAAAAGGCGCCGAGCTGGACTATACACCTATACGGATGGATTAAAACAAATTCCTATTGTTTATCCGATAAGCTCTTTGCTGTTTCCTGATGTCAGGAGTTGGGACGGACAAGTATTTCTGCCTGGATTTCTGTTTTTGGAGACAGATGAAGAACTATCCGATGAAATAATAGATTTCTTAAATGCGGGAGAAGCACCTGTCGTTGTATCATTCAGCAGTATGCCACTTTCTGATCCTGAAAGATTTATGAAGAAGCTGGCTCAGGCTGTTGAGAAAACAAATGAACGGGCTATCGTTTTGACTGGGAATAGTGGACTTATTGGACAAAGCAGTAAAGAAATCCTATTCGTTAAGTCGGCACCTCATTCACTTTTGTTTACCCGTGCAAAAGGAGTGATTCACCGTAAGCGCTTATTACTGCCCCGTAGTTACGGGGCATATATTTTGCCCTAAAATAATATCAGGCAGGATGATCTAAGACATGACTTCTACCAAAATTCACCGCTTCATTTCGCCATGGTAGAGTAAACAGCTCTCCATCCCGCCTATCATAGTAGAGTAAACGTATTGCCAATGCTGTGGAGGGGAAAGCCTATGCCTAAACCATTAATGAGCGATGAACAGTGGATCAACTTCTTAAAAGAATGTAGGAGCAGTGGAATGTCCGACAAGGACTGGTGTATCATGCACGGAATACACCCTTCTACTCTGTATAAGGTCATTAAGCGCCTTCGTCAGAAAGCGTGCGAAATTCCTGATCATGAAGAGAATACTGTTTCTCTTAAGCAGGAAGTTGCCCTGGTGGCCTCAATCGACGAGAATGGAGTATTAACTAAAACGCAGCTTCCTGAATCAGTACCGCTTCAGGTTTCAGATACATCAATGATGCCATTAACAACTTCCTGCAAGGAACGCCAGTTAGAAACTACCGTGCGGATCGTTATGCCATCGGGTGTGCAGGTAGAGATGTCAAACAACGCTAATGCAGCCACCATAAGAAATATACTGGGTGTGCTGCAGACTTCATGATAGGCGATCTTTCCGGTGTGAAGAAAATCTACATGATCACCGGATACACTGATATGAGAAAGTCAATTGAGGGGCTGATGGGACTTATAAAAGATGTTTATGATCTTGATCCATACGCAAATGCTGCGTTCTTCTTTTGTGGAAGACGTGCAGACAGGATAAAAGTTCTCCATTTTGAGCCGGATGGAATGACATTACTATATCACAGGCTTGATGAAGGCAGATATCACTGGCCAAGGAACAAATCCGAGGCTCTGGAGTTATCAAGACAGCAGCTCAGGTGGCTCCTTGAGGGGTTGGAGGTAGAACAAAAATGTTCGATCTCAAAGGCATCCCGAAGAGATTTCTGACAAAGAAACAGGGCTTTGTCACATGCAAAAAAATGCACAAATATCTCCGCTATATATGCTCTGAAGTGCCGTATTTTCGGCACTTTTATGACTATTAATCAGTATACATTACTGATAAAATATATATAGAAACGGAGATAAATCATGTCGGCTTCCGAAAACAATTCCACTTTGACAAAGCCAACTGAATATAGACCAGATGAGGGATTGAGCACTATGGATCAATCACTTCTTCTGTCGCAGGTACTGGAACTTAATAAAAACCTGCAGGAAACTATTGCCCGCCAGACAGACACTATTGCTGAGCTGACACGTGAGCTTGAATGGTTCAGAAGGAACATGTTCGGCAAGAAAACCGAAACTGCCAAACGCTTTGACGAGTATGAAGGTACAGAGTTTAGGCAGCTTGGTCTTTTTGATTCCATGAGCGCAGAGCAAAAGCTCATGCTGGGACTTGAAGAAGAAAAACCAGCGGAAAAGATCACTGTTAACAGCTATAAGCGCACCAAGACTGAACGTAAGAAGAAGCGTACACGGGAAGAACTGCTTGCCAATGCAAAGAAGGGCGAAGATAAGCTGATATACGCTTCTGACGAAGAAAAGATCTGTGATCTCTGTGAGTCAGAGATGAGTCATTTTGGATGGGAATACGTGCGCACAGAGGTTGAGCACATCCCGGAAGAAATCATATATCATGAAGTATATGTAGAAAAACTGATATGCAAGAACTGCAAGAAAGAAGATGATCTTTTTATTACCAAATGTGCGGTTGCACCACCTGCATTCATCCCACACAGCTTTGCTACGCCCTCTCTTGTTTCTTTTGTTGGCTACCAGAAATATCAGATGGGAGTACCAAACTACAGGCTTGAAAAGCACTTTGAGCGTAAGGGCATCTTTATATCAAGAGCATGCATGAGCAGCTGGCTTATCTGGGCAGCTGAGAACATACTGTTTATACCGTATGAAGTTCTTCATCAGCTCATAAAGCAGCGCTTTATTGTAAATGCCGATGAAACAGTTGCACCGGTAAATAAGATTGTTGAGCTTGAGCCGCTTGCAGATGTAAACGGAATGCCTCTTAACGTTGTAGCAGACGTAGATTATGTAGAAATCCGAAAGGAATGCGAAGCGGAAGCTGCTGACGAGACCGATGATACTGATGAGGAAAAAAACAAGGCTATCAGCGGACGTCAGAATTGCTATATGTGGATTTATGCATCTGTGTATGGGACTGATAGGCCGCTGCTGCTCTATGATTATCAGCCCTCAAGAGGAGGTTATAACTGCCGAAACTTCCTGGGATCAGATTTTTCGGGATACCTTATGACCGATGGGTTCTCAGGATACAACAAGATGGAGAATGCCAAGAGGCTGACATGCGCAGATCATGTAAGGCGTAAATGGTTTGAGGCAATCAGAAATAAATCAGGACCATTGAACTATGAAGACCCTGCTGTTGTAGGCTTCATGGCCATAAATAAAATATATCAGGAGGAAGCACTGCTGAAAGGCAAAGATCCTGATGTCATAAAGGCTGAACGTTTGAAAAAAGAAAAGAAAAACTGGGATGCCTTTAAGAAATGGTGTGAAACACTTGACCCGGCTGGAGGCTCTGCTCTCCAGAAGGCTGTTAATTACACCCGCAATAACTGGGACAAACTCATGCGGTATCTGGAAGACGGCAGACTGCCGCTTTCAAATGCTGCAGCGGAACGCTGCGCAAAATCTTATGCAACCATCCGCAAGAATATGCTATTCCACGATACATCTAGAGGAGCCAGATCCGCTGCCATCATCAAGTCTCTTATTGATACGGCAGCTGCAAATAGCCTTGATCCTGAACTTTACCTGACAGAGCTTTTGGAACATGCCCGAGACTTTAAAGATGAGCCTGCACGGGCAGCCGAGTATATGCCATGGACTGAAAAGATGCAGACAAGGTGTAGACATAAGACCAGGAAGGAAGATCTAGGTCAGTAGGATTCATGCCTACATGAGATCAAACTTTCTCGAAATTTTAAAAGGCCACCGGGAAGGCTTTATTTTTTAAAGCCACTCCGGTGGTCTGGTTAGTTATGAACGGGGGTACAAAAAGCGCTTACGTTAAGCTCGCTCTGCTCTTTGGAATACTGTCTTATAAGGGTTTCATACCTGCTCTCGGGCATCTTCCCCAAAGCATTATCCTCATAAATCTTGCAGATAAGCCTTTCAAGATCATCCACACGCTTGCGACATACCTTAAGG
>NZ_JAGBLU010000057.1 GCF_017635265.1 Butyrivibrio sp.
GTACAGAACGGCTGATGATCTGCAGATATCCCTGCAATAGTCATAGAGTATGTGGTTTTTGCTTATCCTGTATTGCCTTGTTCTGTACACGGTTGTAAATTCCTTATCAGTATTCTATAGTTAGTATTATAGCACACATTTCAGAATTCTACAAACACATGTTCTCTTTAGATAAGGAGTAAATTTATGCAGAAATCGATGCTGGAATCAGATATCCTAAACGAGTACAGAAGAGGCTCACATTCCGTATACAAACTTACTTACCATGTGATCTTTGTAACCAAGTATAGGAAGAAAGTGATCACAGATGAGATCGGTGATTTCATGAAAAATTATGCTGCTTACCTATGCGGACGCATGAACAGTGAACTCATTTCTGCAGAGACAGATGTAGATCACATGCATCTGCTGATCTCCATGCCACCTGATGTGGCACCTGTAAAACTCATCAACTCGTTAAAATCACAGCTTTCCAAAGAAGTGAGAAATACATATAGGCCTCATGTAGAAAAGTATCTGTGGGGAGATTCACCCTTCTGGAGTGCAAGTTACTTTTGTGCAACTACCGGAAGTGTTTCTCTTGATACTGTTAAGAAATACATTGAAGAACAACGAGCAGAAGAACACAAACGTAAATACATTAAGACAGGGAAATACAAAAAGAAAAGCTAGTGCGATTCATCCCACAACCGATTTCATCGAAAGGAGTTTTCTCGCACGATGTTTATAACCATCACCTTTGTTCCTATTCCAAGGGTACTTTCAAATCTGACCATTGCGTCAGTTCCATATATTTCACCCAGCCTATCACTAATATTCCTGATGCCTATGCTATGACCATTTTTTTCTCGTACAAGGCTGCTTCTTCGGATTTCGCTTAGAGTATTATCATCGATTCCTACCATCATGCATAACCTCGTATGAGATTTCTGTTCGTCAGACCAGAGATTTGCCCATGAGTTAGTATGTTCCTCACATCCAGCTTCCTTCAGATTCCGCCTCACGACGGACACCCTTGCTCGGCTATATCCTTCCCACTACCGGGCGGATTCGGGACTTTAACCCGTTAGAAACGTGCGCCGCTAGGCGCACTTAAGAAAAAGCCAATCTGAGTTGATCAGACCGGCTTTTAAACAAGTTTAGCAATCTTGATAAGAACTGATATCTCTCGGTTAGTCTCTAAAATAGAATAACGTTCCGAGCGACACTCTTTTTTTATTTAACCTGAAACTGTGCCATGAGATTATGAAGCTGAGTTGACTGTTCCGACAGTTCACTGGAAACCGCACTTGACTCTTGAGCCGTAGCGGAATTGTTTTGTATTACCTCAGATATCTGTTCAATACCCTGATTAATCTCTCTCATGTTGCTTGCCTGATGTTGAGCCATGTCACCAGATGCTCTCATCATTTCCGCAAGTTCATTTACAGAATCTCCGATCTCATGCAGTGTTACCTGTGTCTCTGCTACTATTTCGTTACCGCTTTCAATTTCCGATAGCGCCGAGTTTACAAGTGCATGCGTCCGTTGTACAGCGTCATTTGACTGCTGCGCCAGTTGACCTATCTCCTGTGCAACAACCGCAAATCCTTTTCCTGTATCTCCTGCTCTTGCGGCCTCTATAGAAGCGTTAAGGGCGAGAAGCTTTGTTTGAGATGAGATAGCTTCAATACTGTTTGCAACTTCCTGAATCTCTTTGGAAGCCGATGTAATCCTCTGCATAGCTTCCGTTACCTGATCCATCTTATCAGCTCCATCCTTCGCAACCTTCTGGGCTTCAATTGACATCTGAACGCCTTTAGCACAATCTTCCGCCATTTTTTCAGTCTGCTCTGTTACTGTACTTACAGACGCTGTAAGCTGCTCAACTGCGGCAGCCTGATCTGTTGCACCTTCAGCAAGTTCATTAGCTCCTTTTGACATATTTGCAGCACCCTCTGAAACTCTGGCAGATGCAGCTTTTACGTCATTCATTGTATTGGAAAGCTTATCAGTTATAGTGTTCATAGACTCACTGATAGGGCCGAAATTACCATGATAAAGATCAGGTGTTATTGTTCCAACGCTGAAATCACCTTCGGAAATTTCATTAAGCGAATCCGATATATCACTTACAATATTCAAAGAAGCTCTTGTAGAGTTTTCAAGATCTCTGGCCAAAATATCAAATTCGTCATTGGCATGGTACTCGATTGATACATTAAGATCACCACGTGCCATCTGTTCTGCAGCTTTTGCAACCTCATCAACCGGTTCAACCACACATTTTGTCAATGTTATTTGCGCATTTCTCATAAATATGATTAAAAGTATAGTCATTATTATGCTTATTACTACCAATATCGCCATAATTACTATGGTCACATCATATGAGCTTGTAACTTCGTGCGATACATTTGTAGTCATCTGTCTGGTATTCTCTACTGTCAGCATGACTTCCGGACGCAGTTCATCCCTCATAACCGCGTATATCTCATTACCATTACTAAGGCTTCCATCCTCAAGCTCCTCAGCCTGAGCATACATAGTTGCAAGCTTATCGGTAGTTGCTTCTATATTCTTGATATTGGTTTCAAGAGATTTGATAAGTTCAGTTTCTCCCCGATAAGATTTAAGATTTGCTAAATCCTCTTTCATATTAGCCAGCATAGTCTCATGAAACTCAACAATCTGTTCCTGTCTCGTCTCAGAAACGCGGGTTGCCAAAGCCCACCAGGCGGATTTACCCAGATTTTGGTTGTGTATTCGAAGAAGTCCCTGATAAGTATTCTGATTATAATAGTTGTTATAAAGCTTATGGTAACCTGTTATTCCAACAACGATTGAAACAATAAGCAGGCAAAGGGATAGACCAAGATAGATATAAATGCGTTTAAAAGTATGTGCAAACTTTTTTCCAACATTCATCTCAAGTAATTTGTTATCATCGAGTTTAACCAGATTCTTGATATTCATTTTCGCCCTCCTAATCATTTTTTACAACAAATATAGGAATTGTATACATTCTTGAATTAAAAATTCAAGAATGTATCAACCAAGCCAATTTGAATCGACTTCGTCGATGAGGCTTGGTTGACTCTTTACTCATATTCTCACGAAATCCGCAGTATATGCGAAATTTCTGAATACTAATTCAAGAGATTATATTTATTATAGAATATTAATTTCATAAAGCAGATACGATTCCCGAATTATTTATTCAAATTTTAGATATTGAAATGTTTCTTTATTTATACAAAATACCTACAACGGAAAAACCATTGTAGGTATTTACAGTTTATTTTAAATTAACCAATCATATATCAATCAAGCAGTATTCATTTGCCCAATGACGGATAGCGTTTTCTGATTATATGCCAAATAACAGTCCCCAAAACTACTATGGCACAAACAATTACACATACGGGAATAAATGCATCTAGTCCAAAGATTATTACCCCCTCAAAAACTAATGTAAAAATGATAAATATCTTTGCTAATGTATTTGCCATATTATTTCTCTCCCTTCAGAGTTATAAGCTGTTTTTGTTTACACTTATTTATACGAAGTAAAAGAAAAAAGCGGCAAAAATTTTTTCCTATCTTTTGCAGTCAGATATCGTTTTTAACCTCATTTTGTTTTTCGCCCGGATTCAATGAGTTCTTTTTCAAAAGCTTCAGGATTTTTTAAATAATAATCCTGATGGTATTCCTCAGCTTCATAGAAGTTTTTATACGGCAAAAGCTCAACTTCCACTTTTTTACCTGATTCTAATTCTATTTTTTTTATCTTCGCAGCTGCCATTTCTTTTTCTTCTTCAGAAGTAAAAAAAATAGCAAGTGTGTAAGAAAATCCTTTGTCTATAAATTGTCCTTCGGGATCAAAAGGGTCCACGTTCGCAAAATAGATATCAAGAAGCTTATCATATGTCACCTTCTCCGGATCATACACCAGCTTAATTGTTTCTCTATGACCTGTTTCTTGATGTTTTACCTGCTCATATGTCGGATTCTTTTCATCTCCGCCGGCATATCCGCAAATAACCTTATCCACCCCGTACATTTTATAAATCGGTGTCACACACCAAAAGCACCCTCCGGCAAAATACGCTTCTTTCATTTTATTTCTCTCCTGTCTCTCTGATTTTCGTCTATGCTTTGCCTATTTCACTTCAATATATACATATATATTATGTACGCATAATAATAGCGCACAATTCACCTGTGCGCAAACAAAAAAACACCTCCAATGCAAATGCAAGGGAGGCATTTTAATTTTTTATCAGAAATCAACCTCTGTATCATAGTAGCAACACTTAAGAAGCTTTTCCATTTCTTCCTGACTCGGCTGGCGAGGATTGGAGCCTGTACATGCATCAAGAATCGCATTGGCAGCAATGTCATGAAGTCTTTCATTGAATACTTCCTCTGATACAAAGCCTTCTTCAGCAGGAAGTCCATCAGCGCCATAGTGCTTAATACAATGAGGAATATTAAGATCATCATTCATCTTGCGAAGATAATCAATAAGCAGTTTAACCTTTTCATCATCATTTGATCCGCCAAGCTTCATATAATCAGCAATCACACCATATCTCTTTTTAGCCGTGGGATCCTTAGCATTAAATGCTATAACTTTAGGTAGATACATTGCATTAGCAGCTCCGTGTATAATGTGAGCTCCCTTATCTGCAAATACAGCGCCGGTCTTGTGTGCCATAGAGTGAACAATTCCAAGAAGTGCATTTGAAAATGCCATTCCTGCAAGACATTGTGCATCATGCATTGTATCTCTGGCATCCAGATCGCCATTATAAGACTTAACAAGACTATTCTGAATAAGCTCAATAGCATGAATTGCCAACGCATCTGTATACTCACAGTTAGCAGTAGAAACATACGCTTCAATAGCATGTGTTATTGCATCCATACCGGTATGGGCAACAAGCTTTTTAGGCATTGTATGTGTAAGCTCAGGATCTACGATGGCAACATCAGGGGTGATCTCAAAATCAGCTATAGGATATTTAATGCCCTTCTGATAATCAGTAATTATTGAAAAGGCTGTAACCTCTGTAGCTGTTCCTGATGTAGAAGGAATCGCACAAAAATGAGCTTTGGTTCTAAGCTTTGGAAGCCCAAATACTTTACACATATCTTCAAATGTTGTTTCCGGATATTCATACTTTATCCACATGGCCTTGGCAGCATCAATAGGTGAACCACCACCAATAGCAACAATCCAGTCAGGCTGAAACTTTTGCATGGCCTCAGCCCCCTTCATTACTGTCTCAACAGAAGGATCCGGTTCAATACCTTCAAATAATTCCACTTCCATTCCGGCCTCTTTAAGGTAATCTTCTACCTTCTGAAGAAAGCCGCCCTTTTTCATAGAACTTCCACCAACACAAACAATTGCTCTCTTACCTTCCAATGTCTTAAGTGCCTCTAAGGCTCCCTTTCCATGGTAAACATCTCTGGGCAGTGTAAAACGTGACATCTGAAATACCTCCTTTATAATGTTAAAAAAATAACGTAACCCTCTTTTATTATACACTTTATGCCAAATATGCACAAGTTTTATCGACGCATCTTAAATTATTTGTAGGATTTCACCATATTTTATAATCCGGATATGTATATTAGCTATAAGTAATCACGTCTTTTATTCCACCAAAAATCCCCGGCACTATATGAGTACCGGGGATTTGCGTGTGAACTATATAATATTAACCTTCAATCGCTATCAGGTTCTTTTCCGGAAGTGTCTTCTCCATAGCCTTCTTAGGTACTGTCAGGGTAAGCACTCCATGCCTGTAAGTAGCCTCAACATCTTCTTTCTGTACATTATCTCCAATGTAGAAGCTTCTGGTCATAGATCCTGCATATCTCTCCTGACGAATCAGCTTACCTTTCTTGTCATTATCATTGCGATCCACACCTTTGGATGCACTTATTGTAAGATAACCTTTATCCAGTTCTACCGTTATTTCCTCTTTTTTGAATCCCGGAAGATCAATGGAAACTTCATAATTGTCATCTTTCTCCCTGATGTCTGTTTTCATCATCCTTGAAGCCTTTCTTCCGTATAGCTTACGCTCCAATTCCCGATCCATATTATCGAATTCCTTCATATAAGGGAATCCAAACAGATCATCCATAAAATTCTCTTCAAAAATACTAGGTGCTAACATAATAAATACCTCCTTTGCACATAAACAATTGATTTTTTGTAAATGAGCATTGGGACGGAGGGTTTAGATCATTGGAATTCTAAAGTCCTAACGGTCTTCTCTGTTCCTTTGTTCTACGAACACTATAACACCTAAATTAGCACTCGTCAACAGAGAGTGCTAATTTAGATAAAAGGATATTGTTTAAAACATTACAAATTTAATCTATTATTTATATAAAAGTTTGCCTCTGCAAATACGTTGATAACATGCAAATATCAAGAAAAGAGGTCAATACCTCCCCATCTCTTTAACAAATTGTTCTGTTAAAAGAAATAGTTTGTAATAAATCTTTTCATTGCTTTATACTGTTTTGTATGTTGTAATTATCAATAGTCTACATTCAAAGGAGAATTCATTTTGAGCAAAAATATACTCATTATAAATACAGGCGGAACCTTATCTTCAGTCATGAAAGAAAATGGGTTGGCACCGGGACTTACTACCATCGACATGCAAAAAGAACTTCACATGGTTTCAGGTGATACAACCCTTGAAATTGAAGACTTTTGCTCATTAGACAGTGCAAATATTTTCCCTGAAGATTGGTCAAAACTTGCCAGACGAATAAGTGAAGTTCGAAACGATCATGACGGAATTGTTGTAATACATGGAACTGATACCATGGCTTACACCTCATCTATGCTTTCATTTATGTTAAGAAACATTAATATTCCAATAGTTGTAACCGGGTCTCAGCTTTCTATTACTAATCCAATAGCTGATGCAATGGAAAACTGCAGATGCGCTATTCACATGGCTGCAAGTGGGATACCTGGAGTCTTTGTTGCCTTTAACAGAAAGGTTATACTTGGTTGCAGAGCTTCCAAGGTAAGGTCTCTTAGCTTTGATGCCTTTGAAAGTATTAACTATCCAAATGTTGCTACCATCAGCTCTCTTGGTATGAATATCCATGAAAAAGCTGTTCCTGTAAGAAATGGCGTTTTCCACTTATCAGATTCCTACTCTTCAAAGGTCTGTATGTTAAAAATGTTCCCCGGTATGCATAGAAGCCTTTTAGACTCTCTGGCTGAACAAGGCTATAAAGGTCTCTACATTGAAGCCTATGGCATTGGAGGACTTCCATTTGTAAATCATGATTTTATCAGTACTATAGAGAATTTGATCAAAAATGGGATAACTGTTGTTATCGGTACACAATGCCCATATGAGGGTTCAAAAATGGATGTATATGAAACCGGAAGACGATCCCTCGAAATAGGAGCCCTTCAGGCTCATGATATGACAAGTGAAGCTGCATTGACGAAACTGATGTGGATACTTGGAATGACAGATAACCCTTCAGAAATTAGAGATTATTATTCAATAAATATTGCCGGCGAAATAAATTCACCTCTGCTGTAAGTAAGAAAAAAACAGAAGCCTAACAAACTTCTGTTTTTTATAGAGCCGATGAGCGGACTCGAACCGTTAACCTGCTGATTACAAATCAGCTGCTCTGCCAATTGAGCCACATCGGCATATCCAAATTGTATATAACAAAACGACCCGAAGGGGGTTCGAACCCCTGACCTCCGCCGTGACAGGGCGGCGCTCTAACCAGCTGAGCCACCGGGCCAAATATATCTGAATAAACATAAAACACATGCATTGCATGTGTTTATTTCTTGTACCTTCTTCACTACCGAAAAATGGACTCGAAACAACCTCGTCTCAATTTTCGGTATGTGTGTCGTTAAATTCAAAACTACTTCATTAAACGACACAACACGAACACTGATTTATCTAAATCCATATCTATACTATCTATCGAAGTTATGCCTCAGTTGCTTTGCAACTTCACCATAACACGCTCGAACTAGCTTCGTAAATACCTCAGCAAGTTCTCACAGCTTTGGATAAGCCCTCGA
>NZ_JAGBLU010000058.1 GCF_017635265.1 Butyrivibrio sp.
ACAGACATGTATAACTGTTAGTAAAGCTCCTTGATGATATCTGATGAGAGGGGAATCCTCCCTTCAATCATTACTTAGATTTGGAAATAGAAACTATTAACTGTAGTCCTTAATGACTACATCATTACTATACTAGGAGGGACTTTTATGAATATACAGAAATTTACGCAAAAATCTATCGAAGCTGTAAATGGCTGTGAAAAGGTTGCTTTTGAATATGGCAATCAGGAGATTGAACAGGAACACCTTCTGTACTCTCTTATGACTATTGAGGATAGCCTCATAGCAAAACTCATAGAAAAAATGGGTATAGACAAGGACGCCTTTTTAAACCGTATAATTTCAGCCATAGAAAAAAGAACAAAAGTATCCGGAGGTCAGCCTTATATCGGCGCAGATTTAAACAAAGCTCTTTTATCCGCTGAAGATGAAGCCAAGGCTCTTGGAGATCAGTACGTATCTGTAGAGCATCTTTTCATGTCAGTCATCAAAAAGCCCAACCGGGAAGTAAAAGATATTTTAAAAGAGTTTGGCATAGACAGAAACAGATTTTTGCAGGTTCTTTCTGAGGTAAGAGGCAACAGGAATGTTACAACCGACAATCCTGAAGCTACATATGATACCTTGAGCAAATATGGCACTGAACTTGTGGAAAAAGCCAAAAAACAAAAGCTTGATCCTGTAATCGGAAGAGATACCGAAATCAGAAATGTCATCAGAATTCTTTCCAGAAAGAGCAAAAACAATCCTGTACTTATCGGTGAACCCGGTGTCGGTAAAACCGCCGTAGTAGAGGCTCTTGCCCAGAGAATTGCCAGCGGAGATGTTCCATCTGCTCTTAAGGACAAAAAAATCTTTTCCCTTGATATGGGCGCTCTTGTAGCCGGTGCTAAGTACAGAGGCGAATTTGAAGAAAGGTTAAAAGCTGTCCTTGAAGATGTCAAGGCATCTGACGGTGAGATAATTCTTTTTATAGATGAACTTCACCTCATTGTAGGTGCCGGCAAAACTGACGGTGCCATGGATGCCGGCAATATGTTAAAGCCAATGCTGGCAAGAGGAGAGCTTCACTGTATAGGTGCTACTACTCTCAATGAGTACAGGCAATACATTGAAAAAGACGCCGCTCTTGAAAGACGTTTCCAGCCTGTTATGGTTGAGGAGCCAACTGTCGAGGACACCATAAGCATACTTCGTGGATTAAAAGAAAGGTATGAAGTGTTCCATGGCGTTAAGATCATGGACAGCGCTCTTGTCAGTGCTGCTGTTCTGTCCAACAGGTACATATCTGACAGATTCCTTCCTGATAAGGCCATCGACCTGGTGGATGAAGCCTGTGCACTTATAAAAACCGAAATGGATTCAATGCCCGCTGAGCTTGATGAGCTGAACCGTAAGATTATGCAGATGCAGATTGAAGAAGCAGCTCTCAAAAAGGAAGATGATTCTTTGAGCAAAGAAAGGCTTGTTAATCTGCAAAAAGAGCTTGCTGAACTTAAGGAAGATTTCGATACCAGAAAAGCCCAGTGGTCCAATGAAAAGGAAGCTGTAGATAAGCTTGCAGCCATGCGTGAGCAGATTGATACCATTAACTCCGAAATTGCCATAGCACAAAGAAATGGTGATTATGAAAAAGCCGGAGAACTTCAATACGGTAAGCTCCCGGCACTTAAAAAGCAACTGGAAGAAGCTGAAGAAAAAGCCCGAGAAAAAGAAAATGAGGGTGCACTTGTCCATGAAAAAGTTTCAGAGGACGAGATTGCCGGAATCATCAGCAGATGGACCGGCATCCCTGTGAACAAGCTTACAGAGAGTGAAAGGAACAAGACTCTTCATCTTCCTGATGAGCTTCATCAGAGAGTAATTGGTCAGGATGATGCCGTTGTAAAAGTATCCGAAGCCATTATGAGATCCAAAGCCGGTATCAAGGATCCAAGTAAGCCAATTGGCTCATTCCTCTTCCTTGGCCCTACAGGTGTTGGTAAGACAGAGCTTGCCAAAAGTCTTGCCCAGTCACTGTTTAACGATGAGAACAACATGGTCAGAATTGACATGAGCGAATACATGGAAAAATACAGTGTGTCAAGGCTTATAGGAGCACCTCCAGGATATGTAGGTTATGAGGAAGGTGGTCAGCTTACTGAGGCAGTTCGTAGAAAACCTTATGCTGTAGTTCTTTTCGATGAGATAGAAAAAGCCCACCCTGATGTATTCAATATTCTTCTTCAGGTGCTTGATGACGGAAGAATTACTGATTCACAGGGAAGAACTGTAGATTTCAAGAATACTATCCTGATAATGACTTCAAATATTGGAGCTCAGTATCTGCTTGATGGTATCAGAGATGACGGTTCAATAAGTGAAGATGCTGAAAAGGCCACAATGGAAGATTTGCGTTCTCACTTTAGACCCGAGTTCCTGAACAGACTTGACGAAATCATTATGTTTAAGCCTCTTACCAAGAACAACATAAGTGGAATTGTTGATCTGGTAATTGCAGATCTTAACAAACGTCTTGCTGATAGAGAAATCAGTATCAAGCTTAATGATGCTGCCAAAGACTACGTAATTGATAACGCTTATGATCCTATATATGGTGCAAGGCCTCTTAAGCGTTATATCCAGAAGTATGTTGAAACTCTTTCTGCCAAGATTATTCTTGAAGATAAGGTAAAGCCTCATGACACCATCATCTTTGATGTGGAAAATGGCGAACTTATCGCTAAAACGGAGTCTTTTGTATAAAATAACCAAAATGCTGCCATGTGTTTCTTTTTTCATGTGCACGATTTATAAATTTTTTATAAACAAAAAATTAATATTGCATTAACCGGAACTGTACATTATAATTCTCGATAGTTTAAAATTTAACATTCGGCAAAGCAGGCGAAAGCCTGTGGCGCAAAGCTATAGGGACTTTAAAATGTCAGCCAGTTGCACCTTTAATTAGGTTTTTTGTAGCACGGGACATTTCGTTCCGTGCTTTTTTGTTAAATTAAAAGGGTTCGAGAGTTAGAGGATTAAAGGAAAGGAAACACAAAAATGAAAACAAAAAACAGAAACATGGTTCGGACCATAATACTTATTGCATCAGTGCTTGCACTGCTTATGGCTGCATGTGTAGGCATAATTGGATTCAGGAACATCCAGAAAGCTTATCTCACATCTTTTTCAGAAGGATTACATGCCGCTGCAGTTCTTCTTGATGATGAGGTTTCAAATCAGTATCAGGGAGACTGGTCACTTTCAGCAGATGGGCAGCTCATGAAAAGTGACGTTGCAGTTCACGACATTTACCAGGCACAGCTTGATGCACTCCATGAGAAAACCGGTATGCACTATACATTATTTTATGGTGATACACGTTTTGTTACATCTCTTACAGACGCAACTACAGGTCAGCGTATGGAAGGAACAAAAGCTTCTGAAACTGTAGTTAGCGAAGTACTTAATGGCGGTAACGAATATCTTGCTTCAAATTTTGAGATTGCAGGTCAGGATTGGTACGCATACTATCTTCCACTTAAGAACTCTGATGGTTCTGTTGTTGGTATGGTTTTTGCAGGACGTGATACTACTATCGTAAAAGCAAATATGAACGCAGCGCTTCGTTCTATTATTTTTACATTCATTGGTTTTTTCCTGTTCAACTTTGGTGTAGCTCGTTATCTTATAAGCACTTCATCAAGATCAATCCGCGATATTGTATCAGGTCTTAAAAATCTTGAAGATGGTGAGCTTAATTTCTATATCAATGACCGAACATTCAATCGTAAGGATGAACTTGGCGTAATCGCAGAAAGCTCTGCTATGGTTCGTGACAAGTTGCAGGACGTTATTAGTGCTACCAAGAAACTCTCAGAAGACGTTACAAATTCAGGTGTAAAGCTTGCTACTTCTGCTGAGTCAGCATCTAACGTTGCTGAGCAGATCACAGCTGCTGTAGAGGATATCAGCCGTGGCGCTGCTTCTCAGGCTGAGAGCATGGAAAGTTCAGTTGCAAACACTAACCAGATGGGTGACAGCATTGACGAGATCACAGGAAGAATTGAAGATCTTTCAAATGCTGCAAATGAGATGATGTCCGGTGCACAGAGAACTGTAGACACTCTCCATGATCTCATGGGCAAAAACAAAGATGTTATGTCATCAATGGAAAGCATCCATGCACAGATTCGTACAACTAACGATTCAGTTAAGAGCATTGCTGAGGCTTCGAACATGATAACTGCTATTGCCGAACAGACTCACCTTCTTTCTCTTAACGCTTCAATTGAAGCTGCAAGAGCAGGCGAATACGGTAAAGGATTCTCTGTAGTTGCTACTGAAATCGGCAATCTTTCAAAGCAGTCCAAGGACGCTGCCGTTTCAATCAAGGAAATTGTTGAAAACCTTGTTATAGAGTCACAAAGGAACGTTGAGATCATTGAAGAGCTCGGAAAGAGCATGCAGGAGCAAAATGCTCAGCTTAATAATACAAAAGATGATATGGATACTGTTGTAGAAAACGTAAACAATGTAGACAATTCTACAAAAGTAATATCCAAGAAAATTCACCTTCTTAATGAACTTAAGGCAGGATTTTCAGATATCATTACAGAGCTTTCTGCTATATCTCAGCAGAATGCTGCTTCCACACAAGAGACAAATGCTTCTATGGAAGAGCTAAACGCTACATTCTCTCTTATAAGTGGTGCAGCCAATGATCTTCGTGACATGGCAGAAACTCTCAACGAAAAAATGGCCTTCTTCACCCTGGAAGAAATGCCCTCATAATCCATGCATTCTTGAATCAACAATTCAAGAATGCATCAACCAAGCCAATTTAAATCAACTTCGTTGATGAGGCTTGGTTGACTTTTGACTCATATTCTCACGAAATCCGCAGTTTATGCGGATTTCTGAAATTTAGTTCAAGAAGTCATACTTTCTTGCGAGCGCTAAGATAAAAATCAATCGAGCACATAGCTATGGCTAGATCTCGATTGGTTTTTATTTTACTGCATATTAGAATATTATTCATTGCTGATAAGCCGTCAGTATAGAGGAAACATGTTCTATCATAAGTAATTTTTATATTAGAATACTCTCCATCTACCTTTTATGGGGATAAGTGTTTAATACTTGCTAAAATACTCTCCCTTTTTATGTGCGTAAGTGAATCGGCTGCGTACGCTACCCTTGACTGAACCTGATGGAAACGCAGTAGCCATTTTGCCGACGGTGAGGATGATGGGAACAGTGAATTTTCACTCACCGTCGGGTACCGCATTTTAGCTTTTCCATCAGAACCCGTAAAGGGCAAACACCTAGCGGTGTGGCTAGTTATTATGCCTCGGGCTCTGAATCCGGGAACAGTAGGGTGGCTACTTTTCTGCCTATGGGTAATTTTTTAATATTCCGACCTTTTACCCGTGTTTTGTTTTAAACTACTACCCATGTCAAGGACAGTATTTGAAATTTACACCCATTTTTTAGACCAGCATCTTCTTTGGATATTCTCCGGTTTTTATGTATCTGTAGTATTCATTTGGGGATAGTTTATTAAGACTAAGTTTATATCGGT
>NZ_JAGBLU010000015.1 GCF_017635265.1 Butyrivibrio sp.
ACAACCTGATACGCAGCACTCACCCATACCACGAGCAACTACGGCAGCGTGTGATGTCATACCACCACGAACTGTAAGGATACCCTGAGCAGCCTTCATACCTGTGATATCTTCTGGAGATGTCTCAAGACGAACAAGAACAACCTTCTCGCCTCTTGCAGCCCATTCTACAGCGTCATCAGCTGTGAATACAATCTTACCGCAAGCAGCTCCCGGTGATGCACCAAGACCTTTTCCAAGTGGTGTTGCAGCCTTTAAAGCAGCAGCATCGAACTGTGGATGAAGAAGTGTATCAAGGTTTCTTGGATCGATCATTGCTACAGCTTCTTCTGGAGTCTTGTGTCCCTCATCAACGAGGTCGCAGGCGATCTTAAGAGCAGCAGGAGCTGTTCTCTTACCATTACGGCACTGAAGCATGTAAAGCTTCTTATTTTCAACTGTGAACTCCATATCCTGCATATCGTGGTAGTGATTCTCAAGAGTCTCACAAACCTTGATGAACTCAGCATATGCTTCTGGGAATTCTTTTTCCATCTGAGCGATTGGCATAGGTGTACGAACACCGGCAACTACGTCCTCACCCTGAGCATTGATAAGGAACTCGCCCATAAGTTTATTCTCACCTGTTGCAGGGTCACGAGTAAATGCAACACCTGTACCAGATTCATTGTTAAGGTTACCGAATACCATAGGCATTACGTTAACAGCTGTTCCCCATGAATATGGGATATCGTTATCACGACGATATACGTTAGCACGAGGGTTATCCCATGAACGGAATACAGCCTCGATAGCAAGCTTAAGCTGCTCTACAGGATCTGAAGGGAAGTCCTTGCCAAGCTGTTTCTTGTACTCAGCCTTGAACTGTTCAGCAAGCTCTTTAAGATCTGCTGCTGTAAGATCAACGTCAAACTTAACACCCTTCTTCTCTTTCATCTCGTCGATAAGCTGCTCGAAGTACTTCTTACCAACTTCCATAACTACATCTGAGAACATCTGAATGAAACGACGGTATGAATCATATACGAAACGCTCGAATGCAGGATCAGGATTGCCCTTGATCATTGCTGCTACAACGTCGTCGTTAAGACCGAGGTTGAGGATTGTGTCCATCATACCCGGCATAGATGCACGAGCACCTGAACGTACAGAAACAAGAAGAGGATTCTGAAGATCTCCGAATTTCTTACCGTTGATCTCTTCCATCTTCTTAACGCCTTCCATAGCCTGAGCCATGATCTCGTCGTTAATCTTACGTCCATCTTCATAATACTGTGTGCAGGCCTCTGTTGTGATTGTGAAGCCCTGTGGTACCGGGAGTCCGATGCTTGTCATTTCAGCAAGGTTAGCACCCTTACCACCAAGAAGGTTACGCATTGTCATGTTACCTTCACTGAACATATAAACCCACTTGTTCGCCATGTTTTTACCTTTACCCTTTCAAAACTAATAATAATTATTTATAATTTAGCTCCGGTTTTCGGAACGAAACTATCAAAAATGAAAATATCAAAATTCTTTTTGGCTCTCTCAAGCTCTTCTTCAGACTTTATAGTCCAGGCTGCAGCAACATTCTTGTATAAACTTCTGCATAATCTTCTGGATATATTGTCTGCATATTTGTGATTGTATGCGATAAAATCCGGTTTGGTTATAAAGTTCAAAAGCAAATTTGTAAGAATGAAATACATAGGTCCCTTAAACTCATCCGGCTTGTCCTTGTGAAATGCATCTGAAAGCTGTCCTCTCATAACCTCCGGATGATTCTTCCTGTACCAGTGAACTCCCAATGGGTTAAAGGATTCAATACAGTACAGTCCGTTGTAAGTAGCAAGCATTTTATCAACTACTCCGCATAAAGACAGGTCTGTAAATTCAATCTTAAGTTCAACTATGAGCGGAACCTTGCCGTTTACAAGCTTAAGGAAATCTTCAAACTTAGGAATCTTTTCTTCTGAATCAAGCAGGTGAAAAGCCATTAACTCGTCATATGTATAGTCTATAACTTTCCCTTTTACTCCAATTGAACCATCTTCATTAATAACGGCATCTTCAGGAGCTTTACCTTCTTCATATCTGGCAACTCTGGCCAGCGTAAAATCATGAAAAATCACCGGCACATTATCCTTTGTCAGCTGCACGTCGCACTCTATTCCGAATCCACCATCAACAGCCTTTTTGAAAGCAACCATTGAATTTTCGGGAGCATCGGATGTATTATCGTGCAATCCCCTGTGTGCATAAAGAACTTTTGTGAAAGGTTCCCTTGAAGGCCTGTGTATCATTCTGGGCATTATCATAAGGAAATACAATACTGCAATCACCGGAACAATAATAGCTAAAACCTTCAAAAAAAACATATACTCACTTCCCAAGTTAAATATCAACGCTCCGTTAATTTATATACGTAACGCGTCCGCTAAATATTTTACAGCCATATTTCATATAAAGCAATATTATTTTATTAGGAAATTACAACAGCTTAAACGTTTAAATAAATTAAAAACATGCATAGTATCACATTTTAAAAGCGGCGTACAATCAAATGGTGATTGAATGCCGCTTTCAAGGAGTTCTTGCATTTTGCAATTATACATGCAAATTTTTTTCAACAAATTGTGTCAATACAATTACAGATACCAAATATTGTTGTCTTTAATTATAAAAATTATGTAAACTTGCATTTTATAGCCTTTTTAGAAAGTTTTCTTGCATTTTTACGTTTGCTCAAATAGTTATTATCGTTATTTAAAACATAAAATTCAATTCTTTATCCTCTCTATAGAATACAGGAAGTCTTTCTATTGGCGCATCAGCTGCAATATCCTGACCGCCGGCAAATTTTTCACCGGTAAATGCATTAATCCAATTACATCCTGAAGGAAGGTAGACATTTCTTTTGACTTGTCCTTTATGACATATCGGCGCAACCAGCAGATTACCTCCAAACATGTATTCATCGGTAATGTTCCATGTTCTCTCATCCTGTGGAAATTCAAAGAACAACGTTCTGATAACAGGCTTTCCGGTTTCTGAAGCTTCTTTCATTATAGAGCGGATATAGTCCCTCATGCTCTCTCTTATTTCTATAAAACGTTTCATTATATGGTAATTCTTTTCACCATAGCTCCAGATTTCATTGGCTGCTCCCGTAACTTCACGCTCTTCCCCCGCCTTATTGATTATCTTACTGTGAGGGAGCCTGCTGCCGTGCATCCTCATAACAGGGCAAAAGCATCCAAACTGGAACCATCTGATAAGAAGCTCCCTGAATTCTTCGCTGTCAACTTCTCCGCCGTGGAATCCTCCGATATCCGTTGTCCACCATGGAATACCTGCAATTCCCATCTGAAGCCCGGCTACTATCTGTTTCCTGAAATCCTCCCATGAGGACATGATATCCCCGGACCATACAAGAGCTCCATATCTCTGGCTTCCAACCCACGCACACCTTATAAGATTGACAATTGTTTCCTGACCGTTTTCTTTTTGTCCTTCGTAAAAGAGCCTTGCATATTCTCTTGGATATATATTGCCTGTTTCCAAAACAGATCCTGCAAAATACTGATAATTTTCATAATCATATCCCGTAAACTCAGGCTCGGCCTCATCAAGCCAAAAGGTATTGATTCCCAGATCTGCATAATTCTTTTTTACTTTATTCCACACATACTTTCTGGTTCTGGGATTGGTTGCATCCATAAAGAGATTGTCTCCATGGAAAACCATCTGGACATCAACTCCGGAGCGGCTCTTAACAAGAAGTCCCTGCTGCTTCATTTCCGGGTAATTCTCACTTCTGATATCAACCTGCGGCCAGAATGAAACCATGCACTCTATTCCCATGCTCTTTAGCTCATCGATCATTTTCTTGGGATTTGGGAAATACTCTGTGTCAAATCGCCAATCGCCGCATCTTGGCCAGTGATAATAGTCAATAACAAGTACATCCACAGGAACGCCTCTTTTGTGGTACTCTCTTGCTATATCCAAAACCTGCTCTTCATTGTAATAGCGAAGCTTGCATTGCCAGTACCCAAGGCCATACTCCGGCATCATAGGCGCTCTTCCGACTACTGCTGTAAAGTTTGTTATTATCTCCTGCGGCGTGTCCCCTGCTGTAATCCAATAGTCAAGCTGCTTTGTTTCCTCTGCAACCCACTCTGTTGTATCAAGTCCAAAGTGTACTTCCCCAATTGCAGGATTGTTCCACAAAAATCCATATCCTTTGTCAGAAAGAACAAACGGTATACTCGCCTGTGAATTTCTATGTGCCAATTCCAGATTGCACCCTTTTAAATTCATTCGTTCCTGCTGATACTGTCCCATTCCATAAAGCTTCTCGCAACTATCCGAGCTAAATCTGACCTTCAACCTGAAATTATCGCCGCTTATTCTTTTAAAACTCCTTGCCTTTAAAGAGAGTGCACCGCCATTGGGTATTTCTTCAAGAAGAAGTTTTCCTGTTTTAGTCTCATAAAAAGATATTCTCAAAGCATTTCCCCAAGGCTGAACAAAGCACCTTGCAGTTATATTGCCATTTGTTATGGTTGCTCTCCTGCCCGGATCGGCGTCGCCTTCGCTTCCGTCTGTCTTTGAAACATCGATATCAGCCGTAATTTTATTTTCCGGTTCAAGCAGTCCGTAGTTTATATCACTTATATCTCCCAGAAATACACTTCGAACCCTGAAACTACTTTCTCCCCAGGGTTCAATCTGAAGTGTTTCTCCATTTTCGCGAAATACTAATTTACCATCTTCATTTGAAAAAAACTGCATTTTTTCACCTCACGCTTTCAGATGCCAATATATTCCGTAGCTTTCTTTATACTGATTAAAATGAGTAGTAAACACAAGATTTTTGTCGGTTCCTGTCAGATCAAATTCCATTTCGCCATCTCTTTTAACAAGATGCCTGTCAAGATTCTCAAGGAATTCACCAACGGATTTTTCATCTAATATATTAATATCATCATTATCAACACACTTTGACTCTGCCACACTTACATTTACACCATGTGACCTGCATTCCATTTTCTTGTTTCCAAGTCTTGCAGAGAGCACAAATGGTCCATAACAGAATGCAAAAGAGCTTTCATTATCAACAAGACCGCTGTAATACGTTCCCATAGGCAAGGTGACTTCTATATTCGCACCGGAACTTATCATTTCGCTTTTTATAATATAAAATCCTTCGCATTCCCTTAGTACAACAGAAGTATTATCTACCCTGATAAGAGCCTTACCATTAAGCCATGTAGGAATCCTAAGATATATATCATCTTTTACTGTTTTTCCCTGCTTTGGCTCTATATTTATCCTAACCACATCAGATTTTGTAAGATCACATTCCTGTATAAGAACATAATCTTCAAGTTCAAGCTTTGACGCAAGGTAAAGAGCTACAGCAAGTTTTCCCTCTGTTCTGTAATAGATGCCACACTGAAGCTTTGTAAAATTCTCATATCCTGTTCCTGTACAGCACCAGAAATTCCCGTCAAGAGTGTTAAATACCTTAAAGTAACCTGTAGCCATTGGCTGAAAATAAGTGGTAAATCCGCTTTCATGGTTTTGAGATGCCATGATTGCATTTATAAGTGTCTTTTCGGAATAATCAAGATATTTCTTTTTCCCTGTGGCCGCAAAAAGCCTTCTTGAAAGCTTAAGCATGTTGTAAGTATTACAGGTCTCATTATTTACATTGGTTCTCTCGGCATCAAGAACATCATCCTCGCCAAAATGTTCGTTCTCGCTGTTTCCACCTGTTACATAGGTATGTTTCCCAACTACCATCTCCCAGTAGCTTTCAGCATACTCAAGGTATCTTTTTTCGGATCTGTCAGCCTCATACCTTGCAAGCGCACCTATAAACTTTGGAATCATAGTATTGGCATGCATGTTATTTAAGACATTACTTTTGCCGGACAAAACATCTTCAAAAAGCTCGATTTCATCGAAGCTATGAGCAGCAGCAAAATATTCCCCAAAATCAGGTTCATATTCTTCGCCACCATTATTCTTTAAATCTTTGTTAATCTCATAAAGCTCATACAGGCAATCATTCATTCCGCCATATTCGATACCAAGTACCGTTCTCTTAGTGCCTGTATTCCACTTTTTAGTTCTTCTTGATATCCAAAGTCCCAGGCTGTTTGCAATTTCAAGAGCAGTTTTATTTCCCGCAAGTTTAAAAGCTGCATTAAGTCCGCTCAAAATCTTATGCATCGTATACCACGGCACCCAGGCCTGGGTAAATATATCCTGTTTTCCTCTCTCCACATTATCAAACTGCAAAGCAGGGTTATCTATAAAATCCTGATTGATGAGTGAAGCTCCAAATATATATCCTTCGTAGCTGGTACCACATGTCAGCTTCTGGCACTCTTTCAGCCCGTCTATCAGATAGTCAAGGCGCTCTTTTACCTCACCCTGTTCAGATATTGATAATCCCAGATTTATCTGTGCCTGCGAAAGAGCCTTGATGTAATGCCCAAGTGTGTGTCCGGCAATAAGACCATCTTCCCAGCCGCCATATCGTTTTTTCCCTTTCATTAGTATTTTTTTAGAGTTTTCATCAATCCCACCAATGATTGAAGCAGTCTCTCTGAACCCGGCAAGAAGCCTGTCAGGATCCAAAAGCAGCATATTTTTCACATCAAGGTGAAGCGCTTCATCGAAGTATCTGTCTGTAACCTCTACGCTTTTCAAATTTGTTAATTCCCACATTTTCTGTTATCCTCTCAATATGCATATTGCACTATAAAAAGGTTAGCATTTCCGCTGTTTTAGTAAAATAGCACAATGATAGAAAGGGTGTAATTTTAGAACATCTTCAAGTTACCTTGTTTTTGTGATATTATTGATGCAAGTAGAGATCAATGTGTAAATTTCATTCGCATTTTGTGTCATTTTTCTACATTTAGTGTCAAAATATGAATATTTTTTTTTCCCATGATGTATCAACGAATAGTTAAATGCTTGTGAAAGGTAGAAAAATATGGCTTTCAGGAAATTTGCTGCAAAAGCACCACATCTTTTAATATTCCCCAAAAATCAAATCTATTGTTACTTAAGAAGTGGTAAATTCAAAGCTCTTTCTAAGGATTGGAAACACGAGAAGATGCCTTTGGAATTTGATTACGAAATGATTGTAGTCACAGAGGGGACACTTTTTTTAAGATATATGGATGAGGATTTTACTGTATCAACAGGGAATTATCTGATACTTCCACCAAGTACGTCAAGCCGCATAGGATTTAAGAAAGCTTACTGCTCTTTTTACTGGATCCATTTTACAGCTGACCTTGGCTTGTTTCCTGCCAGAGTTGATTCAAGCAGCATTGGTTCGTACAAAAGAGGTAACTGCTTTCTTATGCCGCAAACAGGAATTGTTCCAAAACTTGAAAAGATGATTGTTCAGATGAAACAGCTCCAGGATCTTGAAAGAAACAACTATCCTGACATAGCATTAAACGCATCTACCACAGCAATTATTACAGAGCTTTACGGACAACTGCAGATAGAGTCATCTCTCGAAAAAAATCCATTGGGAAATAATCAGATTTATTCTGATATAGCAGATTATATCAGAAGCAATATTACTAAGAACATAAAAATCAGTGAAATAGCTGAAGAATTTGGATATAGCCCCAAATACCTTTCTAACCTATTCAGTAAGGTACAGGGCATATCTCTTAAACAGTTTATTATCCAGCAAAAGATTGAGACAGCCTGCTACTACCTTACTGACAGCGACAAAACCATCACAGAAATATCAGCAGAACTTGGTTTTTCTGACATGCACAATTTTTCAAGGACCTTTAAAAATGTCATAGGTCTTCCGCCAAAAGTATATCGAAACACCTACGCAAAAAGACTCTTGTACCATGAATAAGAAGCATTATTAGTGAGATCTCTTTCAATTATTACAAAACCAAATAGACTGCCAGTTCCACTACGCCGCACATGACCATAACAAGAATCGGGTTCAGCTTTAGTTTTCTTAATGCAAAGACAGACAATACAAATAAAACAAGCGGCCTTATTGATAGATTTCCCTCAGAAAAACCGATGCTTCCTGATTTAAAAACAGTTGGAATAAGAATTGATAAGCCTGCTGCGAATATCATAGAAACCACTGCCGGGCGAAGTGAAATGAGGGCATCCTTTAAAAGGGGCATCTCTTTATACCTTGCATACAACAGGGCAAGTACCGTAACAAAGATACATGAAGGAAGAATTACTCCTATTGTTGCAACTGTTGCGCCCAAAATACCTGCGGTCTGATTGCCCACAAAGGTTGCAGCATTTACAGCAATTGGTCCAGGTGTCATTTCAGCAATAGTTACCAGATCCGCAAACTCAGAAGATGAAAGCCAGCCATATTTATCAACAACCTGTCCGCTTATTAGCGGCATTGCCGCATAACCACCGCCAAAGCTGAATGCCCCAACCTGTAAAAAGGCAAAGAATAATTCCAAATATATACTCATACTCTTTTACCTCTCGATAAAATCAATGACCTGAAAACTCCTATTATCAAAGATGCAAATATCAAAAGAACTGCATTTACTTTAAAGTAATAATTCAAAACAAACGAAAGTATCATAACAATTATTAAGAGCAGGTCTTTCTTTTTTACTATTCCAAAGGCCATATCCCACACTACTGAAACAATCACAGCACTGACTCCTGCCTTCATTCCGAATAAAAGAGATTGTATATATGGATTAGTCTTAAAAATAGTATAGAATGCTGATACTACGGTCAAAATGACAAATGGCGGAATTATTGCCCCAAAGACAGCCACCGCAATTCCCGGGATTCCACAGATCTTATATCCTATGACGATTGCTCCGTTAACTGCAATGGGTCCCGGCGATGACTGGGCAATAGCTACATAATCAAGCATCTCTTCCTCATCTATCCACTTTAACTCATCTACAAATTTATTCTTTAAAAGCGTTATAATGACGTATCCTCCGCCAAATGTAAACGCACTTAAATATAATGTTGAAAAAAACAGTGTTCTTAACTTATCTTTCAAAATAAAGTCTCCCAAACGATATAAAAAACTCCGAAAGAGCTATCTTCCGGAGCTTTTTAATTACTTCAAAAGTTTCTTGCCGGCATAAATTACGATGCAGGAACCTATAACACCAACAATCAGGTTACCAATAATTCCGCTTCCATGAATTCCAACAAGTCCAAGAACAAGGTTTCCTACAAATCCACCTATAACACCTAGAATAATGTTTCTTAAAAGGCTTCCATCGTTATTCATGAATTTTCCGGCGATCCATCCGGCAATTGCACCAATAATAAGTCCTGTAATAAGACCCATTCCATTTATCATATTATTTGTCCCCTTTCAAATTCTTTTTTCAAAACATAGTATAGCATATGCTTTCAAATATACATATTTCTTTTTATGAAAATTACAGCCGGCCAAGCCTTTTCCAACAGCGATTTACCCCTCCCGAATAATTTTACAATTAAATTGTTGACAACTAAATTAAATTGTGTTAAATTTAATTTATCAAAAACAAATGCACGATTAAACGGAGGTAATTTACTATGGAATATAAATTTACAACAGCAAATTTCGAAGAGGAAGTTATCAAAAGTGATATCCCTGTTCTCGTAGATTTCTACGCAGACTGGTGTGGTCCTTGCAAAATGATGATGCCTGTAGTTGAAAAGATGGCAGAAAAGTATGATGGAAAGATCAAGGTAGGTAAGGTTAATTCTGATGAAGAAAACCAGCTTGCTGCTAAATATAACATAATGTCAATTCCAAGTTTCCTTTTATTTAAAAATGGCGAGCTTGTTGATACTCTTACCGGTGCAATGCCTGCTGATACTTTAGCCGGCAAACTTGATTCTTTATTATAATTTTTCCTCTAATTAAAATAGCTCCGTCTTGTATATTCAAGGCGGAGTTATTTTTTATTCCCTTTTATCCTTTATTAAACAGTTCTTCAAGTTCATCCTTATGTTCTTCAAGAACTTTGAGTACCCATTTACTCCAATGCCTTGCATCAGTCTCAGAATCACCGAATACATAATCTTCCTGACCATAATCTATAACATCAAAGCCCGGAGTTGTTTTGCTTGCGCCGTCTGTTCTGTAGCTTACAGCATCTGCAAGGGATATTGAAACATTGGATATATCATCATAGTTAACCCAGCTGCTTATATCTGTTCCTGTAGGCTCTGTTGCATCACCGTTAGTCGTCTGCTTTTGGGCAGCAGCCTTTGTGATCTTTACTGCTCCGTCAACGTATTCTCCATACATTGTATCGACTGTAAGAGATAATGATTCACCAAGTACTTCAGATGGAACATGTCCGCCATCCCACTGCCACTCAATAGTTGCATCTACACCTGCTGAAAGGAATGCAAGCTGTAAGTTAAGTGAGTTGAACATCGAAATATCACCTTCAGCAGCACCACAAACCATTCTAATCCATGTAGGATCATTTCCGTCGCTATCACCAATATAATTAAGCGGATTATAGAGTTCTACAATTACATTTCCATACTCATCGCCCGCATAGACTTCAGATACATCGCTCTGATAGGAAGCAAGCATTTCATCATAAGTAGCGTAATTAGAAGAATCCGTTGTACTGCCTGCAGCCTGAGTTGTACCTTCATCAGGAGTTCCTACATCCATTGTATCGCCTGCTGAATTTGCAGCAACATCTGAATTTGCAAAGCTTCTGTCCTCTGAAGTTGTTTCTGCATCTGCAGTTTCACCTTCACCGGAAGGTGCACCTTTCATGTTTCCACCGGGACCACCTGCTCCATCAGGCATACCTTCCATATCAAATCCAGCTTCTCCCGGGCCACCCATACCTCCGGGGCCGCCCATACCGCCTCTGGATGATGTACTCTTTGCATATCTTCCTTCTATAAATGCCGTAGCCTTATCTTCTGAAGTCATAGCAGCAACTTCTTCATCTGAAAGGGCATTTCCGTCGCTGTCAAACCATGTCCAGTCTTCAGCATAATCCAAATTATCCAGATACCACTGAAGGTTAGATGTAAACTCAGCAAGATAAAAATCTACATAGGTTCCGCCATATCCGTTTGTATCAGCATATTTGGTTTCATCATATTCTATTGACAGTTCAATTGTATCATCAGTATCTCCGTCTCCATTGATATCAAGGGATACATCAGCTTCATTAACTGAGAGGTTTTGATCATTGATATATGTCATATACTCCTCTGACAGATACTTGGCCATCTGCTCCTTAAACGAAGTACCAAAGTCATAGTCAGTATCCATGTAATACTCAAAAGCCATGGCCATATCTGCTTCGTAAAGAGAAGTTATAGGAGAATAAGCAACTGCTCCCCATGCGCCGTCTGAGAGGTCATAGGTTGTTCCGTCAATTGTAACCGTAGTGTCATATGTACCATCTTCATTAACATATACACCTACAGCTCCAACCTCTATCTGATAATCATAAAAATCCGAGTTATCAGAAGTTGCCGCAAACATTGTGGCATGAGCTCCGCCGCCGCTTCCTCCTGTAGATACAAAGTACTCTGTACTACCGGGGAGATTGCCGAGGAGAATGTTATATCTTACAAATCTGGCTGCTGCCTTCTGATCCACAAGACATGATGGTGCATCACCTGTATAGTATTCTTCACCATTCTCATCTGTGGCTGTATCATTTTTACCTCTGTTACCGCAGGAAACATTTATATAACCTTCTGCCGCATAGCTTGTAGATGCTGTAGTGTTTGTTGAAGAGCTGTAACCTGCTGCGCCTGTATTTACTATAACCGGTGCTGTGGAAGCAGTATATACCTGGCCGTTTGAACTTGTTACCTGTGCATCATAATCAATTACGAGCTGACCATGTACATCACTTTGATAATTCTGAGATGTAATATCTTCTACTCCGTCGCCGTCTGTATCTATTCCCTTAATATATGCTCCGGGAACGCAAACAGATACACCTTCTTCATCTTCAATTTCAGCATTTGCAACTGCTGTTACAATACTCATAACCCATGCATCTGCTTCAGAATCATAGGACCATGTTACTTCTTCATTATTCGCCAGATTAAGAGCATCCTCAATGGCCTGTCTCTCTTCCTGAGAAGTAGCTTCAAGTGAAGATGTAGCCTTTTCCTCATCAGTAGCTTCTGAATCTGTAGTTACAGAATCTGAAGATGCCTCTGATGCAGTTGTATCTGTCTCTTCACTTTTTGATGATACTGTATCAGCACTTGTTGTATCAGTGCTGCCGCAACCGATTACCTGGGCTGTAACAGCCGCTGTTGCGATAAGTGCCAGAATTTTCTTTCTATTCATGATAACCTCCATATGTATTCATGTGATGATCATATAATAGTAATAAAAGCTTAAAGAAACCTTGAAAGAAATTTAAAAAATATATTATCTGACCATAGGTAATTCTACAAAAAATGTTGTAATGCCATCTGCACACTTTACGCCGATATTTCCACCATGGTTTTCTGTTATTGCCTTGGCAATCGCAAGTCCAAGACCATAGTGTCCGTTGAGTTTCCTGGATGAATCCGTCCTGTAAAATCTTTCAAATATTTTTTCTATGTCATCAGGCGGGATTTCTTTTCCGGGATTGGACACTTCAAGAACCGCTTTTTTATCCGAAGCAAAAAGGTTAACACATATATTTTTATTTTTTTCAGAAGAAGTATCTGCATGTGAAATGGCATTATCTATAAGTGTTGACAACAATTTGCCAAGTTCATTTAAATCTCCTGATACATGAATATCAGGAGCAATACTACTTTCTATCAAAAGACCTTTCTCAAAAGCCACAGAATCAAAAGGAAGCATTCCTCCCATAACTGTTTTTGAAAAATCCACATCTTCTTTGACTGTTTCTATGTTTTCGGTTCTTGATAAATCAAGAAGCTCCTTTACCAGTTCCTTCATCCTATGATTTTCAAAAATGATGTTATCAAGCCATCTGTTATCTCCTATCTCCCGCTGCAAAAGCTCTGCGTTTGCACTTACTGTTGAAATAGGCGTTTTTAGTTCATGACCGGCATCGGAAATAAATAGTTTCTGCTTTTTATACATTTCATCAATTGGCTTCATTATCCCATCAGCAACTTTTAATGAAACAAAAAAAAGGATGACAAGCGCTGCACATCCATATATTACGGTATTTAGTATTAATGTCTTCATACTGCTGCTGATCAGGGTGTTATCCATCATTACAACATATGTATTATCATTTTTTTCTACCACCACATAAATAAGCCTTCCGCTTACTCCCCCGTTTCTTTCCCCGTCTGCAAGGGACTTTGCATATGCAGCAAGATCATCATTACTCATAAACGGCTTTACATCGTTCATAATATCAATAACTTCACCGTTTTCAGAAAAGCCGACAAGGTACATAACTGAGGCATCTTCAAACACCTTCATCTCAGGAATATCATCAGATTCATCCGGAACTCCTTTTGGTCCCTTTCCTTCCAGATAATCCTCCGCAAATACACGCAGCAGATTCTGACTGTTTCTGTAAACTGCGCTATATGTAGTAAAAAATATAATAAGCAAAGTTCCAAGTAATATCAGACCTAAAGCTCCCATTATGGTGGCAATTATTTTATTTCTCGATGATCTGAGGAGTTTATTCATATTTTGTCTGATCATGTTTCCTCCTTCTTTCGAAGTTCGTATCCAAGTCCTCTGACTGCCTTTATCTCCATGCATGAACCAAGAAACTGCAATTTCTTTCTGGTAAAAGATATATATACCTCCACATTGTTGTACTCTGCTTCGTTTTCATATCCCCAGATTTTTACGGCCAACTGCTCTTTGTTTATAATATTGCCTGCATTGCTTATAAAAATCTCCATTATATGAAGCTCTTTTTCTGACAGACGTATATCACCCCCTGTCTCGGTATTTATTAGCATGGACTTTGCCTGGTCCAGTTTTAGATCTCCTACAGTAAGCATTCCCATATCATCTGTTCTTTTGATATTTTCTCTTCTTAACATGGCACGTATCCTTGCAAGAAGTTCCCTTGTTTCAAAAGGTTTGGTAAGATAATCATCTGCCCCACTGTCAAGACCTGTAACCTTATCGTCAACATCGGACTTTGCGGTCAGCATAAGGATAGGCGTCTGTATTCCCGTCTTTCTGACAGTCTTTGCGATATCAAATCCATTTACCCCCGGAAGCATCACATCGAGAATAATAAGGTCATATATCCCGCTTCTTGCTGCATCCAAGCCTCCGTATCCTTCATAAAAAGGATCCACATCATATTTTTCCTGTCTTAAGATTGCACATATGGCATCGGACATTCTTTTTTCATCTTCAACAATTAAAAGCTTCATTCAGTATCTCCTTATATATCTCCCATAAGGATATTATACTAAATGAAGCTTTAAAAAAGATTGAATTTTGTTAATATATTCAGTTGCCGAACCGTAACTATCAGCCAAGTCCCACATCAAGAGCCATCATTATAATAAAGCCCAGCGCAAAGCTGATAGTCCCGATATTGGAATGCTTACCTTCTGCCATTTCAGGAATAAGCTCCTCTACTACCACGTATATCATGGCACCTGCTGCAAAGCTAAGGAAATATGGCATAAGCGGTACGAAAAAACCTGCTGCCAGTACAACCAAAGCAGCTCCCAAAGGTTCAACTATCCCTGACAAAACGCCATAAAGGAACGTCTTCCACTTAGTTTCACCCTCAGCCAAAAGAGGCATCGACACAATTGCTCCCTCAGGAAAGTTCTGAATGGCAATACCAATAGCCAGTGACAAGGCTCCAAGAAAACTGGTGGTTTCGCCTCCATATAGCCACCCCGCACATACAACACCGACAGCCATTCCTTCGGGAATGTTGTGAAGAGTTACTGCCAGTACCAGCTTTGTTGTCCTTTTAAGTCCCGACTTAACACCTTCTTCGCTGTTATCCATATGCATATGAGGGATCACTACATCCAGTATCAAAAGAAATAACATCCCGACAGCAAATCCAACCGATGAGGGAATAAAAGCAAACTTTCCCATATCTCCTGACTGTTCTATTGCAGGAATGAACAAACTAAAAAACGATGCCGAAACCATGACTCCCGCTGCAAAACCTGTGAAAGCTCTTTGAAGATTCTCACCTATACTGTTTTTAAAAAAGAAAACACATGCCGCTCCAAGACTGGTTCCAAGAAACGGAATAAGAATTACAGACCACATATATTAGCCCTCCTAACTCCATTATCTGCAATATAGCCTCATAGGGCAAGAAAAACATTATTGCCGCGGCTATATTTCCAGAAAGTTCTTAAGCATTTTCTTACCTTCCGGGGTAAGAATGGATTCAGGATGAAACTGAAGTCCGTAAACAGGATAAGTGTTATGACTTACAGCCATTATTTCACCCTCTACAGTTTTGGCGATCACTTTCAGCTCATCGGGAATGGTCTTTTCATCAGCTGCAAGAGAATGATATCTTGCAACAAAAGTCTCCTCTTCACATCCTGCAAATATCAAAGACTCCGTATCAAGTTTAGTAAGTGACTGCTTGCCGTGCATAAGCCTTTTGACATATGTTATCTCTGCGCCAAAGGCGGCACATATTGCCTGATGACCAAGGCAGACTCCCAAAATCGGAATTTCTCCCTTAAGCTCTTTTACCACATCTATTATCACTCCTGCATTTTCAGGTCTTCCCGGTCCCGGAGAAAGAATAATGTGGCTTGGCTTCATTTGTCTGATCTCATCAACAGTCTTCTCATCATTTCTTATAACTGTGATGTTCGGACTTATCTCACCTATATACTGATACAGGTTATAGGAAAAACTGTCATAATTGTCAATCAGTACTATCATATTTCTCCCTCCTGTGCCAGATCAAGTGCCGACAAACATGCTTTTGCCTTGTTGAGACACTCCTCATATTCATTTTCGGGTACCGAATCTGCTACTATTCCGGCGCCGCTTCTTACAAATACTTTGCCATTCTTTTTATAAAGAATCCTTATGGCTATGCAGGTATCCATATTGCCTGTAAAATCTATATAACCTATAGCGCCTCCGTAGATTCCCCTTTTATTATCCTCAAGTTCTCCTATAAGCTGGCAGGCTCTTATCTTGGGCGCACCTGACAAAGTGCCTGCAGGAAGTACCGATTCAATTGCATCTAGAGCATCCCTATCCTCACGTATCTGTCCACGGACCGTTGAGCCTATGTGCATAACATGAGAAAATCTGACAACCTGTCTTAAACTTTCAACTTCTACAGTTCCAAACCTGCTTATTTTTCCCAGATCATTTCTTCCAAGATCCACAAGCATGTTGTGTTCAGCAAGCTCCTTCTCATCTGCCAGCAGCTCTTTTTCCAGCCTTATGTCCTCCTCTTCAGAGCTTCCGCGTTTTCTCGTTCCCGCAAGAGGAAAAGTGTGAAGAATCCCGTCTTCAAGCTTTACAAGTGTCTCAGGAGAAGCCCCTGCAACCTCTATGTCAGTTCCTGAAAAATAGAACATGTAGGGCGATGGATTAACTGTCCTTAAAACTCTGTAAGTATCTAAAAGACTTCCTTTAAACGGAGCACTTAATCTGTTGGACAAAACTATCTGGAAAATATCACCTTCCCTGATATAGCTCTTGGCTTTTTCTACCATGCTGCAGTATTCATCCCGTGTAAAAAGAGCTGTGACTTCTCCAAGAAGCTCTCCCCTGGTGTTTTCTTTCTTTTTCCCTGTCTTAATAAGGTTCACAAGATTCTCAATTTCTCTGACTGCACCGTTATAGCCTTCCTCTTCATCTCCAAGAGTCATATTTACAATAACAATTATCTTTTGTTTAATATGGTCAAAGGCTATTACCTTGTCAAAAAGCATGAGATCTGCATCAAAAAAGCCTTCTGAATCCTGCACATTGACCTTGGTCTGTGGTTCGCTGTATTTTAAATAATCATAGGCAAAATATCCCACAAGTCCCCCTGTAAATGACGGAAGATTTTCAAGTCTGGGGCTTTTGTATTCAGATAGTACTTTCCTTATGTAGTCAGATGGATTTTCAGTTTCTATCGTAAGATCTCCAATCTGAATATTTCCATCCATACATGTTATGGAAAGCTTGGGTTCAAATCCCAAAAAGGTGTATCTTCCCCACCTCATATCTGCACTTGCCGATTCAAGCATATAGCAGTGTTTCGATACATTCTGTAATATCTTTAATGTTTCTATAGGTGTCGTAAAATCGGAGAGAATCTCGGTACTTATCGGAACAACCTTGAAATCTCCTTCTTTTTTGATTTCTTTTACCTGTTCATAGGTAGGATAAATTTTCATCTATTGTTTCCCCGTTATCAAAGCCCGCAAAGCGGATAGTCAAACTGCTTCCTTCATTTTTCTGACATACTCTCCGACTACCTTCGGAGCATTTTTTCCATGCTCTTTAATCAGCTTAATAATTGCTGAACCCACAATTGCACCGTCGGATATAGATGCCATTTTAGCTGCCTGGTCAGGAGTTGAAATTCCAAATCCGATGGCGCATGGAACATCTGTATTGTCCCTTATGACTTTCACTATAGAATCAAGGTCTGTTGTGATCTCAGTTCTTGTTCCCGTAACTCCCAGACTTGATACAAGATAGATATAGCCTTTGGCCTGTTTGGCAATCATTGAAATTCTGTCTTTTGATGTCGGTGCTATAAGGGATACAAGGTCTACATCATATTGACTGCATAGATCCTCAAATTCCCCCTTCTCTTCAAACGGGATATCAGGTAAAACAAGACCGTCTATGCCAATCTTGCTGCATATCTTTATGAATTTTTCAGCCCCGTAGGAATAAACAACATTGGCATAGGTCATAAAAGTCATAGGTACACTTACCTTTTCCCTTACCTCTTTTACCATGTCAAATATCTTATCAGTTGTAGTTCCGGCAGATAATGCACGGACGTTGGCTTCCTGAATGACAGGTCCCTCAGCTGTGGGATCGGAAAAGGGGATTCCAAGTTCTATTAAGTCTGCTCCTGCTTCTACCATCTCATATATACACTTTTTGGTTGTCTCAAGATCGGGATCTCCGCAGGTAATGAAAGGAATAAATGCCTTTCCGTTTTCAAAAGCTTTTTTTATATTACTCATTGATATCCTCCCCTCTGTAGCGGGCTATTGCCGCACAGTCCTTATCTCCTCTGCCTGAAATTGTGATTACTATTATTTTGTCCTTTGAAAGCTCTTTTGCCAGCTTCATGCCGTAAGCTACAGCATGAGAAGACTCTATAGCCGGAATAATTCCTTCCGTCTTTGACATATATTCAAATGCATTTACCGCTTCATCATCTGTTATGGCAACATATTCCGCTCTTCCGATATCGTGAAGGTATGCATGTTCAGGTCCGATTCCCGGATAATCAAGTCCGGCTGAAATGGAATAAACAGGGGCTATCTGTCCAAATTCGTCCTGACAAAAATATGACTTCATTCCATGGAATATGCCCTCACGACCTGTAGAAATTGTTGCTGCAGTTTCAAAAGTATCAACACCTCGCCCTGCTGCCTCACAGCCTATAAGCCTTACATCTTTATCCTCAATAAAGTTATAAAAGGTTCCAATGGCATTTGAGCCGCCTCCAACACAGGCTAAAACCGCATCAGGAAGCCTTCCCTCTTTTTCAAGAATCTGCTCTTTTATTTCCTTGGAAATAACTGCCTGAAAATCCCTTACTATGGTCGGAAAAGGGTGAGGTCCCATTACCGAGCCCAGGCAATAATGAGTATCATCTATTCTTCTGGTCCATTCTCTCATTGCCTCGGACACCGCATCCTTAAGTGTTGCCGTGCCTGTAGTAACAGGAACTACTTCCGCACCAAGGAGTCTCATTTTATATACATTAAGCGCCTGCCTCTTTGTGTCCTCTTCTCCCATGAACACAACACATTCCATTCCCATAAGAGCTGCGGCTGTAGCTGTAGCAACTCCGTGCTGACCGGCTCCTGTTTCTGCAATCAGCCTTGTCTTTCCCATCTTTTTAGCCAAAAGAGCCTGTCCCAACACGTTATTTATCTTGTGTGCTCCGGTGTGGTTTAAATCCTCTCTTTTTAAATATATCTTTGCTCCGCCCAGATCCTCAGTCATCTTTTTGGCGTAATACAACCTTGAAGGACGACCTGCATATTCATTTAAAAGCTCTGTAAGTTCCCTGTTAAAATCAGGATCATCCTTATATCTGTTGTACGCATTTTCAAGTTCTATTACTGCATTCATCAGTGTTTCAGGAATGTATTGGCCGCCGTGAATACCAAATCTTCCCTTTCTGTTTTCCATTGCTGCTTTCATTTCTTTGCTCCTTACATTCTTACATATTGGCTGCAAGTCTTACATTTGCTACAAAACTTCCCATTTTTGAGGCATCTTTATGGCCTGAAGTTTCAATTCCCGAGCTCACATCAACGCCGTAAGGCTTAATTCTCCGTACAGCTTCCCCTACATTCTCAGGCAAAAGACCTCCCGCCATAAAAAAAGGTCTGTTTATATTTTTTAAGAATTCCCAGTCAAAGCTTTTTCCTTCTCCAAGTCCCGCATCAAGCAGTACATAGTCTGCAATGCTCTCATTGGCACAAAAAACATCCTCTTCGTTTCTTATGATGAAAGCCTTGATTATGGGCTTATCAGTATGAAGTCTTAAATGATTTATATAGCTTTCACTTTCTTTTCCGTGAAGCTGTACTGCATCGATTATTCCCTTATTTAAAAGCTCTATAACCCTGTCAGGTTCCTCATCCACAAAAACTCCGACTGCTTTGATTTCTCTGTTTAAGTCTTTCTTAAGGCTTTCTGCTTTTGTTTCGTCAACATAGCGTTTACTCTTTTCCCAAAACACAAAGCCTATATAGTCCGGCTTAAAAATGTTGGCAGCCATTATATCTTCCCTGCTTTTTAATCCGCAAAATTTAATCTTAGTCATTTTGTTTTCTCTTTTTCAGGCTCCCTTTAGTACTTTCAAAGCCTCATTTTTATCTGCAGCCCTCATCAAAGTTTCACCCACAAGAACTGCGTCGGTTCCTATTTCTCTTAAAGCTTTAATGTCATCTGAAGTCTTTATGCCACTTTCGGAAACAAAAACAATATCCTTCGGAACCATGTCCCTAAGCTTTTTCCCCAGACTTATATCAACGCTAAAATCCTTAAGATTTCTGTTATTTACGCCGATTATCCTTGCTCCTGCATCTATGGCAATTCTGATCTCATTCTCATCATGACACTCCACAAGAGCTGAAATACCAAGTTCATCACATATTCCAAGATATTCTCTTATCTGTTTACTATCCAGTATCGAAACTATCAAAAGAACTGCCGAAGCCCCCAAACCAAAGGCTTCATAGATCATGTACTCATCAACCGTAAAGTCCTTTCTGATAATCGGAATGCTCACATTTTGGGCTATTTCCTTAAGATACTCATTTTTTCCAAGAAACCATTTGGGTTCAGTCAGGACAGATATTGCATCTGCCCCGGCCTTCTCATATTCTTTGGCTATATCCAGATAAGGAAAATCCTGCGCTATGATTCCTTTTGACGGAGATGCTTTTTTGCACTCGCAGATAAAAGCTATGTCTTTTTTTCTCAAAGCCTTTTCAAAAGAAAAATCACCTTTAGGAAGGTCAAATGCTTTTCTTTTCACTTCATCAAGCGATATCTTTTGTTTTTCCTTTGCAATCCTTATTTTCGTATACTCTGCAATTTCATCTAAAATATTCATCCCGCCTCCCGGCTTACGAAATGTAGAAAAATACCTTGATCATTTTGCTACATTTACTTATCAAGCATCCTTTCCAAATCTGTGTTTGCAGCTCATCATCTGTTGCTGACTTCTATGATTTTATCCAAGGTTTCTTTTGCCTTACCGGAGTCAATGATCTCGGCAGCTTTTTTTACTCCATCAGCCATTGAATCAGCCTTTCCGCCGATATAGAGAGCTGCACCTGCGTTTAATAAAACAGCATTTCTCTTATGTCCCTTTACACCATTTAAGATATCAAGAGTGATCTGCGCATTTTCTTTAGGTGTCCCGCCCTTAAGCTCACTCTTGTCGCATGTCTCAAAGCCAAAATCCTCAGGTCTTATAACAAATGTCTTGTACCATCCGTCGTTAATCTCGCAGATTTTGGTCGGAGCTGAAAGAGAAATCTCATCAAGCTTATCCATTCCGTAAACAACCATTCCCCTCTTTATTCCAAGACTTACAAGAACCTGAGCCAGAGGCTCAACAAGATAGTCATCATATACTCCCAAAAGCTGACGTGTGGGTGAAGCAGGATTTGTCAAAGGTCCAAGAATATTGAATACTGTTCTGAATCCCAATTCTTTTCTGATGGCACCAACATATTTCATTGAAGCGTGATACTTTTGTGCAAAAAAGAAGCACATTCCTGCCTCTTTAAGAAGCTCTACACACTTTTCGGGACTCTGATCGATATTTACTCCAAGTGCTTCAAGGCAGTCTGCTGTTCCTGACAATGAAGAAGCTGCCCTGTTTCCGTGCTTTGCTACCTTGATTCCTGCTGCAGCTGTAATAATTGCTGTAGTTGTAGAAATGTTAAAGCTTCCGGCATTATCTCCGCCTGTACCTACAATCTCAAGAACATCCATGCCTGTGTCAACTTTAGTTGCATGGTCTCTCATTGCTGCTGCACAGCCTGCAATTTCATCTGTTGTCTCTGCTCTTGCACTCTTTGTTGAAAGAGCTGCCAAAAATGCAGCATTCTGAGTGGGTGTTGTTTCTCCGCTCATGATCTCATTCATTACTGTGTAGGCCTCATCATAGGATAAGTCCTCTTTGTTTACGATTTTTACAATAGCTTCTTTGATCATTTCATTTCCTCCCTTGGGTGTTCTGTCATGAGGATTTCTATTTTTGAGCAAAAGAAAAGTCCTTGACAGAAAATTCTTGTTTTTTCTGTCAAGGACGAATAATTATACACTATCCGCGGTGCCACCTTGATTCACGAAAATGACTTCGTGCGCTTGCAGGATACCTACATATCCCCGACTACTAACGTAAGCCTCACGTCACGGATACTAAAGCAAAAGCTCTTTCCCCATGCCCTCGGCGGCCCATATAAGGATGAATAACACCCACGCGCCCCGCTACCATCCGGCTCCCACCATCCCGGACTCTCTGGAAAGAAATATCTTTCGGTGCAGAATACGCTTTTTCTTCCGCTTCATTGGTTTAAATTTTTAAATTGATAAAATCTTACTACGTTTTATTTTAAGAGTCAATGCATTTTTATAAATTTTTCATTTTCCTTCAAGTTTTGCCTTCTCTTCTTCAACAATCTCATAAACATCAATTCTCTGTTTGATATCTTCCGGCATACCTATGAACAATCCGCCATAGTGATAACCGTCTTCATCTACAGATGCCCTGACTATCTTTATAAACACGTGCAGAACTTCCTTGGTCCAAATAGCAAGATTAGCCTCGTAGTTGTTGCCGATGGTAAGCTTCTCTTCAGTAGTAAAACCTACTCCTACACTTGAAGCGTCATTGATCTTAATTTCAACTGTTTTTTCGGAACCTGTTCCTATTTCCTTGATGATAATTTCTCCGGATAAATCAATTCTTTTGCTACGTCTTTTTTCTTCCATAAATACCCCCGTATAAATGAATCAAATGAAATATCGGACTCTTGTATATGATTCATTATACACTATTTTGGTCAGAAAATCTGTGTCTTTGCTCATATTCTCACGAAATCCGCAGTATATGCGGATTTCTGAAATTTAGTTCAAGAAGTCATAAGTATTATCTGTAAGCTTCAAGCTTTTCTACAAAGGCGCATCCCATCTTGCTTAATTCGCTTCCCTTTCTGGTAATGTAGCCAAATAAAAGTTTCTCTTCTTCCTTGAGCTTAATTGCAGTAAGTTCAGATTCATTAAGGCTGTCTCCAAGCATAGCAGCTCCCACAGCGTAGCCGTTAAGTCCCAGCATAAGCTCAATAGATGTTGCTCTTTCGTTGGTACTTATTACCTTTTTATAGTCATAGGTCGCAAGTGCCTCTTCCCTATAGTAAAAAGACGTATTGTCTCCCTGATCAAACACCATGCAGGGGTAGTCATGAAGTTCCTCAAGAGATATCTCATCTTTCTCTGCCAAGGGGTGATCTTTTCTAAGATAAACATAGCTGTCTCTTGAAAAGAGCTCATGAAACTCCAAGGATGCATCTGCAAATACTTTCTTAAAAGTATTCTTGTTAAAGTCAGAAAGAGCGATAACACCTACTTCACTTCTTAAGGTCTTAACATCTTCAATCACTTCGCTTGTCTGTGTTTCCCTTATTGAATACTGATATTCATCAAGATCAAATTCTTTTACGGTATCGATAAATGCGTTTACAGCAATGGTGTAATGCTGCATCGACACGGAAAATGTCTGCTTCTGACTGCCTGAATTAAGATATTTATTTTCAACCTTTTCAAACTGTTCTACTGCATTTCTGGCATATGCTATGAAAGATGCCCCTGCTGATGTAGTAACAACACCGTTATGGACTCTTTCAAAAATCTGAATGCCAATCTCACTTTCCAAATCCCTTACGGCACTTGAAAGACCGGGCTGTGAAACATAGAGCCTGTCGGCGGCTTTCCTCATAGAGCACTCTTCATCTATTGCTATTACATATTTTAACTGTAGTATCGTCATATACATTACTCCTTTAAAGCAAAAAAGTATTTGCTCTATGATACCACAACATCCGTATAAACATACAATTATTTTTTTTCTGACATTCTATCTATAAACTTCAAAACAAATTCAGGATCTGATCTGTAATAAAAATGCGGAAATCCCCATATTCCGTTGTTCTCTGTTATCATGCATTTCCACATTCTGCTGTTATCCGGCTTTCCTGCCACAAAAGCTTCTCCATTAATGGAACTGTCGTAATAGTGGAATTCATGCCCCTTCATGCCTATAAGACTTCCAAAAAGCTCATCCTGAAAAGCATCTTCGTTTGCCGAATTTATTCTCATATAGCCAAATCTTACAAGGTGTCCTGAAAAACTACATTTTCCATCAATTGCGCCAACCATTTCATATTCATTTCCGTCTGTATCTGCAACAGATTTATGCAGATACATAAATCCGCCACACTCGGCAAGGCTAGGAACATTATTTTCAATAGCACACCTTATGGATGATAACATGTTCGTATTCTTACTTAACCTGTCAAGGTAGAGCTCAGGATACCCTCCTCCTAATAAGATTCCATCTGCATCCTTTGGAAGAGTTTTATCCCAAAGCGGAGAAAAAAATTCTATCTCTACTCCGTTTTCCCTAAACAGATCAAGGTTGTCTTTGTAATAAAAACAAAACGCCTCATCATAAGCAACTGCAAGATTCACCTTCTTTTTTTTATCATTGAAGGCGACATTTTCTTTTAAATCAACATAAAGATTTTCAGCATTTTCCATGATGCGAATTATCTTGTCTGTTTCAATGTTTTCATCAAGAACTTTTGCTGATTTTTCTATCTTTTCCCGCAAAAGATCTATCTCTTTGGGAAGCCTGAGTCCCAGATGTCTGCTCTCAATTGACAGCTCAGGTTTTTTGGGAAAGAAACCAAGAAGCTCTACATCACTTCTAAAAGCCCTGATTTCTTTAATAAGCACATCTTTTAGTGAATCGTAAAAAGAGCTGCTTATCCTGTTTAAGATGATTCCTTTTATGAGGCAATCAGTATCATCATGCAGAACTCCCTTTATGAGAGAAATAATAGTCCTGCCACAGCCTGAAGCATCTGCAATAAGGATAACAGGCGTTTTAGTTACCTTAGAAGCTTCATAGCATGAACCTTCTAAAGAATCAGCTTTCATGCCATCATAGATTCCCATTACGCCTTCCATAACAGCATACTTTTCACCTACCTCTGCAACTATTCTCTTAACCCCTTCTGTTCCGGAAAAGTATGTGTCGAGATTTCTCCCGTCGATTCCCAAAACCTTTTTATGGAACATGGGATCAATATAATCAGGTCCGCATTTAAAAGAAACTACATCTAGTCCTTTATCTTTTAAATGCTTTAACAATCCGCAGGTAATCAAAGTCTTTCCGCTGCCACTTTTTAAAGCAGCTATCATTACTCTCTTAGCACAAATATCACTCAACTTTATCTACTCCATTACAAATGAAAAAATCCATACAGGATTCTGGGCTGACAAAAGGTGATGTTCTCCCGCCTTTTTAACATCGCTTACTGAAATCATGGTTATCTCCTCATCTTTATGAGGGGTGTCTTTTAAAATACATGTAATTTCCTCTATTGTCTCAAGACTTACAGCATTTATCACAAATCGTATACCGGGACCTTTTTCCCTTAAAATGTCGATTATTTCCTTTAATTTTCCTCCGCTACCGCCAATAAAAACCGCATCCGGTTTTGGAAGTGTTTTAACAGTTTCAATAGCCTCATCACATATGATATCTATATTTTCAAGCCCCGCCTTTTGAACGTTTTCTTTTATAAGTTTTACGGCTTCCGGCTTTTTCTCAATTGTTGTAACCTTAAGCGTCCTGCTAAGACCTGCTGCCTCTACAGCCACAGAGCCCGTTCCCCCGCCTATGTCATAAAAAATGTCTCCTTCCTTAAGTTTTAGGCGAATAATGCTTTCATGCCTTATACACTCTTTTGTCATAGGAACCTTGTCCCTTATAAAAAAGTCATCCTTTTTTATATTGATCAGAAGCCTTCTTTTGGGTGAATTATTCTTTATAAAGACAGTCACAATACCTTCATCACTGTATTTTCCAGCTTCCTCCAAGGTTAATTTTTTTATCACTTCTCCCTCATAGGATAAGTTTCTTCCGATTGTAATTTCAGCATCTATTCCCATGGAAAGCATTTTTTCAGACAGTTTTTTAACATCTTCTTTGCCGGAAAGTAAGACAAAAGTTTTGCGATTATGTTGTATCTTATCAATAACTTCTGCCATATCCTCTTTTTTATTTTTGCCATGAAGGCTGCACATTTTGGCATCTTCATAGCTCTCACCTGTTTTTGAAGCCAGATATGAAAAAGAGGATATTCCGGGTAAAACAGTTATATCTAAATCCTTTTTCCAGTCCCTTAGTGCTTTTTCCATCTTTTTTGCTCCGCTGTAAAAGCCGGTATCACCGGAAAATAAAATTACTGCTTTTTCCGGTTTTTCTTTTTCCAGAACGGGTATGATATCAGATGAAAGGTACATATTATATTTTGGTTTTGAGATTTCCTTTAAAAGCCTTTCTGCACCAAAAACAATATCGCTTTTTTCTATTTCTTCTTTTAGCGCCACTGTTTCAAATAGCTTATTTCCCATTCCTGCACCGGCAAGAACAACCTTCATGGTCCCATGTTCATCTGCTTCTTTACCTGTAATAAGCTTAAAGGCTTCTCCCACACTTATACCATTTTCGTAAGCAGGTCTCTCAATAACATGAACCTTGGCGTTCCCGGAAAGAGCTGCCCTGATTTTCTCATCAAAGCCTCCGGCTGTGCCACTGTCCTTGGTAATCAAATGCTTTATGTCATATTGCTGCAAAAGAGCTTCATTCATTTTTTGACTAAAAGGCCCCTGCATGGCAATTATATGATCCTGCATAACTCCCATATTGATGCATAGTTTAATGCTTTCCAATGCAGGCAGTACCCTTACAAAAACTCTTGTCCTATCATCTTTTTTTAGCAAAATACTAAACTTGTCCAGCTCTTTACTTCCTGTTGTAAGGAGAATGTTTCCTTCCTGAGCTAAAAGAGCCTCCGCACATTCTGACGCATCAGAATAATAAGTAACACCTTCATAATAAGCATCACTTTTTTCCCTGATGATCCTTACATACTCTATATTATGTTTTGATGTCACATATTTAAGATTATCCGTTACTTCCCTTGCATAAGGATGCGTTGCATCTACAACAACAGCTCCATCATCAATTTTTTCGGAATAAAAAAAATCTTCCATGGCTTCTTTATCCATGCGGCGGGATAAGACTTTTGCCAGAGGACTTTTATCCATCATATCTTTTCCATATTCTGTCGCGACACAAACAAAATGACTTATACCTTGCTTTGAAAGCATCTCGGATAATAGCCTTCCTTCAGTTGTTCCGGAAAAAATAACTATCTTTCTCATAGTCTGTAGCCTCTTGGGGTAACCAATATATCATCAAAAGCTTTTGTCATCGAATTACCGATAAAAACAGTCGTAAACATATCAACATTCTCATTTGATAATTGCAAAAGAGAACAGACTTTTTTCTCACATCCTTCTCTTTCTATGTTTCTGACGTATCCACAGATTCTGTCCTTTGGGAGAATTTCCATAAGTATATCGCAGGCTTTTTTCAGATAATCGGCTCTTTTTTTACTCGAAGGATTGTATATGGCAATACAAAAATCTCCCTTGGCAGCACTTCTTAACCTTTTTTCTATGATCTCCCATGGAGTTAAAAGATCACTCAAACTGATAACGCAAAAATCATGGGAAAGGGGTGCTCCTAAAACAGCTCCTCCGCTAAGTGCTGCTGTAACTCCTGAAATAACCTCAATGTTTTTAAAGCCTTTACTTTGAGCCACTTCGTATATTGGTGATGCCATGCCGTACACTCCGGCATCACCACTACAAATAATGGAAACCGTCTTTCCACTTAAAGCAAGCTCAACACATTTCTCGCACCTTTCAATTTCCCCTCTCATTCCGTTTTCATAAAATTCCTTATGAGGGTATTCTTCCCTGATAAGGTCGATATATGCGCGATAGCCAACAAATATATCACTTTCATCAAGAGCCTTTTTGGCTCTTATAGTCATATTATCAATGCTTCCGGGACCTATTCCGACCACGTATATTTTTCTCATATTTTGCTCCGTTTATATTCTGCTGACAAAAATGTTTCTTTTTGCAACTGCGATAGTCATTCCTTCATTTGCAGTCTTTTTCATAACAAGACTGCTTCCTGCTCCTGCACCGAGTACTGCTGCCCTTTCACAGACATTTCCAACTCCGACAGTCTTTTTTACAAAATCAGATGAAGAAAACTCTCCTTCTGCCTTACCAAGCAGCTTACTGTCAAAAGTAAGAAGCGGTATCCTGTACTTATCCCGTAAAAAAATAAGTGCCTCTTCATCCTCTTTAATATCAATGGTGCAAAAAGCATAAATATCAGATACATCAAGCTCCAGTTTTTTTAAGGTTTCAAGGAAAAACTCCTCTGCCGCAGCCCTATCCTTTCCTTTTTTCATTCCGATCCCGACTGTATATTTTTTAGGTTTCAGCAAAAGAGAATACTCTGCATCCGTATCGTCTGCCACAAGTACATCAACCTTTTCTTTCGGCGGATAGTCCTTTATGGAAAGTGTGATCTTTTTGTCCTCCAGCGCCTTGGCTGACACTTTTTTTATCCCATCACGATTTGCTATAATAAATCTGTTTTCCGTTGCATACTGATCCACGGAAAAAACTCCTTCCGCATCAGTTGAAGTAGTAATCACAGGCACTGCCCCAATAAGCTTTGAAAGAGTCATCGAAAGCTTATTGGCACCTCCTACATGCCCTGATAAAACAGGAATCACAAACTGCCCCTTATCGTCTATGACAACCACCGGGCAATCAACAAGCTTATCCCTTACAAAGGGTGCGATCGCCCTGACTGCAATACCCATTGCTCCTACGAATATCAGTGCATTACCGGATGTAAAGTGCTCCTTTGTCCATTCATTTAAAGTAACATTAACTTTGTCAAAGCCTTCCCCATCATCCTTATACTCTGCCATTAAGACATAAGCTTTTGGAGCCTTGATCCCTGTTTTTTCACATTCGTACTTTATTTTTTTTATTACTTCAATTCCATTTGAAGTAAAGCATATTGCTGTTTTATTCACTGTTTTTCCTTTTTGCTGCTCCTAAACTCTGTTGAAAATGAAGGATCATAAAGCTTTGACCTCTCATAGTCTTTTTTTCCTATTACATCTCCCACAAGTACAATCGCCGTTTTTGTAATATTTTCTCTTTCCGCAACTTTAGAAAGCTCACCAATTGTACATATCACCTTTTTCTCTTCAGGCCATGTTGCTTTATAGACAATAGCTGCAGGAGTATCTTTGTTGTAGCCTCCGTCTATCAGTTCTTTTGACAGTTCATCCAAAAGACCGGTACTTAGATAAATCGCCATTGAGGCTCTGTGAGAAGCAAGAAGATTCATCTTTTCTTTTTCAGGGACTTTAGTTTTTCCTTCAAGTCTTGTGATTATAAGAGTCTGCGATACTTCCGGAAGGGTATATTCAAGGTTAAGACTCGCTGCTGCTCCAAAACAGGCACTTACTCCGGGACAGGAATCATATGGTATTTTCTCCTTATCAAGTATATCCATCTGTTCTCTGACAGCTCCGTAAATACTTGGTTCTCCCGTATGAAGTCTCACAACGCTCTTTCCATCTTTATCAGCTTTTTTTATTACCTCAATGATCTCTTCAAGAGTCATTTGGGCACTGTTATAAATAACGGCTCCCTCACCGGCATAATTTAAAATCTCAGGATTAATGAGACTCCCTGCATAAATTATCACGTCACTTTGTTTTAATAATTCCATTCCCCTTACGGTTATAAGGTCTACTGCTCCGGGTCCTGCTCCTACAAAATGAACCATTATGATACTCCCTTTGCTTTATCTAAAAATTCTTCTGCTTTTTTGGTCTTTCCCAAAAGTCCATACTGATTGGAATATACAATGCACTGAACATCCATTTTAAAGCCCGCTCTTTTATTCAGGTAAAAATCTATTCTGTCCATTATATGGTCAAAGCTTTTTTCCATGATCCCTGCTCTTAAATACACTTCAACAGCTTCTTCCGTTGAAACACAGTTTAAAATATCCAAAATATCTCCTGTTTTGGCTCCTGCCTTTGCTGCTGCAGCTGCCATCAGTTCCATCCTGCAATCGGCTTCCCTTGAATGGGTGTTCATGATTCCACCGGAAACTTTAATAAGCTTTCCTACATGTCCGCAAAGAAGCATTTTATCAAAGCCAAGCTCTATTGCCATGTCTATGGTATCGCCAATAAAATTGGAACATTTTACTGCCCTGTCAAGATCATAGCCATAAGTGTCTTTCATAAACTCAAGCCCGTAATTTCCCGGAGATACAACTGCGACAGGAGCAAAAAGGTGCTTTTGTTGTCGTAGTTCTATCCGGATTGTGTCCAGTATTGCCTTCATACTCATAGGCTCAACAATGCCTGTTGTCCCTATTATAGATATGCCTCCCTCTATGCCAAGCCTTGGATTAAATGTCCTTTCGGCTATCCTTTCACCTTCCGGAACAAAAATCTCCACATCAAGTTCTCCCTCATAGTCAAATAAATCGCAGACCTCTAGCACCTCTTTTTCAATCATTTGCCTTGGCACGGAATTAATTGCGGCATTTCCAACCTTTTGATCAAGTCCAGGTCTTGTAACTGTTCCAACTCCCACTCCACCTGTAATTCTTATCCTGCAGGCTTTTTCAGAAGGCTCTTCTCTATCGGAAAAGCTCACTTTGGAAAAAATAAGGGCGTTGTTTGTCACATCGGGATCATCACCGGAGTCCTTTCTTACAGCACAGGAGACGTAGTTTTCAGTGATGCTTATTTCCTCTATTACAGGACAGTACTTTATTCCAGCCGGTGTATCTATTTCAATTTTTTCTTTTTTGTTTCCACCAAGAAGCATAAGAGCCGCAGCCTTACTGGCTGCAGCAGCACAGCTCCCGGTCGTAAAGCCTTTTCTCATATTTTTTCTCACATATCATATAAAACCGCATTACATATTGCGGCAGCGATGTTACTTCCGCCCTTGCGTCCCCTGTTGATGATGTATGGAACATCTGAGTTTATAAATAGTTCTTTAGCCCATACCACGTTTACAAATCCAACAGGAACACCAATTATAAAGTCTGGAATATAGCCCTCTTTCTCCATCATTTCATGAAGCTTAACAAGAGCTGTGGGCGCATTTCCAATCGCAAAAATAACTTTGCCGTCAAGACGCGCAGCTTTTTCCATGGAAACTGCTGCTCTTGTTATGCCTTGCTCTTTGGCTTTTGCAGCAACATCCTCATCTGCCATAAAACAAAGAGCCCTTGCGCCGAACTTTTCCAGTCTTTTTTTGTTTATACCCGCAAGAGCCATATTGGTATCGGTTACTATATACGCTCCCTGTCTTATAAGCTCTTTCATCTTTTCTACTGCGCCCTCTGAAAAGACAAGTGTTTTGGCATAATCAAAATCTGCTGAGGTGTGGATGCACCTCTTAGTCACAAAAGCATTTTTTTCATCTATCTTTATTCCGGCTTCTTCAAGCTCTTTTGTTATTATTTCAAAACTTCTTTTCTCAATTTCATCAGGTCTTACTACTTCAAACTCCATGCTCTACCCCCCATAATTTCGTATATATAATCCATATCAAGACTTTCCTTTAGCTTCTTTGCCAGAATATCATACTGAAAATCCTTAAAATCCGCGTAGTCTGACACATTTTCAAGGTCAATTGTTTTCCCCCGATATTCTGAAATTGCCTTGAGTATTTTTTGCAGCACCTCTTTATTGTCAAAAAAGCCATGTATATAAGTTCCGTATATGTTTTCGTTGCAATAACCTGTTTTTGATGAAGTAAACTCTTTAATATCGTCAAAAGCCGTGCTTATTCCCATATGTATTTCATATCCGTTTACCCTTGTTCCTTCAAGGTCTCTCAAAATTCCTGATGAGCCGGATATCACTCCGCTGTAATTAGTCCTTACTTTTTCTTTTCCCAAAACAGTATCAACAGGTAAAAGGTTTAATCCCTCTTCACTTCCACCGCCTTCAACTTCATCAGGATCCAAAATATGTCTTCCCAGCATCTGGAAACCGCCGCAGATACCAAATATACATACGCCCTCATGAGCTTTTTTGATAATAGCTCTGTCAAGACCGTTTTCCTTTATATACTTAAGGTCCGAAACAGTACTTTTTGATCCGGGTATTATTATCATATCCGGATTTCCAAGGTCAGATTTTTGAGATACATATCTTACTGACACCTCCGGAATCTGATCAAAGCTCCCAAAATCGGTAAAATTGGAAATATGGGGAAGTCTTATAACTGCAATATCAAATATTCCCTTTCCTGTATTTGAAAATCTCTCAGACAAAGAATCCTCATCATCAAGACTGACATCTATCAAAGGAACCACTCCAATAACCTTTGTTTTACCCTTATCTTCAAGTATCCTTATGCCTTCCTCAAAGAGCCTTCCATCTCCTCTGAATTTGTTGACGATGACACCCTTTACCCTCTTTCTCTCATCATCTTCAAGGAGGTCAAGGGTTCCGATCAGCTGTGCAAAAACGCCTCCTCTGTCAATATCCCCCACAAGAAGAACAGGAGCATCAATCATCTTTGCAAGTCCCATATTTACAATGTCTCCGCTTTTCAGATTCATTTCAACAGGGGACCCTGCTCCCTCTACAACTATGATGTCTGCCTCCCCGGAAAGTTTTTCATAAGCTTCCAATATGCACGGAATGAATTCTTTCTTGCGGCGAAAATATTCCATTGCCTTCATGTTTCCAATAACTTTCCCGTTTACTATCACCTGTGAGCCCACATCAGTTGTAGGCTTTAAAAGGATAGGATTCATTATGGCCATAGGCTCAATCCTTGCACACTCAGCCTGCATCACCTGCGCCCTTCCCATTTCAAGCCCATCTTTAGTTATATAGGAATTAAGTGCCATGTTCTGCGATTTAAATGGTGCAACCTTGTATCCTTCATCTGAAAAGATTCTGCAAAGACCTGCCGCAATAACGCTTTTCCCGGCATTTGACATGGTTCCCTGTATCATTATGACTTTGGCCTTACCCTTTTTATTCAGGGTAAAGGATGGATTTTGTGTATGATCCTTAGGTCCATCAAACCTCCAGAGAGAATTTTTCAAAAGTGATGTGTCTATGTTTTCAAGGTTGTAAAGTTTTCTTATAAATTCTTCCTGTATAACATCATCAGGATGTCCAACCTTTAAAACTTCTCCATCTCCCAGAGCTATAACCTTGTCGGAAATGTTCTTTGCAATTTCAAGCTCATGAAGTGACATTAAAACCGCCACATTTTTTTGAACGGCAAAAGATTTTATCTTCTGCAAAATGTCGATCTTGTGTCTTATGTCCAGATAAGAAGTCGGTTCGTCAAGAATAAGTATCTCCGGTTCCTGACATATTGCCCTTGCCAGCATAACTCTTTGTCTTTGTCCATCACTTATATTCTGAAAAAGTTTGTCCTTAAGCTCATAAATATCTGTCCACTCCATGGCCTCTTTGACTTTTTCCCGGTCTAAGTCCGATAAAATGCCAAGTCTTCCGGTATATGGATATCTGCCGATCTCAACCACTTCCCTGCAGGTCATCAGTTCTGCCTTTACTCCGGTAGCCATGACCATCGACATTTCTTTTGCCACTTCAGATTCGGACATCTCCTGCCTGTCACGACCGTTTAAATAAACAACTCCTCCTCTTTTTTTAAGCTCTCCCGTCAAAGTTTTTAAAAGAGTGGATTTGCCGCTTCCATTTGGTCCTATTAAGCTTACTATGGTCCCAGGCTCTATCTTAATGTCAATATTCTTTACAAGGTCTGATTTATAGCCAATATTTAGTTCTAAAGTCTCAATTCCTGTTTTTTCAGACATAGAATTTTCCCTGTTTTTTCAAAATTTACTGCATATAGTTTTTACCGGTTCTTTTTATCATCATGAATATGACCACAGGAACCAGAAAAACCGCTGTAACAGAGCTGATACTAACCTCTGTCGGCGCAAAAAGACTTCGCGCTAAAAGATCACAAAACAAAGTTACTAAAGAACCTCCAAGAAAACTTGCGGGTATCATAATGTATGAAGCATCCGTCTTTAATATGCTTCTTGACAGATGCGGAACAGCAATTCCAACAAATGATATGGGACCTGCAAAAGCTGTTACACAGGCGGCAAGAAGGCTTGAAAGAAGTATCAGTATTACTCTGAATGCAGTTATGTTGACTCCGACGCTTCGCGCATAGCTTTCTCCAAGCCTGTAGGCATTCATTGGTTTTATTATTAAAAGAGCTATAACAAGTCCAAAAACTACTATCACTCCTATGAATATGATCTCATCCCAATTGATTCCCGAAAAACTTCCCATAGACCAGTTATGAAGATTAACAATGTTGGAATCATCTGCAAATGTCACGACAAAATCAGTAATTGCGGAACAAACATACCCTATCATTATTCCGCAGATAACCAGCACACTCATGCTTTTTACCTTAACTGAAACCGCAAGCACAAAGACAACAGATAATAAGGACCCAAAAAATGCTGAAATAACCATGCTCCCAAGTCCTATTTCTTTTCCTTTTGAAAGAAAGAAAATCATAATAAGGGCAACACAGAGCTTTGCTCCTGAAGAAATTCCCAGCACAAAAGGTCCTACTATGGGGTTTCCGAAAAATGTCTGTAAAAGATAACCCGAAAGCGCAAGCGCTCCTCCAAGAAAAAATGCCGCAATACACCTTGGAAGGCGAATCTGCCATATTACAGCCATATGCATACTATCCGTATTTTTGCCAAAAAGGATATCAAAAACCTCAGCCGGTGATACATAGGTACTCCCAACTGCTGTATTTATCCACATAAGTCCCACTATAAGGATTACTGCCAAAGAAAAAAAGCAAATATTTCGTTTCTTACTCATTTATTATTCCAACTTATTCAGATATGTATAATCGCTTTCTATATCAAAAAATATGTTATTCAAATCCTGCATAAAATCAGCCATTCCCGTAATCTGCTGAAAAAGATTCCGCTTGGTGCAGTAAACATTTTTTTCCTTTACCGCCTTAAAATCTGCAAAAAGCGGATTTAAAGAAATAAGCTCATCTATAGATGAAATTTCTCCGCCAATTGTGCTGTTATAAATGATGATATCTGCATCCACCGCATTGGTGTAAAAATCTTCCATCTGCATATTCATAGTAGAGAGCGCATTTTCACCCTCCCCTGCATTGGTAAGAGCATATCTTCCCCCGGATAACTCAATCATTTTGGTAATATAATCTCCGGATTTTCTGACATTTACATTTCCGTTTGATGTCACATGGAAAAAAGCCACCGTCTTGCCTGTGTCAGTTTTTTCCTGCATCAAAGGCTCCATAATTTGTAACTGTTCGTCATAAAAATCTTCAGCTTCTTTTTCTTTATCAAACAATACGCCGTAAAGCTTAATCCATTCAAGTCTTCCAAGGGGATGTTTTTCATAGCTTGATGTCTCAACTAGTACCGGCATTCCAAGTTCCTTTAGTTTTGCCATAGCTGAGGGCTCATGAAAAATCATAGTGTTTTCAATCACCATGTCGCACTCTTCCTGTAAAAGAAGCTCATAGTCCGGTGCCCTGTACTTACCGGCATAAAGTATTTTTCCCTCCTGCATGGCTTTTTTTACCTCTTCAATGTAGAGGTCGCTTTCCTTTGCACCCAAAAACCTTACATCTCCAAGAGCTCCACAGGTATTTACAAGGTCAAATGCTGCTGTGGAAACGAGATATGCGTTACTAACAGGCCTTTTGATTACCACGGTATCCTTCGGAAGATTTGCAGGAGCTTCTTTATTTTCCGGCACCAGTAAATAGTCCCCTGAATTCTCTATTGATATATAGTAGTAATCGCCGTATTCTTCTATGAAAAATCTGTTTGCATATTTAAGGCTGATATCACCCGTCTTTTCAAGCCCCGACTTTAAGAGGGCTTCTCTTACAGACTCTTTATTGGTCTCTATGATAGAAATGAGGTTACCTTCATCTTCCCCTTCATCCTCTTTTTTCTCACCCCATGTAATAACATATTCAATTTCATGGGGAGTGCTCATGGCAACCGTATCGCCAATGACAGTCAGAGGTTCTGACACATTTTCTATATCAACGGTGAAGATTGATTCTCCACCTTTGTTCTCATTATCATATTTTTTACCATCGACTATCATATAGTCGTAGTTTTCACTGCTCCAGACAAACTTTGCAGTCAATTTCCCATTATTATCAGTTACTTCAACCGGTGACTTTATATAGGCTTTTCCTGAGCCGCCTTCAAATGTGATATCTATCCAAAAGCTGCTGTTTTCTTCTCCCTGCAGCAGCAAGGAGGCCTCCTGCGAAGCGCAGGAGGTCACCGTGATCATTCCTATAACACATAAAAAAAATATACATAATTTATTTCTAATAAAAATCAATTTTTCTATCATATAAATATTCCTAAATCAGGAACTGTATCAGACTTAACTGAACATTTTTTGCTTTATTATTTTGCTGCCACTCATTACTGCTTTGGAGATTCAACTGTAACTTTGTGGTCATACCATTTTCCCTTGGTTCCGACAAGAGCAAGATCAAATTCCTTATCAAGATATGGAACAGGTACATCAAATCCGTTTACAGTTTCGGTTGTTCCATCACTATATGTTACTTCATCCTTAGTCGGCTGAAGAAGCACGGCTCCATCCTTTTCAGCATCTTCTGCAAGTCCCAGGTAAAGATTAACAACATTTTCAGAAGGAAGTGTAATGTGAATAGTCATCTCACCGTCTTTTACCGTAAGAGTTCCGTAATCATCATATGCTTCATTTATTTTGAACATAGAGCTGTCGGTTGTAAATTTCACCTGATACTCGCCATCTTCAAGTGCAGCAGAGGCTGTTTCTGAAGAGTCAACTACAGCTTCTGTGCTTTCAATTGCAGCTTTTGTATGAGAAACATAAAGGTCTTCTACTTCTGAAATTCTTCCAAGGCCTTCAATCTGGCAATCTACAGTTTCAAAAAAGCCTGAAGCCGTAAACATGCTCTTCCATGAATCTTCCTCATCTCCTGCCATATCGTTGTTGGCATGGTCGCCTGCTACTACCATAAGCGGACGAAGAACCACCTTTTTATATCCTGCCTCTTTTACCTTTTCAATAACATTTTCACAGGATGTCTCTTCCGGTTCCCCCTCAACAGTACCGACAAACACATTTTCATAGCCAAGCTCACTCATCTGAGTAGCCATCTGGCTGTAACTTACCTTTGCTGTATGAGCTGTTCCATGTCCCATAAATACAAATGCTGTATTATCCTGCTCTGCATCTTTAAGAGTGTCGTATCCTGCTGTCTTAACCGCAGCATCTACAGCAGCTTCAGCAACAGCTTTCTTATCTTCATTTATAACAGTCGCATCATTTCCAACTTCTCCGAGAAGAGGTTCAGCAACTGAAACACTTTCAAACTTATCTGAATATTTTGATAAAGCCTCTGTAAGCTCGTCATATTCAGCACCATGCATAAGGTGTGTAGGCTGAACAACAAGATTTTTTACTCCGTTTGAAACTGCTCTCTCAAGAGCCTGCTGGACGTTATCAATCTTCTCTCCATCCCTTGCCAAAATATGATTTATAATGATCTGTGCCGTAAATGCTCTTCTGACTGACCAGTCTGGATTCTCTTCTGCAATAGCTTTTTCAACTCCGCCAATGTCCATGGCTCTGCTATCGTTAAAGGATGTACCAAAGCTTACTACAAGAATTTCATTCTCTCCGATGTCATCTGCATTTAATGGATCATCTTTTGAAGCATCACCGGTATCTTTTCCAAAATAATCCGGATCGGCGAACTCACCTTCTACAAGTTCTTTTTGCTCATCTGTAAGCGCATCCCAGGCTTCTTTTGCCTTTTTGCAAAGTTCATCCGTCTCATCGGTCCATTCCTGAACATAGATTGCATCAATCAGATCTGCTACTTCTTTTGCTCTTTCTTCATCTGTCATCTCACTACCATCTGCGCTTTCTGAAACTTCAGTACTAACCTCCTGATTGGAAGACTCTGTACTGCTTTCGGTTGTCACATCAGCGCTTTTCGTACTTCCGCATCCGGCAAGTAATATAAACGCACTTGCAACAGCCAATACTTGGGTTAAAGATTTCTTTTTCATAATTCCTCTCCTGTCTTAAAATTTGAGACGGCACAGAAATAAAAAAACTCATTTTGACCTGATCAAAATGAGTAAAATAGCGCACAAAAGAAAAGGAGCAATGCTCCCATATAGCAGTACGATCAATTACTCGTGATCCGGAATTATATTCCTGTACCAGATATCCGGCAGGTTTCCTGGCTCATGCTTCAACATATCCTTATCTACCTTCCCGTTCTCACAGTGGCCGCCCATTATTAAAATAAAAGCGCGATAAAGATACTCACATTTACAGTGACGAGTTCGCACAGGCTTTACACCTGTTTCCCTTTTAACCAAAGTCAGCTGGCAAGCTGAAGTGGCACCGCATATCTTTCTCTATTAAATTTCTTAAATACTAACATAGAATAACAAGTTTATCAAAGACTTTCAAAAATTCTGTTAAACTCAGCTTTAAGATCGGCAATTCCTTCAATTCCCACAGATAATCTGAGCACCCTGTCATTTATACCGTTCTTTTCCAAAAGATCCTTGGGAACATCAGCATGAGTCTGCGTTATCGGATATGTTATAAGGGTTTCTGTTCCACCAAGGCTCTCGGCAAAATAAATAAGCTGTACATTATCCAGTATGTATTTGGCGGTTTCTGCACTGTCCACTTCAAAAGTGAGCATCGCTCCAAAGCCCCTTGCCTGCTCCTTCATGATCTCATATCCGGGATGATCCGGAAGTCCCGGGTAAATAACTTTAGTGACACGTTTTTTTAGTTTCAAAAATTTTGCCAGTTCCAGCGCATTTTGCTGTGCTCTGTCAAGTCTTACAGCCAAAGTCCTTATGCCTCTTAAAATAAGCCAGCTGTCAAAAGGGGAAAGACCTGCACCTGTCGTTTTATAAATGAATCTAAGTCTCTCATCAAGCTTTTCATCTTTTACGACCACAAAGCCGCCTATTGTGTCGTGATGTCCTCCCAAAAATTTGGTTCCTGAGTGAATTACAATATCCGCCCCAAGATCAAGGGGATTTTGGAAATAAGGCGAAAGAAATGTATTATCAACAATCAGTAAAAGTTTTTTCTCAGCAGTAATCTTCGAAAGCTTTTTAATATCTGTCACATTCATCATGGGATTGGTTGGTGTCTCAAGATATACTGCTTTTGTATTTTCTTTTATGTATGGAGTGATGTCTTCTTTGCTTAAGTTGATTGCGGTATAAGTCAGCCCGTTTTTGGTACTTATCTCGTTAAAAAGCCTGATGCTTCCGCCATAGAGGTCCTCATCTATAATGAAATGATCTCCCGGTTTAAAAAGCTCCATTATTGTTGCAACTGCTGCCATTCCACTGGAAAAAGCTATAGCATCAATTCCGTTTTCAAGATAGGCAACTATAGACTCAAGCTGCTTTCTGGTTGGATTCTGCATTCTGGTGTAGTCATACCCCGTACTTTGTCCCAGCCCTTCATGGGCAAAAGTTGCCGTCTGATAAATAGGGAAGCTTATGGCACCCCACTTATCCATAAGAGATCTGTCAAGCTGCTGACACTTTGTTTCTATGCTGCATTTAACATCTGTACATCTGTTACAACCATTACAATCCATGTTTATATCCTCTCATTTTCTTGCAGAATCATTTGTATATTCACGCTTTTAGTCTTTAAATTCATGTTTCTTTATTGCAGTATATAGCTGCTTAAGTGCCTGCTCCAAAACACTTCTTGGACAGGCTATATTTATTCTTTCAAAAAGAGCTGTCTCTTTTCCAAAAATCGATCCGGGATCAAGCCAGAGCTTTGCCTCATCTGCAATGAGTCTTTCCAGCTCTTTAGGACTATCCGTTATTTCTGAAAAATCAAGCCATACAAGATACGTTCCTTCCGGCTCTATCATATGAATCTGCGGCATATTTTCGTTTAAATAATTTCTGATAAAGCTGACATTTCCCTCAAGGTAATGAATAAGTTCATCCAGCCACTCTTCACCATTTGTATAGGCTGACTGTGTTGCAACCATTCCAAGGGCATTTCCCTGACTGTATCCTGCTGCATCATTCTCTTTTCTGAAGACTTTCCTGACGTTTCCATTTGGAATAATGACATTGGCAACCTGCAATCCGGCTATGTTAAAAGTCTTGGTTGGTGCGGTTCCCAAAACAAGTAAATCGTTATATTCATCTCCCAGGGTGATAAATGACGTATGTTTATGACCTTTATATACAAAATCCGAATGTATCTCATCGGCAAACACATACACCTTATGCCTTAAGCATATATCAGCCATTTTAAGAAGCTCCTGCCTTGTCCATACTCTTCCAACCGGATTGTGCGGACTACACAGCAAAAAAAGCTTTACATTCTCATCAACAATCTTTTTCTCAAAATCTTCAAAGTCAATTTCATAGTGATCATTTTTGTATATAAGCTGATTGTTAACAACTTTCCTGTTATTGAGCTTTATTGTCTCCATAAAAGGATAGTACACCGGCTGCTGGATAAGTACGCCATCCCCCTGCTCCGTAAAAGCTTTTATGGCAAGTGCTATGGAATATACAATTCCCGGAACCACAGTATTCCATTCATCCCTGATTTCAAAACCATGTCTCTTTTTGTACCAGCTGCTCAGAGCTTTCTTATATCCGTCTTTTGGATCCGTATATCCAAAAATACCGTGTCGAACTCTTTTTTCTATATCTGAAAGGATTTCCTCCGGAAGCTTAAAGTCCATATCCGCCACCCACAGCGGAAGCAGATCATCCCTTCCCTTTCTCTCTGGTCCAAAGTCATATTTAAGGCTGCTTGTGCCTTTTCTATCTATTATTTCATCAAAATTATATTTTCCCATTTTATTTTCCGTTTATGATTATTGCTCCGAAGCAAATGAGCCTCGGAGCAATATGTGAAAGAAGATTATTATGAAGCGAAATTATTAGTCGGCAAATAATGGAGTTGAAAGATATCTGTCACCTGAATCAGGTAAAAGAACTACGATATTCTTTCCCTTGTTTTCTTCCCTGCCAGCTAAAATTGTAGCAGCTTTAAGTGCTGCACCTGATGAAATACCAACGAGAATTCCCTCTGAAACTGCAAATCTCTTGCCTTCTTCAAAGGCATCTTCGTTCTCGATTGCGATAACCTCATCATAAATCTTTGTATTAAGTGTATCAGGAACAAATCCTGCACCGATACCCTGGATCTTATGTGCGCCAGCCTCTCCCTTTGAAAGAACAGGGCTTGTTGCAGGCTCTACAGCAACTATCTTAACATTTGGGTTCTGCTCTTTTAAGTACTCACCTACACCGGTAACAGTTCCACCTGTACCTACACCGGCTACAAAGATATCAACCTTTCCACCGGTCTGCTCCCAAATCTCAGGACCTGTAGTCTCCTTGTGGACTCTTGGATTTGCAGGATTGATAAACTGTCCGAGGATAATAGATCCTTCAATCTGACCATTAAGCTCATCAGCCTTTGCAATTGCTCCCTTCATTCCCTTAGAGCCTTCTGTGAGAACAATCTCAGCACCATATGCCTTTAAGAGATTTCTTCTCTCAACGCTCATTGTGTCAGGAAGAGTAAGAATTGCTCTGTATCCCTTTGCTGCAGCAACTGCTGCAAGACCAATTCCTGTATTTCCAGATGTTGGCTCGATGATTGTGGCGCCTGGTTTAAGTTTTCCACTCTTTTCAGCATCTTCAATCATACTAAGGGCTACTCTGTCCTTTACAGATCCTGCTGGGTTTAAATATTCAAGCTTTGCAAGAAGAGTCGTCTCTGTAGCTCCTGCCTTTTTGCTATAATTGTTAAGCTTAAGAATTGGCGTCTTGCCAATAAGTTCCAATGCGCTTTCTTTGATGTCTGCCATAATGATTTCCTCCATGTATTCTTAATGTATTTGTGTTCTTTGTTTGTTTTGATAAATTGATATTAGCACAGAAAAAAATAAAGTGAAATTAAACAAAGGTTATAGGCAGGGTTAAAGGTTACTTATCATACATCTGCGTACTAAGATATTTCATTCCATTGTCTGCCAGAATTACTACAATATTTTTTCCTTCATTTTCAGGCCTTTGTGCGACTTGTTTTGCAGCCACCATTGCTGCAGCCGCAGACTGTCCAAGGAAAATTCCTTCCGTTCTGGCAATATCCCGTCCTGTGCTATATGTATCTTCTCCGCTGACTTCAATACATTCATCATATTCAAATGACACCATAAATGGAGCTTTGTATTCATTTCTAATGTCATCTCCATAGAACGGAGCGATACCATCAATTGTTTTTGGATTATCCGATGACCCTGTTCTTGATTTTTTATCAGCCTGTACTGCCACTATCCTGATATCAGGGTTTTTCTCTTTAAAAAACTTGGATAATCCTGTTATTGTTCCACCGGTTCCCGCTGTTGCCACTAAGATATCCACTTTGCCATCTGCATCATTCCATATTTCAGGACCTGTCGTAGAATAATGTACGTTTGGATTTGATTCATTTGACATTTGATTTATAAAAAAATGCTTTGTTTCCTGAGCTGCGCAGTATTCTTCAATTGCTTTTTGATAAAAAGCCATAGAAAAAATTCCGGCTTCCTTCGCCTCTTTTATTCCCGGAACCTGACTGGTAAACATGACGTCAGCTCCATATGCCTTTAATATCTTGCGTCTTTCGATTGACTGATCTTCTTCAAGAAATATCTTTAGCTTGTACCCTCTGCTGGCAGCAAACGCAGCAAGTCCAATTCCTGTATTTCCTGAAGTATCTTCAACTATTGTATCCCCTGGTTTTATAAGGTCCTTTTCTTCAGCATCAAGCAGCATGTTGAGTGCTGTCCTGTCCTTGATTGATCCGGACGGATTAAAATATTCAAGTTTGCCGAGTACTGTCGCCTTTAATCCGTATTTTTCTTCTAATCTAACAAATTCATAAAGTGGCGTGTGCCCTACCAGTTCAGAGATATTTTTCACAATATGAGCCATTTCTTTATCCCCTGTCAGACTATTTTTTAGTATCTATATCAATATCCGTAATTGGCCTCAATTACTATATCTTCAAAAGTTATTGCTCTTACTTCTCCTGGACCGTCTTCGTTTTCTGGTTCATATTGAATTTTATAACCATCTTTTTTAAACCCGGAGATGATCTCATTAAGTTTTTCTCTGGTATCAATCTTAAAGCATATATGTGCCAATCCCAGTCTGTTTGGATCTTTTGGAAGACTGACAGTCTCAGGTTTTTTCATAAGTTCAACCCAGGCCTGACCATCAAACTCAAGAATATATGAATAGTACTCCTTAGCTGGGTTATCAAAAGTTTTTAATACTTTAGCTCCAAAATAGCTTTCAAAAAATTTTTTTGCTCCCTCAAGATCTTCTACAAAAATTCCTACATTCTTCAGATACATATTTGTAAATCCCCTTTTTGTCAAATTCCGCTTCCGTCATACTGGGCATCTGCTGCCCATGTACTTGACTTGTAAATAAACTCTCTCGTTCTTTCTTTTTGCGGATGTTCAAAGAAATCTTTCGAATTATTTTCTTCTACAATTTCTCCGTTTTCCATAAATACAACCTTTGTAGCAACTTTTCTTGCAAATTCCATCTCATGAGTTACAACTATCATTGTTACACCCTCATCAGCCAGTTCTTTTATAACATTTAGTACTTCACCTGTAAGTTCCGGATCAAGAGCTGATGTTGGCTCGTCAAAAAAGATAACTTCGGGATTTGTTGCAAGCGCCCTTGCAATGGCTACTCTTTGCTGCTGACCACCTGAGAGCTTGGATGGATAAAAATCGGCTCTGTCGGACAGCCCAACTTTCTTAAGAAGCTTTCTCCCTATTTCTTCTGCTTCTTCTTTTTTCATTTTCTGGGCAACCTTAAGTCCCAAAGTAACATTTCCAAGCGCCGTCTTATTTCCATAGAGATTAAAACTCTGAAAAACAAAACCAACTCTGCTTCTGTATCTAAGTAAATCTTTTCCCTTAATCTTCTTAAGGTCATATTCCTCGTCGCCGATAATAAGTTTTCCACTGTCAGCTCTGTTAAGATACCCTGCACATCTTAAAAATGTTGTTTTTCCTGATCCGCTTGGACCAAGTATTGCTACAACATCTCCTTTATCTACTTTTAGGCTGACATCCTTTAGAACCACATTATCACCAAACTGCTTATGTACATTTTTCAGCTCCAGCATATTATCTTCTCCTTTCAAGTGCTTTCTCTGCCTTACTTTGAAGTACTGTAAGAACTGAGCATATGATAAGATAGATAAGACCTGCCTCCATATAAAGCCAGAAATAATCATAGGTCCTTGCAGCTATTCTCTGGGCTGTTGCAAGAATTTCCACCAATGCGACACTGTAAGCAAGTGATGTATCTTTCACCAGACCAATTATCGAATTGGACAGTGGTGGAAATGCTGTTCTCAGCGCCTGGGGAACTATGACATATATCATACCCTGCCAGAATGTAAGTCCGTCACAGTAGCAGGCTTCAAGCTGTTCTGCTGGAACTGACTCTATTGCTGCTCTCACTGTTTCAGAGCAGTAAGCTCCGACACTAAGTGACATTACAAGCCATGCACTAAAAAAAGAATTTAATGTGATGCCAATGCTTGGAAGTCCAAAGTATACTACAAATAATTGAACGATCATCGGCGTACATCTTATGATCCAGACATAAATCCTCACTAGTCTCCTTAAGATTGGCACCTTGGCTATCTGTGCAAGAGCAACTAAAAATGCTATGAGAAGCCCCGCTGAAAATGAAGTTACCGTAAGAGGGATTGACACCTTTACTCCGGCCCAAAACAGCTTTCCAAATGATTCAATTAACTCAGTTACAATTCTCTCGTTCATAACCACTATCCAATCAATTTATTTTTTATTCACCCTTGGTTGTGTCAACATCAAAGTACTTGAGTGCAAGTTCTGATAAAGTTCCGTCTTCTTTAGCCTGGTCAAGTGCTTCGTTTATAACACTTACAAGTGCTTCATTTCCTTTTACAACAGGAACGTATGCACTAGGCTCTGGATCTGTAACAACAATTACCTTAAACTTGTCAGCATCCTCAGGATGATTCTTTAAGTAATCTGCAAAAACAGTTACAGGGCTGAATGTAAGATCTGCCCTTCCATTTTTAACTTCGCTTATAGCCTGTGCAGCTTCACCAACTTCATCAAGCACTGCTCCGCTCTCCTCTGCAAATTTACCGATTGAACTTGTTGGATCATTTGCTGCTGTCTTACCCTTTGCATCCTCTAAGGAATTAATCTCATCGTTATCAGCAAGTGTAAGGATTGCGTACTGTGAATAGTTATAAGGCTCTGAGAAATCATATTTTTCTGCTCTCTCTTCAGAATATGAAACGCCATTAACAACGATATCTATCTGGCCTGCATCGAGAGAAGCAAACATTGAACTCCAAACTGTCTCTGAAAATTGAACATCGACTCCAATGTAGTCAGCGATGTACTTTGCTACCTCAACCTCAAATCCAACAAGTTCATCATTATCATCATGATATGTGTATGGACTCCAGGTTCCTTCTGTCCCAACAACGATGTAGCCTCTTTCTTTAATATCTGCAAGAAGACCTGCATCAGCTGATTCTGCCTCTGCTGCTTCTGCTGTTTCTGTGCTGCTCTCCTGTGAACCTTCCTCTTTAACTTCCTCTGATACTTCAGCAACACTCTCTGCTGCCTTTGCTTCTTCATTTGCAGCGCTTGCTGCTTCAGCGCTTCCGCATCCTGTCAAAAAACTTCCTGTAAGTGCAGCAGCTGCTGCAATAGAAACTGTCTTGTTTAATAAGTTCTTTCTCATAATGGTTATCCTCCTCAGATTTTTCTTTGCTATTTTTCTTTGCTCTTTGTTTTTGATAATTGAGATTATGCAGTATCCAAAGCTCCATGTAAAAGACACTGTTCTTATAGGCAGATATAAATTTTTCTTAATCAAAAAAGACTGCCGATTATAGCAGTCTTAGTTTTCCGTTTTCCATTGTATATACGATATCAGCCATATCCGCAGCCAGCTTATCATGGGTCACAATCAGTATTCCTTTTCCCTTATCAGCCTCAGTTCTGAACAGCTCCATGACCTTTTTCGAGTTATCTTTATCCAGTTCTCCTGTGGGCTCGTCAGCAAAAAGATATTTCAAATTTCCAAACAGAGCTCTTGCTATTGATACTCTCTTCATCTCGCCGCCTGAAAGATTACCGGGATAAGCATCCAAAAGATCCTTAAGATCAAGTGCACCAACTATTTCAGAAAAAGAATCTTCAGAGCTTTCTTTTTTTTCTAAAGCAAAAGACTTTTGAAGCAGGATGTTTTCATAAGAGGTAAGGCCTGACACAAGGCTATGTGTCTGCGGAACTATTCCTATTTTTTCTGCTCTTAATCTATCTCTAGATCTGACGCTCTCATCAAAAATTTTTTTCCCATCAATAGTCACCAGGCCCCTTTCAGGCTTTATCATACCTGAAAGGATATTTAACAGAGTACTTTTACCGCTTCCGGAGCGCCCCATTATTGCGGTTATTTTCCCCTCTTCCACAGTAAAGCTCACATCATCTACTGCCGTAAAGGAAGTTCCACGCCTCTTATATTCTTTTACAACATTTTCAGAAACTACGGGCATTTAATTCTCCCCCTCACGCATAAGTTCGTAACATTCCGTCCTTGCTGCAGATTCTCCTGCAATTATCCCCGGTAAAACTCCGCTTAACATGGTAACTGCAATACTTGCAAGAGCTGTCAGTATTATTCCTGTGATCCCCGGCAAATAAAAGGGAAGCTTGACCTGCTGGGAAATAAGATTACTGAATGGGAAATATATCAGTGCTCCCAAAGCTATTCCAACTACTGCTCCCAAAAACGACAGAGCAATTGTCTCAGTAAAAATTAGGCCAAGGATCCAATTCCTTGATCCTCCCATCATCCTATAGATAGCCCATTCTTTTTTTCTGGTGCCAACTCTGTAAAGGTGCAAAAATACAGTAACTAAGGTTATGCTGATAAACATGGCATAGGTTATGGTTTTAATGATATCTGAAATAAGAGCTATACCGTTTGTAACTGTTTTATAAAGACTCTTACTCTGAACAACTCCGCCCGGGACCTGTCTCATGATGTTCCCTGCTACATTGTCTACGCTGTACCCTTCTTTGACGGATACAAGAAATGCAGATACATATTCCTCTGTAATACTGGCTGTATCACCTGCATTTTCATCCCCAAATGATATGCCTTTTTCTTTTGCGTCACTTATAAGCTGCTCCATAACATCAAAAGAAACATACACAGACTTATCCATTCCTGTTCCTGTTTTGTTTAGTCTTGCTCCAACTTCATAAGTTCGGCCAAAAAACGTAAGGGTATTCTCATCATCAACAGCTATATTGTTTCCGGCGATAAGATTTCCATCAGAAAATTTATCTACAAATTCATCTGAGATCCAGGGTGTTGTTACAAAATCAGTTTTCGGATCATATCCTATGATCTGTATCGGAACCGAACAACATGAAGCATTAAGACTTGCAAGATATATTACGGGAGTTACCTTATCTACTCCTTCCACACTGCGGATAACACCCTCATATTTTCTTTCAAAAGAGCATTCTACAGGCTCTCCGTTCAAGATGATCCCCTGATAGTTACTCTCCTGTCCCTTGGGAACAACAGCTATATCCGCTCCAAGCCTCTGTTTTAGATTCCCTGCTCCAATAGAGATGCTTGAAGCTAAAAGCATTCCTGCAAAAACAGTAAAGGACAAGATGATAGCGAACAAAAAAGCTACCGCGCCTCCGGTTTTACCATTTTTAATTTTCTTAAAAGCAATATCTTTAATTCTCAAATCATGCCACCTTCAATTTATCTTTTACACTGATCTCTGCTACATAAAAATATAATGATAAAAGACCTGCTACTATTTCCAGAGTACCTGTCACAATAAGCGCAGGTTTCGTTACTGAAACGCAGTGCATCATCGGACTTGAACAAACACCTACTATTGCAGTTGGAATAAGTATAATGAATGCTCCCAGCACTGCCTGCACAGAAGATAATGCAATCTTAAGCTTTATGTCCTTAGCCAGAAAGAGTGCAATTCCCGCAATCGCAGCAATGATTCCTACTGCAAGTTCCCAGCCTGCTGTGTAATAACATTTCATTTTCATTTCATGTGAAGAACAAACTGCAAAAACAGTTCTTGGTCCTACCGCTGCCACAAGTCCAAGAAGCGATGTGATCAGTGCGATAACTTTATTTTTCATACTATATCTCCTTCTCAAAAGAACTTTAAATTTCATCAGATCACGTATTCTATCTCTCCGCCCTTTTGCGCAAAATCGAGCTTTTCAAGGATATAATTCCTGTAATAAGTAAAGTTGGAATCACTTCTGTTGCGCGGATAAGGAAGATCAATATTAAGCGTCTCAATAACCCTTCCAGGTCTCGGAGACATTATTATCACTCTCTGGGAGAGATAAATTGCTTCATCAACGTCGTGAGTGATAAGTATCATTGTCTTTTCCCTTGTCTTCCACAGATCAATAAGAGCATCCTGAATATTCATCCTGGTAAAAGCATCCAGAGCGCCAAGGGGCTCGTCCAAAAGAAGGACATCAGGTTCTGTGGCAAGAGCCCTCGCAAGGGCCACACGCTGACTCATTCCACCGGATAACTGATTTGGATATGACTTTTTGAATTTGGTAAGTCCAACCTGATCAAGGAGCTGCTCGGCAAGATCTGTTTTTTCACTGACTCTCCCTGTTGACTTTAATCCAAACAAGACATTGTCCCAAACAGTGAGCCATGGAAACAAGGCGTGATTCTGGAAAACCAGTCCCCTCTTTTCGCTTGTCCCTGTTATAACATCCCCGTCACAGACAGCTTCCCCTAAAGTTGGCTTTTCAAGACCCGCTATGATCCTTAGAAGCGTTGACTTTCCGCAGCCGCTTGCACCTACTATTGATACAAACTCCCCAGGTGCTACCGACAGGTTAATATGATCAAGCGCAGTAAGTGTCTCCTGTTCATCACTTCTTCTGAATATTTTTGTTACGTCTTTTATCTCAACATTTCCTACAGCCATCAAATACCTCCATCCTGCCAACGAAGTACTCTTTTCCTTATAAGTCCCAGTATTGAGTTGACTAAAATAAATGTTAAACAGATAAGGATAATAGCTCCGTACATCTTGGTGAAATCTCCCCAGCCTTTCTGCCAGTTGATGTACCATCCAAGGCCGGCCTCAACACCCATCATCTCTGCAACTACAAGGGTCAGGCACGCTATGCTCATTCCCTGAGTAAGTCCTGTAAAAATCGTCGGCATCGAAGCCGGTATAACTACTCTTGAAAGAATTCCAAGCCTTTTTGTTCCAAGTGTCTCTGCAGCTTCATAGTAATGTTTCTGGACATTCTGAACTCCGTTCATCGCTGAAACAGTTACAGGAAACCACACGCCAAGTCCGATAATAAAAGCAGCTCCGCCAAAGAGTGATGACGCAAGCATCATCACTATCGGCATATAGGTTGTACTGGGAATCGCTCCAAGAACTCTTGTTATAGGCTGTATCCAATAGTGTACTGTCTTTGACCATCCTGCCAGTATTCCGCACAAAAGACCTATTCCAACTCCGCAAAAGTATCCGGTGAACAAAAGTTTAAATGAATGATATATACACTCCCAGAGCTTACTTCTGTCAGATATCATCGCATCCAGTATTTTCCCAATCCATGGAAAATATGGAAGTGCTAAAAGACCAACCTTTATAGTTGCAACATCATACATGGTAAGAATTATCACAATAGCCACATACAGTGCACTTTTGAATCTGAGTTTTTCAAAGGCCTCATAAGAAAAGAAGGTAAAAACATCCCATATCACAAGAGCACCCAGGAAAGCTACCAGCAGAGCGACATACGCTGTAGATGGTTTGTAGCTTTTAAATGAGGGTACATAGAGATGCTCCAATATATGCAGTAATACGAAGACCGCAGGCAAAAAAACAACAATCCTTCTTATCAATTTATCCCTGCCTGTTAAATCTCTCTGTTCAAGGAGTCTGAGTTCTTTACGGGAAATATTTACATTTAAAGTACCTGCTATTTCTGCCATACATGCCCTCCCCTGATCACTTTATTTTTGTAAGATCATACTTTACAAGGAATTTTTCCTCAGCATCAGATAAATCGAAATCTGCCGGAAGGAGACCAAGATCCTTGTACTCCTGTCCGATAACATTTGTGGTAGCCACCAGCTCTTTTGTACCAAAGCCATAGTGCAAAAGATTAACAAGCTTGACGCCCATTTCCTTAGTTGCTGAGATGTACTGTTTATCTATCAAAAGATCTACTGCCTTTTCACGATTTTCTTCGTTCTCTGCAAGCCACTTTGATGCTCTGTAAACAGCTCTTGTGATCTTGTAAACTGTAACAGGATTGTTCTTTACAAAGTCCTTATTAAATCCAAGTGAGCAGCACACTTCGCTCTCAAAATCAGGATCGTAGTCCTGTGAGCGGATTACCTTTGCATATCCATCCTCAACAAAGTTGTAAATAAGCTCATCGCTGGCAACAATTACATCTACCTGTCCTTCCTGAAGTGCTGCAAGAAGTGTTCCCGGCTCAAGGGCAACCCAGGTAAAATCTTCAGTGGAAAATCCATCGTGGTTTATAAATCTAAGTCCGATGTTATGGAATACGCCCCCGATATCGCCTGAAACGCCAACTCTGAGTCCTTTTTCAAATTTGGTTATATCTGAATCTGCCAAAGTTGCAGCAGAAGCGCATCCTGAGTGAAGAGCCAGTGTACTTACAACTTCTTCACCGTTTTGATAATACAAAAGCCAGTCTGACAAGAATCCTATTGCCACTGTAAGGTTTCCTGATGCAAGAGCATCTCTTGCAGCGCTACCTGAGATCTGCACAAAGTCAAAAGAACTGATTCCTTCTTCTTCAACATAGCCAAGGTATTTTGCCACAGGAAGTGCCACAGGACAAAGAGATCCGGTGTAGTTTACTGTTATTGTCTGATCATGAGCCGGTTCTTTTTCATAAAGAGCTGTCAGCTCCTCTTCGCTTAAGGTTGAATAATCAATAAGCCCCTCCTCTGTAAGGGTTGTTCCCTCAGCCGCTCCAAGTTGAAGGTTTGATGCACCTGCTGAATCAGATGCTGCGTTTGAGCTTGCAGCACCACATCCTGTCAATGTAAGGATCGCTCCAAAAGATGCTGCGATAAGTTTGTAAATTGCTTTTTTCATACTCTCCTCCTTATTTTCAGTCTTTAAGATATGTGAATGGGTCTTTTTCATACCAAGTCTTTTTGTATGGGAACTTGACATGCTTTGATACTTCTTTTACGTAAGAGTCATTTTCAAGTGCAAAGGCAAGCTGTCTTGCTACCTGGAAAACTCCGTTATATCCAAAATATGCTCCTCCGATATCAAACTCAGGAACAGTTACTGCTCCAAGCTTTGCAGGCTCAGTAAGACCATTTGCATGACAGAGAACAATATCCGGATTGCTCTGCTTAACCTGATTTACAAATTCATATGGCTGGTCACTTACGACAACAGGAACCTGCGGATGATCCTTTACCAGATCCTCAAAAGCTGCTTCGGCATTGGAGTCATATAAAAGACCTATGACAGACACAATCTCCATTCCAAGATCGTCATGGATAAGTGAAGCCTCAACAGCACTTCGTACGCTTCCTCCGGAGATCATTACGCGCTTACCTTTAAGCTTTTCTTTAAAAGGAGCTATTGCTTCAAGTACAAGTTTTTCCTCATAATCGGCAAGTCTTTCAGCTTCTTTTTTCAGTCCGAAGTGTTCTCCTATATCAACAAGCCATTTTCTTGTTGCCTTAAGTCCAAGTGGCATTCCCATGTAATATGGAACGTTATATTTGTCCTTTAAGTACTTAACAAAATAATCGTCATGCATCCAGCAAAGACTCACATTTAAAGCTGCCTCGGATACAAATCTGATCTTGTCAGCATTACTGTACTCAGGAAGAACATTCACATTCAGATTAAGTGCATTAAGAATTCTTGAAAGTTCAGCTTCATCTTGTGCTCCCATTGACTCAAGGGTCATGACATTTACAGTATATTTTTTCTTATACTCATAGCCTGCTGCCAGAAATGTCGCATTGGGGTCAGCCGGATTAAGCGGAACATAGTCCTTGTATTCTATAGGTTCAAGCTGAATATGACGGATAAGTGAGTGGTAAAAAGCATCATAGGCACTTGATACATATTTTGATCTAAAGCCCGGACAGTGTATTGCTGTAAGCTGAGCAGATACAACCTTGCTTTCATCCTCTATTATCTTTTCTACATCATCACCGATAATGTTTGGTGCGCAGGTAGAAAGAACAAAAATAAATTCAGGTCTGAAGGTCTTGTCAGCATATTCAATTGCTTCCCTCAGTTTCTTTTCTCCGCCGTTTACTATCTCTGTTGTAGAAAGATTTGTTGAAAGCCAGTTCACCGGATTGGGTGTAAGCCCCCTTACTCTCTTTCCGTTATTTGTTGAAAAAGTCTGTATGTGCAGCTGATGTCCGCAGCCTACAGGTCCATGCATTATAAGAACAGAATTTTCAATGGGTGCTGACATCATGATTGAAAGGAACATCTGACAGGATGAACTTCCCTGCCAAAAGTCTCTGTCTTTTCCTTTCAGACAGCAGTTTCTGGAACAGTCAAGAAGATCGCAGCTGCATCCGTGGTAGGCATCGGTTGCTTCAAGCCTTTCCTCTCTGGTAGGAGGAATTGATTTCTCGACGTATTTATTTTCAAGTTCGCTCATTTTATTTCCTCCTATCTTCCTGAAACAGGTACAGTTATAAGATCTGAAAGCAGATTCAATCCGCCGTTATAGCCTGAATAGCCGCGCTGAGTGATCACTCTGTTTACAACAGGGTAAGATACTGCATATGTCAGCGCTCCTATATCCTGTGCCGCATACTTTTCCAAGCTGCTGCCTACGATAAACAGAGGCCCATGCTGGTCAAAATATCTTTGTCCCTGATTCCTTGCGTGGCGCTTGTTCAGCTGCCATGCTATCTGCTTGGTGTCCGTTTCTCTAATAAGGTCGCCCGGAACTCCAAGTTCAGAAAAAACATCCTCAAATTTCTTTGCCTTTACCTTTGTCAAAAGATCTGTTACAAAGACATCATCAACTTTCCAGCCAAGTTCATTTTTCAAATACTTAGCCAGAGGAATAGCATAATTAGAATTTGTTACAGTTGCTGCATAATAGAAGAACTGAGCGTTTATCACAAGATCAAGAGTTTTGATAAAATAGTTGTAGTATCTCTCCTCTTCTTTTTTTATCACCTCTTCAAGCAGATCCTTATCAATTTCTATATGCTCTGCAAGTTCTCTTAAAAATGCTCCTGTCTGTACAGATCCTATTGGAAGATCAGTGATCCAGTGTGGTGTACCATGCTTTTGCTCAAAGCCTTTTTCAAAATCAACTCCCCATACTCTTGAAAAATGAATGTTCAAAGATGCTTTTGAGGCAGACAGGATATTGTCATAAGTCTGATCAGGAGTAAAAAAGGTATTTACCTTTAATCCGACACTTTCAAGGAGTCTTTTTATCTCTTCAAGATCTCCTCTGTAATTTGGATCAAAATTAGGTATCACTCCAAAAATATTTACCAGCTTGTCATCCTTTTCATCTGACGTAGGGATATATTTATTGAATATTCCGGTGAGTACTCTCTCATAACCTGAATATGCATCTCCCTCAAAGCTTGGCGTATTAACTGCTATTACAGGAGTTTCAGCATCTTCAAACTCATCAACTACGGCCTGAACATCATCTCCTATGATCTCTGTCATACATCCTGTAACTACAACAAAGAGCTTTGCTTCTAACAGCTCCTGAGCTGACTTAAGCTCCTGACGAAGTCTGTCAGTTCCGCCAAAAACTACATTTTTTTCTCTAACTGCGCTTGAAGGTGTCTGCGTTCCACCACAGTATCCTTCTCCGTTATATCCCGAACATGTACCGATTGAACCTGTAAGATTTCCTGAGCATCCTTCAGCCGCATGAGATATACCGATAACATCCGGCAGTGATGCCAGCGTAGCCAATGCTCCTCCCTGGGCACAAGTAGTACGCGGTCTTTCGATTATTCCTTTTGCTGTGCTTCCCATTGTTCTCCCCTTTAATGTGTATCGCTAGGATACTGATATAATTCAGTTGAAAGGTATCTCTCTCCGGTATCCGGAAGTAATGCTACGATGACTTTTCCTTTGTTCTCAGGTCTTTTTGCCAGCATCAGTGCTGCTGCAGCTGCTGCTCCTGAGGATATTCCAACTAAAAGCCCCTCTTTTCTGCCAAGAAGTCTTGAAGTATCAATAGCTTCATCTCCGCGGATCTGGAGGACTTCATCAATTACATCTTCACCAAATACTCTGGGCACGAATCCTGCGCCTATTCCCTGGATCTTGTGAGGTCCCGGATTTCCTCCCGATAAAACAGGTGACTCAAAAGGTTCAACGGCCACAACCTTAATATTTTCATTATGCTTTTTTAGCCCTCTTCCAACGCCTGTAACTGTTCCGCCGGTTCCTACACCTGCCACAAAGATGTCAACTTTTCCATCTGTGTCTTCCCATATTTCCTGAGAAGTTGTGTTTTCATGAGTAACAGCATTGGCCTGATTTTCAAACTGCTGAAGTATTATGCTGTTCTCAATCTGAGCGTTAAGGGCTTCTGCCTGTCTTATGGCCCCTTTCATACCCTGGGCTCCCGGTGTAAGTACTACCTGGGCTCCAAGAGCTGTAACGAGTGTGCGTCGTTCAATACTCATGGTGTCAGGCATTGTCAAAATGACGTTATAACCTTTTATTGCTCCCACAAAGGAAAGTCCAACACCTGTATTTCCGCTGGTTGGTTCAATTATTGTGGAGCCGGGCTTTAAAAGTCCCTTCTTCTCCGCATCTTCGATCATTCCAAGTGCAATCCTGTCTTTAACAGATCCGGCGGGGTTAAAATACTCTACCTTGAAATACACTTCTGCCTCAAGATCGTTTTCTTTCAGAAACCTGTTGGGCTTTAAAAGCGGAGTTTTGCCAACAAGTTCAGTCAAATCCTGCACAGCCTTCATCTTATCTCCTCCTGTTTAAAATGCTTAAATTCTGTAATCGTCCTTAAGATTTTCCATAAGGCCATATTCCATAAGGATCTCTTCAAGTCTTTCCTGCGTCATTGGTGTTGGAATAGTAAAGTAAGTATTATTCTCAATTGCCTCCGCAAGATTTCTGTATTCCTGTGCCTGCTGTGAATCCGGATCATACTGTATTACTGTCTGTCTATGTATTTCCGCTCTCTGCACAATATTGTCTCTTGGCACAAAATATATGAGCTGAGAATTAAGCTCTTTAGCAAATGCTCTCAAAAGATCTTTTTCACGGTCAACATTTCTGCTGTTACAAATGATTCCACCAAGGCGAACACCACCGGTCTTGGCATATTTAGCTATACCTTTTGAAATATTGTTTGCGGCATACAAAGCCATCATTTCGCCGGAAGCTACTATGTATATTTCCTGAGCCTTTCCTTCACGGATAGGCATTGCAAATCCTCCGCATACTACATCGCCAAGGACATCGTAAAATACATAATCAAGATCCTCTGTGTATGCTCCAAGGTTTTCAAGCATTCCGATGGAAGTAATGATTCCTCGGCCGGCACAGCCAACTCCCGGTTCAGGCCCGCCGGATTCTACACATCTTGTTCCGCCAAAGCCTGTTCCCATTATTCTGTCAAGTTCGATATCTTCGCCTTCTTCGCGTATAGTATCCAAAACTGTTTTCTGGGCAAGGCCGCCCATGAGAAGTCTTGTTGAATCGGCCTTTGGATCACATCCAACTACCATTACCTGTTTTCCAAGCGATACAAGTCCCGCTGTAAGATTCTGTGTAGTTGTAGACTTTCCGATTCCTCCTTTTCCATAAATAGCTACCTGTCTGATTTTCCCATTTGACATTAAAAACTCTCCTCCGTTCAATCTGTTTTGCTTATATATTCGGGATCTGTTAATCTTCAATCCCGGCATTTAACAATATCTGTCTGGCTCTTTCCCTGCTCAAAGTCTTTCTGTCCCGATAGTCTCTGACTTTGTGGATTGCTTCATCTATATCTGCCACAATATCCAAAGCTGTTATATTTTTTCTGCTAAGGGCCTGAACCGCTTTAGGACCTATTTTTGCTGCCAGAACATATTCAATATCCGAAAGCTGTTCACTTATCAGTTCAAATATTTCATGGTCGTTGCAGGTTCCGCTTTTACATGCACTCTGGATCAGCTTTCTGCTCTCAACAGGCTCATTGCCTCCGGTTCTTGAATCGACCTCATAAATTGTAAGTTCAGTGACATGTCCAAAATGAGAATCAACATTTATCCCATCTGATGTTGCTACCGCAACTTTAAAAGTTTCTTCAGCCATGAGAAAAAGTCTCCTTTACGAATAATCTTCCCTGATAAAGCTTTGCACCTATGTCATAAACTCCCGGAACTCCGCAGGCATCTGCTCTGCAGTGCTGACAATGTCTGAATACGTTTATGTGGACTTCTGCCTCTTCTCTTGCCTTGTAGAGTTCCTCGCAGCTAGGTGCTCTAAATTCTTTCATTTCATTCTGCGGGATCAGCGGAATAATGTTGTAGATAAGCGCTCCTGCTGCCTTGACTGTAGCTGCCACATCCTCGATGTGCTTATCATTTACTCCCGGTACCAAAACAGTATTTACTTTTACCAGCGTTCCTGATTTTGCTACCTTTCTGATCCCGCTTAGCTGGTTATGTATCAGTATCTTTGCGGCCTCTACCCCTTCGTATACCTTTCCGTGGTAAATGATCCTTTTATTTATCTTTGCTTCAATTTCAGGATCCACCGCATTAACTGTGACTGTAAGCGTATCTACAAGTTCACTGACTTCATCCGCTTTCTCATCTAATAAAAGTCCGTTGGTACTCATGCATTTAATAAGATTTGGATATTTGTCTTTTATCAGTCTGAATGTCTTTAGCGCTCTGTCGGTTGCCAGCGTATCTCCCGGACCTGCTATACCAACTACAGTTATTTCAGGGCATTGCATAAGCGCAAGATCTATAAATCTTGATGCTTCCTCCGGCTCCAGTACAGTACTGGTAACTCCTGGCCTTTGCTCATCCTCATTTATTTTTCTGTCGCAGAAACGACATTCTATATTGCATCCCGGTGCTACCGGTAAATGTATTCTTCCTTTATTCTTTTTGCATGGTCCAAAGCATGGATGCTCTTTGTACACTAATTCTTTATCTAGTGGCATATTACTTACCTCATCGTTTCAAACAAAAAGAGGCTTACGAATGCCTCACTTAAAATAAAGTGAAGTATGCGTAAGCCTCTAGTTGTCTAGTCGGCTTTATTAAATTAAAGTGAATTCTATCATGGTCATAAGCGTAAGAAAAACAAGTATTTCTTATCGCTGGTTATAAAGAAAAGTTAGAACCTGATCTTTGTGCTTGTCTCAACCTGCGTAATCTTGCCATCATGCACAGTGATTATCACACTCCCGTATCTTAGCCCCGATACGAGCTCTTTTATCTTTTCCCAGCAATCCTTATTAGTATTATCTTCAATTCTGCCTGCCATACATTTTCTCCCCTACTCGCGCCAGATGATCACATAGATGATCACCTACCTACATGATACTTACTCCAGAAATTCAGATTTTACATGTAGTATATCGTTAAAATAATTGTTGGCTATCATAAACATTCCCATAGTTGTGAGTACAACCAGTCCCTCTTCGCCAATCTTTTCTTTTAGCCTGTTGAAAAGATCCTGTGGGATATTCTTCCTGTCTCTGACAATTGCCTGCGCATACTCGATAACAAGCTCTTCTTCAGGAGTATAGTCAACATTGTTTATATCAACTCCAATTGACTCCATATATCTTTTATAATAGGTCGTACATACAAGGCAGTCATTTTCTACCGATATTGCATATTCGAAAAGATTTGCCGCTCTTGGCGAAATGAATCTTTTAAGCTCTCTGCTCATCTCATAGGACTTTCCTTCAAGTGCCCAAAAAGCCGGTACATTATGAAGAAGAGTTCTCTTTTCATTTGTAATCGTATGACCATCTTCCAGATGCTTTTTTACGGCCTCTTTTACTTCCTGAGAAGCATTCTCTACATCAACCAGACTAACTATCTCCATATTTTCTCCTCTGTAACTTAGTTTTGTTCTTTGCATTTGTTAATAGAGATTATGCTTTACCGCGCCCGGAATGTAAAAGACACTGTACTTATCGGTGGATATAAAGAAAACTTTTCACTGCGTTTTTAACCACATAATCAGAACCACCGGCTTAGCCGGTGGTTTGTTCTGGCCCTATAAGGGCCTTTTACCGGCAAAGCCTAAAGGCTTATCGAAAATAATTCTACTTCTGCAAATTTTGCTTCGCTGCCTTTCAGGCCATTTCTTTTTGCAT
>NZ_JAGBLU010000059.1 GCF_017635265.1 Butyrivibrio sp.
AAACACGGTATTGCCTTCAAAAAAATGTATAAAACAGATTTTAGGCTGTATTTTAAATGGGTATTACCACATGAAAGTGGGTCTAAAGTGAATTGGTATGTGTCCACTCTATAGGTAGTAGTTTACTAACAATCATTGGGTAAATCTATTATTATTTTCATATTTACCCAAGCTTATTCAATAATTCTCGGGTAAAAATCATCTCTTTTATTCCTTTACCCAAATCATTCACTAACTCATGGGTAAAAACCTGCATTTTGTTTTTCTTACCCGCAATGCTCTTGAAAATCTCTAGTGGCATGCCCAAAGCCCCATATACTATGCACGTCATCTGAAAATAATTCGTGTGTTTAGCTTGATCATACATCTATCTTTTAGGCAGTAAGGCAATGTATGTTAAATTGAAGAGATAAGCTCTTTATATCGAACTTGCAAATTGTCATCTATCCTTTATTGTTCCTGGATTCGGAGCCCGAGGCAGAAAAAACCAGCCACACCGAAGGTGCTTGCCCTTTACGGGTTCTGATGGAAACGCTACAATGCAGGAACCGACGGTGAGTGAAAGATTACTGTTCCCATCATCCTCACCGTTGGCAAGATGGCTACTGCGTTTCCAGCAGGTTCAGTCAAGGGTGGCGCACGCAGCCAATCCACTTACGTTCATACAAAGGGAGATTATTCTAGCGTAAGCAAAATGCTTGGCTAGAATACTCTCCCTAATCTTCAGTGTATGAAATTATCCCTAATCTAATCACTGAGCCTTATTTAAAACGGGATCATCTTCTGATTTATCTGTGTTTTTATCTTCAATCTTTTGATAGATATTTGCAAGAATTGCACCTGAAATATTGTGCCATACTGAGAAGATTGCGCCCGGTACTGTTGCCATGGCAAGGTCAGGGAAAGCTGTGCCTGCAAGAGATGTAGCAAGTCCTGAATTTTGCATTCCAATCTCGATTGAAAGAGCTTTTTTCTTGGATACAGGAAGTTTTAACACTTTTCCAAGGAGATATCCGCATGCATAGCCCAGAAGGTTATGAAGGATAACCACTACAAAAACAACAGCACCTGTTTCAAGGATTCTGGCTGAGTTGTGAGATACAACTGCAGCTACAATCAGAGTAATTGCTGCAACTGAGATAAGCGGAAGAATATCTGAAACTTTTGCAGTAAATTTACCAAAGAATCTGTTAATAACAAATCCAAGTCCTATAGGTACAATAACTACTTTAATTATGGATACGAACATACCTAAAACATCTACACTTACAGAAGTTCTAAGAAGAAGGTATGTAATTGCAGGTGTTAAAAACGGAGCAAGAAGAGTGTTAACACTTGTCATTCCTACTGACAAAGCAACATCACCCTTACTAAGATAAGTGATAACGTTACTGGATGTTCCTCCGGGGCATGTTCCAACCAGAATTACTCCTGCTAAAAGACCTGCTTCAAGTCCAAATATTTTTCCAAGAGCAAAAGCAAGAAGTGGCATAATCGTGAACTGTGCCACGCATCCAAGAAGGATATCCTTGGGTTTCTTAAATACAAGAATAAAATCTTCAGGTTTAAGAGTCAGACCCATTCCAAACATAACAATCATAAGAAGATAATTAACCCATGATGTCTGGATCCAAAGGCATGTGCCCGGTACAAAAAGTGCCAAAGCCGCTACTACTAGTACAATGATAGCCATGTACTTCCCAACAAAACTACTTACTTTTTTCATTGTTCCTCTCCTTAATATGCAATTTTGTACATAATTATACATCTTAATGCGATATTGTCTATTGAGTTTGCATAAAAATACAATAATGATTATATTGTATCAATAAATTTGTATAAAAAATATATTGTTTACAATAAAAAAGTGGCTATAATTTTTGATGTTTGCATTATCCTATATTATTATATAGGTAAGCGGAATTATATATGACTCAATATTCAGCAGAAAAGTATATGAATATGTAGGTGGAATTACAGGGTAGGTTAAATGACAAAGAAAAAGCTTGCTTTAGAAGTTATAGAAAGATTAAAAAAAGAATATCCCGATGCAGCGTGTACACTTGATTATGATAAGGCGTGGCAGCTTCTCGTGAGCGTAAGGCTGGCGGCTCAGTGCACAGATGCAAGAGTGGATATGATAACGCCAATATTATATGAAAAGTTTCCAACAGTGGAGGCTCTTGCAAAAGCTGAAGTTTCAGAGATCGAAGAAATCGTGCGTCCATGCGGACTTGGTAATTCCAAGGCAAGAGATATTTCAGCTTGTATGAAGGTGATTCATGAGAAGTATGACGGAAATGTCCCGGATAATATGGAAGAGCTACTGGCACTTCCCGGGGTTGGAAGAAAGAGTGCCAATCTCATAATGGGAGATGTATTTGGGAAGCCTGCGATTGTAACAGATACCCACTGTATAAGGCTTTGTAATCTGATAGGACTTGTAGATGATATAAAGGAGCCGGCCAAAGTCGAAAAAGAACTTTGGAAAATAATTCCTCCGGAAGAAGGCAATTCACTATGTCACAGATTTGTTACCCACGGTAGGGCAGTTTGCATTGCAAGGAGACCTGATTGCGCAGTCTGTTGCCTGAAGGACATTTGTAGGACAGGGAAAAAGTATAAAGAGTAAGAAACTGCATTAAAATGCATAGTTGATTCTGTTACAGTTCTAATAGAGTTTATAAAAAGGTTATTTGACGAAATAAGAAACGGTCTTTACAATGGTTATAACTATCGGTTTATGTGCGTACGAATAATACACGAGGAAGGTTTTGTCTATGGATACAAACGGTCTTAGTGCAGAACAACAGGAATTACTTGCGAGCATAATGGGTAAATCATCGCAGGCAGGCGGTGGAGGAGGCTTTTCACCGTCAAGTGTACCACAGGCTCCGGCGGCGCCTGCAGCTAGCGCAGATCCGGGAAGGATGCTCAGTCAGGCCGAAATTGATGCGCTCATTGCCTCAATGGGAAACTGATATAAAAAATGCTCACTAAGATATTGGTCTTAGTGGGCGTTTTTTGTATATAAATATTGTACTATTCAGATACTAGCCGGCATTTTACTGCAGGCTGAGTGAAGAGATAATCAGATTGGAATAATCGTAAGCTTCTGAGGTTCTACGTGCCTTGATTCACCTTTTCTTCCGCGGCATACAATACCTTTTTCTATTTTGATCATTCCGGCATGGGCTTTCATAGCTTCCATAATCTGACTTGCAGCGTTTTCATAATCTTTGGCATCCATTGGAATAACATAGTCATGATTGAGGTGCTCGGTTGAAATGACAGCAGACCGATATCTTGTATCATATCGTATCCCGTAAAAAGTACAAATCTCAGTGTTCAGAGTGCCGTTACTGTCAGCACATTGCATTGCAATATACATAATTTACGTATTATCCAATCATATAAGAAGAGTGATTGGATTTTTCCTTTCTCCCAGGCTCTCTGGGCTATCTTATCCCTAGTGTAAATAGCAGTAAAGCGAGAAAACACTTATATTATAATGATAATACATTTGCGTAAAAATGACAATAATCTATGAAAATACAAGGTTTGACATCATCACAACTTGTGGTAAACTTTATAAGTATCTGTGCATGAGTCAGATTTTTGCTGACATATCGCAGCTTAAAGGCATAGATATTTATATGAAAAAAGTAGAAGGAGTAGCAAGTTCATGTCAGAAGTATACAACCATCATGCAGTTGAACCCAAGTGGCAGAAATACTGGGAAACACACGAGACTTTCAAGACCGATGTTTGGGATTTTTCCAAGCCAAAATATTATGCACTGGATATGTTTCCATATCCATCAGGAGTAGGCCTACATGCAGGTCATCCGGAAGGGTATACTGCGACGGATATTATGTCCCGTATGAAGCGCATGCAGGGATATAATGTTTTGCATCCGATGGGATATGATTCTTTTGGACTTCCTGCAGAGCAGTATGCTGTGACAACAGGTAATCATCCTGCCGGATTTACAGAGAAAAATATACAGACTTTTTCGAAACAGCTCAAGGAACTTGGTTTCGATTATGACTGGTCCAAAATGATTGCGACAAGTGATCCGAAATTCTATAAGTGGACACAGTGGATCTTTAAGAAATTGTATGAAGCAGGATACGCTAAGCACATAGATATGCCTGTTAACTGGTGTGAGGAACTTGGTACAGTTCTTTCTAATGATGAAGTTATAGATGGCAAGTCTGAACGTGGCGGCTATCCGGTTGTCAAAAAAATGATGAAACAGTGGGTTATCGACCAGCAGGCTTTTGCAGAGGAACTTCTGGACGGGCTTAATGAAATCGACTGGCCCGAGTCTACCAAAGAAATTCAGCGCAACTGGATCGGCAAGTCAACCGGTGTAGAAGTTGATTTCAAGATTGTAGGTGGTGGAGAGTTCTCTATTTTTACAACATGTATAGAGACAATTTACGGTATTACTTTCATGGTACTTGCTCCCGATGGAGATATAGTAAAGGGACTTATGGACCGCGTCGAGAATCGTGAGGAAGTTCAGGCTTACATTGATGAAACCCTCAAGAAAAATGACCTTGACCGTACTGATCTTAACAAGACCAAGTCAGGATGCCCTCTTAAGGGAATATATGCCATCAATCCTGTAAACGGCAAAGAAGTGCCACTGTTTATCGGTGACTTTGTACTTGCAAGCTATGGAACAGGTGCAGTTATGGCTGTTCCTACTCATGATCAGAGAGATTTTGAATATGCACAGGTTCATGGACTTCCGCTTATTCAGGTTATTAACAATACAGAAGGAACAATAGATGTTTCCGGTCATGCTTTTGAAAAGACAGATTACCTTGGCAAGGGATGTATCCTTATGAACTCTGAAGAGTTTGATGGAATGACCGTTGAAGATGCTAAAAAAGCTATTACCAAAAAACTTGTGGATATGGGAGTTGCAAGAGAAAAGGTTAACTACCATTTCCGTGAGTGGATTTTTGCAAGGCAGCGTTATTGGGGCGAGCCTGTTCCATGCGTTTATAAAGAAGATGGAAGCATTCAGTTCCTTGATGACAGTGAGCTTCCTGTAGTACTTCCTGAACTTGAAGATTATAAAGGTCATGGTGGAAAAGCTCCGCTTGAAAATGCCACAGAGTGGAAACAGTATGACAAGAACGGACTTAAGGGCATTAGAGAGACTTCAACAATGCCGGGTTCCGCAGGATCTTCATGGTATTACTTGAGATATATTGATCCCGATAACGACGATGAGTTTGCTAATCAGGAACTTTTAAAGCACTGGATGCCTGTTGATCTTTACGTAGGTGGACCTGAGCATGCTGTTGGACACTTACTGTATTCTCGTATTTGGAATCGTTTCTTATACAGTAAGGGCCTTTCACCTGTAAAAGAGCCATTTAAAAAGCTTGTACATCAGGGTATGATTCTGGGTGAAAACGGTATCAAGATGGGTAAGCGTTTCCCTGAATTTGTTGTTAACCCAAGTGATATCGTTGAGGAATATGGTGCAGATACTTTAAGGCTTTATGAAATGTTTATGGGACCTTTGGAAGTATCAAAGCCATGGAATTCCAACAATGTTACAGGAGCCAGAAAGTTCATCAATCGTGTATATTCATTCTTTACCGATGAAAAGAATATTACAGATGATAACAACGGAAAGCTTGAAAAAGTTTATCATCAGACTGTAAAGAAAGTAACAAACGATTTTGAGGTACTGGCATTTAATACTGCTATTGCCCAGATGATGATTTTTGTTAACGCAGTATATAAAGAGGGAAACTGCCCCAGAGAGTATGCAGAGAACTTCATCAAGATGCTTTCCTGCATTTGTCCGCACGTTGGAGAGGAAATCTGGCAGATTCTCGGACATGACGATACTATTGCCTTTGAGCCATGGCCAACATTTGATGAGTCTAAGTGCGTCGAAGATACAGTGGAAATCGCCGTTCAGATTAACGGTAAGGTCAAGGCAACCCTTGAGATTGGCAAAGAAGATCCCAAGGATGAAGTAATTGCCAAGGGTAAGGAACTTATCGCAGATAAACTTGATGGCAAGAATATTGTCAAGGAAATCTATGTTCCCGGCCGCATCGTAAATATTGTAGTAAAGTAACAAAAATCCATGCATTCTTAAATTAGAAATTTAAGAATGCATCAACCAAGCCAATTTAAATCAACTTCGTTGATGAGGCTTGGTTGACTTTTGACTCATATTCTCACGAAATCCGCAGCATATGCGGATTTCTGAGAGTTAGTTCATGAAGTCATACTTTCTTGTTAGAGGATGCAGCCAAACTGTCAGTGCAGACATAGCTTTGGTCACTCGGTATTTTTCAATGTGATAAATTGGACATGTACTTCAAAGGACCAATTTTATGCATATCCAAGATAGGCCCGAATTACCTGTTCTATGTTTATCAGGAACACAAGCCTTTTGATAGCTTATTAATCCCAAGATGTATTAGGGAGAGTATTACGGCAAAAAGTATTATGCTTACGCTGAAATACTCTCCCTTTGTATGTGCGTAAGTGGATTGGCTGCGTGCGCCACCCTTGACTGAACCTGATGAAAACGCTGTCTATTTCTTGCCGACGGTGAGGATGATGGGAACAGTAATTCTTCACTCACCGTCGGACACAGCATTGTAGCGTTTCCATCAGAACCCGCCAAGGGCAAGCACCTTCGATGTGGCTGGTCATTATGCCTCGGGCTCTGAATCCAGGAACAATAAAGGATAGATGACAATTCGCAAGTTTGATATAAAGAGCTTATCTCTTTAATTTAACATATATTGCCTTACTGCCTAAAAGATAGATGTATGATCAAGCATGCAAAACAAAGAGTTATAAGCGACTATGCGTTGCAATGTCTACGGCCAGCTGCGCATATAAGATAACTCTATTATAAACAGCCTGATTTATCTTATATGGACCAATTGAAAGTGCCGAGAAAAGTGTTTTGGTCTCAAATCATGGTCTCGTATATGTCCATTTTTCAAGAGCATTGCGGGTAAAAAGAGCAAAATGCAGGTTTTTACCCATGAGTTAGTGAATGATTTGGGTAATGAAATAAAAGTGATGATTTTTACCCGAGAATTATTGATAAACTACTACCCATGTCAAGGACAGTATTTGAAATTTACACCCATTTTTTAGACCAGCATCTTCTTTGGATATTC
>NZ_JAGBLU010000060.1 GCF_017635265.1 Butyrivibrio sp.
GACTGCATTCAATTCCTCTTGCTGATTAAGCGGAATGCCTGCAATATTGATAGTCTTAAACCAGTCCTTGATTTCCTTCTCTGCGTCGTCGCCTTCTCCTTCGCATATATAAATCAATAACTTTGTATCGAGAATCTTGCGTTGCATTCCCTCGTTCAGTCCATCGAAGATTTGCTCCAGTCCGTTAATCTTCACGGCAAACTTGTTACGAAGAAAACGACCAAGTGAAGTAATCCGTTGCTGACCATCGAGTACTTCAAGCCGTCCATCATCCACACGGTTGAAATATATTAGTCCAAGTGGATACCCTTTTAACACAGATTCAATAACAGCCACATCACGTTTGCCGTCAGCATAGATATAGTTACGCTGATACTCGGGCTGAATAGTCAGCTTGCCCGACAATCCATAAAGACCTTTGCCTTCCAGCTCGTTATATTCAAACCCGTCACAAATCTGTTCAACGGTAAATTGTTCCAATGTTGTTCTCATAATGATTGCTTTTTACGGATTAATATTCGACGATATGGCAGTTCGGGTTTGCCATCTTTCATGTAGTAAAGATCACCGTCCCGAAGTCCTTTATTCAGTTCTTTTAGTTCACGAGGGAAAGGCTTTAGCCCTAATTCAAGTCCATAATCACCATGCGGGTGGCCAATTATTTCAAATTGTTCTGGGCAGTACTTGTCTAAGAATGTTAATGGAACGCCCATAGCCCCCTCATAGTCAGATGGGATAGCATCTGTATAGGGGACCTCTATAGCATCATAATTCTCGTAGTGAACATAATCTTCACGCCCGCGAATATCTTTGTGCTTGCTGTGCTTCAGGTTTTCTGCCATAGTCATCAGGCGTAAAGGTTGATGGCGGCGGCCATGATCTACATTAGTAAACCAGCATGAATTTCCAAGCCTTGTATAATTGCCGATATATCCTAATCGCTCTGCTTTGGCTTTATCGCTCTCTTTTATTATAGTGCCCTCAGGAACACCAAACACCATATCTGTAATATATCCAGTAGCCCCAAGCCACATTTTGTTGTCTTTTATCAATGGGAAAACTTCTTTATAAGATATTGCATTCAAATTACCAATGACCATAAACTCTTTATACGACTCCATCAACCAAACAACAAATTCACGGAACAGCGAGAAAGGCGGATTAGTTACAATGATGTCGGCCTCATCACGCAATTTGCGTATCTCCTTACTACGGAAATCACCGTCACCCTCCAGATATTGCCATTGCAAATCTTCAATGTTGATACGATTGTCGCCCGTTACATCACGTTCAAGTACAAATATTTTTCCATGCGTCTTACTCTTGTCTGCGTTGAAATGCGGTTGCTCAGTTTCAAAGAGTGTCGGCTGGTATGGCATCTTGTACTTCTTGCTTTCAGGGGCATAGCTGGTGGAAATCAGTTTCTTCAATCCCAATAGTTCAAAGTTCTGAGCAAAGAACTTCGTAAAGTTGCTCCACTCTGGGTCGTCGCAAGGCAACAGCACCGTCTTGCCACGAAATACATTCGGGTCATAGTCCAGATAGGCGTTTATCTCCTTCTGAATATCGGGATATTGCGTATAGAACTCGTCGTTCTTTGCAGTCTTCGCATTTGCTAAGTTCGTATTTGCCATACTCGTTTGCTTGGTGATTTCAAATTTTGGCTACAAATTTACTCAATTTTATTGAGTATTGGGCGAAATCTGTACAAAAATGCTAAAATCGAGAAGATTTAATGGAAATGTATAAGTATTTATACGTGATTTCAAGATTATTTGCTATACTTGCCCTCAGAATCATCAATGGAAGAATGGAGAGACTTGGAATAATGAGTATATAGGACTTAAAAACTAACTCATTTGGAGTTACCCACTAACTCTATTAGACTTACCCACTAACTATAATAGAGTTACCCACTAACTCAAAAACCCATGTTTTCTCGCAGGATTCCGGGCAATGGTTCGGAGTAAAGAACTTAATACGCATTACGATTATGGCAAAAGTGAAGTATTATGCTAAAGAGAAGACGATGGTGAGTACCAATCGTCCTAAGGTTCTTGCTTTTGCAAGCGACATAGTCGAGCGGGAACTCACAGTTTCTATGCCGTGCCGGTTCTTGCCTTGCAAGCGGCTTTTGCCGATTACCAAATGGTACATTGACCTTCAACGAAGTTTGCGAGGAGGCATGTCGTAACACAAGTATTGAGCCTTCGATTATGAAGGCTGCTGTGGCTGAGTACATGAAGACGGTGCAGGCCAATGTGCTGAAGGGATTCCGCGTACCCGTAGGCGAGCAGTTCATTACGGTTTATCCCAACTTGAACGCTTCCGTGAAGGACACTGAGGACAAGCAGGGCAACAAGACCGTTGCAACGGCTAAGATGCTGACAGCCAACAAGGGCAGGAGCCGTCTGGGTGCATCGGTAAGCATCAAGTTCAGCCAGGAGTTCGCAAGCCAAGTAAGCTGGCAGAAAGTTGACGAGCGCACAGGTGCCGAACTGCCCGAAGAGGACATCACCGACGGAGCCGACGACAATACCGGCGGCACTACCCCACCCAGCGGCGACCTCGAAGGGTAGGCCGATGTAAAGACATCTAACAACTAAATTCGGCAAGCAAGGCACACAGGCTTTGCTTGCCGAAATGATTATCTCTCACTTAGAAATGCTTTTTCTAACTTTGAAGGCATAACTCTGCGATACATATAATAGCCCGATATAGCAACAAAAACGCCGAATATAATCGCAAAAATCGTTTCTGTAAGTCCATAAACATGTGTTGATGTTCCTTTGCTATATCTAATAATTGCTTGTAAAATAGTGATAGGGCCTGTTACTATAAATATTATACCATATATCTTCTTTATCGCAGAAAAAGTTATACTTCTTCTGATATATCTCAAAGGTAATAAACTATTCACAAAATTGTATTTTTTGGCAACACATAGACCATTCTTCAATGAGCCTTTGACAGACAAATCAGATGAATCCTTACCAGTATGAAAAATTTTCAACACAACACCTTGATTCTTGGCAAGAAAATCAAAGCTAATTGATATGGATTTCTTGTCCTCAGCAATCTTACATTCACAACCATTTTGTTGCTCAGAATATAGGGTTTGAATCTCCAGTATTTCCACATCGTTTCCAGCTTCAACTCGTATAGGATCCTTTTCTGCAATGTCACTACAATTTAAAGTTATACCTGTATTCCAAAGAGCCAAACGAGATATTGTTAAAGTCGACAGACTCCTATCACCCTGTTTTATATCTATTGTCGTATCTTTAAACTCTTCATTTCTGAGAGAAGCAGAACTAATAAAATATTTTGGCTTCTGTGTGCGTCTTGAGCGCATATAAGCCACAAATGTTATTATCAAACTACCCAAAGCAATCGTGTATGAAATTAGTTCTGATACAGTCAGTTTATTCCAGAACTCTGTAATAATATTAATAAGATTTTCCATATTTCTATTTTTAAATTTAGCTGTAAAATTACGAAAATGTTATTATTATCTCAATTTGTTTCCCAATTTCTTTATATCTGACTTTACAAAGCCATCAATCTCCTTGCCAAGTATATAGACTTCCGAGGAATATTCCAACAATTTTGAGTCTTTATCAAGTTGAAAATTCCTTTCAGCATGCTCTATGGCAGTTTCAAGTCTAACAGGGTCTTTCTCGAAATTGAATCCTCCAGAAATAGTGTTGTTTACATACTCCTTGAACGAAGCATGTTTGGCAACTTCATCTGAAACGGGTTTGTTCTCATAGAAATGGTAGTAGAGCCACATCTCAAAACTAGGATTGCTCTGAGCCACATTCCATGCACTATAGGCTTTGATTTCATCGTACTCCTGAGGAATTGCGGTATTCTTCTGACTACAGAACTGCCGTAAAGGCGCAATCTTTCCTTCTTCTTCCCATGTGTCTGTGTCAACAACAAACCACACAGTATCACCGTGTTCGTATTCAACGGTAAATTCTCTATCATCCCCTATCAATACTTGCTTGGCACGTTCCATCAGTTTTAGTGGGTCTGTACCATCTGTTGGCGGAATCGTGATAACCTGAAGATTAGAAGACAATCCTTCAAAGAATGCGAAGTAATTGGGCTCGGTGCCTTTTCCCTCACAGACTATGTAAATCTTATGGGCATCCCTTGACGGTTCCCGCTTATCGTAGTCTCTTCTTCGTTGTATCATATCACCAATGCAAGTCTTTGAGGTTCGACAAGAAAGGAATACCACCATAGCGACCATTGAGATAGCCGTTTTCTATGTTGGCAGTTTTGTGGATATTGAAGTCACTCAATGGATAGAGTTGCGTGGCCTGCTCAGCGTCTTTCTGGGCAAACCATATCTCATCAGGACGGAAGATGTTCTGATCAAGCAATCCCGATTCATGGGTAGTAAATATCAGTTGGCCTTTAGCCGTCGTACTCTCAGACAACTTCCGAACAATATCCTTAATCATGATAGGATGGATACTGCGCTCAATTTCATCCACCACATAAACCATATCTTTTTGGATAATAGCATATAGTAGCGGCATATACTCTATTAAACGACGAGTACCATCAGACTCGTCATGAAGAGAAATTTCAACATCTGAGCCATCGAGATTACTATGAACAGCGACCAGAGTTTTTATATATACATTCCCATCCTCAAAAACCACATTGACGACATCATCCGTGAATCGATTACGCGTTGTCTGGGGTTCCCCTGGATGCTCTTTTGCCTGCTTGACCAATTGCATCAATTTTCCATTCTTCACATCTTCTTCAGCAATTAGTTCTTTTTTCACTATTAACTTATCTATACCAGTCTTTAATTCTGGTAACGTTCTGTTGACCAGCTCTGAGAAATCCGAGTCGGTGTCTATCATATGAGGAACAAAACCATGGAAGGTGTCAGGAAGCACAAGTTGTAAATTCTTAATAAACCATTGATAAGCATCAACCACAAATGGACTTTCGCTTGAGTAATACTTACCCAAGAAAGAAAGTAAAAGCATATCAGGACGAACCAGCCTCTTAAGGGCATCTTGGAATTGCTCTGAAATGCCCTTACCAATATGATTTGGATCGATATAGATATTAGTCCTCTTACGTGTAAAAAGCTCAACATCCTTATTTTTTTTGCTTAACAACAACTCCTCCCATACTATTTCTTCTGGAGTAAACTCAACATGATAATAGAATACATTATTATTGTAATAGAATTCCACTGCAAGTCCAGAAGGTTTACCAGAATACTGTGAATCCAACTTAAAGGCTGGATCGTCATAAAAATCTATCATTCGTAGGGTTTCTGCCTTAACCAACGTCTGCAAAAGGTTCAGTGCTTGAAGAAGGTTACTTTTACCAGCCCCATTTGCACCATAAATGGCACTCATACGCAATGCTGTCGCATGACCACATGTAATCTTGTGGTTCTCATGGCTATGACTCTTGCTTGACGGGAACGTATTAAACTCAACAGCCTCCTTAAATGAAGTGAGATTTTCTGCAATTAATCTTAGTAACATATTGATTCCGTTAAAAATTCACGGCAAATATACAAATAATATTTGGAATGTGATATATATTGCACTAAAAATAGGTAATTTTTAACCGAATTTAATTATTTAAGTGGTAAAAATAGATTTCATGCAAAAAAAGTTGTTTCGTTACAACTTTTTTTGCATGAAATTTTACTTCACGTTCGCATTTTCATAGAATATCACGCAAAATAAATATAATGTTAGTCAATTTTTCTGCGTCTATCCGCATTTTTATCGAATGTATACGAAACAGTGAATTAGCTAAACACATATAAATCAAATCCTGTCAACCAAGCCCAATAATGCCTAATCGAGTCTTATCACTATATCTCTTTTGTTATATGATACTTTCTCTTAATAAATAACCACGCATAGAACCTCGTTCTATGATGAAATTAAGGATTTCGATGAGTTTTGATTTCAACCTAAAATCTCTTTTAATTTTATCTCTGTTTTCAAAAACAAATTTTCTTAGGAAACTTTCAATATAATATAGTGTATTAGACTCCAAATCACCTAACACCAGCGAATGGTTGTTTGACACAATTGTATAAAGCCATTCAATTCCTTCTTTCACAAATGTGCTACCAATTGTACACAAAACTCTTGCCACAGAATACAAAACAGGAGGGATATGGCCAAGATCTACTGAAACTGTAGAATAAAAATTCAAATTATCCGTCGTAAGGCTATGCCAAGACTCAATCCCTTCACGCCACCAGCGCCACGCTAACATGTAGCTTATTATGACATCTTTTAAATGATAGCCTCTTTGATTAAAACACATATTCTTGATAAATGGATACATTTTTTTCCATATATTCCAAAATTGTTCAACTTTACATTGGTAATCTTCAGCATTAACCAATTCATCAACAAACAATGCAGTTTCTTCCGTTGCAAGTAAAGATTTTAATATCGGTTCTAAATATTTGTCAACTTCTGATGGTTTCCTATTTAATAGGAATCTCGATATTCGTCTAAAAACAGTTAGTCGAAGTCTGTATATGTTTGCAACATTGTTGGTATTGTTTTTGTAGTAATCATGATACTTATCCTTAAACAGCACAGATGAGAACTTTGGTATTGCTATTTCAAACATGTCTAAATGTTCATCGATAGTCGTGTTAAAAGGAACCAGTTGAAGAACTATCCCTAAATCAAAGATATCTAGTTCCTCTATATCGCCTTTACATATTTTTAAGTCCATAATATCTAAGTCAGAACTCTTTTCAGACAAATTGGTCAATATTGTCTGTTTTGACAAGTGTACCCAACCACCTTGTTCTTTTCTTAATTCAAAAACGATAGAATTATAAATTGGTTTGAGTTTGATATAACCAAATAATACGGTCTGTGCTGCTTTAAAGTTCTCTTTCCACATGTCTGAGTCATGAATAGACTCAATAACATAGTCACATATTCTTTTATACTCTCCGAGTGGAGTATCATCGAAAAGAGCCCCAATCATAAATAAAATATAGTTTTCTATTTCATTAGGGTACTCACTCATCAAAACAGGTAGAGCATGAAATGCAGCCTCAACGCCATCACCTATCTGGTAAGTATAATTATCATCAAATAAATTTAAAATAGTTTCAATAACTATTTCCTTGCAAAACACTTTATCCTCATCTGATAATTTTTCTACAAATTTTACAAGAAGGATTGAACAAACATATGCAGGTACAGAATAATACCATCTCTCATTCAGACTGTGACCTAATCTTAAATCTTCAATTAATTGTTTTACATCAGATAAAGCGAGAAGTGGATTGTTGTCATATTTTATCTGGTTGGGGGATTTTTCCATATCAGATCTATTATGTAAGAAGTCTGCCCATATTCTCAGAGAGGTATATTTTGACATGCCATTTTGAATATCTTCTACTTCTTTACTTTCCTTTTGTATATCAGCGGTCAGTTCCTTCGGAGTAAATTCTATTAGAATGCCACCATCCTTATAGTCTGAAACTTTGGCAGCCAAATTCCTCCTATCCATTCTCGCCAGCAAAATCCCGAAATTCTTGCAAATTGTATTATCAGCTTTATATTCGTCTATTATTTTATAAATACAATTAACAAAATCAATATTTTGCTCTTCAGAAAAGCCTCTAACTCCAAAATACTGATAATTAAGGAAAATTTGTTCCAAACATGTATTTCGAAAACTATCTTCACATGTTTTCATTCTTTCATCCGTATA
>NZ_JAGBLU010000061.1 GCF_017635265.1 Butyrivibrio sp.
AAAATAAGCCAGAGTGCTGAAAAACTCTGGCTTTGTGTGCATTTAGTTCGATAAAATTTTTTTATTAAAAAGTGTGCGTTTACCCTGAAAATTTACCACAGCTGTTATTTTTCTATTTTTTGTTCGTGCTGCCCGTCTAACGCCTGATAATTCCGACGTTACAGGAAATGGACTTCATGAAATATGAAGGCAAAGGCTACCAACTTGAACGCGTAACGTGCATCTGTGAAATATATAAAAGTCCAGTAATCCGCTTACAGAGCGGGCTACGGGACTTTTTCTTTCAAAACGCTGTCAAAAACAGGAATATTACACTTGATTCAGTACATCCGACAAGGTCTTCTTCATCTGCTCAATGTCAAGGGGCTTGGAAATATGCCCATTCATACCTGCCTTTTCAGCTTTCAGAACATCTTCACTGAAAGCGTTGGCTGTCATGGCAATTATAGGTATCGATGAAAGCCCGGTGTTTTCAAGACTTCTGATTCTCCTCGCAGCCTCATAGCCATCCATCTCAGGCATCTGGATGTCCATCAGGACAAGATCATAGTCTCCGGGACGCGAAGTCTCAACTTTTTCCACTGCTTCTTTTCCGTTTTCAGCGGTGTCAAGAGTAAAGCCCATCCTGCGAAGTATCGCAGATGCGATCTCACGGTTAACCCTTATATCCTCAACAAGAAGTACATGTTTTGATGAGAAGTCAACTTCCGTTTTCTTTTCAAATGTGTTTTTTTCAGCTTCTGCAAGGGCATCAGCATCGTCACATACCGGAAGTGACAGGCGCACTGTGAACTCGGTTCCTATACCGGGCTGCGTATCAACAGATATACTGCCTCCCATGAGCTCAACTATGTTCTTGGTGATGGCCATTCCAAGTCCGGTACCCTGAATTCCGCTGACTGTGCTGGTACGCTCCCTCTCAAAGGCATCAAAGACATGCTCTGCAAACTCTTTTTTCATGCCGATTCCGGTGTCCCTGACAGAGAGTTCATACTCTCCGAATCCCGCCTTACGATCTTCAAGCTGATTGATGGTCACAAACACCTTTCCCTCACGTGGGGTAAACTTATAGGCATTTGAAAGGAGGTTCAGGAGCACGCGGTTAAGCCTGTTCTCGTCGCACATAACTACAGGATTTCTTATCCCAGAGCAGGATACGATAAACTCTATATGTTTCTCACTCATCTGGGATGAGAACATATCGCGTATCTCAGAGAGTATCTTCCTGAGATTAACAACAACAGGCTCAAGCTCTACCTTGCCGCTCTCAATCCTGCTCATCTCAAGAATATCGTTTATGAGTGCCAGAAGAAACTGACTTGATGAATCTATCTTATCAAGGTACTCCTTTACCTGCGAAGGTCCTGCATCATCCTGCTTTGCCAGGTTTATATACCCGATTATGGCGTTCATTGGCGTCCTTATATCATGGGACATATTTGACAAAAAAGTTGTCTTGGCACTGCTGGCACGCTTTGCTTCCTCAAGAGCTTCCTGAAGCCTCCTGCTTCTTTCTGCTTCTTCTTTCCTTGCGTCCGTGGTATCAGATTTTAGAAGAAGATAGAAATGTGCTCTTGGATCAACTGTGTAAAATACAAATCGCTTATGGTATACCTCACCATCTGTCTTTGTTGCAAAGTTAACTTCATAGTGATCGCTTTCCGCAAGGCGCTTTTCTATAGTCTCCTCACTGATCTCCTCAAGGAGCCTTTCTTTTTCATCAGAAGTACCGCATATTACGGGAGCGATCTGGTTATCCAGGTAATCCCTGTATACTCCTTCTCTTCCGGCAAAAGCTATATTACCTTGTCTATCAGAAACAGGATTGCTGATAACAACACCATATCGGCCATTCACAAGGTAAGCGATCATGTCGTACTGTCCCGCAAGGGCTTTGTCCATCAGCGCCTTATCAACCATCTCATCGTTGTAAAGGCTCTCTGTTATGAACGCCACTACATCTCCCGTAACCGGCTGCAGGGCAAGTGTGGCCCTGAGCTTGACAAAACGCGACTGTCCCTTGTTGCTTTTACAGAATACTATTTCCTCGGCTGCCGTGTGCCCCTGGTGAAAATACTCCAGCAGGCCCTCCCTGGTAAAGAGATTCTCTGAGTTTTTATCCCTTTCTATGAAAAGATAGTCTTTGCGCTTTCTGAGAAGTTCAGAATAGCTCATAGCAGTCCTGTCACTCTCGTACAGCTCTGTTCCGCCCCTCTCTTCGATAACGTCCTTGGTCAGATTGACACGAAAGACAGACAGTGAGTTCTTGGTAAGATCCTCAAGGTCATTCCTCAGTTCGCTGTACAGCATGTTGAGACGTATCTCGTTCTGTTCAAGTTTACCCACTATCCTGTACAGAAAAAACAGTACCATTGAGACATAGATACTGCCGCCGAAGAGTATCAGCGCAACAATGATATCAGGCTTCCCAAAAAAGCCCACAAAAAGATACCCTGCCAGAAACCCTATGAGCAAGGCAAGTGGAATTACCGCAGCTTTTCGGGTTTCTCCAAGACTCTCCATCTTTTTGACATGCAAAAGAAATCTATGGTACTGGACAATATTCAGCACCATAAGTGCGCTGCCAAGACATATAAGAACAAATATAAGTATTCTCATGAAGTCATCGCTCATTAACATTTACCTGTCAGACTGGTCATCAAGGCCAGTCAATGTATTTACCGTTAACGCAGACACCTGCATATCCGTTAGCAGTCATCACTGCTTTGTCCGGCTCCGAAATGGCAGGCTTGCCGTAATCAACACCTGACGTTAGCTGGAAATAAGCTGACCAGTCTCTTTATAGTAGTTTTCCTCCGTTTATGCTTTTTTATTACCAGGAAATAAGTAAAACCTCTCACATCAATAACTTTTAAAAATCATGCTTACTTATATAATATAATAATTCGTTATTATATGTCCTATATTTAATAAATACTTAATAAAATTGAAAATTATTAAAGTAAAAATGGTTGTGCTAACTTTTTCAAACTTATCGTGATGCATATGCTATTATAGATATGTTGCGAAAAGGATGGAAAAATGCGCGAACTAACACCAGAAGAAAGAAAACAATATGACAAGATGGTCCTAGGGTCCAAACAGATCAGCCTGCAGGATATCCTCAATTCTGTTCCTAAGGTCCCAGATCAAACAACTGATAAGATCCAATTTCCATTTGAAAATGATTCAAAAATTCAATATACACAGATGGAATTATTCAAATAATCATTATCAAAACGCAATACAGAGAATAATTAAAGGGACAAGGACACATGTACACCTCAGTCCCCATACTCCAGGCCATAATATTCCATATATTTTTTAAATCTGTCCTGACAGGAAAGCACTGTGTCTGTCAGATATCCTTTTTCACGCTTCCACTCCTTAAGACCTCTGTAATAGAACTCTTTAATATCATCTTCAATGATAAATGGAGTTATACCGTTCCTTAAACACTCCTTAAACATAATGAGTCTTCCCACACGGCCATTTCCATCCTGGAATGGATGTATTTTCTCGAATCTGCAGTGAAAATCAATTATGTCCTCAAGCTTTTTATTTTTACTCTTGTTATATTCCTTTAAAAGAGCTTTTATTGCAGCAGCAACTTCACCTGGTGCTGTTGTTTCGATCCCACCGACCTCATTAGCAAGTCTTTTATAATCGCCAACAGCAAACCAGGGCTTTCGGCTGTCAGAGGTTCCGGACTTAAGAAGTAGATGGAGCTGCTTAATGAAGGTCTCACTAAGTGCATAGTTTGCCTGATCAATCACTAGATCAATGCATCTGAAATGGTTTACAGTCTCAACAATGTCATCTACATTAACAGATTCATCCTTGATCCCGATGGTATTTGTCTCAAATATGTATCGGGTCTCATCATGTGTCAGACGGCTTCCCTCGATATGGTTAGAATTATAAGTAAGTTCGATCTGAACCTTATGATAGATCCCTCCGGTTATTCCTGACTCTTTTTCCATGCGGAGTCTTGTTAAAAGATCTGTCGGGATCTTGCCAGCTCTCTGCTTACGAGCAGGTTTCATGGCATCTGTAGGAATAGCCCATGATCCTGCCTTCATAACAGCACCGGGGATTCTGCCTTCATTACAATAATTCCTGACGCTGCGCTCGGAAAGATTCCATTTACTTGCAGCTGTGTTCACATCCATATATACCATGACCGACCTCACTGTGACTTTTAAGTAGTTTTATAGGTATATTATATGCCATCGGTAAAATATAATCAAATTATAACAGTAATAATTGCGTTATATTTTGCCGAACATCCTATTTTTCGTGTGAGCTGCATCCTGTATGCACCTAGACATTCTCGCTGTCATACATAACTTAAATTATATACGTAGATGTTTGCCCTCTCATACGTGCATAATTACCCTTTACTACTCTTTATTTGTCTCATTTCCTACCATCTAACTACATTGAGATTTACAACATAGTCATGAAGATTTATTATATCTTGAGTGTTCTTTCATAATAGAAACAGATAGATTATACAGAGATTAAGATAAATCAACAAAGGATATGTGATCTGATGGATAAAAATAAACTCAAAGGAATCTTATTAACAACTATAGGTGCTGCCTGCTGGGGGCTATCTGGCTCAGTTGGGCAGTATCTTTTTGACGTGCAAATGATGGACAGCAGATGGCTTGTGCCTATCAGGTTAGGACTTTCCGGAGTGCTAATTCTACTGTACTCACTTATCAAATATCCAGACTCTGTTTTTTTACCATGGAAAAGCAAAGAAAAGGCAATAACCATGCTCATCTATGGACTGGCAGGTGTGTCAGCATGTCAGTTCCTGTACTTTCTCACAATAGAACTGTCCACTGCAGCTGTTGGAACAATCATGCAAGACCTGGCTCCAATATTCATCCTAGGATATACATGTATAACAACCAAGAGGTTACCCAAGTTTTTGGAAATATTGTCAATCATAATGGCTCTACTTGGGGTCTTTTTCCTTACAAGTCATGGCAATATTGCTACAAAGACAGTACCGTCACTTGCACTAATTACAG
>NZ_JAGBLU010000016.1 GCF_017635265.1 Butyrivibrio sp.
AAGGCCTTTCCGCTATAGATTCTGTTTTTACTCATGGGCTCCTTGACTCCGCTCTTGAGACACCATTCCAAACCTTTGATGGACAAGAGCTGTGTCCTACTATTCAGGAAAAAGGCGCCAGATTGGGCTTTGAACTCATCAAGAATCACTGTATGGCATGTAACTAGATGTTACCAAAAAACAATGACGCCTCTCACTACTTTTTCCCCTCATTATTATTCCAAACAATACGCTGATACGTCATCAACATTACAAACATTCCAAATTTCTCTTTTTTCACCCTCATCGAATTGATTCATTAAATATTTCAGATCTATGTTTTCCTGAATGTATTTAACTCCATCATCATATGACCAGTCATCTTCTTCGCAGAAGGTATCATATAGCATGATCTCGATCTCCTTTTTTAATCTACCGCACTTTTCTCTGAGTGTTCCAGCAAACTCACCCCCATAACAAAGTGACTCAATAACCTTTTTAGCCGTAGCGATGGATATTGCTTCCGCCATACTACTTGCACTTATCAAATCGTAGTCTTTGTGTTTCTCCTCTTTATACTTAAATACTTTTGGATCCTTATCATTTATGAATTCCCTATCCCACACAACGCAATACATTTTCACGACTTCTTTTCCTCCTTATGATTCTTTAACGGTGCGCACACATATGTGTCATACAAAGCCTGTCTAAACTCATCGCCATGTCCGAGCTCTTCCTGTACTATTTCCCAAGCCATCATCGGATTCGCGCACTTCTCAAGTTCCTCTTCCATTCTCTCTATCGCATACATCTTTCTGATTGTATGATCGGTAGCCTTAGGATATTTGTCAGCAAGATTCAGCTCTTTCATCGTTCTGCGTATCTTCTTATCCAAGCTTTGGGGTTTGACTCCATTTGTGACATATATCCTTCCACGAGCAGTCATCTCTTTTTTGAGATTTCCGAAATACTCTCTGTCAGACTCCCGGATGGGGACATCTCGATGGTTTCCGTTCTTTGCACCTTCCCGAATCTCTAAAAGCCAATCATCAGTATTGATTCCACTGACTCTTAGACCTGCTACTTCCGCGACTCTTGCTCCGGTCCTTGCTGTTATCTCCGTTGTATATTTTGCTTCCGAATTACTCCTTTGCAGCTCAGCATTAATCTGGTTGAAATCTTCCCTGGTCATTGCCATATCACGTATTTTTTTAGCATTTGTTCGTTTGGATTTCTTCAGATTCCATTCCTGGTGAATGCCATAGACATAATTTGTAATCTCGTTTAGCCTTACCAATCGGCTTATCACCTCAGATTCTGTTCGTTCAGACCAGTCTCCTGCTTTACTGTTTAAATAATCCTGTACGTGCTCTGATCTGATTTGATATACCAATTTGATTCCCGGATATACCGCTTTCATAAACTTGGCTAAGCTTTTGGCTGTATGTTTCAGATCTTTGATCCTTTGAGTCGAATAAAGTCTCCCCTTCATATCAACTTTATTTCTTCTATCTGCCCTCTTTGATGTTCCCCGATGGTCACATTGGTAGATGCAATATAAGAGTTGTTGCCTTAGATTTCTTGCCATCCATTTTCCTCCTTGCATAGTAGTCCCTCTCCCCTTTTAACCGGCGCAGGCAGCGCCTGCGCCTCCTCAATACGGACACGGGGATTGGTTAGTCAAAAAAAATATTCATTTTGGGGGTTCAATTCTTGAGAAATTAGCTCTTTTGTTGAGCCTAAGTTGGTTCCTGTTCGGAACACTATCCCTTGCCTGGCAAAGAATATGAGCCACTACTGGCTACAGGCATTTACCTCTGCCCTGAGGTTTTGTTGTTGCATTTCTTTTCTTCTATTGCAACGCGCTGTTTGGACTTTTTAGAGGATCCATCACTCTCCAGTTCCTTCAAGTGTGTACTGGCTGCTTGGCTATAAGGGGAAAATGGGTAGACTGCCAATGTCTGTGCTATGAAAATCAGATATCAGGTGCTTATGTGATCGACACCTGTAGATGCACCAGACTGGCTGGATTGGATAAGATTGGCATAAAAATAGCAACCGATCATCGACCGCTTGCTTCGCCACTACATGCAATAATAAAAACTTTACTACTAAACACGATAATAATAACATCACCTGGCACCTTGCGCAACCCCTTATTCTATACTTTTTGCTCATTGACCAGCTTCTATTAATGTGATATATTTATCACATGTTAGAAATATCTCACACAAAGGAGGATTGAAGATTATGAATGCACTGAATGAGCGCTTTAGAAAACCTTTATCCCTAAAAACTGCTATAGGATACAACAATATCATCTGGGGAATATCACTGATTCTTTCAGCTGCCTCATATTCCTTTAGTAATGTCATTGTAAGGGTACTTGTATCAGCCTTTTCGGTCTTTATGACAGTAGTTGTCCTTGCAACTTTTCTTCATAAGAAAGATGCTGCTGATGAAATGTATCTAAAGCATATTGGCAGGGCAAGTTATAATGCGCTGAACTTCACAATCCTTCTTCTTGTTTTGCTTAGTTTTCTATCTCCTATACTTCAATTAAAGTTTTCAATGGAACAGGTTTTATATTTTGCCGCAGGCATTGGAAGCATTCTTCAGGGAATCTTCTTTATCCAGTATGAGAGCCATGTGTATGAAGAGGATGAAGAATGCTAAGAACCAGAATACATGAGCTCCGAAAAGAGAAAGGGCTGAGCCAGGCAGAATTGGCTTGTTTAGTAGGGGTAAGAAGAGAGACTATAGTTTACCTTGAAAGCGGGAAGTATAATCCTTCATTAAAGCTTGCCATGGACATCGCAAAAGTCTTTGAACTGCCGGTAGAGGATATTTTCTGTTTTGAAGATTAGACTTTTTATACTATTCCAGTGGCATTTTAGTATAAAAGCAGGTCCTTTTATACTAAAAAAAAGCATTTTACAATAAAATGGGTTTTTTTAATGTACTAAGACAAAAATCCGGGCTTATGCCAAAATGCTTTTAGTATAAAAAATTGCT